>JAFXQV010000021.1 GCA_017526785.1 Oscillibacter sp. | reverse complement strand
TGCTTCTTTCTTGAAACCGCCCTTTCGGACATTTCGTGAAATCTCCATAGAACCGTGTTCGTATGGTGCTTTCTTTTCGTTACGTTGTTTAATTTACAAGGTACACGCCGCGTTTGCGGAACAAGCGTCAGTATAGCAGATATCCAGCCGTTTGTCAAGCCCCTTTTTCAAGTTTTTTTGAAACTTTTTTCGAGGCCGTCCGGCCAGTGTTCTGTTGTCAGCCGCTGTTCTCGCGGACAGCTTATCTAAGATACCACATCACAAGCCGTTTGTCAAGCCTTTTTTGAATTTCTTCAAAAATTTTTTCGAGCCGTTCCGACACCCAACGCCGGACTGGTATCTTTTCCCGCTACCCTCCCGGACAGCTTGCATAAGTTACCACACCTAACGCCGTTTGTCAATACCTTTTTTCAAAAAATTTTTACTTGTGCTTGGATAAGACGCCCTCTCCCTAATTATAGTCACGCTTCGATATCAATTTCAGGGGAGGTGTCCGGCAAGGCCTCTACGGCGGCCTCGTAAGCCGCCAGACCCGTGCGCCGTTTTGCGCGGCGCACTTTCTTTACCGTTTCCGATTCCGGTTTGTTGTCGGTCTTTTGCGCGGCGTACGGTTCCGGCTTTGCCATGTCTTGCCGCGCTTCTTCCGTCTCGCGTTCCTCTCGCTCGGCGCTGGCCTTTTCAATATCTGTCGGGAGTTGGTGATATTCGGCACTCCGGACAAATTTTCGCGTCCGTGCCTCCAGTTTGCCGCTCCGGTATTTCTCCACGGTCAGAATTTCCAGTTTCTTTTCTTTGGGAATGGCGGAATTGTGCATGGTGTCGTGTACGCGTGTAAGCGCCGCGCCCATATGCGACGTTTTGACGCGCTGGACTTCCTCTTTTGTCCGGCATCGTTTCAACTCCGCTTCATAGGCTTTATCCTCACGCTCGGCGGCCTCAATCTGCGCGTAGAGTTCGGGCGACTTCTCCTTGAGATAGGCCTTTTCCTCGCGACTGAGTTTTTTCCCGGCGTAGACCTTTTCCATGACTTCTTTTAACTTGTCGTCCGCGCCCGCCGCCGGCTGTGCGGATTCAAGGGAATCCGGGTGGGCGCTCACGTTTCCGCTCCGCTCTTTGAGTTTCCAGCGCAATTGCATGGACATGGCTTTTGTGTAGTTATGCAGGGTTCCCGCCGTCACGAAGTTCATCGCGCCGCGCCTCCTTTCCGTGTGTCCGGGTGGTGTTGCCTCTACTCTTTGTATCGGCAGAGGCCGACACCTTGGAAAGACTTGCACGGAAAATTTCTTGTCTTTGTCTCAGTCAGCCGCCCCGCGTCATGTTTCCAGCCGGATGATACGGTCATAGAGGAGTATGTAGCGGTTTTCAATGACGTAGTTGCCGTGATAGTGTCCGAAAAACCAGCAGTCAAACGTACACTTCCGGGAGACCTCTTCCAGAAAATCCGTCAGCTCATTGACCAGATAGGAGCCTGTCGCCTGCGCCTCTTTCAGGTCGAACAGGTTCTGAACGGACGTGGGCGCGCAATGCGTCACGATGTAGTCCACAGACCACGCGGCGCGTTCCAGCGCCTCCCGGGCGGCGCGGTACTCGTCCCCGGACGGCAACTCCTCCGGCCACCACGTTTCCCCGCGTATCCAGTAGACGTTCTTCCGGTACTCGTGCCACTTCCGCCGGACAACAAACAGCGGGTCGGCACGTTCCAAAACCGGGATGTCCCGACTGCTTGCCCCGCCCATCGTGAAGAAGCGCTTGCCGTCGAGGTCGAATATCTGCCCACGCTGTAACAAGCGGATTGACGGCCGTATAGGACGCGTCAGGCCGCCGTGCCACTCCTCAACCGGGTACATCGACAGGCGCGTGTAGTTCTCGTGATTGCCGGAGACGAACAGCGTCGTAAAGGGGCGGGCGTCGAGCCAGTCCAACAGCGCGGCTTCCTCGGGACTGCCGTCCCAGACGCCGCCGAAGTCGCCGCATATGACCACGTAATCCGTTTTTTGTAACGCGGACTGTTCCGGGAAAGTGTCCTCCTGAAACCGGGAGAAATCCCGGTGGGTGTCGCCCGTGAGATAAACCGCCATAAGATTTCCCCAATTCCTCCGAAAACGGCGGAAAGCCTCCCGGCACGAAGCCGGAAAGACTTCCCTGAAACCTCAGTCCACGATGTCCACGGAAACCCGCTGCCCGGCACGCTGGCCGCAGGCGTAGATAAGTTTCCGGATTTCGCGGGCAATGCGTCCCTGCCGCCCGATGACCTTTCCCATGTCGTCGGGTGCCACGCGCAGTTCCAGCGTCACCTCTTGGTCGCGCTGGACTTCCGTCACGCTGACGGCGTCGGGATGTTCCACAAGGTTCCGCGCAATGTAGATTAGTAAATCTTTCATGCGTCCTCCGGAATCAGGTCAGAACCTCGACCTTTTTCAGCAGGGAGCGGACAGTATCCGTGGGCTGTGCGCCGGACTTAATCCACGCCTTGGCGCGCTCGGTGTCGAGCTTGATTTCCGCCGGGGACACGCAGGGATTGTAGGTGCCTAATTCCTCGATGAAGCGTCCGTCACGCGGAAAGCGGGAATCCGCCACGACGACGCGGTAGAAGGGTGCTTTTTTCGCGCCCATGCGGCGCAGTCTGATTTTAACCATGGTAAACCTCCAAAAAAGTCAATCCATACGGAAAGACGGAATATTTATAAACGTGCGAAAGACGCTTATATACATTAGGTTGTCACTTCAGGCGCTTTTTCCGCCCGAATCCGTACATTTTCCCGGCACCGCGCGGCGCTCCGCCGCGTACGACGGGCGGCATGAATCCGCCGCGCCCGCCTTTTCCGGTCATCTGCCGGGTCAACTGCTGTAACATCTCGTACTGTTTCAGAAGCCGGTTGACGTCCGCCACTTCCTGCCCGCACCCGGCGGCAATGCGCCGTTTCCGGCTCGCGCCTAAAATCTGCGGGTTCTCGCGCTCCTCCATCGTCATGGACTGTATAATGGCCTCCGTCCGCGTGAACTGCTTCTCGTCGATGTTCGCGCCTTGCAACTGCCGCCCCAGCTCGCCGGGGAGAAGTCCCAGCAGGTTACTTAAATTGCCCATGTTGCGCATTTGGTGGAGTTGTTCGTAGTAGTCCTGCAACGTAAATTGGTTTTTGCGGAGTTTGGCTTCTAATTTGGCGGCCTGCTTCTCGTCGTAGGCGGCCTCGGCCTTCTCAATCAGGGAGAGCATGTCGCCCATGCCCAGAATGCGAGACGCCATTCTGTCCGGGTAAAACGGCTCAATCATGTCGAGCTTTTCGCCCGTGCCGACGAACTTGACGGGCTTGCCCGTCGCGGCACGTATCGACAGCGCCGCGCCGCCCCGGGCGTCGCCGTCCAGCTTCGTGAGTACCACGCCGTCAATGCCTAATGCCTCGTCGAATGCGGTCGCCGCGTTCACGGCGTCCTGTCCGGTCATGGCGTCGACGACCAGTAGAATCTCCTGCGGGTGTACGGCCTGCTTCATGCGCTTCAACTCGTCCATTAAGGCCTCGTCGACGTGCAGGCGTCCGGCGGTGTCCAGAAACACAAGGTCATAACCGTGGTCTCTGGCCTCTTTCAAAGCGTGTTCGGCGATTTTGACGGGGTTGCCCTGCCCCTCGTCGAACACGGGAATATCTAACTGGCCTCCCACGACCCGCAACTGCTCAATAGCCGCCGGGCGGTACACGTCGCAGGCCGCCAGCAACGGCCGTCGGCCGTTCTGCTTGCGCAACATCCCGGCGAGTTTCGCCGTGGTCGTGGTCTTGCCCGCGCCTTGTAGGCCAACCATCATCACGACCGTGGGGCCGTTCGGTGCCGTGGAGAGTTTCGCCGTCGCGCCGCCCATTAGCTGTGTCAGTTCCTCGTTGACGATTTTCACGACCTGCTGGGCGGGCGTCAGGCTGTCCAGCACGTCCGTGCCTACGCAGCGCTCCGTCACCGTCGCCACAAAGTCCTTGACGACTTTGTAACTGACATCGGCTTCCAGCAACGCCAGCCGTACTTCCCGCATGGCGTCCCGGACATCCTTTTCGGTCAGGCGTCCCTTTCCGCGCAGACGCTTGAACGCCGCGCTGAGTTTCTCCGTCAAGCCCTCAAAGGCCATGTTATCACTCCTTTAAGGTTCCGGCGTCGTCGGCAATCCGGTCGGCCAGCTCGCTGATTTGCGGGTCAAAATACTGCAACGCGTTCAGCTCCTTGATTTTCACGGCCGAAGCGGTGATTTCATCCAGCAAAGGCCGCTGGGACTGGAAGCGCTTAATAATCCCGGTCTTGTCCTCGATTTCCTGCATGGCATTCTCGGCGCGGACAATGACATCCCGCACGCCCTGCCGCGTAATGCCGTTGTTCTCGGCGATTTCGGCGAGGGACAGGTCTTCATTGTAGTAAAGGTCGAAAAACTCCTTCTGACGGGGGGTCAGCAACTCCCCGTAAAAATCATAGAGCATGGACATTCTGTACGTCTGGTTTTTCACTGGTAAATCGCCTCATTTCTGTGAAGTTTCACACCTTTACAAGACGCTTTACAGTTTACATGAAAAACAAAAACTTGTCAAGAGGATTTCCCGTTACAATTCGTAAACAAATTGTGAATGAACAGCTACAGATTGGAAAAAAAGGTGATACAATCCCGAAAACCCGGTAAAATTCCCCGACGCCCCCTGTAAAATCCACGCTGTAATGGAAAATTCCTTTGCAGGTTTATGGAAAAATGCGGAAGTCATCCGCCCTCTATTTCCTGACTACACAACACGGCCGCCCCGGAAGTCCGGATTTACGCGGACGCAGACGCATGACAAAGAAGGCTTTGGAACTTTCAACCGCGCAGGTCGAGAATTTTTGACCCGTTTTCCCCTTGTCAAAAGTTAGGAGGCGGGGTATAATCAACGCGTTCCTTGTCGGATACCGTGGCGGGAGGGTCATTATGAGACGATACGCTTACATAGCAACTTGTGTGCTATTGCTTGTCACGCTGACGGCGTGCGGAGAAAGGCCGTCAGCACCGGAAGTGCGGGATTCCGTGTCGGTGCCGGACATCGCCGAAACGCCAGATTCCGGGACGGCACCGGATACCGCCGAAGCGCCGGATTCCGGGACGGCACCGGATACCGTCGAAGCGCCCGAAATCGTGCCGAATGTCGCCGAAGTACCCGAACCGGATTCTGTCGCGGTACCCGCGCCCGATTCCGGGGAAACGCCGGACTCCGTAGCAACGCCTGAACCGGAAGCGCGGGACTTGACAGACGTGGAGTTACAGAAATGGAGTAAATTTCTGTGCAAGGCGGACTGTAACGGCTTTCTTATGTCGAGTTACGACACGCCGCTGGAGGCGGATTTAATCTTTGTGTTCTACAGCGGCGCGGGCGTCGGCGAGTATCCCACGGACGAAATGACGCAAGCGTTTCTCGACGCCAACGGCCTCGCGGAAGCCTATACCGACATTGTTTTCATTCCCTATGACGCGGCCAGTAAAATTCTGGAACGCCGCACGGGCTACACGCTGGAACATTTCAGGCTGGCCGGGAACGATATCCCCCTGTACTATTCTGAAAAGTACGCGGGTTACTTCCAAATGGCCGGGGATACGAACTACATGCCCGTGAAGTGCGTGTCTGGACGCCTGAACGCGGACGGCTCAATCTTCTTGGAAGTCCGGGAGAGTTCCGACTGGGGCGGGGATTCGGCCTGTTCGTTTGAAACCACGCTCAAACCCGATTTCAACGGAAAGCCCGGTAACATGGTCTTTGACCGAAACGTTATCACGGGCGGCTGGCTGACGTGGCAGGAATCGGAGGAGGAAGACTAACAGAAAACAGGGGACTGTCCCGTGAAAATCAATTTCTTAAATTGGGCATAATCAAAGCCCCTCCCGTCGCCGGAGAGGGGCTTTCGCTGATTACGCTTTCTTCTGTGCGTTCATCCACGCGAAGAGGTTGTCATAGGTGCCGTTGGCGTCGGAGGCCTTTTCCGCGCCGCCGCCGTTGTTGTCGGGGACAAAGCCCATGATTTCATCTTCGGGGCCTTCCCGGACGGCGTCGCGGTTCTGCACGCCCGTCACTTGGTTGTTGAACGTGTATACCCACGCGAAATGCGCCATATACTCGGCGGAGGGGTCGTCGGTGCCGGGTACGGTGTCGAACATGGAATACCACGCGTTTTCGGCTCCCGCCTGCAACAGGGCGCGGTAGGTCGGCATGGAGAAGAGCATAGGATTCACGACGGGGTCCTGACGCGCCTGCACAAACCAAATGGGAATGTCCTTAATGGCCTGAATCTTTTCATCGGTCATCCAGCGCTCGGCGGTGAGGACGTAGCCGTTATTCTCGTCGCGGGTATAGTTGCCGTCGGCGTCCCTCTCGAACACAGCCCACGCGTACGCCTCGCAGTTCGGGTACGCCGCCGCCCAATAATCGGGGTACGTTACCAGCATGTTCACGGTCATATAACCGCCGTTGGAACAGCCGCCCAAATAAATACGGTTCGGGTCAATGTCGGCGTGGTTCCGCACAAAGTCCTCAATGGCGTCCATGAGGATTTCCGTGTAGCGCGACATCACGTCGCCGCCGCTGTTGGTGCCGTCGCCGCCGTCCATCCAGTACGTCTCGCACTGTACCGCCAGCACGTACGCGCCGTTCGCGCCGCCGGGCGTCGTGAACTGGGATTGAATCTCCTCCCGGTTCAGTGCCACGACTTCGTTGCCGATAAGCGCAATGTCGACATCGGTGCCGCCCTCGCCCTGACCGTGGAGCCAGATAATCAGCGGGTTTTGCACGCCGTCATTGAGAAGGGCTTCCGGCGCGTTGGCGGCGTAACGGAGGGTATAGTCCTCCATCGTCTTTGTCATGCGGTTCTGGTAGGAGCCGCTGTATTCGCCGCGATTGGAGAAGGCTTCGGTCTCCGGGCAAATCCGGGCGTCAATCAAGTCTTTATTGACAACGTAGGTCACGCCGTCGGCGACAACCGACGCGACGACCGGATAACTTTCCGACCACTGATTCATGAAGATTTCGGCATTATAGGTGAACGGGGAACCGCTGTTTTGATAGGTGGTCTCCATTTCCATGGTAACGTAATTCGAGGGTTCGTCGGTATACGCCCCGGCGCTGTCCGAGAAGCCCACTTCCGTGACGGTGCGCTGTACGCCAGCCGTGACGGCTAAAGCGCCGTCTTTCGTCACGCTCTGCGGCGCTTGGGGCAGTTCCAGAATGAGTTTCGGCACGCCCGGCCCCCATTCGTAGCCCTGCACGTAAATCCACGCCGCCTCGACGGGCGTCCCGTCGGGAATTTCCACGTTGTCCGCCTCCGTGGGCTGATTGGCGGTTTCGGCCTCAATCATGGCCTCTGTGGACGCGTTCGGCTCCTGTTGCTGTTGCGGCGTACCGCCGCCGCAGGCCGCCAGCGTCAGCAGGAACAGGCTTGCCAGCGCCAGCGCCATCCATTTCCGCGTTGCTGTCATGTGTGGTACAGCTCCTTTCCGTGTGACCGTTCCGGTTTGTTCCGGCTTTGCGTACGTCCATATTAGCACCCGGAAAGAACGCTGTCAAGAATCGTTGCCAAAATCTTTGCGAACCCTGTCAACACTTCAATTCTCGAAAGGAAGTTGTGCTATGTTTCTGCCGCTTCTGATTCCGTTCTGCTGCTGGCTTCTGGGACTTTTGGCCACGCGTGACATGAACCGTACCCGGAAAAACTGGCTTTCGGCGGCGTCCCTGTTCTGCACGGTACTGCTCATGATTGCGCTGTTACTGTTCCGGGCGTTCGTGCAAGCGGGGTTTCGGGTTTCCGGACACGCCACGCTGACGGCGGTCATGATAGCGTTGCTCTGCGGCGTGGGAATTTTTCTGCGGGCGTGGTCGCTGTACGACCGCGACCGGCTGGCGGCGGAGGAAATCGCCCCCTACTGCGTGTCGGGCTTCCTGATTGAACTGGGGGCGCTGGGGGCATTCCACATGGTCTGTCTGGCGAATTGATGTCGGGCGAATTTCCGCGCCGGGGCGGTTGTAATCCGGGGCGGGATGTGGTATAATGGCGCGAACA
Organism: Oscillibacter sp.; assembly: GCA_017526785.1. GTDB lineage: Bacteria > Bacillota > Clostridia > Oscillospirales > Oscillospiraceae > Oscillibacter. The sequence goes on along the minus strand of JAFXQV010000021.1, from coordinate 151,869 downwards.
ATTACACGGCGTGAGGCCGTTTCACGGAGAAGGAGAGTTTTAAAATGTCTGAAAGCAGGGACTACATGACGCTTCCCGAAGAAAAGGGAACCGTCAACATTTCCGAGGAAGTGCTGGCGGCGGTGGTCGTGGGCGCGGTGCGGGAAGTCGAGGGCGTGTCCGGGATGATGACCGCCATGGGCAACAGCGTCACAAATCTGGTATCGAACAGCAAGAACGCCAAGAAGAGCGCCAAGGGCGTGAAAATCGACATGACCGGGGACGCGCTGTCGGTGGAAATTTATTTAATGGTCGAGTACGGCCACCCGATACCGGAAGTGGCGGCGAACGTGCAGAACGCGGTATTCACGTCCATTGAGGCCATGACGGGCTGTCCGGTGGAGGCCGTCAACGTGCATGTGGGCGGCGTGTCGCTATGACCAGAGACACAGCGCGAGAAATCGCCGTCCGTCTGGCCTACGAGCTGAGCTTCACGGACAGGCCGACGCCGGAACTCTTGGAGGAGCGGCTGAGCAAGGAGACATTCGCCGGACTGGCCGACGAGGACGCGCTCTACAGAGACCCACCCGGCGCGAAACAGCGCGACTATATCCGGCGCGTAGTGGAGGGCGTCGGGGCGCACGCCGCCGAACTCGACGCGGATATTGAGCGCTATTCCGTGGGCTGGAAGTTCTCGCGGATACCGCTTGTGGCGTCGGCGATAATGCGCGTGGCGATGTACGAGATTCTGTACATGCCCGACATCCCGAACGGCACGGCGGTCAACTCCGCCGTGGAGATTGCCAAGAAGTACGAGACGCCCGAGACTGTGCGGTTTATCAACGGAATTCTGGGCAGTTTCGTCAGACAGGAGGCCGAGCGCTAACGCGGAGGAGGTGTCGGTATGGAGCAGGCTGTCTACAGCGTGTCGGAAGTAAACCACATTATCAAGTCGTTGCTGGACAGGGAACCCGTTTTACAGCGCCTGCACGTACGCGGGGAACTGTCCAATTACAAGATTTACCCGTCCGGACACCACTATTTCACGCTCAAAGACCCCGAAGGGGCGTTGCGCTGTGTGATGTTCGCGGGCGCGGCGTCGAGACTGCGTTTCCGCCCCGAAAACGGTATGAAAGTCGTGGTATCGGGGCGGGTGTCCGTGTTCCCCCGCGACGGCTCCTATCAACTCTACTGCGACGTGCTGACGCCGGAGGGTGCCGGAGACCTCGCCATAGCTTTTGAACAGTTAAAGGCGAAACTCTACGCGGAAGGCCTCTTTGACCCCGCCCACAAGAAGCCCCTGCCGCGCTTCCCGGCGCGTATCGCCATTGTCACGTCGTCGGCGGGAGCCGCCGTCCACGACATGATACGCATTCTCCGGCGGCGCTACCCAATCGCCAAAGTGATACTCCTGCCCGTGCGCGTGCAGGGCGCGGAAGCCCCGCCCGAAATCGTCGGCGCGATTCGCTATGCCAACCGCTGGAACGTCGCGGACGTGCTGATTACGGGGCGCGGCGGCGGTTCCATGGAGGATTTGTGGGCGTTCAACGACGAGCGGGTGGCGCGGGCTATCTACGAATCCCGGATTCCGGTCATTTCGGCGGTCGGACACGAGCCGGACGTGACGATTTCGGACTTTGTGGCGGACGCGCGGGCGTCCACGCCGTCGAACGCGGCGGAAATCGCCGTGCCGGACGGCGTCGACCTGCGCCGCTGGTTTCAGGACAGCGCCGCGCGTATGGCGCAGTCCGAGACGCTCCGCCTGCACCGCCTCCGGGCGCGCCTGCAACAGTTATCCGAAAAGCGCGTCCTGCGCGACCAACTCGCGTTCGTGCAGGATAAGCGGATGTTGCTTGCACACCTGCAGCAGCGTTTAGGGGACTTGTCGGCGGGCATGCTTGCGCGGCGTCGGTCGAGATTCGGGGCGCTGGCCGCGACGCTGGACGCGCTAAGCCCGCTGAAAGTTCTGGGGCGCGGGTACGCCATGGTACAGGACGCGTCCGGAAAGATACTGCGCGACGGCGCGGACGTGTCGCCGGGCGACCGCGTAACAGTAACACTCGGACAGGGCGGTTTCCGCGCCACCGTCGACGCCCCGAAAAAACGTCGTGGACGTCCGCCGAAATCCGAAACCGCGACGCCGGAAAATGTATCCCCCGACAACGGAAATGGAGGTTGAGCATGACCTTTGAACAGAAACTTGGACGCTTGGAGGAAATCGTAGCGCGTCTGGAGCGCGGCGACGCGCCGTTAGCGGACTCTCTGACGCTTTTCGAGGAAGGCACGGCCTTAATCGCGGACTGTTCCGGGGAACTCGACCGCGCCGAGCAAAAAGTAGTCAAACTGATGAAGGGTTCCGACGGCGCGCCGATTGAGACGCCGTTCGCGGGAGGGGAGGAGCCGACATGAGTTTCGAGCGACAATATGACGCGTACCGTGAGGCGGTGGAAACGTATCTGGGCGGCCTGTTCACGGACAAAGTGCCGTGGGCGGACTTATACGAGGCCATGCGTTACAGTCTGCTGGCGGGCGGGAAGCGTATCCGCCCCGTGCTGACGCTCGCCTTCGCACATCTGGGGACGCCGGACTGGCGCAAGGCCTTGCCGGTGGGCTGTGCCGTGGAACTCGTCCACACGTTTTCCCTGATTCACGACGACCTGCCCTGCATGGACGACGACGACTTCCGGCGCGGGCGTCCGTCGAATCACAAGGCCTACGGGGAGACCTTGGCCGTACTCGCCGGAGACGCCCTGTTTGCGGAGGCGTTCCGGCTCATCGCTGACGCCCCCGGGCTGGACGCCGAAACCCGGATACAGTGCGTACGGATACTCGCCGAAGCGTCGGGGGCGTCGGGCATGGGTGCCGGACAGGTTTTAGACACGCTCCACGCGCCCAAAACCTTGGAGGAAATCCGGGAGGTACACCGCCTGAAAACCGGGGCAATGATTGCGGGGGCTTGCCAGTTGGGCGCGGCCATTTCCGGCACGCCGGGACTGTCCGACGCCGCCGGGACGTACGGACACAAAATCGGGCTTGCGTTCCAGATACAGGACGACGTATTGGACGTGACCGCCGACGCGGCCGAACTCGGCAAGCCCATTGGTTCCGACAAGGAGAGCGGCAAAGTGACCTATGTCGACCTGTTCGGCGTGGACAAATGCGCCGAACTCGTCCGGACGTGTACACAAGAGGCGATTGAGGCGGTAGCGGCATATGACAAGGACGGTTTTTTGTCGGAATTAGCCCGTTCTCTGTCCGAACGACGCAAATAGAGGAGCGACAATGAACCATGTTCTGTTACATTGCTGTTGCGCGCCGTGTTCGCTGAGCTGTATCGAGCCGTTACGCGCCGAAGATATCGAGCCTGTCGCGTTCTGGTACAACCCCAACATTCACCCGTGGAAGGAGTACGAAGCGCGGCGGAATTGCCTGCTGGAATACGCCCCGACTGTCGGCATGGAACTTATCGTAAAGGATGCGTACGGCCTGCGCGACTTTGTCCGCGCCGTCGCCGACGACATCGAACACCGTTGCAGATACTGTTACGAACACCGCATGGAGGAGACGGCGCGTTTCGCCGCCGGACACGGCTTTCCGGCGTTCACGTCGACACTGCTTGCCAGCACGTACCAAGACCACGACGGCATTGCAGACGCCGGGCGGCGTTACGCGCAACAGTACGGCGTGGAGTTTCTGTACCGGGACTTCCGGGAGAACTTCCGCGAGGGCAACCGCCGCGCCCGGGAACTGGGTTTCTACATGCAAAAATATTGCGGCTGTGTGTTCTCCGAGGAGGACAGATACCGGAAAGCAATCCGGCGCGACCGCGCAAAGTACGACGCCCTTTTGTGACCGCCATTATTTCTATTTTCATACTATCTTGACAGGAAAAGCACGATATGATATCCTTTCTCCAACGAAAAGAGGTGTCATTATGGGCAGAAAAGTCATGATTGCCATGAGCGGCGGCGTGGATTCCAGCGTCACGGCGTGGCTCTTACTCCGGCAGGGCTACAAATGCGTCGGCGTGACCATGCGCCAGCGCGACGAGACCGCCGACGTACGCGACGCCGCCGACGTGGCGCGGCGGCTCGGCATTCCGCACACCGTCGCGGACTTGCGCGAGGAGTTCGCCGAACGCGTGATAGCGCCGTTTGTGCGGAGCTATGAGCGCGGCGACACGCCCAACCCGTGCGTGACCTGCAACCGCTTTCTGAAGTTCGGGACGCTGTTGGAAATCGCCCGCGACATGGGCGCGGACTACATCGCCACCGGACACTATGCCCGGATTTGCTGGACGCCGTCGGCGTCGCGCTGGGCGGTGCGCAAGGGTCTGGAGGCCGCCCGCGACCAAAGTTACGTGCTGGCCTGCCTGACGCAGGCACAGCTTTCGCGGACGCTGTTCCCGCTCGGCCGCCTCACCAAAGCCGAAACGCGCCAAATCGCCGCCGAACAGGGGTTTCTCAACGCGCACAAGCGCGACAGCCAAGACATATGCTTCATCCCCGGCGGCGACTACGCCGGATTTCTGGAACGTTACACCGGGAAGACCTACCCGCCCGGCGACATTCTCGACACCGACGGGCGGGTGCTGGGCGTACACCGCGGCGCGGTTCGCTACACGCTCGGACAGCGCAAGGGCTTAGGCGTCAGCGCCCCGGAACCGCTGTATGTGTGCGGGAAGTCGATGCCGGACAACACAGTGACACTCGGCACAAACGAAGCCCTATTCCGGCGGGAACTGGTGTCGGACGACTGGGTGTGGGGCGCGATTCCGCCGCCTGACGCGCCGTTTCGGGCTTGCGCGAAGATTCGCTACCGCCATACGGAAGCCCCCGCCGACGTGTCGCCGTCGCCGGACGGCACGGTGACAATACGTTTCGACGCGCCCCAGCGCGCCATTACCACCGGACAGGCCGTCGTGCTGTACAGAAATGATGTCGTCCTCGGCGGCGGCACGATTACCGCCGTAAATTGAACAGCCGCGCTTCTGTCGCTTGACGGTGGCAAAGCGCGGCTAAAAAATGCCCTGCCCCGGCGATGGAAACGCCATTTTTAGATAGAGTTTCTTTAAACTGTTGAAGCCTTCAAATCCTCGACAATCTGCCGCACATGGGCAATGACCTCATCCGGCAACCCGGTCACGTCGATATACTCTCCGGGTTCAAAGCCCAGCATGTAGTCCGTGGAGACAGAGAAAAAAGACGCAAGACGTACCAACATTTCCACAGAGGGTTGCGCGTTGTCATTTTCCCAATTACAAATACAGGCTTTTGTGACGCCCAAACGCTTTCCCAATTCTACTTGACTGAATCTTCTTGCTTCGCGTAACTTCTTAATCTGTTCATGGAGTTTGTAATTCAGCATACAACATACCCCGTAAGTTCATGATTGATATACTTCATCCCCGTTTTTCAGCCGCTTTCAGGGCTTCCGCAATCTGACGCAAATGTTCAATCATTTCATTGGACAGTCCGGTTACGTCGATATACGCTCCGGGTTCAAAGCCAAGCAAATAATCCGTGGAGACGGAGAACAGAGACGCCAGACGTACCAGCATTTCCACGGACGGCTGTACATTGTCATTTTCCCAGTTACACACACTTTGTTTGGATATCCCTAAGCGCTTGCCTAATTCCACCTGACTGATGTTTCGTGCTTCGCGCAAAGTGCGTATCTGTTGCCCTAACTTGTAATTCAACATAGAGAAATACCCCTAAGTTTAAGATTCCTATACTATTGTTCATCAATACTTGACTTTTTAACAATACTGTAGTATTGTTATCTTAGGGTATCCGTGGAATGACAAAAAACGGACGACAGCGACGGGAAAACCGTGTCTGTCATCCGTTGGCGCGGGTTATGTTTCCGTGGCGGGCGGCTCGTCCGGCGGACACTCATCTTCGCCGTCGCCGTCCCGCATGTACATTTCTTCGCATTCCAGTTGCGCCTCTTCGAGAATCCGCATGGCCTTTTCAGAGGCGCGGAACATTTTCAAATACATTTCCTTCCAGTCCGCCATGACAACCCCTCCCGATATGGTATGTATACATCATATCATGTTTACAGGTACGGCGCAAGGGCGAATTTACATAAAATGGTATCTAAACATTCCATAATGGAGAGATGCCATATGATTCGCCTGAATATTGCCGCGCTCCTCGAACAGCGCGGGAAAACCCGCTACTGGCTCAGCAGACAAATGGGAATCAGCTATCAGAACGTGTGCCGCATGGTCGGACAGCAGACACGCGGAATCCGCTTCGAGACGCTGGAAACGCTCTGCCAAGTGCTGGAATGCACGCCCAACGACCTGTTTGTGATTGATTTCAGCGAGCCGGAAAAGCGCTGACGCCCATGGAAAAGCCGACAGAAACGGTGCAACGCCGTTTCTGTCAGCCTTTTTCAGGATATGCCGCACCGGGTTTCCAGATAATCACGCACCGCCCGTAAAAACTGTGCGGCGTTTGCGATGAGTTCCGCCGTCTCCTCCGGGGTACAGACGTAATAGTCCTCATAGTCGCTCTGATTCCGCGTTTCCGAGATATGATAAATCATCCTCCCGAAACTTGAATCAAATATCCCCGTTTTTACATATTTTTGGTTGAATTTGGAAAGAATCGCGGAGTGCCTTTTGTAATCCTCCCCATCCAGCGCTAAAATTGCCCGGATTGCGTGGAACACACAGTAATAGGCGCGGTTATTCGCGGTGTAGTCATCCCCGGCTTCGTGTTCCCGCTGTGCGGCGGAAAGCATTTCTTCCGCACGGGTGATTCGATAGCGCGACAAATCCGCCTTCATCTGTTCATCCATAGAAGCGTATCCCTTCCTTTGAAACGTTCTGGAAAAACGGGAGCGCGGGCAAAAATGTCTGGAAAAAAGTCCGGTTTTCCACAAAGAGTGACACCATAACACCACAATCAAGTGACAATTCAAAGCCTATGCCGCTAATATCCCATTTTCTTTTGGCGATATCCTCCCGCGAGGTGTCCAGCAACACCATCACGTCCAAATCGGAACCCGGCTGCGCCTCCCCGCGGGCATAGGAGCCATACAAAATCACGTCCATGACTTCACCCGGAAACAAGATTGTCATTCCGTCATGTAACTGACGTACGGTCTCTTGAACTTGCGCCGGAGACAGTATCGGCAAATCCCCCATGATATCACCTCCAAAATCATGGTAACAGAAACGACGCGGAATATCAAGCGCCGCTTGCGGACAGGCGCAGGTCGTCCACGAGTTCGCGGGCGGCGTCGAGTACGTCCGCGCCCTTGGAAAGTTTCAGCGTCAGCGCGGGCGGCTGTCCCGCCGAAAGCGTCAGCTTGCGCCGATACTTGTTCAGGCCGCACAGCGTGACCACCGTTTCGGCGTGGAAGTCCGCCAGCGTGAAGCGGATTTCGTCGCCCTTCTGCGTGATGTCCGACACGCCCTCCCGCGCCGCCGCCGCGCGCAACAGTGCCACGTCCAGCAACGCAAGCACCGGCTTCGGCGCGTCTCCGTAACGGTCGACGCACTCGTCCAGCAGGTCGGACGCGTCCTCGTCCTCCCTGATTGCCGCGATACGCCGGTATAAATCCATGCGCTGTTCCGCCGACGGAACGTACTTTTCGGGAATGTTGGCGTTGACCGTCAAATCCGCCGCGCACTCGGTTTCCCGCTTCTTGCCCTGTTCCTCTAACACGGCCTCCTCCAAGAGTTTCAGATACATGTCGTACCCCACCGTCATGAGGTAGCCGGACTGTTCCGGCCCCAGCAGGTTCCCCGCGCCCCGGATTTCCAAGTCACGCATGGCGATTTTGAACCCCGAACCGAACTCGACATATTCCCGGATTGCCGAAAGCCGTTTAGAGGCCGTTTCCTGCAGAATTTTGCCCTCCCGGTACGTCATCCAAGCGTAGGCGCGGCGCGTACTGCGTCCGATTCGCCCGCGTATCTGGTGGAGTTGTGCAAGCCCCATCCGGTCGGCGTCCTCGATAATCAGCGTGTTGACGTTCGGAATGTCAATGCCCGTCTCGATGATTGTCGTACACACAAGCACGTCGGCCTCCCCGTCGACCATGCGCCGCATGACTTCGGAAAGCTCCTGCTCTCCCATGCGCCCGTGTCCGATGACGACCCGGACTTGTTCGCCGAGCAAGCGCTGTATCTGCGCCGCCGTGCTGTCCATGGTCTCAATGCGGTTGTGGAGATAGTACACCTGCCCGCCGCGTTCGAGTTCGCGGCGCATGGCGTCGGCGAGGACGCCCCAATCATGCTCCATGACGTAAGTTTGCACGGGCTGGCGTCCGGCGGGCGGCTCGTCAATGGTACTCATGTCGCGCAGTCCGGACAGCGCCATGTTCAGCGTACGCGGAATCGGCGTGGCCGAGAGCGTCAGAACGTCCACTTGGCGGCTCAGCTCTTTGAGGCGCTCCTTGTGCGTGACCCCGAAACGCTGTTCCTCGTCGATGACCAGCAGCCCGAGATTGTGAAAGGCCATGCTCTTTTGTAAGAGCTTGTGCGTGCCTATCAGCAAATCCACGCCGCCCGTACGCGTCGCGGACAGAATGCGCCGCGCCTCTTTCGGGGGCGTGAAGCGGGAAAGCGTCTCAATGCGCACGGGGTAATTCTGGAAGCGCCCCCGCGCCGTGGCGTAGTGCTGTTGGGCAAGCACCGTCGTCGGCACTAAAATCGCCGCCTGCTTGCCGTCCAAGATACACTTCATGATAGCGCGTAACGCGACTTCCGTCTTTCCGTAGCCGACATCGCCGCACAGAAGCCTATCCATGGGGCGGGGCGTCTCCATGTCGCGCTTGATTTCCTCTATGGCCTTTAACTGGTCGTCGGTCTCCTCATAGGGGAAGGCCTCCTCAAACTCCTTTTGCCATGTGGAATCCGGCGAGAACGCGTAGCCCGGCCGCCGCTGGCGTTCGGCGTAGAGTTGCGTAAGGCTCTTGGCGAGGTCTTGCACGGCCTTTTTGACCTTGCTCTTCTGCCGCGCCCAGTCGGTGCCGCCCAGACGGTTCAGGCGCGCCGGGGCGGAGTCCTCCCCGCCGCCGATATACTTGCTGACTTGGTCAAGCTGTGTGGCGGGTACGTAGAGGCAGTCCCCGCCCGCGTAGTCAATCTTGATATAGTCCTTCTCCACGCCGTCCACGGGCATGCGCTGAATGCCCGCGAAGCGCCCGATTCCGTGGTGTTCGTGTACCACGATGTCACCGGGGGACAGGTCGGAGTAGGACTGCAATTTCTGACGGTTCGAGGCCTTTTTGTGGACTTTCGGGGCTTTCTGCGGGGTCGCGAAAAGCTGTCCCTCCGTCATGACGGCCAGTTTCAGGTAAGGCCACTCACACCCCGCCGAAAGCGCCCCTAACGCGATACGGATTTCTCCCTTTTGCGGCATGGTGACGCTTTTCAGCGACAACGCCGCGAAAATGCCTCTATCCTCTAATAACTTGTGCAGGTTCAAGGCGCGGCTGTCCGAGGCGCACAGTACCAGCATGGCCGTGCCGGAATCCCGGTACTGTTCCAAGTCAGCGGCGGCGGTCTCGAGGCTCCCGCCGTAGGAACTCAACTGCCGGGCGTTGATGTGTACCAGCCCGCAGGGGCGCAACGGGTAACGCGCCGTCGGCAACGAGTTCGCCATCAGCACGGGGAAGTCTTTCAGCGCGGTATAGAAGTCGTCGGCGGACAGTTGGACGTTGGCGAACTCCCCCGCCATGAGGCCGGATTCCATCAGCGTTTCGACATCCTGCCGCGTCTGCGTCAGCGCCCCCCGGATACGCTCCTCCACGCGCCCGCTCTCGCACAGAATCACCAGCGATTCGCGCGGGAGATAGTCCAGACCCGTCGCGGCTTCCGGGTAGACCGCGCACAGGTAACGGTCGACCCCGCCGGGGTCGGTGCCGTTGCGGAACTGCTCCGCGTCGGCGCGGAGACGTTCCGACAGCGCGGGGCGTCGCTTCGCGATGTGTGAGGCGAGTTTCTCCAGCGCTTTGGGGAGATTGTCGGCGCAACGCGGGAGGACTTCCGCCGCCGGGAGTATGCGTACCGACGATATATTTTCCGTGCGGCGCTGTGTGGCGGGGTCGAAAAGCCCCATGGAATCTACCTCATCGTCGAAAAACTCACAACGTACGGGCTGTTCCATCTGCGGCGGGAACACGTCTAAAATGCCGCCGCGTACGGCAAACTGTCCGGCTCCCTCCACTTCCGCGCAACGGCTGTAACCCGCCAGCGTCAGACGCTCCGCCAGTTCGGACAGGTTGGCGCGGCTGTTCATGTCCAGCGTCACGGACAGCGACAACAGACGTTGCGGGGGAATCGTACGCTGCAAGAGCGCGTCGGCGGCCGCGACTATCAAACGGGCGTCGCCCGAGGCCATGCGCCACAGAGACGCCACGCGCCGCCGCTCCCACTCGCGGGAACTAATCGAACCCGGGTGAAAGTCCCACTCCCGCGCCGAGAGCGTGGCGCAAGTTTCCCCCGTCAGCGCGGACAGGTCGGCCGCCAACTGCCGGGCTTCGCGCTCGTCGCCGCACACAAACACGGCGGGGCGGTTCGCGGCCAACGCCACCGCCGCCCCCACGCAAGCCCGTTGCACGGGCTGGACACCGGTCACGGCCGACGGGCATTCCCCGCGCTCCACCTGCCGTATCAGTTCCGCGATTTCCGGCACGGTGTCCAGTTGCCGGAGAAACGCTTTCATGCCTTTTTCGCTCATAATGCCCCTGCTTCAGCCGTTGAAGTCGTTCATAGCCCGCTGACAGCCGTGCCGTATGACGCACTCCGCCGCGCGGATTGCGCGCCGGAAGGCTTCCAGCAGTGCCTCACGGTCTTTCATGGGCGGCTCGCCCGTGACCCATCCAATCATGTCGCCGCCGGGTTCCGGCGCGCCCGTGCCGATTTTGACCCGGGGAAAGTCTTGTGTGCCTAAATGCGCGATGATGTTCTTGATACCGTTATGCCCCCCCGCGGAACCCGTCGGGCGGACGCGCACTTTCCCGACGGGTAACGAAATGTCGTCAAAAATAACCAGTATCCGCGACGGGTCGACGCGGTAGAAGCGCGCCGCCTCCCCGACGGCCTCCCCGGACAGGTTCATGTAAGTCTGCGGCTTCATGACCAGACATTTCGCGTCGGCGAACGGGAAAATATTATAGGCGGATTTGAACTTGACGCGGTTTAACTTGGCCTTGCACTCTTCCGCGAGTAAGTCCACGGTCAGAAAGCCCATGTTATGGCGGGTGTGGGCGTACTGTTCGCCGGGGTTGCCCAGACCCGCGATTATCCACTCTACCGCCGACGTTGGTTTTCCAAACAGCATACGATTTCCTTTCCAGCATTTCAGGATACGCCCACAAAGGCGGGAAAAGAACTTTCCCCGCCTTGTGCTGTGTACCCGTGTTTCTTTGTTCGCTTATGGACTGGCGTCCGCGCGGACGCGCTCAAATGCTCATGGACGAGAACGGCAGATTCTGGAAAATGCGCTCAATCGCCTCCGCGAACATCGGCGCGGAGTCGAGATAGCGGAGCTTCGTGCAGTTCTGCGCCTCTGCGGGTGCCGGAATCGTGTCCAGAAGCGCCAGTTCCTGAATGGGGCTGTTCTGAATCGTGGCGATTGCCCTGCCCGACAGCACGCCGTGCGACGCGCAGGCGTACACGTTGTGGGCGCCGTTCTTCACGAGCGCCTCCGCGGCGTGGCACAGCGACCCCGCCGTGTCGATGAGGTCGTCCACCAGAATGCAGTCGTAGCCCTTGACATCCCCGATAACGTTCATGACCATGCTTTCGTTGGCCTTGGGGCGGCGCTTGTCCACAATGGCAAGCCCGGCGTGGATTTTCTGCGCGAACGCCCGCGCCCGCCCCACCGAGCCAACGTCCGGGGAGACCACCATCATGTTGTCGCACTCCTGCCCGAACTTCCGGGCGTAATACTTGGCGAAAATGCCGCCGCCTTGGAGGTGGTCGACGGGAATGTCAAAGAAGCCCTGAATCTGCGGGGCGTGGAGGTCCATAACCAGAATGCGGTTCGCCCCGGCGGTCATAATCATGTTGGAGACGAGTTTCGCCGTGATAGGGTCTCTGGCCTTGGTCTTGCGGTCCTGCCGCGCGTAACCGAAGTACGGTATCACGGCCGTGATGTGGTTCGCCGAGGCGCGGCGGAGCGCGTCAATGATGATGAGCAGTTCCATGAGGTTCTTGTTGACGGGCATGCACGTCGACTGCACGACGAACACGTCACTGCCACGCACGGTCTCGTAGATTGAGACGTTAATCTCTCCGTCGGAAAACGCGCCGATGTCCGATTCCCCCAGTTTAATGCCCATCTGCGAGCAAATCGCGCGGGCGAGTTTGGGGTTGGAGTTCCCGGCGAATACCTTGAGGTCTTTGCTGTGGGAGAGAAGGTCCTTAGCGTGAGAAATCATAAATAGCGCCCTCTTTTCTGTAGTTCTGAAAGACTTTCGCACCTGCTATATGTGAACGTCCCGGCGCATATGTGCGAAATGGGACGAAACTTTTGTCTTTCCTCTCACGGAAAACCCCGACGCATTTCTGATTCTTGACCGCGCCCGGCGTTTCCGCGAAGGAAGCGTCAGGACGTGGTTTCCGGCTTGAAAACAGGTTCCAGTTCCCGCAAGGTGTCAAGGCCGTATAGGGGAACCCAGCCCGACAAAAAGGAGGCGTCCTGTACGGCATTGGTCAGACGCACAGCCCACGCCCGCCGGAGTGCGTCACCGGGGGCGGCGTATGCGAACCCCGCGCCGATGTGCGGGAACGGCAACGCGGCGCGCGGAAGCACCGCGACAGATTCCGGGGTGTCCAGAAACTCCATCAGGGCGTCGTGGCGTTCCGAAACCCGCGCGGACAAGCCCGGGGGCAGGCAGTCCCGGATTTCGGCGTCAAAGCGCGGCGGAGCCGCGACAAACAGGCGCGTCACGCCGTCCGCCGTCAGGGCGCGGCACATCCAGTACAGAACGGGTCTGCCCTGCACGGATTCCAGCGCCAGCGGCCGCACACCGTCCGCGAGGACGGTATCCGGCTCAAAAAACAGTACGGCGAATCCCATAGAAAACACCTCCCGCGACAATCTCCTTTTTCATTATAACAAATATTCAGGGAAATTCCAGTGCTTTCATGAAAAATTTCCGAAAAAACTTTTCTGTTTTTTTGTGGGAGACAACAGAAATCCGCCCGAACGGACGCGGACGACCGGAAAACTGCTCCGCGTATGCGGCATGACGGGAAAATATCGTCAAAAAAAATAAAATTTCTTTGAAAATACCGTTGAATTTACGCCGGAAAAGGTTTACAATAGGTGGGCGAACTGGAAGCCGCCTCTTCGGCGGGAAATCCCGCGCCGTTGTGAAGGAGGCCGCCATGCTGAATATTGTACTCGTGGAACCGGAAATTCCCCAGAACTGCGGCAACGTCGCCCGTACCTGCGCCGCCACCGGAAGCCGCCTGCACCTCGTCCGCCCGCTCGGCTTCGACATCTCCGACCGCGCCGTCAAGCGCGCCGGCCTCGACTACTGGCACCTCGTGGAAGTCTTTGACTATCCGGACTTGGACGCGTTTTTCAGGACGCGCCCGGAAGCCGCCTCCGACCTCTGGCTGAGTACCACGAAAGCCCCCCGCCCGTATACCGACGCCGTTTTCACGCCGTCAAGCTGGCTCTTTTTCGGCAAGGAGACGGCCGGGCTTCCCGCCGCGTTCCGCGAACGCTTCCCGGAACGCTGTGTGCGCCTGCCGATGATTTCCGACGCCCGCAGTCTGAATTTGAGCAACTCCGTCGCCATACTCGCCTATGAGGCGCTCCGGCAGACGGGTTTCCCCGGCCTGTGCTGATTCCGCGTGTATCCCCGGCCGAAGGCCGCTGATATATTTCATCATGGGAGGTAGAGTTAATGAACTACAATAAGAAGACCGTCAAGGATGTAGATGTGAAGGGAAAGAAAGTCTTGCTCCGCTGTGATTTCAACGTCCCGCAGGACAAGGTCACTGGCGAAATCACCAGCGACAAGCGCATTAAAGCCGCCCTGCCGACCATTCAGTATCTGCTCGACAACGGCGCGGCGGTCATTGCCTGCTCCCATCTGGGCAAGCCCAAGGGGGTAGACCCCAAGTTTACACTCGCCCCCGTGGCGGTACGCCTCGGCGAACTCCTCGGCAAAGAAGTCATCATGGCCAAGGATGTCGCGGGCGACGACGCCAAGGCCAAGGCCGCCGCACTCCAGCCCGGCCAAATCATGCTGCTGGAAAACACCCGCTTCGAGAAGGGCGAGACCAAGAATGACCCCGAACTCGCCAAGGCCATGGCCTCCATGGCTGACCTGTTTGTGTCAGACGCGTTCGGCTCCGTACACCGCGCCCACGCCTCTACCGCCGGCGTGGCCGACTATCTCCCCGCCGTCTCCGGCTTCCTGATTCAGAAAGAGTTGCAGTTCCTCGGCGGCGCGATTTCCAACCCGAAGCGCCCGCTGGTGGCCATTCTGGGCGGCTCCAAGGTCTCCTCGAAAATCGGCGTCATTAACAACCTCCTCGAAATCGCCGACACAATCATTATCGGCGGCGGCATGTCCTACACGTTCTCCGCCGCGCGGGGCGGCAAGGTCGGCACCAGCCTGCTGGAAAAGGACTGGCTCGACTACTCCAACGACATGATGAAAAAGGCCGCCGAAAAGGGCGTCAAGTTCTTGCTCCCCGTGGACACGGTCTGCGCCGACAACTACGCCCCCGACGCAAAGTCGCAGGTCGTCAAGGACGGCGAGATTCCCGACGGCTGGATGGGTCTGGATATCGGCCCCGAAACTATCAAGCTGTACTGCGACGCGGTCGCCGGAGCCGGAACCGTCATCTGGAACGGCCCGATGGGCGTCTTTGAGTTCCCGGCGTTCGCCAAGGGTACCGAAGCCGTCGCCGACGCGCTGAGCAAGACTTCCGCCATTACCGTTATCGGCGGCGGCGACAGCGCGGCGGCCGTCGAACAGCTCGGCTACGCCGACAAAATGACCCACATTTCCACGGGCGGCGGCGCGTCTCTGGAGTTCTTGGAGGGCAAGGAACTGCCCGGTGTGGCCTGCCTGCTGGACGCCTAATCTCCTGAAATGCCCGCGAAAATACCGGGAATCCCCGATTTCCGGTATCAAAAAGATGTCTCCCGTCTCCGCCCGCCGGGCGGACGCGGGAGACCAACAGACAAAAAAGGAGTATGATGTCATGAACCGCAGATATCGCCATACGATTATCGCCGGCAACTGGAAAATGAATAAAACCGCTAAGGAGACCAAAGAGTTCGCCGAGGAGATGAAAAAAATCTGGACGGCGCGCCCGAAATGGTGTGACACGGTTATTTGTGTCCCCGCCTGCAACATCTCCACAGCCACCAAAGCCTTTAAGGAACTCCGCATTGCCGTTGGCGCGGAAAATGTGTACTTCGAGCCGAAAGGCGCTTTCACGGGCGAGATTGCCGCCGACATGCTGGCCGACCTCAATGTAAAATATGTCATCGTGGGTCACAGCGAACGCCGCCAGTATTTCGGCGAGACCGACCAGAGCGTAAACAAGAAAGTCCACGCCGTCCTAAACGCCGGGATGAGTCCCATTATCTGCGTGGGCGAGAGCCTCGAGGAACGGGAAAGCGGCATCACGGACGAACGGATTGCGCTTCAGGTCAAGAGCGCCCTAAGCGGCGTCAGCGCCGAGCAGGTGCGCCGTTGCGTTATCGCCTACGAACCCGTCTGGGCTATCGGCACGGGCAGAACCGCCACCGCCGAACAGGCCGGGGAGGTCTGCAAGAATATCCGTACCACCATCCGCACACTCTACGGCGCACGCGTCTCCCGCAGTATTACCATTCAGTACGGCGGCTCCATGAACGAGAAGAACGCGAAAGAACTGCTGGCACAGCCCGATATCGACGGCGGCCTGATTGGCGGCGCGGCGCTGGTGCCTGAAAAGTTCCTCGCCATCATCAACGCGGCGAATCAGGAGCAAGAGTAATGGATTCGGAGGGGGAACCCCTTCACCGTTCGCCCCACGCGTCCGCCTCCGCGTGGGGCGCTATCATGAGACCGGAGTGAGGGAAGCCGTGATGAAAGCGCCTACCATTCTGATTATCGCGGACGGCCTCGGCGTCGCCGGGGAATCCGCGGGAAACGCCGTACAGGCGGCCAGTACGCCAGTGCTGGACAACTTCCGCGAGGAATTCGCCTGCACGACGCTGGCCGCGTCCGGTGCCGACGCCGGACTGCCGCCCGGACAGTGCGGCAACAGTGAGACCGGACACCTGCTCATCGGTGCCGGACGCGTCGTGCCGCAGAATCTGACCCGCGTCTCCAACGCCGTTGCCGACGGTTCCTTTTTCCGCAACCCGGCCTATACGCGGGCAATGGAAAATTGCCTGCACTCCGGGAGCGCCCTGCACCTCATCGGACTGCTCTCCGACGGGGGCGTGTACTCCCACACAGACCACTTGTTTGCGCTGCTCCGCATGGCGCGGGATTACGGCCTGAAACGCGTCTGGATTCACGCCTTTTTGGACGGGCGTACCGCGCCGCCGACATCCGGCGCGGACTTCCTCCGCCGTACGGAAGCCGTCTGCCGGGAACTCGGCACGGGTGCCATTGCCACGGTCATGGGACGCCGTTTCGGCATGGACCGTCAGGAGCGCTGGGACCTCATCGAAGAGGCGTACGACGCGCTTGTGTACGGCGAAGGCACCGACATCGACCCCAACCCGGCCGAGGCCGTGGAGCGCCTGTATCGCGGCGGCATTACCGACGAGTTCATAGAGCCGATTATCTGCGACAGCGGCGGCACCGTCTCCGACAACGACAGCGTGATTTTCTTCAACTGCGGCGGGAGCCGCTTGCAGGAACTCGCGCAGGCGCTGACCTCCCACGATTTCAGCGCCTTTACGCGGCAGGTGTTCCCGCTGGTGTGCGTCAGTACGGGGGATTGTGGCGTGCCGGAGGTCGAGGCGGCTTTCCCGCGCCCGAAACTGCGCAACACGCTGGGCGAGTACCTCAGCGGGCTTGGCCTGACGCAGTTACGCATGGGCGAGGAAGAGCGGATAAGGCGCGTTACCGTCCTGTTCAACGGCGGCCGTGAGGCACCGTTTCCGGGGGAGGAACGGTTTTCTGTGCCGTCGCTGTACGGCCCCGACGCCGCCGTACACCCCGAGAAAAGCGCCGAAGACCTCTCCGCCGAGGCGGTCGCCCGCATGGAGGCCGGAACTTACGACATGATTGTGCTGACGCTCTCCGACTGCGACAAGGCCGGGCATTCCGGCGACTTCAAGGCCGCCGTCCGCGCCGTCGAGACCGTCGACGCGTGCATAGGGCGCGTTGTCGAGGCGGCGCTGAAACTGGGCGGTATCGCTATGGTGACGGGCAGTCACGGCAACGCCGAGGAAATGTTGCTCGACGACGGTTCCCCGCGCACATCCGGCACGGTAAACCCGGTGCCGTTCCTGCTGTGCGGCGCGGGAACGCGTCTGCGTCCGGGGCGGCTGTCGGACATCGCGCCCACCGTGTTGGACGTGATGGGGCTTGCCTGTCCGCCCGAAATGGACGGGAAAACGTTGATTGTCGAGTAAAACCGCAGACCGGACATGCAGTCATGTCCGGTCTGCCGCGTTCTCCGCAGGCTCTCCGGCGCTGGCCGTACATAGAAATTGGCCGCAGACACACATCCCCTATTGACAAAGTCTGGTTTTCGTGCTACACTGGCGTTAGCACTCGAAGCGATGGAGTGCTAAACCCTTGAAAAGCGGGGGTCGTTGTGGAATTAACCGACAGGAAGAAGCAGATTCTCAAGATTGTTGTTGAAAATTACATCCATACCGCCGAGCCGGTCGGCTCCAAGACAATCGCCGCCCGCATGGAACGGCGCGTAAGTTCCGCCACAATCCGGAACGAACTCGCCGAGCTGACCGAAATGGGCTATCTCGAACAGCCCCACACCTCCGCCGGACGCGCCCCCACGCCCAAGGGCTACCGCCTCTACGTCGACGAACTCATGGAGCGCCAGCGGCTTTCAGTCCGGGAGACGGAGGAAATTAACGCCGTCCTCCGTACGCGCCTGAAAGAGCTGGACGCAATCATAGCGCAGGCCGGACGCGCCGTCAGTTCGTTTCTGAACTATCCCGCGTACGTGACCGCCACGGGCAAGAAACAATTGATTGTCCGCCGCTTTGACCTGATTCCCGTCGACGAGTGGGACTGTATCGGCGTCATGATGTTGAGCGGCAACCGCGTCAAAAGCCACTTAATCCGCATGCAGTTGAAGGTCGACCCGGAGCAGTTCCCGGCGCTGGCCAGTCTCTTGAACGCGCATTTTACGGAGATTCCCGCCGCCGAGATGGGCGAACGCCTCATGGAACTGACGGAACAGTTACCCGCGCCGATGTTCCTTTTGCTCTCGCAACTGATAGCGGCGGCGGGCGACGCACTGGAGGAACAACAGCAGAAGATTATCACGACCGGGGCGCGGGCGCTGTTGAAACTGCCGGAGTTCCGCGACGCCGAGAAGGCACACGCGCTGATGAGTGTGCTTTCCGACGGAAAGGAAAATCTGCCCGTTCCGTCGGACGCCGGCCCTATGAAGATTCTGATAGGCCCCGAAAACGTCGCCGACGCCCTGAAAGACACAAGCGTTGTCGTGGCAAGCTACGACATCGGGGAGGATATGCGGGGGCTTGTGGGGGTCGTCGGCCCCACGCGCATGGACTACGCGTCGGTAATCGCGCGGCTGAGCGGATTCGCCGACGGCCTGACGCGGCTTCTGGAGCCGCACCCCGACCCCTTGAAGGAGGACAAAGACAAATGACCGAGGAACACACCGACAGCAAATCGCAGGAGACGCCGGACAGCGGCGCGGAACCTGTCACGGAAGCGGAAAACGCGTCGCCGGAAACGTTCACGCTGACCCGCGCCCAAATGGAGCGCATGGAGGCGGCCGCCAAAGAGCTGGAACAACTCAAAGACCAGTTTGTGCGACAAGCGGCGGAGTACGACAACTACCGGAAGCGTACCGCCCGCGAGAAGGAATCGCTCTGGCAGGACGCGAAGGCGGACACAATCCTAAAGTTTCTTCCCGTGTATGACAACTTAGCGCGTGCCGCCGCTGTCGAGGGCGACGACGAAAACCCCCACAAGCAGGGCTTAATCAAGATTTTCCAGCAGTCGCAGGAAATCTTAAAGTCCGCGGGCGTGACGGAAATCGACGCGCAGGGGCAGACGTTCGACCCCGAGAAGCACAACGCCGTCAACCACATTGACGATGAGCAGTACGGGGAAAACGTGGTTTCACAGGTATTCCAGCCCGGCTTTATGATGAACGGAAAAGTAATCCGTCACGCCGTGGTTCAGGTAGCCAATTAATAAAACGCAACATCAACAGGAGGCAAATTTACCATGTCTAAAGTAATCGGAATTGATTTAGGAACTACCAACTCTTGTGTGTCCGTCATGGAGGGCGGAGAGGCCGTCGTGATTCCCAACGCGGAGGGCAACCGCACCACGCCGTCGGTCGTGGCGTTCTCCAAGACCGGGGAGCGCATGGTCGGGCAGGTCGCCAAGCGGCAGGCCATCACGAACCCCGAACGCACCATTTCCTCTATCAAGCGCGAAATGGGAAGCGATTACAAGGTCAAAATCGACGACAAGCGCTACACCCCGCAGGAAATCAGCGCCATGATTTTGCAGAAGCTGAAAGCCGACGCGGAAGCCTATTTGGGCGGCACCGTCACGGAAGCCGTTATCACGGTACCCGCCTACTTCACGGACTCCCAGCGGCAGGCCACCAAGGACGCCGGGAAAATCGCGGGGTTGGAAGTCCTGCGCATTATCAACGAGCCCACCGCCGCCGCGCTGGCCTACGGCGTCGACAAGGAGCAGTCCCAGAAAATCATGGTCTACGACCTCGGCGGCGGCACGTTCGACGTTTCGATTCTCGAAATTGACGACGGCGTGATTGAAGTCCTTGCCACGGCGGGCAATAACCGCCTCGGCGGCGACGACTTCGATGAATGCGTCATGAAGTGGATGGTCAGCGAGTTCAAGCGTACGGACGGCGTCGACCTGTCCGGAGACCGCGTTGCCATGCAGAGACTGAAAGAGGCCGCCGAAAAGGCCAAAATCGAACTCTCCGGCGTCACGATGTCCAATATCAACCTCCCCTATATCACGGCGGACGCCTCCGGCCCCAAACACCTTGACATGACGCTCTCCCGCGCCAAGTTCAACGAGCTGACAAGTCACCTTGTGGACGCGACCATGGGACCCGTACGGCAGGCCATGTCCGACGCTGGCCTCCGCCCGTCCGACCTTGCGAAAGTTCTGCTTGTGGGCGGTTCGAGCCGCATTCCCGCCGTGCAGGAAGCCGTGAAGAACTTCACCGGAAGCGAGCCGTTCAAGGGAATCAACCCGGACGAATGTGTGGCCATGGGCGCGGCGTTACAGGCTGGCGTGCTGAAAGGCGACGTGAAGGGTCTGCTTCTGCTGGACGTCACCCCGCTGTCGCTGGGCATTGAGACCATGGGCGGCGTGTGTACGAAACTCATCGACCGGAACACGACCATTCCCGTCAAGAAGAGCCAGATTTTCTCCACCGCCGCCGACAACCAGACGAGCGTGGAAGTCAACGTCCTGCAGGGTGAGCGCGAAATGGCCGCCGCCAACAAGTCCCTTGGACGCTTCCACCTTGACGGAATCGCCCCGGCGCGGCGCGGCGTGCCGCAGATTGAAGTCACATTCGACATCGACGCCAACGGTATTGTGAACGTCTCCGCCAAAGACCTCGGCACGGGCAAGGAACAGCACATTACCATTACGTCGTCCTCCAACATGAGCAAAGAGGACATCGAAAAGGCCGTCAAGGAAGCCGAACAGTACGCGGCCGAAGATAAGCGCCTCAAAGAAGAAGTCGAAGTCCGCAACGAGGCCGACCAGATGGTGTACCAGAGCGAAAAGACGCTCTCCGAAATGGGCGACAAAATCCCGGCCGACGACCGCTCTAAAGTGCAGGGCGGCATTGACAACCTGAAAGAGGCCTTGAAGGGTACGGATTCCGGCCGGATTAAGTCCGCGACGGAGGAACTCAAACAGGCATTCTACGCCGTCAGCGAGAAACTCTACCAGCAGGCGAACCCGCAGGGCGCGGCGCAGTCCGGCGCCAATCCCGGGCAGTCCGGTGCCGGAGACGGACAGCAGTATTACGACGCGGATTACAAGGTCGTCGACGACGACCCGAATCAGGGCAAATAAGAAGAATGGCTACGCGGTCAGGGACAGTTCCACTGTCCCTGATTGCGGCGTTTGAATCATAAGGAGTCAGCGTATGGCAGACAGCAAACGGGACTATTACGAGGTGTTGGGAATCGGCAAGGACGCGTCGGAGGACGACATCAAGAAGGCCTACAAGAAAATGGCGCGAAAGTACCACCCCGACCTGAACCCCGGCGACAAGGACGCCGAAGAAAAATTCAAGGAAGTCGGCGAGGCCTACGAAGTCCTCTCCAACGCCGACAAGAAGGCGCGTTACGACCGCTACGGACACGCCGGAGTTGACCCGAATTTCGGCGCGGGCGGCTACGGCGGCGGATTCAGCGGGGATTTCGACTTCAGCGACTTGGGCGACATCTTCGGCAGTTTCTTCGGGGGCGGATTCGGCGGGGCGCGCCGCGCCAACCCGAACGCCCCCCAGCGCGGCGAAAGCATCCGGGTATCCGTGAGTATCACGTTCGAGGAGGCCGCTTTCGGCTGTCAGAAGGAATTGACGGTAGAGCATTACGAGACCTGCGAGACCTGCCACGGCAATGGCTGTGTCGCCGGAACCTCCCCGGAGACATGCCCCGACTGCCACGGCACCGGACAGGTACAGGTTCGCCGCCAAACGGCGTTCGGCACCGTGGCGACCTCCGCGCCCTGTACGCGCTGTTCAGGGAAGGGGAAGATTATCCGCCAGCCGTGCAGGGACTGCCACGGAAGCGGCATGGTTCGCCGCCGCCGCACGATACAGGTGCAGATTCCCGCCGGAATCGACGCCGGGCAGTCGATTTCCGTCCGGGGACAGGGACACGCCGGGAAAAACGGCGGCACCGCCGGGGATTTGCTCGTGTCGATTTCCATCCGCCCCCACAGCCTCTTTCGCCGGGAGGGAACGTCGGTCTTGTGCGAGCAGGGTATCACATTCGCGCAGGCCGTCCTCGGCGCGAAGCTGGAAATTCCCACCATTGACGGGAATGTAGAGTACGACTTGCCGGAGGGAACGCAGAGCGGCGCGACGTTCCGCCTGAAAGGCAAGGGCATTCCGTTCATCAACGGGCGCGGACGCGGCGACCAGTACGTGACGGTCTACATTGAGACGCCCAAGAACCTGAACCGCGAGCAAAAGGAGGCCTTGCGCAAGTTCGCCGAAACCATGGGCGAGGGCGAGGCCGACGACGGAGAGCGCAAGCCGTTCTGGAAGAAAAAGGGAAGAAGCCGCTGAACGTCGAATTTCTCCGAATATTGGAAAGATAATCATTGATTTTTCGTCGGCTCGCGGCTATAATAGATAGCAACTGTCCCGGGCTTCCGGGAATCGACGCGAACAGGAGGCGTTTCACATGAAAATCGCGCTGGGATGTGACCACGGCGGTTATCAATTAATGCAGTTTGTCAAGACCGTGCTGGACGATTTGGGACACACCTATGAGGATTTCGGCTGTTACAGTGCCGAGAGCTGCGACTACCCCGACTTCGGCGAACCCGCCGCCCGCGCCGTCGCCGAGGGCAAGTGTGACCGCGGAATCGTCATCTGTCTGACGGGCATCGGCATTTCCATTACCGCGAACAAGGTCAAGGGCATTCGTTGCGCCCACTGCGCCGACTGCCTGCAGGCCGAGTTGACCCGCCGCCACAATAACGCGAACATGCTGGCCATTGGCGCGGGCTTCACCGGCCCCGAAATGGCCAAGCGCATGGTAGAAGTCTTTCTCTCGACCGAGTTCGAGGGCGGACGGCACGAGCGCCGCGTCAATAAGATGATGGCGGTCGAAAACTGACCGAATCAGGGGGAAAGGAGCGGCGACATGCCAAAGGTAAAGGGCTACACAAGTTATCGTGGCCGGGGGCCTCTGTGGAAACTGGTGGTCACGGTGTTGTTGCTTTCCGTCATACTGGCGTCCTTTGGCGTGTTGCTGTTACAGCGCAACATGGTGGTGGATAGCGACGGAACGCGGCAGGTACAGTTTCCGTGGCAGGAGGAAGCCGATGCCGCGTCCGAAAATCCGCCGCCCCCGCCCGCGGACGCGGAGACAGTGCCGGACGACGCGGGGACAGTGCCTCCCGATTCCGACGCCGAAACGGTGACGGACGAACCCGCTACGGAAGAGCCGGAGCCGGAACAGAACCCCGCCCCGGATATTTTCCATGTCTACCCGGTACAGGCCGCGCCTCTGTCGGTGGCGACTTACGATGAAATCTCGTGGCTCTTGCGGCGGAACAGCGGCTACAACGCCGTCTCCGTGCGTCTGAAGGACACGGAGGGCTGGGTATACTTTGACAGTCCCAATATCATCTACACGGAAGTCCTCACCGAATCGAAGAACATCGCCGCCGACACCACGGAGGCCTTGAAAAAATTAACCGCCGCCGATACGCACACCATCGCAACTCTGGCGTGTTTCCGGGACTGGCGGGCGTCTAACGGCAATGTCCGGGCGCGTCTGCGAAACCTCAGCGGGCGCATTTTCCAAGACGGCAACGAGGATTTCTGGATTGACCCCGCCCGCGAAATCACGAGGACATATCTGTGCAATCTGGCGCGCGACGCCGCCGAACTGGGATTTGACGAAATCCTGTTGACCGACGCCTGCTACCCGTCCGTCGGACGCCTTGACCGGATTTTGTACGGCGACCTGACAAAAGAGGAGAATCTTGCTACCTTCTTCTCGGAAGTCCGGAAGGCGCTGGAACCGTTCAACGTGGTTCTTTCCGTGGAGGTTCCGAAAGAAATTCTGCTGGACAGAGAAACGCCGCATTTGTCCGGGCTGTCCGTTGACGTTATCGCGCCGTACGTCGACCGCGTTTACGCGAAAGTCGAGGCGTCGGAAGTGGAGGCTTGCACGGAAGCCTTAGCAGGCGTTCTGATGTTCGTGCCGGAGCTGTCCGCGCTTCCCACGCCCGCCCCGGCGCGGTACGTATACCGTTAAGCAGGCCGCCCCGTTTTGGAAGTCGGGACGGCATGCCATAAAGACGAAAGGAAGTTATCGCATGAAGAAATTTTCCGCTCTGTTGCTGGCGCTGTCGCTGACGCTCTGTCTGGCGGGTTGCGGCGGCGGGACGCCCGCCCCGCAGGAAGGCGAAAGCCAAGCGCAGGAAGAGACCGCCCAGACCCCCGATAACGACGCGGCGTCTGAAACCCCCGACGCCGCCGCGACGCCCGATGACGCCGCGCCCGGAGAGGAAACCGCGCTGACGACGGTTTCCCCCGGCAAGCTGACCATGACCACAAACGCGGCATTCCCCCCGTACGAAATGACCACCGACGCCGGAGGTTTTGAAGGCATTGACATCGAAATCGCCGGAATGATTGCCGAAAAGCTCGGCCTCGAACTCCAAATTGACGACATGGACTTTGCCGCCGCGCTTCTGGCCGTTCAGTCGGGCAAGAGTGACATCGTTATGGCGGGCGTCACCGTCAAGGAAGACCGCCTCCAAGTCATGAACTTCTCCGACACCTACGCCACGGGCGTGCAGGTCGTCATTGTCCCGGAAGGCTCCGACGTGACGCTGGACAATCTCGGCGAACACATGATTGGCACCCAAATGGCCACGACGGGGTATCAGTATTGCGTCGACGACTTCGGAGACACCCACGTTACCGCCTACGACAACGGCATTACGGCCGTGCAGGCTCTGTTAAACCACGTCGTGGACTGCGTCGTGATTGACAACGCCCCCGCAAAGGCGCTTGTCGCCAGCAACCCCGGCCTGACCATTCTGGACACCGAATACACCGTGGAGGACTACGCAATCGGCGTTGACAAGAACAACACGGCTTTGTTGGACGCAATCAACGGCGCTCTCGCGGAACTCAAGGCGGACGGCTCCATTCAGGCCGTGATTGACAAGTATATCCCGGCCGAATAAAAGGCTCCAACAACTCCTATCGGGGGCGGCACGCGCCGCCCCTGTTTTTGAGAACTCCGGCGCATCTGTCAGAAAGAGGTGAATTTTTTGGAACAATGGGGCATTCTTTATGACGAGTGGCGGCAAGTGATGATTTCCGGCGAAGCGCTCCCGCCCTTGCAACGCTATTTTGTGCTGTTCTATCAGGCGTTCATCGAGGCCGACCGCTGGAAGCGGTACCTCAGCGGCGTCGGGACAACCTTGACCGTCACGGCAATGGCCTTGATACTCGGTATCATACTCGGTATCATTGTGGCGGTCATCCGCACCTCCCACGCCCAGCAGCGCCCCGGACAGCGGAACTCCCTCTTAGGCCTTGTGAATCTGGTCTGCCGGGTGTACGTGACGGTCATTCGCGGTACGCCGATGATGGTACAGCTCCTCATCATGGGCATGGTCGTCTTCAAGAGCAGCCGGAACTTTACGATGGTCGGCGCGTTGTCGCTTGGGATTAACTCCGGCGCGTACGTATCGGAAATCATCCGGGGCGGCCTTATGTCGCTTGACCCCGGGCAGTCGGAGGCCGGGCGCTCCCTCGGCCTGAACTATCTGGACACCATGCGGTTTATCGTGGTGCCGCAGGCAGTCAAGGCGATTCTGCCGGCGCTGGGCAACGAGTTCATTGTTCTGCTGAAAGACACGTCCCTGATTACCGTTATCGGCGGCAAGGAATTACTCTATGCCGCGCAGGGAATCTACAGCCGGACTTACGAGCAAATGTTCCCGTTGTTCGGAATCGCCCTCATTTATCTGGTACTGGTCATGATATTCAGCTACTTGCAGGGGATTTTGGAAAGGAGGCTGAGACAGAGTGATAGACGTTAAACACCTCTCTAAGTCGTTCGGACATCACCTTGTGTTGGACGACATCTCACAGCACATCCACCCCGGCGAGAAAGTCGTTATCATTGGCCCCTCGGGTTCCGGGAAGTCCACGTTTCTGCGCTGTCTGAACCTTCTGGAGGAACCCACGGCCGGGGAAATCACCTTCGACGGGACGCTGATTACTGACCCGAAAGTGAAAATTGACCTTGTGCGGCGTCAGATGGGCATGGTCTTTCAGCACTTCAACCTGTTCCCGAACATGACGATTCGGAAGAACATCACGCTGGCACCCGTCCGCACGGGCTTGATGAAGCAGGCGGAGGCCGACGAGACCGCCGAAACCCTGTTACAGCGTGTCGGACTGCGTGACCGTATCGACGCCTACCCGGCGCAGTTGTCGGGCGGACAGAAACAGCGCGTGGCGATTGTCCGGGCGCTGGCCATGCGTCCGAAACTGATGCTCTTCGACGAACCCACGTCGGCGCTTGACCCGGAAATGGTCGGGGAGGTGCTGGAAGTCATGAAACAGCTTGCCAAAGAGGGTATGACGATGGTCGTTGTCACGCATGAAATGGGCTTTGCCCGTGAAGTGGGGAGCCGGGTACTGTTCATGGCCGACGGCAAGGTGTTAGAGGAAGCGCCCCCGGCGCAGTTGTTCGGCAGTCCGACACACCCGCGCCTGAAAGACTTTTTGAGCAAGGTTCTGTAAATTGTGGAGGGAGAAAATTATGTCAGTCAGCAGTTTTCCATTCGGCACGCTGTCGGACGGGACGCCCGTCACGGCGTATCGCCTTGAAAACGCGGCGGGCGCGTCCGTGACCGCGCTGGACTACGGCGCGATTTTACAGGCGCTGTGCGTCCCCGCCCGTGACGGCGCTATGGTCGACGTCCTGTTAGGCTACGACAACCCCGGGCAGTACGAGACCCTCGGCGGACACTTGGGCGGCACACTGGGACGCGTCGGAAACCGTATCGGGGGGGCGTCGTTCTCGCTGAACGGCGTGACCTACAATCTGGTCAAGAACAACGGCGCGAACCACATTCACGGCGGAATCAAGGGCTTCGACCACCGTATGTGGGACGTGACGGCGGAAAATGACCGTCTCGTGTTTCACCGCGTGTCCCCGGACGGCGAGGAGGGCTACCCCGGAAATCTGACGGTACAGGTCACGTTTACGCTCGACGACAGCAACCGCCTGAATATCGCCTACGACGCCGACACCGACAAGGATACCGTGGTAAACCTCACGAACCACGCCTATTTCAACCTCAACGGCGGCGGCTCGGCCATGGAACACACGGTACAGATTTTCTCGGAGCGCATCACGGAGAGCGACGCGACCGGACTGCCCACGGGAAAAATTCTCGACATCACCGGGACGCCGTTTGATTTCCGCGAACCCCGCGCCGTCGGTTCGCAGATTGACGCCGACAACGTACAGTTGAAGAACGGCAAGGGCTACGACCATAACTATATTATTGCCGTGAAACGCGCCGCCGTGCTGTACAGTGACAAGACCGGACTGGAAATGACCGTCGAGACCGACATGCCCGGCATGCAGTTCTACACCGCCAACGGCTTGGGCGAACGCGCCGGGAAATACGGCACACTCCACCCCCGCGAGGGCGTCTGTTTCGAGACACAGCTTTTCCCGAACGGCACAAACTGTTACGGCTTCCCGTCTCCGGTTCTGCGCGCCGGACAGCACCTGCACACTGAAACCGCGTACGCGTTCCGCGTACGCTGAACACCAGCAAAGGACTTGATAGCATGACCAAAATTGACATTATCTCCGGCTTTCTGGGCGCGGGGAAAACCACACTCATTAAGAAACTCTTAGCCGAAGCGTTCCCCGGCGAGAAAATCGTGTTGATTGAAAACGAGTTCGGCGAAATCAGCATTGACGGCGGCTTCCTGAAAGAATCCGGCGTGCAGATTTCGGAACTCTCGTCGGGCTGTATCTGCTGTACGATTGTCGGCGATTTCAGCAAGGCACTGGCCGACGTTGAGGCACAGTTCCACCCCGACCGCGTGCTGATTGAGCCGTCCGGCGTGGGCAAACTCAGCGACGTGATTGTAGCCGTCAAGGGCGTGAACGTCCCCGGCATGGAACTCAACAGCTATGTGACCGTCGCCGACGCCACGAAGGCAAAGACGTATATGAAGAACTTTGGGGAGTTCTACAACAATCAGGTGGAATCCGCCGGAACGATTGTGCTTTCCCGGACACAGAAACTCTCGCAGGAGAAATTAGAGGCGGTTGTGGCGCTTCTGCGGGAGAAGAACCCGGACGCGGCGATTTTGACGACGCCTTGGGACGCGTTGGACGGCAAGACGATTCTGGCGGCTATGGAGAAGGTGTCGCTGGAAGAAGAACTGCTTGCCAAAATGCGCGCCGAACACGAGGCCGAGGAAGCCGAACACCATCACGACCATGACCATGACCATGAACACGGCCATGACCATGAGCATGAACACGACCATGAGCATGAACATGAACACCATCACGACCACGACCACGAACACCATCACGACCATGAGCATGACCATGACCACGAACATCACCACCATCACCACCACGCCGACGAGGTATTTTCGTCGTGGGGCAGGGAGACGCCGAAAGTATTTTCAAAGTCCGAAATTGCCCGTATCCTGAACGAGCTGGACGGCGGCGCGTATGGAAAGATTCTCCGCGCCAAGGGCATTGTCAACGGCGAGGGCGGCCAGTGGCTGGAATTTGACTATGTGCCGGAGGAGTCCGAAATCCGCGACGGACACCCGGATTACACGGGGCGTCTGTGCGTCATCGGCGCGGAACTCGACGAGGCGAAGCTGTCCGCGCTGTTCGGTCTGTAAGGAAGTGGTCGCATGTCTGACATTCCGGTTTATCTGGTGGCCGGGTTTCTGGACGCCGGGAAAACGAACTTTATCAACGGCATTTTAGAGGACGGTTTCGCGCGCGAGGGAAGGACGCTTCTGCTCCGCTGCGAGGAGGGCGAGGAGGAATACACCCCCGCCGCCCTGCGCGGGGTGGACGTGGTGGACGTGGAGGACTTGGAGGAACTCACGCCAGATTCCTGCCGCAAGTGGGAGAAACAGTACCGCCCCGTACAGGTCTTGATTGAATACAATGGAATGTGGCAGTTTGCGCCGCTGTTTCAGAGCGCATTCCCGCCGAACTGGATTCTCTATCAGATTATGACCTTTGTACAGGCGTCCACGTTCGACCTGTACGCCAAAAACATGGGTCAGCTCATGATGGAGAAGATTACCAACGCCGACATGATTGTATTCAACCGCTGTACGCCCGAACTGCGCGATTCCCTGCGGAAACGCAATCTCCGCATGGTCAACCGCCGCGCCGAAATCTGGCTGGAGAACGAGGACGGAAGCAGTGAAAACTATCTGACCGGGGACGAATGCCCCTTTGACCTCTCCCAAGACGTGGTGGAGATTCCCGATGAGGACTACGGCGTTTGGTATGTCGATGTCATGGACAATCCCGACCGTTACGCCGGGAAAATCATGCACATGAAACTCTTAATGTGCCACTCGAAACGCCTGCCGGGCGTACACTGTCCGGGACGCTTCGCGATGGTCTGTTGCGCCAACGACGTGCAGTTTCTGGGATTGGTCGCCAAGGGCGACAATCTGTCGCAATACCGCGACCGTGACTGGGTGGAGGTCAAGGCAAAAATGGCGGTCGAACCTCATCAGGCCTACAAGGGAAAGGGACCCGTCATGCACATTCTCTCGATAGCGCCCTGTCAGAAGCCGGCGGAAGAGGTCGTCACATTCTGAGCAAACGCGAAAATCGGCGCGGTTGTTATCGTAACCGTGCCGATTTCGTGACAATAGACAAATATTGCCTGTTATCTTGTTGAATTTGTCGATTTACGAGGCCGACATTTGCGGCTATAATGAGTTCAGTATAAATCTGTGTGTGCCGCTCGGACAGCGGAAACGGTTCCTCTACAGTTATGCGGGTATGATGGAATTGGCAGACATGCGGGATTTAGGTTCCCGTGCTTCACCGCGTTGGGGTTCAAGTCCCCATACCCGCACCATCTTTACGCACCAAAAAAGATGCACGCAACTTTTCAGACACGAAAACCGGGATTTTTGAGTTTTTTAACTTGGAAATCCCGGTTTTTGTGCTTGAAAAGTTGAAATTTTTTCGTGAAAAAATTTTCACAAAATTATACTGCGCGGAGGCAAGCAAAAACTTTCCTTGGATAATCAGGTTCGTTCCGCACACGGAATCCGCCGTCGGCTCATTTCATTTGCTGTGCCGGGACGGGCGGAATTAGCGAAAAAAGCCCCCCTCCCAAAAGGAAGGGGGACGAGGCGGAATTCAATTTTCACCGCGCCATGAATCCGTCGTTATGGCTGAGAAATCTGGGGAATTGAAAACGCATATCTTCCGGCCATGACGCTGAATTTCGCGCAGTCGCGCCCGTTGCGGGATTCCATGCCGACGTAGGAAACGCCCTCCGCAAAGGTGAGGCTTTTCGCCTGTTCCTCGGAAATCGGCAGGTACAAATCAGCGCTCGTGTTGGCGGGGACGGTCATTTCGTATTCCGTCATGACGCCGTTTTCCGCTTTCCAGCCGCTGTAAATCGTCCCATAGGGAGACGCAAAGCTCCCGCCCGCGTGGGTGAAGCTCCCGCCGACTGTGGGCTGCAACACAAAGTGTTGATACCCCGGCGCGTCGTGGGAAATGCCAAGCTGATACTCCATCATCCATTCGGAAATGGCACCTAATGAGAAGTGGTCGAACGAGTTCATAGAGTTGTTGCCGTTGAAGCCGCCCTCGACGGTGTAGGAGTTCCAGCGCTCCCAGACGGATGTCGCGCCGTTCACGACCGGATACAGCCACGACGCGTACTCCGTCTGCTCAAAGAGCCTGTACGCCTCCTCGACATAGCCGTATTTTGTCAGAACCGGCACAAGGTTCGGCGTACCGGAGAAGCCGGACGTAATCGTATAGTTGGCGCGTTCAATGGTTTTCAGGAAGTTTTCGACGGCTTTCGCCTCGTTTTCTTCACTGAACACGCCATAGCGTAAAGGCGTGGCGTAGGACGCTTGGGTGTCTACGTCGTGCGCCGGCGCGAACAGGTAGCCGGAGTAGGTCACGGTGTCGAACGCTTTCGCGTTGGGCGTGACGGTGATTCCGGTGTCCGGGTTCACGTACAGTTCGTTCCACTTGGCTTTGGCGGCGTCGTAACGCGCCCGGTAGCCCGTCGCCAGCGCGGTTCGCCCGACAATGTCCGCCATTTGCGCGGCAATGTCCAGCAGATAGACGTACACGGCTTCGTTGATGAGTTCGGGCGGGGTTTCGTCAATGGAGAGCCAGTCGGCTAAAATGCCCACCTGTCCGGTCAGTTCCGGCACGGGAGTTCCGCCGTACACGTTCTCCGGGTCGTCCGGAATCAGCAGGGGACTTGCCGCCAGATAGTCCAGATACTTTTCAATGGCGTCCATATTGTCGCGGATAATGGCGGGGTTCCCGGTCTGCTGATACAGGTTATAGGGGATAATCATCAGCGCGGCGTCCCACGAAACGCCGCCGAATCCGGGCGGAATCGTGTCGTAGCGCGGCTCGTAGGTCGGCGCGTACACGGGAAGCGAACCGTCTTTGAACTGACAGGCGCGGAGGGCGCGGAGCCAGTCGCGGTAGAAGTTGTACACGTCCGCGTTGTAGGAAGCCGCCTTTGAGAACACCTGCGCGTCGCCAGTCCAGCCCAGACGCTCGTTACGCTGCGGGCAGTCGGTGGGCAGAGACAGGAAGTTACTGGTCTGCGAGTTCTGCACGTTCTTAAACAGGCGGTTGACAAGCGCATTGGAACTGTCATAGGTCGCGGTCATTTCCACGGACGACAGCTTTTTCAGTCTGACGTTTTCCAGCGGCAGTTCATGCGTAAGCCCGGTGATTTCGAGATAGCGGTAGCCCCGGAACGTGAAATGGGGTTCAAACACCTGTTCGCCATCTATGGCGGTATAGAAGTCCGTGACCATGGCGGCGCGGAGGTTCTCCGCCATCATCATGCCAACCGTGCCGTTGGCGCGGTACTCGTCCAAGTCCGGGTAGAGGACTTCCGCGTAGCGGAAAATAAGCCGTTCGCCCTCGTGAACATAGCCGCCCGGTATGGTCACGCTCGGAACGCCCATGACGTTTTCGCCCATGTCGTAAATATAGGAGTTGGAGCCTTCTTTGACCTCGCCCAGACATTCGACCGCCGTCAGTTCGCCGACCACGCGCCCCGGCTCGTCGTAACGCGTCGCAAACGTGAAATCGTTCAGGCGCGGCGTAATCACAACAGGCGTTTCCCACGCGCTGTCGTCGTAGCCGGGTTTCGCCCAGCCATCCATGGCGCTTTCCGTGACCGCGTTGTAGCGTTCGCCGTGGAAGTTGCTCGCGTACTCCACGGGGCCGTGACTGTACACTTTCCAGTTGTCCGTATCGCTGACAACGGTTTCCGCGCTTCCGTCCGCGTACGCAATATCAAGCCGGACAAGCGCGGCCTGCTTCGCGCCGTAGTAGCCATAATTTCCGATGATGTAGCCCTGATAGCCGCTCCACCAGCCTTCGGCAAGCTGTACGCCGAACGCGTTCGCGCCGCTCTGCAATTGTTCCGTCACGTCGTAAATCTGGTAAGGCATGACGGTCGAATACTCCTCACTACCGGGCGTAAACCAGTCGTCGCCGACTTTCTCGCCGTTCAGGAACGCTTCATAGACGCCCTGCGCGGTGATGTAGAGCCGCGCCGACTCGATTTCCTTTTCCCCGGCGTCGAACTCCGTACGCAGCATGGGCGCGGAGCCGTAGGACGGGTCGGCGCAAGCCACCACGCCGTCCGCGCCGCCGTCCACGCGGATTTCCGCGCCGTCCCTCGTCACGCCGTCGTCCAGACCGTCAAAAATGGCGTACGTCGCGCCGACCGTTTCGCCGAACAAGTCCCCGACTTCGTAAGATTCTTCGTACGCGCCGGGATAGTGAAGCGCGATATCCGTATAAGCGGCCTGTTCCCCGGCGGGGACGGCGAATCCGATACTGGCGACGTTCGGGAACGTGTTGTAGTCGTGCGTATTGCCCAGCGGGTTTAACTGCCGGTTTTCGTCGACCGTCACGCCGTTGATAATACACGTCACTTGGTTGACATTGGTCAGCGTGTTGATATTGACGGCAAGCGGGGCGTGGGCGTCGGGGATTGCGGCGGCGGGAATGTCGACGACGAAATCAGGTTCCGACGCGTCGTTTTCGGCGTCCTGCCCGAACGCGGGCATTCCGACCACGTAGATGTTGAGTTTCGGCGCGGCGGCGTCCGTCACGTCAATTTCGTAGTTGAAGCAGCCGCCCGCGTTCGCGCCCCAAATGTTCATGGCGTCGTTTTTGAGGCGGTAATCGTCCGCGCCGAAGACGATTCCGGCCTTGTGTCCGCCGTCCGGGATTTGCACGGTCATGTCGAGGCTGAAATAGTTCGCCGTCGCCGCGTCGAAGTACATTTCCGGCGCGCCAATCCACGCCGCGCCGCTCCACGCGTCCGCGCCTCCGTCCATGAGCGACGTTTCAAAAAACGCCTCCTGCGCGGGAAGCTCCGCGCCGTCCCCGTCCGTCACGGCGAGATTCCAGACGTAGCGCGTCTGCGGTTTCAGGGGTTTCCCGCCGTACTCGATGTTCCGCGACGCGGAATCCTCCACTTTGCCGCTGTCCCAGACGACCGCCCCTTCCGGGTTCGTGACCGTAATCTGATACGCGGCCTGCCTCGCGCCCGTGAGGTTGTCGGCCTCCATGCGCCAGCCGAACAGCGGCTTTTCGCTCTCAATCCCCAAAGGATTTGTGAGGCCGTCCGTTGTCAGCCCGGTCACGCCGACTGTTTTGCTCTCCGCTTCCGAAGCGCCGCCGTTGTCGGGCGTTTGCGGCTGGCCGCCGCAGGCCGTCAGAAGACCGACCGCCAGCGCGCATATCAACAGTAAGGCCGTCCAACGGCATAGTGTCCGTTTTCGTCCCATTCCGTTTCGCTCCTTTCCAGCTTTTGAAATCCGTGGTGGAAGTGCCGTTACGGAAATTATAGTCTACTAATGCGGGGTTGTCAATGAAAGGACGCTAAGTTTTACAAGTCTGTGAACGTCACAGCCAAATGTTGTCGGTGTCGGGCGTAGAGGTCGTGGGAGAGTTTCCAACGCCTCGTTCTGTGCGGTGAGATGAAAGGAGTTTTCACCAAGATTGCGGGACAGCTTATACAAAGCGGCCGGGAACGTCGAAACGCCCCCGGCCGCTGTTTTATGCGCCTGTTGAATTACTTCAGGTTGAAGAACGCCTTCCGGCCGGGATACTGCGCCACGTCGCCCAGTTCTTCCTCAATGCGGAGGAGCTGGTTGTACTTCGCCACGCGGTCGGTACGGCTCGGCGCGCCGGTCTTAATCTGCCCGGCGTTGAGCGCCACGGCGATATCGGCAATGGTGGCGTCCTCGGTCTCGCCGGAGCGGTGGGACACGATAGCCGTATACCCGGCGCGGTTCGCCATCTGGATAGCGTCGAGCGTCTCGGTCAGGGTGCCAATCTGGTTGACCTTAATCAGAATGGAGTTGGCGACGCCCTTCTCAATGCCAGTGGCAAGACGCTTGACGTTTGTCACAAACAGGTCGTCGCCGACGAGCTGCACCTTGTCGCCGATAGCGTCCGTGAGCTTCTTCCAGCCTTCCCAGTCGTCCTCGGCCATACCGTCTTCGAGGGAGATAATGGGGTACTTGTCCGCGAAATCTTTCCACATGGCCACAAGGTCGTCGGAACTCATCTGCTTTCCGGACTTCGGCTGGAGATAGCCCTTGTCGGGGCCGTCCTTCTGCCACTCGGAGGAGGCGGCGTCAATGGCGATGCAGAAGTCTTCACCGGGCTTGTATCCGGCTTCGGCAATGGCCTTGACAATGGTCTTGAGGGCGTCTTCGTCGGAACCCAGATTGGGGGCGTAACCGCCTTCGTCGCCGACACCGGCGGCGGGCGTACCGTTCTCTTTCAGGGTCTTCTTGAGCTGGTGGAACACTTCCGCGCAACGGCGCAGAGCTTCCTTGAAGGACGGCGCGGAGACGGGCATAATCATAAATTCCTGAATCTCCACGTTGTTGGTCGCGTGCGCGCCGCCGTTGAGGATGTTCATCATGGGCACGGGGAGGGCTTTGGCGTTCGTGCCGCCGATATAGCTGTACAGGGGCAGGCCAAGGGAGGCGGCGGCGGCTTTCGCCACGGCCAGAGAAGCGCCCAGAATCGCGTTCGCGCCCAGACGTTCCTTGTTGGGGGTGCCGTCGAGGTCAATCATGGCGCGGTCAATGGCAACCTGGTCAAGCGCGTTCATGCCCACGAGGCACTCGGCAATTTCGCTGTTGACATTGGCAACGGCCTTTTCGACGCCCTTGCCCAGATAACGACCCTTGTCGCCGTCACGCAGTTCGCAGGCCTCGTAAATTCCGGTGGAAGCGCCGGAGGGAACCGCGGCACGGCCTACGGTACCGTCTTCGAGGCAGACTTCCACTTCCACGGTGGGATTGCCGCGGCTGTCGAGAATTTCACGACCGCATACATCAACGATTTCGAGAATTTGCTTCATAATTCTTGTTCCTCCTCCGATAATCGCGTGTGGCGGGGGCGGCGGGTTCCGACCCCATGATGACTGTGGACTATTTTACCAGTGTTTCCACGTCCTGTCAAGAAAGAATGTTCGGTTTTTCACAAATTTTCCGGGGCTTGAAAACGCGGCGTCCCAATGGTATACTTTCATGGGAAAGGGGGCGTTTGGCATGAGTGACCGTGAACAGGCTTTAGAGATAATTCGCGTTATGCCGGAATACAAAGTGACAGCGTTGTTAGGGTTTCTTCGGGCGTTTGAGGACATCCCGAACGCGGAGACCATAGCGGCCATGCAAGAAACAGACGAGATGATTCGCACGGGCGGCGGACAGCATTTCACGGGGTCAACGGCGGACTTTTTCGCCATGCTGGACGCCGAGGAGTAAGCCATGCTGGAATTAAACGTTACCACGCAGTTCCGGCGTGACCGACGCCTCTGCATAAAGCGCGGCTATGACATGAAACTGTTAAGAGCCGTTGTGGATACGCTCCGTATCCCCGCGCCTCTGCCGCCAGAGAACCGCGACCACGTTCTTTCAAGCCGCTACGGCGGGCGGCGGGAATGCCACATTCAGCCCGATTGGCTGTTGATTTACCGTGTTGAGGGCGACGCGCTCTATCTTGACCGCACGGGGACGCATTCGGACTTATTTAGGACGTAACAGGGAAAGCCGCCGGAAGCGTTACGGTTTCCGGCGGCCTGTTTCACTTTCTGCGCGTCACGCGGGTGGCGGAGGGAAACGCGTCGAGCGCAACCTTCGCTCTTGCCGGAACGCTGACGCGTGTCAGCCCCGCGCAACCCTCAAAAGCGCTCCATCTGATAGTCGTCACGCTGTCGGGAATCGTGACGCTTGCCAGCGCCGCGCAACCCGTGAAAGCGTACTCGCCGATAGTTGTCACGCCGTCTGGAATGGCGACGCTTGTCAGCTTCGCGCAATACGCGAAAGCGTCCCTCCCGATAGTCGTCACGCTGTCGGGAATCGTGACGCTTGCCAGCGCCGCGCAACCCGTGAAAGCGTACTCGCCGATAGTTGTCACGCCGTCTGGAATGGCGACGCTTGTCAGCTCCGCGCAATAGGCGAAAGCGTACCCGCCGATAGTCGTCACGCCGCGCCGAATCTCGACACGCGCAATGGTTTCGCGTTCCTCATGCCACGGCGCTTTCATGGCTCCCGAATAATCGCGCATGGAGCCGTATCCGGCAATCGTCAGGACGCCGTTGGCATTCATCGTAAAGGCCTTGGCGTCCAGCGTAAAGGTTATGTTGTCGCCGCACTCGCCGCGCTTATCAATCCGCTTGGGCGGCCGCCGACGCGTCACGCGAACGTGATTGGAAAATGCGTCGGGCGCAACCTTGGCTTTTGCCGGAACGTTGACGCTTACCAGCCCAGCGCAACACTGAAAAGCCCGCGCTCCAATAGTCGTCACGCCGTCTGGAATCGTGACGCTTGTCAGCCCCACGCAACTTGCGAAAGCGTCCTCTGCGATAGTCGTTACACTATCAGGAATTGTGACGCTTTCCAGCGCGACGCAATCCAGAAAAGTGGCCTCTTCAATAGTCGTCACGTTTTCGGGGATTATGACGCTTGTCAGCCCCTTGCAACTTGCGAAAGCCCACGCTTTAATGGTCGTCACGCCGTCTGGAATCGTGACGTGTGTCAATCCCGCGCAACACCGGAAAGCGGCGTCTCCGATAGTCGTTACGCTGTCTGGAATCGTGACACTTGTCATCCCCACGCAACCAAAGAAGTCGCTGTCTCCGATAGTCGTCACGCCGCGCTGAATCTCGACACGCGCAATGGTTTTGCGTTTCTCATGCCACGGCGCTTTTATGGCACCCGAATAATCGCGCATGGAGCCGCGTCCGGCAATTGTCAGGACGCCGTTTTCATCCAGTGTATAGGTTACGTTGTCCCCGCACTCGCCGCACTTAACAATCTTCACAGGCGGCGCAGACGATTGCGACGCGTTCAACATGGAAAATCCCCCCTCCGTCAATTAAAGTGGAAAATCCTGTTTGCGAGACGATAGGCGGTCACGTCGAGCTTGCGTCCGGCGCGGCCGGGCAGGTTCAGGAACATGCCGAACATCCCGTAGCGAAGGCGTCGGTACTCCCACGGGTGATTTTTCCGGATATACGCCCAGAGTTCGCGCTTCTTTTCGAGGTGTTCGGGCGTCCCGGCGACAATCAGTAACGCCGTTGTGACGGCGGTTATCATGTCGTGGTATTTCAGTATCGTTTTCCGCTGCTTGTGGTTGCGGATTTTCGGTAAATCGACCTGCTCCATCATGAGCTTGTTTACCAAAATCTGCTGGTCGATACGCTTTATCATGGTCTGTTCCTGTACGGACTGCCCCTCGCGCCCGATATAGTAATGGTACAGGTCGACGTTGATATAGTAGAGCGTCCGGACGACCGCCAGCGGCACCGAACAATAGAGGTTGTCCACGTAAAACGTATGCTCCGGGAGTTGGAGAGAACTTTTCCGCAAAACCTCCGTGCGGTAAATCATGGAGTGCATGAGCAGGTTTTCCCACTTACGGAAGTGTCCGACATCATTCCACGTCAAGACGCGGTTTTCGGGGAGGGCGTGGGCGTAGCGTATCACGCGGCGCTGGCCTAAGTCGACTTTGTCGTAGATATAGTTGCTGATGACCAAGTCCACCGGGCGTTCCATGTCGGCGAACCCGCGCAGACGGTCTAAAATAACGCGCAGGGCGTCGGTGTCCACCCAGTCGTCGCTGTCGACGACCTTGAAGTAAAGCCCCGACGCCTCGCACAGTCCGGCGGCGACGGCTCCGCCGTGACCCTTGTTCTGCTGATGAACGGCGCGTATGACGCCGGGGTGTTCGGCGGCAAGGCGGTCGGCGATTTCGGGGGTGCGGTCTTTGGAACCGTCATTGACAATGAGTATTTCCACGTCGTCCCCGCCGGAGAGCAGGGTTTCGACACAGTGCTCCATATAATCTTGGGAGTTGTAGCAGGGAACCGCCACGCTTAATAATTTCATAGGTCACGACCTCTCTGTATTGTCACCGCGCACGGCGCGGCGGCACTTAGCATAACAGTTTTCCGCCCGAATTGCAAGAGGCAAAGCGCGGAAAGTACATGAAAACGGAAAAAGAGCCGTCCCGCGAATCACGGGACAGCTCTTTCGTTATTGCGGCTTACGCGATACCGTCAATCAGCGCGTTGACGGCGGACACCATGTCGGCGACACGGCGCTTTGACGTTTCCTTGTCGCGGTCGACGGCGTAGTAGTAGAATTTAATTTTGGGTTCGGTGCCGGACGGGCGCATGGCGAACCAACTGCCGTCGGTCATGACGTACTTTAACGCGTTCTGCGCGGGAATGTCCCGGTAGCCGTGGATGTAGTCCACGGTCTGCGCGACGGTGAACGCGCCGAAAGACGTTCTCCCGCCGTTGCGGAACGCGTCCATAATGCGCCCGATACGCTCCTGTCCGGCCTTGCCCTGCAGGACAACGGAAACTTGGTCTTCCGAAAAGTAGCCGTACTTCTGATAGAAGCCGTCCAGCGCGTCCAGAAGCCCCATACCCTGTTTACGGTAGTAGGCCGCCATTTCGGAGACGAGCATTCCGGCGGAAATGCCGTCCTTGTCGCGGACTTCCTCTCCGGGCGCGCACCCGATACTTTCCTCATAGCCGAAAAAGTACGTGTAGCCGTCCTTTTGCAGTTCGGGGATACGGCCGCAGATGTTCTTGAAGCCCGTCAGCGCCTCATAGACCTTGATTCCGTAGTCCTCGCAGACCGTCCGCCCGAAGTTGCCCGTCACGATAGACTGTATCATAGCGGACTTTTCGGGGAGTGTGCCGTGTTCCTTTTTGCTCTGGGCAAGGTACGCGATAAGCAGTCCGCCCGTCTGGTTGCCGTTGAGCGCGACGTATCCGCCCGCGCCGTCGGAGACCTCCACCGCCATGCGGTCGGAATCGGGGTCGGTTGCAATCAGGACTTCCGCGCCGACACGCTTTCCGATTTCCTCCGCGACGGCGAACGCTTTGGGGTTCTCCGGGTTCGGGAACGGTACGGACTTGAAATCGGGGTCGGGGTCTTTCTGTTCCGGGACAATCGTAAAGTTACGGAATCCGCGGGCTTTCGCCATTTCCATCATGGGAATACTTCCCGCGCCGTTGAGCGGCGTATAGACAATCGGCGTGTCCAAATCGAGTTCGTCGTCCGGCCTCTGCGCAAGCGACAGGACGTAGTTCAGATAATCTTTGTCCATGTCCTCGCCGAGCATGACGACAAGCCCCTTTTCCACGGCGTCGGCCAGCGGCACACGCGGGAAGGTGTCGAACATGTCCAGCTTTTGGATTTCGGCAAGAATCCCGTTGGAGACCTCCCCGGAAATTTGCGCGCCGTCGTTCCAGTAGACCTTGTATCCGTTGTACTCCTTGGGGTTGTGGCTTGCGGTCATGTTGACGCCGGACACCGCGCCGAGTTTGCGGATTGCGTACGACAATTCCGGCGTGGGGCGCAACGACGGGAACAGGTAGCACCGGATTCCGTTCCCGGCGAAAATCTCCGCCGCCATTTCGGAGAACTCTTTCGAGTGGTGGCGGCAGTCGTACGCGATAGCGACGCCTTTCTTGGGGTCTTCGCCGGACTTCAGGATGTATTCGGCGATTCCCTGTGTTGCGCGTCCTACCGTTAAATCGTTCATACGGTTGGTACCCGCGCCGCAGATTCCGCGCAGTCCCGCCGTGCCAAACTCGATATCACGGTAAAAGCGCTCCGTGATTTCGTTTTCGTCACCCTGAATGTCGAGTAATTCCTGATACAGCGGACTGTTCTTGTCAAGTTTCTCCAACCACAGTTGATACGTTTCGTTCATAGTGTCCTCCTGTGATACGCGCATTGTTTAGCTTCTCCGCGCACGGACGGAGAGAATAACGCCCAAAGCAAGCAAAACACAGCCGAACGCGCCCATAATTACTCTCCAAACCGCCCACGAAATCCCGAATTGTGACGGAAAGGGGCATACCAGCGCGAATATAAGGAGAATTATCCCCACAATAAAGCACACTTTGTTTTTCATTTCCGAAACTCCGAATAGTAAATTCAAGTTTGCGCCTCCCCCGCAATGCGGGGGAGGTTTCACGCGGTGACAGAGGAGCAAGGCCGTTATCCTCTGGCAAGTTTTTCTTTGCGCTTCCGTACAATGTAGCTGAACACGGCAAGGCCAATCAGCGTCGTGGCGTACGGAATCATCTGGATGAGTTCCACGGGGATACTTGTCAACT
This sequence comes from Oscillibacter sp., assembly GCA_017526785.1. Taxonomy (GTDB): domain Bacteria; phylum Bacillota; class Clostridia; order Oscillospirales; family Oscillospiraceae; genus Oscillibacter. The sequence goes on along the minus strand of JAFXQV010000021.1, from coordinate 111,015 downwards.
GCAACTGGTTCCCGACCGCCTGCGCGATTCCGAACAGCAACGCCACGGCGAAGCCGCCTACAGGGGTATTCGCGCCCATTTCGCTTGCGGCCAGCGCGATGAAGCCGCGCCCGGACTGCATGTTTTTCGTGAACGAGTTCATGTAGCCGCCGGACAGGAAGTAACCGCCGCACGCGCACAGAATCCCGCTCAAAATCAGCGCGATATACTGTATCCGTATGGACTTGATACCCACCGATTCGGCGGCGTTCTTGTTCTCGCCGACGGAACGGATTTGCAAGCCCAGAGGCGTCTTGTACAGGAACAGGTGCATGACCGCGACCATCAGCAGGGCAAGGACAGTCATAATGTTGACGCCGCCGACTGCGGGCGCGGAGACCGTGGAGAACGTGGAGGAGCCTCTGTCGCCGGAGAAGGCCAGCAGTAACAGCACCGTCCCGCCCGTCGCCGTGAGGTTGATTGCGATTGCCGCGAGGATTTCGTCTGTTTTGAGGTTCAGGATGAAGAACGCTAAAACAAGCCCGATGAGGCCGCCACAGACGCATGTCAGCAACAGCGCGATAACCCAGCTTCCGGTCATGTGGCTGAACATCACGCCGAACAGCGCGCTGAACAGCATGATACCCTCTAAGGCCATGTTACAGATACCGGCTTTCGCCGCGACACCCGCCGCCAGCGTGGCGAACAAAATCGGCGTCGTGGCGCGGAGAATGGCAATCAAAAAATCCGGGGAAAAGAACAGCCGTAGCATATTACGCCACCCCCTCTTTCTGCAAGGCCGCTTTGGCCTCCCGCGCAATAATGCGGTGCTTCGTCTTGCTCAGGAACTGCTCCGCGACCGCCAGCAGGATAATCACGCCCTGCGTAATCTGTACGACTTCCAAAGTCACGTCCGTTGTACGCGCCATGATAGAGGCTCCCGTGCGGAGGTAGGCCAGAAACAGCGCGGCAAGCGGCGTTTTGAGAGGGTCCTTTTTCGCAAGCGTACAAATCACAATGGCGTCCCAGCCGTAGCCTAACAGGGATGTCCACGTAAAGCGGCTGTAAATCGGGCTGAGGATTTCCACGCCGCCGCCGAGACCCGCGACAGCGCCGCCGACTAACTGCGAAAACAGAATGACCTTTACAATGTCAATGCCGGAATACTCCGCGAACTGCTTATTAGCCCCGGCTATCCGCAACTCATAGCCCATTTTGCTCCGGTACAGGAAGATATGGCCTAAGACCGCCGTCAAGAGCGCGATTATCAGCCCGAAGTGAATGCGCGTGCCGGAAAAGAGCGTCACGAGTTTGGCGCTTTTCGGGAGTGAGTAGGACGCCGCGCCCGCCGCCGGGTCAAGGATGAAGTGCATTAGCACGAATGTGCAGAACCAGAGGGAGATATAGTTAATCATCAGGGACGCGACCATTTCGGAAGCGCCCGTCTTGATTTTGAGAATGGCCGGAAGCGCCGTGAAGAACGCGCCCGCCGCCGCCGCGAAAATCAGACACACAGCGGGGGAAATCCCGGCGGGAAGCGCGAATTTCAGCGCGCATGTGGCCGCGACCAGTCCGCCCAGATGAAACGCGCCCTCCGAGGCCAAGTTGATTTGATTCGCCGCGAACATGATACAGACGCCCGTTCCCGTGAAGATAAGCGGTATCATGGCCTCCACGACGTTTGCCAAGTTCCGCCCGCTCTTGAAAGGCCCCGTAATCAGCGCCACAATCGCCGCCACGGGCTGCTTGCTCACCATGAAAATCAGCGCGAACGAGACCAGAAGCGCGATAACAATCGAGAAGAACAGGCGGAAGATTTCAAACCGTTTTTCAGCGTTCATAAATAGCCCCCTCCAGTTCCTCGTCATGCCGGAGACCGAGCATGTACTGTCCGAGCTGTTCCTCCGTGACGCTTGCAACGTCGGTGAACAGGCCGGAAAAGCGTCCCTTGTACATGACCGCCAGACGGTCACTCAACGAAAATACTTCGTTCAAGTCCGCCGACACAAGGATGATTGCACACCCGGCGTCGCGGTATTCGAGCAGGCGCCGCCGGATGAACTCCGCCGCGCCCACGTCAATGCCGCGTGTCGGCTGGTTGGCAATGATGATATCGGGGTCAATGGAAAACTCCCGCGCCACAATCACCTTTTGGATGTTGCCGCCCGACAGCATGCCCACATTCTGCTCCGGGTTCTTGCACTTGACAAGGTACTCTTTGGCGAGTTCGGCGGCGCGCCGTACCAGTACCTTCGACTTCAACAGGAACCGTCCGGAATACTCCGGGGCGTCGTACTGGTTCGAGAACATGTTCTCACGGATACTCAGATTCCCGGCGCACCCGCTTGTCATGCGGTCTTCGGGGATGTGTCCGAATTTCAGGTTCCGGACGCCCTTTACGGTGTCCTTGCGGATATCGTGACCCTTGATGAAAACGTCCCCGGCGTAAGATTTGTTGATTGCCGTCAGGGTGTTGATGAGTTCGGACTGCCCGTTACCCTCGACGCCCGCGATACCCAAGATTTCGCCGCCTTTGAGGTCAAACGACAGGCGGTCGACTTTCAGGACGCCTTGGGCGTTGTGTACGGTCAGGTCACGGACTTTCATCATGACATCTTTGAGGGCGGGGGGCTTTTTGTCGAACGTCAGCACGACTTCGCGCCCGACCATGAGCTTTGACATGTCGTCGGTGCTGATTTCCGCGACTTCGTACGTACCCATACTGCGCCCGTTGCGCATAATCGTGGCGCGGTTGCAGATACGCTTGATTTCGTCCAGCTTGTGGGAAATGAAAATGATGGTGTGTCCGTCGGCGCGGAGTTTTTCGAGCTGTACAAACAGTTCGTCGGTTTCCTGCGGCGTCAGAACGGCGGTGGGTTCGTCCAAAATCAGGATATCCGCGCCGCGGTAGAGCGCTTTCAGGATTTCGACTTTCTGCTTGACGCCGACCGGGATTTCCTCGACTTTCGCGGTCACGTCAATGTCGAAATTGTACTGTTCGGCGATGCGCCGGGCTTCGTCGACGGCCTTTTTCATGTCGATGAAGAGGCCGTTTTTCGGCTCCGAACCTAAAATGATGTTCTCCGCCACGGTCAGCGACGGCACCAGCATAAAGTGCTGATGTACCATGCCGATACCCTTGCTGATTGCGTCCATGGGGGACTTGATGGTAGTTTCCTCGCCGTTCAGGATGATTTTCCCGGAATCCGGGGCTTCAATCCCAAACAGCACTTTCATGAGGGTACTTTTTCCCGCGCCGTTCTCCCCCAAGAGAGAGTGAATCTCCCCCTTTTTCAGGGTCAGACTGACATCTTCGTTGGCGACTACTCCGTTTCCGTAGATTTTCATGATGTTTTGCATTTGCAAGACATACTGTTCAGCCATATTCGTTTCCCCTCTTTCTAACGGCATGCGCCGCGCCCGTTACTGAAGGGCGACGGAGGCTTTCAGGGCTTCGATTTCCTCGGTACTCATTGTGGCGGAGGTGTAGACTTGGATTTCCCCGGCGGAGATTTTGGCTTCCATTTCGTCCACGGCGGCGCGGATGTCTTCCGGCACCATTTCCTCGTAGTGGGCGTCTTTCACCAGATTCACGCCGCCCTCGGCGAAGCCGAAATAGTCCTGCGTGCCGTAGGCCAGATTGCCGTCAATGTCCTGTTTCAGCGTGGCATAGAGCGCGTTGCCCACGTTTTTGAGCGCGGATGTGGGGATATACGGGGCGTAATCGGGCAGAAGCGCGGCTTGGTCGGAGTCGACGCCGAAAGCAAGTTTGTTGGCCTCCTTGGCGGCTTCCAGCAGACCCATACCGGCCGAACCGGCGACGTTAAAGCCGCAGTCCGCGCCCGCGTTGTACATGGCGAGAGACAGGTCTTTGCCCTTGGCGGAGTCCTCGTAGTTGCCCACCATGCTGACGGCCACTTTTACGTCGGGGCGGGCGTCTTTCGCGCCCTGAATGTAGCCTACAAGGAAGTCGTTGATAACCTTGCCCGCCATGCCGCCGAGGAAGGAAATCACGCCCGTTTTCGACATCAGCGCGGCCTCCGCGCCCACAAGGTACGAGACTTCGTTCTGCTTGAACAGGATATTGTAGACGTTATCGGGGTTGCCGTTGGCCGCGAAATCGAACGTCTCGTCAAAGAAGATAAACTTCTGGTCGGGGAACTGTTCCACGGCGCTGTTGAGCGCGTCCAGCATGGTAAAGGAACCCGTGATGATAACGTCGTACTTGCCGGAGTCGCAGTAGTCGAGCATGGTCGGCTCGTAATTGGACTGGTCCGAAGCGCCCGCGCCCATCTGTTCCACCTTGTAGTCGAACGCGTCGCCGAGTTCGGATTTCAGGGCGGCCAGACCCTCGTTCGCGGAATCCCAGAAGGACTTGTCCCCGAGGGTACCCGCAATCAGGAGCGCGGCCTTGTACGACCCGTCGGAGGACGCTTCCCCGCCGCCGGACGAACCGCCGCACCCGGTCAGCGCGGCCAGCACCAGCGCCGCCGCCAGAAGCAATGACAATACCTTTTTCTTCATCTTCCGAAAGCCTCCTTTGTTATTCCGTTGTCATTGTCACGGGGAGTGCCTGCCCCATTCGGGGAAGCGTGACAATGACGGTTTGAAGGGAAGGAACCACTCCCTGTCTCCAAGCCCATTATAAACGTTTTCACAGAAATAGTCAATTGTCCCGGGGCGTTTTTTATGGAATCTGTCAGCCTCTTTTGTCGCCGCGGGGCGACAGACGATTTCTTTACATATCTGTAACAACTTTGTCCCTTGACGGCGCGGGGACACCGTGATAAACTATGTGAAAAATGCAAAAATTTTCAGGGATATGATATTTGTACTAAAGGGAGGCGGCGGACATGGGTGTTACCCAATGCCTTCAAGTTACGTTTGAGTTCTGGAGCGCGATATTTTCTCTTATTACGGCGCTTTGCGTGTACGTGACGCGGCAGTATGACGCCGCAGGGTCTCTGTACCTAATGGCGCTGTTGCTGACCAACGCGACACTCAACGTCACGGAAGCAATGGCGTACTACTACCGGGGCAACCTTACCCTGACCGGGTACCACATGGTACGCATTTCCAACTTTTCCGTGTTTCTGTGCAACTATCTGCTGTTGCTGTTCCTGCTCTTTTACATCTGCCGCGTCATCGAGAGGAACGGCGGCAACGAGAGCCGGAAACTGAAACATGCCGCCGTGTCCATCATTGCGGCGGGTATCGTACTGCTGGCGCTGTCCAGAGTGTTCGACTTCTACTACGCTTTCGATGAGAGCAACCGCTACTACCGCCTGAATACGTATTGGGTTATGCTGTTGTTCACGGAAGCGCCGTTGATGATTCTGGCGAACCTCATATTTTCCAACTGGCAATCCCTGAAAAACATCGAAAAGAACGGCTTTCTGATGTTCATCATCCTGCCCGTTGTGGGGATTATCGTGCAACTGTTCGTTTACGGCGTCTCCGTGACCACCATTACGGATACTATCGCCCTTTTTACGGTCTTTGTCTCCTATGAGTTGGAGTATTCCGACCACATGATAGCCAAAGAGCGGAAAATGTTGAGCCAGACTATCCGCGCCTTTGCGCGGACAATCGACATGAGAGACCACTACACGGGCAGTCACTCCGAACGCGTGGCGAAATATGCGCGTATGCTCGCCCGGCGCATGAAGCTGAGCAAGGAAACAACGCGGCGCGTTTACCAAATGGCGCTGCTGCACGATGTCGGGAAAATCGGCGTTGACGATACGGTTTTACGGAAGACTACCCCTCTGTCCCCTGATGAGTACAGCAAAATTAAAACGCACGCAATAAAAGGCAGTGAAATTCTCCGCAACATTACGGAAATGCCCGAACTTGCCAGAGGTGCCAGATGGCACCATGAGCGCTACGATGGCAAGGGCTATCCCGACGGCCTCGGCGGAAGCGCCATTCCGCTGGAAGTGCGTATTATCGGCGTGGCGGACAGCTACGACGCCATGACATCCAACAGAAGCTACCGCCGCTATTTACCGCAGGAAGTGGTACGCGCCGAAATCAAGCGCAACGCGGGGACGCAGTTTGACCCGCAGGTGGCGCAATGTATGCTGGAAATCATGGACGAAGACACGGGCTACACGCTTCACGAGTGAGAGCGCATCCCCCTGAATCCCCTTTTCGGCATAGTCGTCAAGTTAAGAACCCCCCTGCCCCCCTCCCCTTTCAGGGGCGGGACAGGGGGAAAGTTCTCATTGCGGGCGGGGGCGGCCACTGCGCTGTAAAAGCGCGTTCTGGATGTCCCAGAGCTTTTGCGACAGGTCTACATAGTAGTGGTGCGGATTGTCAAAACGCTTGACCTCGTCCCAGAGGGAATCCACCTGCCGCTGGCAGTAGCCCTGAATCTCTTTCAGGGGGCGCTCTTGCGCCACAAGTTCCCCGTTGACGAAAACCGGCTCCATGAGCTCTTTCGCCACGAAGTCCCTGTACGTGTTGCGCTTCCAAGTGGCGAAGGGGTCGAAAAGCTCCAGTTCCGATACGCCGTCAAGGCTTTCGTCGCGGAGGCAGATGTAATCGGCCTCGGCCTTGCCGCTCTCGCGGTTGTAGAGGCGGTAGACCTTTTTGAAGTGCGGCACGGTAATCTTGTCGACGTTCTCGCTGACCTTGATTTTCGGCGTAATACTGCCGTCGGGGTTCTCGACGGCGACTAACTTGTAGACGCCCCCGAAGTACGGCGAACTGCTCGACGTTATCAGGCGTTCGCCGACGCCGTACATGTCGATACGCGCCCCCTGCCGCGACAAATCCCGGATGATGTACTCGTCCAGCGAGTTGGAGGCCGAAATCTTACAGCCCGTCCACCCGGCCTCGTCGAGCATGCGCCGCGCCTCCCGGGAGAGCCACGCAATGTCGCCGGAATCCAGCCGGATTCCGCAAGTTGTGATACCCAGCGGCTTCAGAACGTCGTTGAAGGCGCGGATAGCGTCCGGCACGCCGGATTTGAGCGTGTTGTAGGTGTCGACAAGCAGTGTGGCGTTATTGGGGTAGAGTTCGCAGTAAGTGCGGAAGGCGTCGTACTGCGTATCGAACATCTGAACCCAAGAGTGTGCCATGGTGCCGCCCGCCGGGACGCCGTATACTTGGTCGGAGAGCGTGCAGGCCGTCCCCTTGCAGCCGCCGATGTACGCCGAACGCGCCCCGACTACCGCCGCGTCAATGCCCTGCGCACGGCGTGAGCCGAATTCCAGAACCGTCCGCCCCTCTGCGGCGCGGGTGATACGGTTCGCTTTCGTGGCTATCAGGCTTTGGTGATTGACGGTCAGCAAAAGGAAGGTTTCGATTAACTGCGCCTGAATCGCCGGGGCGCGTACCGTGATGACGGGTTCGCGCGGGAAAATGGGCGTCCCCTCCGGGATTGCCCACATGTCCCCGGTAAAGCGGAACGTACGGAGATAGTCCAGAAAGTCCTCCGTGAAGAGATTCCGGCCGCGCAAATAGTCGATGTCCTCTTCCGAAAAGTGCAGGTTGCGGATGTAGTCGATGACCTGTTGCAGTCCGGCGCAGATTGCGAAGCCGCCGCCGTCGGGTACGTCGCGGAAAAAGAGGTCAAAGTACGTGACACGCTCTTTCTGTCCGGAGCGGAAATAGCCGTTGGCCATGGTCAGTTCGTAGAAGTCACAAAGCATGGTCATGTTGTGGGCTTTGTCCAAGTTCATAGGTACGCGCCTCCGAAAGCAAGTTTCCCTGATTATACGGCACGGGGACGGAAAAATCAATCGTTGTGCGGGAATTTTGCGGCGGGGGCAAGGCGGAATACCGCCCCCGCACACAAAAGAGGTTTGACGAACGGGGAAAGCTATGCTATGATACGTTCACGAGAAGAACGTTTCGGGGTCGACGGGCGTGCCGTCGTTGAGGACGGTAAAGTGCAGGTGCGTTCCGAGCGCCGATTCCGAGGCGGCGGTCTCCCCGGCGTAGCCGATGACCTGCCCGGCGGCCACTTCGTCCCCGGCCTCGACTTCCGGCATGTCCGTCAGACTGGAATACACGGTTTCCCACTTGTCGGCGTGGCGTATCACGACCGTGGTACCCATAATCGGGTCTGCGGTGACGGACTCGACGGTTCCGGCTTTTGCGGCGGCGACCGCCGCCCCGGCGTCCGCCGCGATGTCAATGCCGTCATGTGTGCGCCAGTCGCGCATAGTCTCATTATAGAGCAGTTTGTCCATGGAGAACCCGGTCACGGTCTCCCCGGACAGCGGACGCACGGTGTCGCCCGGCGACTTTTTATCGGACGCTGACTGCTTCTTGTCGGACGTAGTTTTTCCGCTGGATGTCGACGACTTCTTGTCAGACGTGGACGCCTTGGCGTCGGACTTGGCCTTTCCGTCGGATGTCGACGGCTTGGTGTCGGACTTTGCCTTTGCGTCGGATGTCGACGGCTTGGTGTCGGACTTGGCCTTTTCGTCAGATGTCGACGGCTTGGCGTCGGACTTTGGCTTTTCATTGGACGCTGACGGCTCCGCGTCGGCGGGTTTCAGGACGGGCGACGCCTCCTCTGTCACCGCGTCCGGCACATCCTCCCCCGCGACCGCTTCCGGCACTGGTTCCGGCGCGGGCAGCGCCACCGCCGACGATGCCGCCGACACATCCTCCCCGGCCTCCTGCGGCCGGAGTAACTGCCATGTCCCGACGCCCGCCGCTATCAGACAGACGACCAGCGCCGTATAAAAGGCCACACTCTGTCCGGCCTGCCGCTTGTTCTTGTTGGGCTGTTCCATGTAGACCCTCCTCGTGTTGGATTCCATGTGGAAGTATGGCCTGTTTTCGCGCCGTCCATACGTGGGAATTTGAAAATCCTTTCCGGCGCGCCCGCGCGGGCGGAACCTTTTTGCGCCCGAAATGTTGTGACAACTTCGGATGGTTCCGAAACTGTTACCATTTTGTTCTTGCATTTGTGTGAAATCGCCATTAAGATGAACTGTAATCGACTGACAACCGGGAAACGCTTTCCCGTCCGATATCTCGAAAAGGAGTAAAGGCCGAATGGATGAGAAGATGGAACAGACAGAATTTTCCCGGACGCCGTCCGCGTCCGATACCCCGCAGACAAAGCACCGTCTCCCGAAACTGCCCGCCATGCCGTGGAAGCGCGAACCAAAACGGAAGCTCTCCGCCGCCGAACGCAAGAAACGCCGCAAAATTGTTCGGATTGCGATTGCCGTTCTACTGCTGGGCGCGGGCGGGTTCTGGGGCTACCGGAAATTCTTTGCCGGACGCGTGCAGGCGGACAGCGCCGTCCCGCTGACCGACTTCGTACGCTACGGCGAAATTACCGCCACCGTCGAGGGAAGCGGCATGACCCGCGCCAAAAACAGTGAATCGATGGTTATCGCCTACAATGGCACCGTCAAGGAAGTTCTCGTCGAGGAGGGCGACATCGTGACGGCCGGACAGGCGCTGTACGTCATCGACTCCGACGACGCCCGGCAGGCCGTCGCCGACGCCGAAAAGGGCGTGGACGCCGCCCGCGAGGCCGTCGACCGTGCCAAGGAGGGCGTACGCAGTGCCGAGGACAGCGTGCGCGCCGCCGAGGAGGGCGTCACGACCGCCCGCGAACGCGTCACGACCGCCGAGGAGGCCGTCACCGCCGCCGAGGAGGCCGTCACGACCGCAGAAGAGGCCGTGGTATCCGCCCAAAAGGACGTGGTGTCGGCACAGGACCGCGTACAGAGCGCAAAAAAAGACCTTGAGAAAGTCCGCGCCAAGCTGGACGATTTGCAATTGAAAGTCCCCTACGCCGGGAAACTGCTGGAAGTCAGCAAACTGACCCCCGGCGACAAACTCTCCGAGGGTACCAAAGTCGCCACGCTCGTGGACGACACCCGCTTCCGGCTGACCCAATACTACAGCTACGCCTACTCCGGCGACATCAAGCCCGGACAGACGGCGCGTGTCTCGATTCCGTCCTTAATGTCGGAGCTGGACGGCGTGGTGGAGACCGTACACATGATAAGCCGCCCCACGGCCGAGGGTTCCCGCCTGTTCTCCGCTGAAATCGTTGTCGACAACGACGGCGCGTTAGCCGCCGACATGGTGGCCTCCGCCGCCGTCGACACCGGGGACGAGTACGCCGCCCCCTACGATTCCGGCAAACTCGAATACTACCGCACATCCGACCTGAAAACCGATGTCGGCGGGAGCGTCATTACAAGTATCATGGTGGACTACCTGCCCGTCAAGGAAGGCCAAGTCGTCGTGACGCTGGACAGCGACACACTCGACGACCAGATTTCCGAGGCGCAGAAAGCCATTGAAGACCGCGAGAAGGACGTGGAAGACCGTATCAAGGCCGTTGACGCGGCCAAGAAGGGCGTCGAGGACGCCAAACGCAACGTTGATACCGCGAAAAAGGGCGTCACCGACGCCGAGGACGGCGTGACAACCGCCTTGCGCGGCGTCGAGACCGCGAAAAAGGGCGTCACCGAGGCACAGAAAACCGTCACAGACAACGAGCAGGGCGTAGCCGAGGCGCAGAAGAAGGTCGAGAAGGCGCAGGAGGAGTTGGACAAATGCAACGCCGTCGCGCCCATTGACGGCAAAGTTATCGGCCTGAACATCACGCAGGGCGAGGCCGTCAGCGCCAACACCGCCGCCATGACCATTTCCGACACGTCCACGATTATTGTCAACGCCACCGTGGATTCCCGGAACATCTCCTATATTAAGAAGGGCTTGCCCGTGGAGCTAAACCAGTGGGAGCAGGCCTACGCCTCCGGCTACGTCGAGAGCGTCAGCCTGTCGAGTACGAGTACCAACGGCGTGACAACCTACCCCATGGTGATTACCGTGGACAGCCCCGACGAAAACTTCCAAGTAAACAGCGATGTCCGCTACAGTCTGGTGGCGAGCCAGAATGACAATTGCTTGCTTGTGCCGATTCAGTGCGTACGCAACGCGTCGACCGAGGACGGCGAGAGCGTCACCGTGGTTTACGTCGCCGGGGAGCGCCCCGACAACGCCATTGACGGCGTCATGGCCGCCGAGGATATCCCGGAAGGCTTCTGGGCTGTCCCCGTGGAAATCGGCATTCAGGACACGTTCAATGTCGAAATCCGCTCCGGCCTCACCGAGGGGCAGGAGGTCTTCACGCAAATGCAGGAAGAAGACTACAGCTTCAGTATGTTTTGACGATTCGTGGTGACAGTATGTCTCATTTGGTAGAACTCATTGACGTATACAAAATCTACGGGGAAGGCCTTGAAAGCGAAGTCCGGGCGCTGGACGGCGTGTCGCTGACCGTCGACCGCGGCGAGTTCGTGGCGGTCGTGGGGCAGTCCGGCTCCGGCAAGTCCACCATGATGAACGTGCTGGGCTGTCTGGATGTCCCGACGCGCGGCGAGTACCTGTTGGACGGAACCGACGTGCGCGAACTCTCCGACCGTCAGCTTAGCCGTATCCGCAACAAGCAGATTGGTTTCATCTTTCAGCAATACAACCTGATACAGTCTCTGACGGTTCTGGAAAACGTCGAACTGCCGCTAATTTATCAAGGTATCGACCCCATCGACCGCCGGGACATGGCGCTGGAGGCACTCGAACGCGTCGGGCTGTCCGGGCGCGTCAAACATCACCCCACGGAGATGTCCGGCGGCCAGCAGCAGCGCGTGGCGATTGCCCGGGCGATTGCCACGCACCCGCCCATTATCATGGCCGACGAGCCCACCGGGGCGCTGGATTCCCACACCGGATTGGAAGTGCTGGCGTTCCTGCAACAGTTGAACAACGAGGGAAGCACCGTCATTCTGATTACCCACGACAACGGCATTGCGGCGACGGCGCGGCGCGTGGTGCGTCTGACGGACGGCAGAATTGTCGAAGACCACCCGCAGGACGTGGACTGGTACGCGCCTGTCAAGAGGGATTGAGGGGGAAGCATTATGAATCTGTGGCAGGCGGTCAAAATGGCGTGGAAATCCATATGGGGCAAGAAGGGGCGCTCCGCGCTGACGATTCTTGGCATTTTCATCGGTATCGCCGCCGTCATGACGATTGTCTCTGTCATGGACGGCTACAAGCGCGCCATGACCGCGCAGTATTCCGCCATGGGTACGGGCATTATCAATGTAAGTATCTATAACTGGATGTACGACGAGCAGGGCAACGACATTTCAAAGGACTACTTCCCCGAACTGCAAGCCTACTGCAACTCCCTGAAAGACGTAAAGGGCGTCTCCCCGCAGGGCAGGCTTTACAATGTGACCGTCACCTACAGCACGAAAAGCACCGCGAATATGCGCCGGGAGTACGACGACAACGGCAACTTGGTCGGGGAAGCGCCGCCGGACATGTACTACGGAAGCGACCAGTACAGCGCCTGTAACAACCTGAAATTAGCGCGGGGGCGCGACCTGTCCCCGCTGGACATCTCGAAATACAACATGGTCTGCACCATCGGCGCGGACACCGCAAAACTGTTTTTCGGCACCTCGAACCCGGTCGGGAAAAACCTCATGGTCAACGGTGCCGCCTACCGGGTCGTGGGCGTGTACGCCGCCCGCCTCACCGAAAACAACACCGGATTCAATAGCAATCTCGACAACATCATTATTTTTCCCTACACCGCGCAACGGATGTTGGGCGGCGAAAAGCCCAGTGAGTTTGTCGTGAAACTCCGGGATTCCAACAAGCTGAAAGAGGTCAAGGCGCGTGTCAACGGCTTTCTAAAGGGCGTTGTGCCGGATGAAAACTTCTATGTTTACTCCAACGACCAGTGGCAACAGGCAGAGGAAGCCGTGTTAGGCATGGTCGGCGGCGTACTGGCGGGAATCGCGGCTATCTCTCTGTTGGTCGGCGGAATCGGTATCATGAACATCATGCTTGTGACGGTCACGGAGCGCACGCGGGAAATCGGCATACGCCGGGCAATCGGGGCGCAACGGGCAAGCATTGTGGCGCAGTTTCTGATAGAGGCCGCCATGCTGTGCGGGTTCGGCGGGATTGTGGGCATTTTAGTCGGCACGGGCGGGAGCTTGATTTTGGGCAAAATCCTGTTCAAAATGACGATTTACCCGTCATTCCCGGTGACGCTGGGCGCGTTTTCGCTGTCGGTGGCAATCGGGGTACTGTTCGGGAGTTATCCCGCCGCGAAGGCGTCGCGCCTGCAACCCGTCGAGGCTCTCCGCGCCGAATAATATATTGTCCTTTTCGGAGGAATTTTCTATGAAAAAACTGGTAACTTTTCTCTGTACGTTGTGCGTACTGCTGACGCTGATTCCGGCGGGGGCGTCGGCGACTGTTAAGAGTTCGTTCGCCGATATCGGCGACGAGACCACCGCCGCCGCCGTCGAGACACTGCGCCTCATGGGCGTGCTGGACGGCTTCTCCGACGGCACCTTCCGCCCCGATGAGAGCCTCAACCGCGCCCAGTTCTGCAAAATGGTCATCCTCGCCACGGGTTCCGAACGCGAATTAGGCCGCTATTCCGTCATTACCGTGTTCCCGGACGTGAAGCCGTCCTATTGGGCGTCTCCCTACATCAACCTCGCCGCGCGGGGGCAGGGTATCATTAAGGGCTACTCCGACGGCATGTTTCACCCCGAACGCACGGTAACGCTCGGACAGGCCGTGACAATCGTGTTACGCCTCTTGGGCTACAAGGACGAAGATGTGGGCGGCGTCTGGCCTGACGGGTATATGTCCATGGCGGATTCCACGGGGCTGACGGAAAATGTCGGCACGGACAGTGCCGCGCCACTCCGGCGCGGTGCCGCGGCGGTACTGTTCTCGAATCTGCTCCGCGCCTCCACGGCCTCCGGCAATCCGTTCTACACCCTCAGCGCCGAAACTACCTTGAAGTCCTTCGACACCGCCGCCGGAACCATGACCACGGACGCCCAAACGTATACCATGGACACGCCGCGCGACGCCCCCGGACTGGTCGGAAGCCACGGGCAGGTCGTACTCCGCGACAATAAAGCCCTGACGTTTGTACTGACGCCGAAAAACAAAATCACGGCGATTACCGGGGCGGCGTTCGTGCAGGCGGACGCCTCTACGCGGGGACTGTCCGAACTGACCGACGGGCGCGACGATTACCAGTACAAGAAGAACGGCGCGGCCGCGTCCTACAGTGACCTGCGCCTCGGCGACGTGGCGACGTACTCCCCCGCCCTCAATACGCTGTTCCTCTGCGACACGCGCCTGACGGCCTACTACGAGAACTGTACCCCGTCCCCCGACAAGCCCGAAAGCGTCGAACTGCTCGGCGGTACCGTGTTTCCGGTACTCTCCACCGCCACGGACATGCTCGCAAATTTCAAGCCCGGGCAGGTCGTCACGTTCCTGCTCTCCGCTGATGGCCGGATTGCCGGAGCCGTCGACGCCGAAAGCAACGCCTTGCGCGGCAACGCCGTCTTGATTCGCGGCGGCGGCGAAAGCGGAAACGCCCGTTTGCTCTGCGGCGGCGCGGAAATCCCGGTCAAGCTCGGCATTCCGGAGAGCGTGGGCGCGGCGGCGCGGCTGTCTTGGAATAAGGACAACAGCCCCCGTTTTTCGTCACTGTCCAACGGCATTTCCGGCAAACTCGACATCAGCGCCCGAAAATTAGGCTCCACGCGTTTCGCGGAGAATGTGCGTATCTACGACGAGACAGGCGCAAGCCTCTCTTTGGACGATTTCGAGGCCGACACGCTCTCCGGTTCCCGCGTCGCCTCCAGTCACACGAACTGGGCGGGGAGAGTCGACCTGATTGTGCTGGACAGCCACCCGGACGCCCGAAGCCTCTACGGCCTCGCCACAATCCAGTTGAAGCACAACACGGAACAAGTCCCCACGCCGGACAGCGAAGGCCGCGACCCCGACGACGAGGACTGGGAACCCACCTATACACACAATACCCAAAGCGTCCTCACGCTCTCGATTGACAGCGGCGGCACCGTCTCCGGCCCCTACAACATCACCTATGACAGCCTCCGCACGGGCGACATGGTGCTTGTCCGACTGAATAAGAAAGGCAACGCCGTGGCCAGCGTCCAGAAGCTCAAAAAGCTGGAAAATGTCGCGTTCTCATCGTGGCTGGGTAAGACCGTCGTCAGCACGGGCGGGCAGTCCTACCGGGTACCGGACGACATTCCCTGCTACAACCGCGACAACGGCCGTTGGATGTCCTTGGAGGACGCGCAGGCCTACGCCAAACGCGCCACGCTCTACATTAACGATGGCATTGTCCGCATTCTGGAAGTCAAAACCTGAAAAGTACGCCCCCGACAGAGGGGCGTACTGCTTTTTATTATATATCCCCGGTCTTGCAAAAGCGGGGCGGCCGCGCTATAATGGCCTCACACTCACAGAGGAGGGGCGCACATGGACAAACTTGCAATCTGCATGGCGGACGGCTGCGAGGAAATCGAGGGCTTGACGGTCGTCGACTTACTGCGGCGCGTGGAAATCCCCGTGGACATGGTCTCCATTGGCACAGACCGCCGCGTGACCGGAAGCCACGGTATCGCCTTCGAGGCCGATACCACGGCCGACGCCGCCGACTGGAACGCTTACGCCGGAATCATCCTGCCGGGCGGCATGCCCGGGACGCTCAAACTGAAACAAAATCCGTACGTCCGCGACGCGGTACAGGCCTTCGACCGGGAAAAGAAACTCGTCGCGGCTATCTGCGCCGCGCCCACGGTGCTGGCCGACTGCGGCGTGCTTGACGGCCGTGCCGCCACCTGCTACCCCGGCATGGAGGCGCAACTGACGGGCGCGGCGTTCCGTCCGGACGCCGTTGTGCCGGACGGCCACATCATCACAAGCCGCGGTGTCGGCACCGCGATTCCGTTCGCGCTGGCGATTGTGGCCTATTGCAAAGACCGCGAGACCGCCGACGAACTGGCACGGAAAATCGTCTACGCCTGAACCCCTTTCAGGCGGTAAATCCGCCCGTCGAGCGGTTTTCCGCGTTCGGCGTTCAGCACGCCGTACGCCGGGGGGAAGTTCATCCCGATACTGCCCGGATTGAAATACAGCGTCTTTCCGCGCCGTCGACACTCCGGGGTGTGGGTGTGGCCGAACAGGAACGCGTCGAGCCGTTCGCGCTTGGCGGCCTCCTCGGCCTCCCACATCCCCTGCTTGACGCCGTATGTATGCCCGTGGCAAATCAGAATCCGGAACCCCTCCACCGCTATCAACTGTTCGGGGGCGTTCTGCTGGGACTGGAAGTAGTCGCAGTTCCCGGGTACGCGAAACAGGGGGATGTCGGGAAACTGTTCCATTATCACGTCAGAATCCCGCCAGCCGTCGCCTAAAAAGAAAATCATGCGGGGTTGTTCCTTCTCGACCGCCAGACAGGCCGCTTTCGCGTCCCCGTGGGAATCCGACAGCACCAGTATTTTCATGCCTTGACCATTCCTTTCCGCTGTTTGGAGCATTATAACGGATTTCCGCCGCGCTGACAAGTGCGGCGGCGTAATTTTCTGAAAACGTCCCTTGCTTGCGATAAATCACCAGCCGGAATATTTGAATAAATTGTAAACAAATAAAAAATTTTCTCGTTTTTTCTTGAAAAACGCGCCTTGTTTTGCTATAATCGGAAAAAGTATAGTTTTACCCGCGCCGTGTACAGCTCAGGAAGGCGGGAAACTGTCTTTTTTATATCCGGAACCCTTGCGAACGCCCACGGGGAAAGGAGAACGCCGTGAAAGACCAAATCAAACGAAAACTCCGCTCCAACCAGGGGGTGACGCTCTTACTGTCGCTGTTGCTGTTTCTGGTGTGCGCGGTGGCGGGAAGCGTCGCACTGACGGCCGGCACCGCTACCTCCGGCACAATCAGCGAACGCGCCAAACTCGACCAGCGCTATTTCAGCGTCACCTCCGCCGCCGAACTCCTCCGCGAAACGTTCGACGGGAAGTCCGTCCGCGTCACGGTCACGGGCGATACTGTCGATGTAATGATAAAACACGGCGACAGTTGGATAGCACGTAACCACGCACACACCGAAGAAAAATTTGTCATAGACCAGTCCCTGTACTTCTTAAAGGACGAACTCGCGGCGCAATACGATGAGGCTACGCTGCAGGGAACCGCCGATACATGGCTGTTTCAAGAATCCAATCCCAGAATATATACCGTTTCAGTGAGTGCTACTGTGGATACCAGCGGACTAAACGCCACTGTGGAGATATCCCGGGAAAGTCCCGGAACCCTGAACTTTATCGTCAAAAGTGCCATACAAAGAGAAGACCCGGAAGACCCGCCGGAAGTGAAAACCGAAAGCAAAACATTCAGTTTGAATGTAAAATATAATGCGTCCGTACTCAAAACTGAAGAAAATCAAAACACCACTTACTATGTCAAGTGGCAGATTGCCACCATCAGTTACGCCAGTTATTAAGGAGGCGCGTATGCTGTCCAGACTGAAAACCGGGCGCGGGGAAACTCTGGTCGAAACACTTGTTGCACTGCTGATTTCCGCCATTTCCCTGATAATGTTCGCCCAAATGCTTTCCCCCGCCGTGAATCTCACAGAGACCGGACGCGGCTGGAACGCTGGTGTCAATAAACTAAATACGCTTTTAGAGACTCGAAGCGGTGGCGGCATACCGACAGTGTCCGGAAGCATTTCCATCGAAAGCGGCGGCGCGACACTGATAGACAATACAGACGTGACACTGTACGTCACTAATTATGACGGTAGAGAGCCGGTGATTTCTTATGGAATACAAAACAACAATCCATAAGCGCGTGAAAGCGAAACTGCACACGTCCGGCGGCTTCACTTTCGCGGAACTCATGCTGACTATGCTGATACTCGCGCTTATGACGGGCATGGCGGCGGAGGGTATCCCCGTCGTGATACGAACCTATCAAAGAGCCGTCGACACCGCCAACGCCGAAACGTACCTCAACACAACCATGATTGCCTTACGGGGCAGGCTGTGCGTCGCTTCCGAAGTCACAATTGGGGATAAAAAAGTGTATCTTGACCCTCAAATTGGCTATTATCAAATCAGTAACAGTGATAAGGGAATACAGATTGAGCAGTATCTTGGTATGACTATTGACACCGATAAGCCACAGAAAACTACGCAACATCTGGCACCAAGTGAAAAGAGCGAATTTATCTCGTTCTATAGTACAATCGACTATAATAAAGATAATGGCTTTTTCACAATTAAGGGCTTACAAGTGTCAAAAAATGGCGAGGTACTCGCAAAACTGGACGATGATTTTATCATTCACACGCTCAACCCGTAACGCACAAGCAGTATCGAGGTGGATACTATGAAAACACGCAGAAACACGGGAGGATTTACACTGCTGGAACTGATGCTGGCAGTGGCTGTTATCGGCATACTGTCGGCCGTGGTGGCGGTCAATGTCGTACACTATCAGCGTACGCTCACGCAGGTGGAACTTGACGGGATTGCCCGTGAGATTTTCGTCGCCGCGCAAAATCACCTGACCATGGCCGAAAGTCAAGGCTTCATGGGCATTGACCCCAAATCCGATTCCGATTGGGGCAAAACGTATCAGAAAGGAACGCCCACCGAGCCAGCTATATACTATTATGTCGTGAAACCAGACACTAACACTGACCGCGATTCACTGAATATGCTGAATCTGATGTTGCCTTTCGCCTCTGTAGATGAGACAGTCCGGACAGTGGACGGTAGTTATGTTATCCGGTATCAGAAAGACCCCGCCCTTGTGCTGGATGTGTTTTACGCGGTAGCGGAGGAAACAGCAGAAGGAGACGTTAAAAACAGGAAATTTGCGCATACATTCACTCTGGATGAAGCAACACCGCCAAAGGAAGATGAGGGCAGAAACATATATGATACACTATGGGGCTATAGTGGCTCTGCTCAAAAGGGGGCGCGTGGACAATATCTGGGTACTGCCGTTATTGGATGGTACGGCGTGGACCCGGAATGGTTCTCGGTACAGTCGGGCGGAGAGATACCGACACCCGTGTCAAAGGGCGCGCCGTTGTCGCCCCCCACGGTCAAGGTAGTCAACGCGGAACAGTTGTATGTGGAGGTCACAAACCCGAATTATGTGGACGGAGAAAACCCGAAAACGTTAGAGTGGTATGGAAACGCAAGATTGCGCCTTGAAATTACCGGGCAACAGAGTGGGAACAGTCTCCCTATTGAACTCATAACCAAGGCTGGTTTCACCTCGGAAAAGGATTATATAATACCTGATGACCAATTTTACCCGAAGACTTACCGCGTGATTCTCGACGACGTGACGCAGGACGGCACCCGCTTTCACAAAATCATAGCGGACGCGGGATTGTTTCCCGGTGAGGACATTATCATCCGGGCGGTGTCTTATAACAACACGGAACTGACGAATATCGCAACCAGTGCCAATGCTGAAACCAACAGTTTGTTTGCCTCGGTAAACGGCTCTACTGCGGACATTGCCAATTTCCGCCACTTGGAAAATCTGGATTCCGCTGTTTCCCATATTAACTTCGACCCTGACAATGTCCATATTACGCAGGCGAACCAGACAAGTGATATGGACTGGGACAAGTTTATGTCGGGCAATGTATCCGTTTATTATGGCAATACCCATACACAACCCGGTGAATATTTTCCCGTCACAAACGGCGGAAAAATTAAAGATGATGGAACAATTGAATATGACAAGCAAATCACATACAACGGCAACGGTCATACAATCAGCAATGTAAAAATCAACGTATCCGGAAACGCCGGACTGTTTGCGACGCTGGGACACAGTTCCACCGTGACAGACTTGGAACTCGTGAATTTCGATGTCAAGTCAAGCGGCGGCAACGCGGGAGCACTTGCCGGCGTCTTGGAAATCTTGCAAGATAATTCCAAAGTGCAAGGTGTGTTGGTACATCATGATACCCCCGATATCTCCCCTAACTTACCTGATGAAAAGAAAACCGTACAGGGAAAATCTTCTACTGGCGGTCTCATTGGTGAGATAGTGCTTGGAGCAATTCCGGCCGGAGAAACACCGGGTGTCTGTACCATTGAGCAGAGCGCGGCGGCGGTGTACGTCACATCGAGTAACGGCGACGCCGGGGGACTGATTGGCACCGTCAGCGGGGGAGCCTCCGCCAGAGTTATGGACAGTTACGCCGGAGGGCATGTAATCACAAAAAAAGATGCCGAGGACAAGGCAATCGGCGTGGAGTACGATAAGGGCAACAACAACGTTACCGCTAAAGAGAACGCCGGAGGCCTTATCGGGAGTAGTGCAGGGAGTTTGACCGTGAAAAACTGCTACGCGACAACCAGTGTGGACGGAGGCAAAACTGCGGGCGGACTTATTGGAAAGGCAACAGACGGCACAATCCAAAATTGTTACGTCACTGGTTATATAACGGGCGAAAGTTCCAGCTATAAGGGTGCGTTCGCGGGTAGGGTGTCGAAGTCGACGAAATTTCCGAATGACGACAACCGCTATCTGTCTATCATCAACGCGGGACTTCCCAACGTGGGATTTTGCGAGGATGGTTCTCCTGCCAACGTAAAGGCGTTTGATACTTTACTCACGGATTATGTCCCCTATGCCCCCTGTACAAGTGGCGCGGTGCCGTATGACCCAACGCTGACACAGTATTATGGCGGCAAGTATCTGTTTCAGACTATCAGTCAGCTTAACAAAAGCGGAACGTATACCGCCGAATGGATGACGAAGCATTACGGGGACTGGCCTATGCCGGAGAAGCAGGTTATCAACGTAAAGTCAGGCGGCGCGTAACGGAATCACGGGATTCTCAACGGATACCATAAGATGCTGGACAGTGGAAAATTTTCGACCTGTGCGGTGAAAGAGCGCAAAAGGGTTACGCTGGGGAGAGACTGGTGTCATAATAGAGGCTAAGAGGATGTATTCACACTTTTGAGGGGATTTTGCGCCTATTTATTCGTGAAAAGTTGCGATTTTTAACGATTTCGCAAAAAGTCAGGAACAAGGCGTTTTCCCAGCCGACACGCAATCTACGGTTTTCTCCGGAAATCGCGCTTTGCGCAACTTTCGCCGGAACTAATCGCCCAAAATGGAATTTTTCTGTGAATACGGCCTCTAAGAGAATCAAGAGGTGGGAGATGTGATAACATGGCATGGAAAGACATTCCCAAGAATGCTTTCAAACAAGAGGGAAGCGAAGAAGGGAAACAGGAAGCGGTTCCGGGAACGATAGAAGTGACGGTACGGGTCATGGGCGAGAACGGGGAATGGGTTCCGGACGGACAGCGGCGTTTCCATTGGAAGCTTTGACGTATCCAGCCGTGACGGATATCTGGATTGCTTTGACCGCCTGGAACAGGGGATTATTCAGGCGCGCAATGAGGCTTCCAAAGAAACAGCGGAAGCGTTTCTTAAAGAAGTGGGAAAAAAACGCAAGACGTAGCTTTGGCAATTCGGGAACGCTGTCTGGAATCGGAACTGGGAATTATCACGGTTCCGGTTGACAGGGCGGTTTCCCGGGGGGATGCGCAATACGGAACATTTCCGACCTGTGCGGTGAAAATAGAGGAATTTTCACCGAGTGTCATAAACTTGAACCCCCCCCACCCCACCCGGCGCGACGCGCCACCCTCCCCCGCCGCGCGGGGGAGGTGTCACGGATTGACATAGAGCATAGGCGTAGTTCCTCCTCTATTTAGTTATATCGTGATATAATCTGGATTGTACCTTACGACCCACGCGCAAGACCAAGAGGCGCTTCAACTCTACTGGTCGTACGTCCAGCTCGGCAAGGAAGGCCGGGAGAAGTACCAAGCACGGTACGGCCCCCTGCTGGAAACCGACCTCACGCCGGAAGACGGCTTCTCGTGGCTCAATGACCCGTGGCCGTGGGACTTAGGAGGGAGCAAGTAATGTTTGTCTATGAGAAAAAGCTACAGTATCCGGTACGGATTCAAAACCCCAATCCGAAGCTGGCCGCCGCCATCATTTCACAGTACGGCGGGGCGGACGGCGAACTGGGTGCCTCTTTACGTTACCTAAGCCAGCGCTTTTCCATGCCATATCCGGAACTCAAGGGACTGCTGACCGATATCGGTACGGAAGAATACGCGCCAGTACCTTAGAAGTTTTAACGCGAACATATTGCCAAGGAGTGTCTCTGTCTTATCCGGTATCTTCTTGCCCGGATTTGAGACTTTTTTTCAATTCAGCGGCGGCAACTTCCGCTTGAACGTAATTCGCGATTCGGCGCAAAATCTTGCGTACATCCTCCGGCGTCTTGTCCTTGCAGTAGTCGTCGTGTATCCGGACGGTCACGTTTCCAATTTGCTGTTCAAGAACAACGGCCACAGTAGCACACCTCCCCCTATGTCCTATGGACTGTGTATCATATGTCCGTCAGTCGAGGAAAATCATGTGTTGACAAAAAAGACGCCATTTCCCATCCGAGACTGCCAAAAAGGGCAAATTCGTGACATCGCACGAATTTGCCCTTGAAATTTGTGAAAAGAGGGTAGGGTAAGCGATAAAAGAAGCGTACCTCCCCCGCGCAGATAAATGTGTCATAATGAGGTCTGGCATTTTGGGCTTTTCCGCGTACAGGCAATGCTAAAAATGCCAGACTGCCATTTTATATAAGGAGGGGAGCGTCATGGAGGGAATAACGCATAAGGCGCGGTTGCGGTATTGGGTGGAGGCGTTACACAGATGCGCGCGGGAATGCGCGGAGCGGGGGATTACCAAACAGCAGTGGATTGCGGAACAAGGGGTGTCCGCCAAAACGTTCCACAACTGGCAGCGGCGAATCCGGGAAGCGGCGTCGGAACAGATGGAATCCAAGGCGGTTGTTCCGGCGTCTGAGACTCCGGTTCTGGCGGAACTTCCCGTAGCCAAATCCGTCTCGAAACGAGATTCCCAAACACATGGACGAAACGGACGCGTCTTTCCTGGATGACCTCCTTCCGTGGTCTGACGCCATTCCTGACATTTGCCGCAAACCTGTTGCCCAAGACACGCCGGGGACTTGATTCCCCGGCGTGTTCGTTATTTCGCACCGTACCGCTTATTTATCGCTTACGAAAGGGTCATACACAAAAAGAACTGCCGCCGCAAAACGCGCCGCGCAGTCGGAAACAGGAGTATAAAGTTATGGATATTGAAAGTGAAAGGGGCGTGTCCCTGTCGGTGACAGACAGGAGCTTTTCTGAAATCGCCCGTCTGGTTGACCTGTACGGCTCGGCTGTCGTCGCGCTGAATGATGAGCCGCGTTACCTGGTTCTCGACCTGAATCAAAACAGGGACGCGGAAAACGTTTCCAATCAGGAGGTTCAGGAAATCTCCCGCCGTTTGATGAAACAAAACCGGGCAGTTTATCAGGAACTTTGAGGAAAATTTACTATTTGTTGTCGAAAAAGCATAGACAGAACGCAGAAAACGTGGTATACTGCCGCCAAGCGCAATTCAGGGGGCAAAAAGGCGTTATTCAAGGAGGAATCCTACATCATGAAAGAAGTACAGGCTGTTATCAATAACATCTCATTTCCAAAGTCCTTAGAAGAACTGTTTAAAGTTGAAACAGTACATGGTCGATTTAATGTCGAAGATATATTTTTCGACTTAGAGAATGGCGGATACACTGAGTGGACTATGCCTAAGTGGTGCAAAACGGGCGATATCGTGTTTTTTATGCACACAAAAACCGCAAAAGCCACTATATCCAAATTAAAAACTGTGTTACGGGCTTCCAAAGACGACTATAACGCGGAAGATTATGCAATTTTGAGTTCCGCGCTTGAACGGGGGACGGAATTATATCAGCAATACGGTGGAAAAATCTTCGCTATGGGAAAAGTATGCGAATCTCCATTTTATGACAAAGGTGAAGATTTCGACTTTGACCCTCATTGGAAATCAAAGATATACGCACCAATTGATAGTCTATATTGCTTTCAAGAGCCTATAGATATTTCCGAATTCAATATATTTATCATGCTCTCTCGTGGTGGAGCCATTACAGGTGTTTTCGGCAAGGAGTTTGAAGCATTAAAAGCGCTGATTATGAGTAAAAACGCCGTGCCGCGCTACTTAGAAGAAAGTATTGCTATGCCGATTCCGCTTGCAAAAATCACGGGGGACAACTGGATTCAGGTTGCCTCGCAATATCGGCGCAGTTTTTTTCTTGAAAAGCAGTTCAGAGCGTATTATGTGGACTATCTGCTGGAATCTCTCGGCGACAGAAAGGGCTTTTTTATGGAATGCCCCTGCATAAAACAGGGACGAAAGCCTTCTTTTGTGGATAATGTCATTTTACTTGACGAAAAATATCTTCCGGTCGAAGTTAAATTGAACATTTACGCGGAAAAGGATTTAATTGGACAACTGCGTAAATACTGCGCTCTGGACGCGCTGGTATTGGATAAGAAAAAGAATCGCTTTGCCGCGTTCGACAAGCTATTCAACCGGGGTGTTTTGACGATTGATACAGACGCTGTGTACTGGTACAGTGACCTGAATCAGTCCATCCGTCAAATATGGACACTGGATAGCGTGTCCAACAAGCAAGATATTCTGGATTTGCGGGAACAAATCATTTTGCTGATGAGAGAATCAGCCGCAAACCCTTAATGCCGTCACTCACATGAAACGCCCTCCCGGATGTGGGAGGGCGTTATTTGTGTTACGCTTCCTCGGCGGGGGCGTCGATTTCCGCCAGAGGCCGCTTGATTTTGCGCGTCGCGCTTTTCAGGAACGGGTACTTTCTTACGACCAGTTTCGTAATGGCACGATACGTCGGCTGACGCTTATTGTAGCGGTCTATGATTTCCTGTAAGGCCGCCTGCACGGCGTCGGCGTCCATGCCGTGCTGCTCCACATAGTCCGGGTCGGGGTAAATCCGCGCCGTCAGTCCGTTGCTCTCGCCCGTGACGATGATTTCGGAAACGAGCGGTTCCAGCGCGAAACTCCCCTCTACCTCCTCCGGCGACACGTTCTCGCCGTTGGACAGAATAATCAGATTCTTCAAGCGCCCCGTAATGAACAGGAAGCCGTCTTCGTCCTGATGTCCCAAGTCTCCGGTGTGGAGCCAGCCGTCTTTGAGTGCCTCGGCGGTCTCGGCGGGCATTTTGTAGTAGCCCTTCATGACCGACGAGCCGCGTACCTGCACTTCCCCGTTCACAAAACGAAGTTCGGCGTTCGCCAGCGGACGCCCCACGGAACCCGGTTTATCGCCCCGTTCGTCGTTGGAACTGATGGTAGGCGAACACTCCGACATCCCGTAGCCCTCGTAGACCGCAATGCCGAACTTCTCCATAGCGCCGATATAGTACGGGTCAAGGTGCGCGCCGCCCGCGAAAATGCGCCTGAGATTCGCCCCCGTAATGGCGTGTACGGCGTCGGAACCTTCTTTTTCGGCGGCTTGCAGGCGCTTGCAGAGCGTCTCAATCATCAGCGGAACCATGAGGATAATATCCGGCTCGAAACGGCTGATGTTGCGAATCATGTGCAAGAGGGAATCGTTAATGCAGAGCGTCGCGCCCTTGTTGAAGCCCATGAGCCAGTCCATGACGAGGCAGTAGGCGTGGTGAATCGGCAGTACGCTGAGCATGCGCGTCCCGGGGGCGGCCGTGACATTCACGTTTTTCATGTTGTCGTAGAGGTTGCGCTGTGTCAGCATGACGCCCTTGCTCTTGCCGGTGGTGCCGGACGTGTAAATGATGGTGCAGACATCGTCCTCGGCGGGAACGTCCGCGGGTTCGGCGTCGGACGCTTCCGCGGTCAGGTCGCCGAACGTGGCCATACCCGGCGCGGGCGTCACGGAACGTTCCTCGGTCAAAAGGACAATCAGGCGCACTTTCGGACAAGATTCCTTGACAACCGATACCAAACTGTCCTGTTTGGGATTCAGAAACAGCGCTTGTGAATCAGAACGGTTGAGCAGGTCCGCCAGTTCCTCGGCGGGAAGCCCGGCGTCAAGCGGTACGGCGGTCGTCCTGCCGCTGACAAGTCCCAGATAGGACGCAATCCACGGATAGGAACTCGCGCCGATGAGCGCGATATGCGCGCCCGCAAAGCCTCGGGTGGCAATTGCGTTGCAAATCTTCCTCCGGTCGGAATCGAGACGGGCGTAGGAACGCTCCTCGGTATTCTTGCGGACAGCCCACCGGACGGCGGGCAGGTCGGCGTAGGCCGCCGCGCTGTGCCGGATGATTTCGGGAATCAGTCTCTGTTCGGACATGGCGTGTCCTCCTTCCGGTGTGGTTACTCCTCTTCTTTGGTGAGTTCTTCCAGATATTCCAGCGCCTGCGCGATGGTGGTCAGCGTGACGGCCTTCTGTTCGTCGAGTTCCACGTCAAACGTATCCTCGATGTCGCCCAGAAACGCCATGAAGTTCAGGGAGTTGAAGCCCAAGTCCTCCCGGAAGCGCATTTCGGGCTTGATGTCGTTCTCGGGCAGTTCGCAGTATTGCGAAACAAGCCCCAGAAATTCCTTCTTCTTTTGCTCGTCCATGATAATTCCTCCTTGCAACAAAATCCGCTTAGATATTGGTGATGATTTCGCCGATGGTCATGTCCGGTTCGGCCATGCCCTTGTAGATGATTTTCATCATATAGTAGTAGAGCAGTTCCATGTCGTGGTAGGTCAGGGAGGCTTTCTGATAGTGGAAGTCGAAAATCATGCCGCCGTCGTTGGCGCTGTGCGTGACGGTGAGGTAAATTTTCTTCGTGGCGGCTCCGTTGGGGTACCAAACGCTCCGCACGTTGATTCCCTTCAAGTGTTCGTTCTTCATGCGCACGGGCATGGGCTGGTAGGTCAGCGACATACTGATATATTCCGTGTCGTCGGGCGTGGGGTACAGCTCCTTCATCATCGCTTTGACCTTCATGGGGTCGTAGTTGCTGTGGAGGTAGACGCGGTTCTGCACGTCCTGCACCTTGTAGGCGGCGTCCAGAAACTCGGTGTCGGGCGTGATGATAGTCCGGCACGGGTAGGAGAGTGTACGGCTTCCGCCGCAAGTCCATTCCTCGCGGGTCGAGCGGCGGGAAACAAAGTTGCGAAGCATAATGTCCTGCTGTCCGCCGTTCTGCTTGGAAAGATACGTCCGCATGGCAAGCAAAATCAGATTCGTCATGGAGATGTTGTGATTCATGCAGAAGTCCATCATATTCTGCGTGGCCTCCGGCTCCAAGTGGAAGTCGGCGATTCCCACGGAACGGTCTTTCTTCTCCACGTCCGCCGCGCACAGGGTGCGGTCGCCGTGCGCCTTGCGGCTCGCCCGAAGCACGCCGGGGCCTTGGATGTCGGAGTAAATCGGCTCGCCGTTCTCGGTGAGCATGTCGCGCCAGAATTTTTCGTCCTTGGACTGCCGTTTCGGGTTATTGGCCTTCTCAAGGTCTTTCTTGAGAACCTCGATGAACGAAGCCAGCGGCGCGGGGTACTCGCTCCCGAAGCGGTAGTGACAGTAAATCTCCATGATGTCGTTGACCGTGACAATCAGCGCCGTGGAATCCGTCAGACGGTGGTCGATGTGGATATAGAGGCCGTTGTAGCCCTCCGGCATTTTGACCATGGTAAATTCCGCCATGGGAATGTCGGGGGCGTTGAACTCCTCATAGGTCTTGCTCTGCAAGTAGGCGTCGGCCTCCGGCATGGTCATTCCCGACAAGTCCAGAAACGGCACGTCCCGGTCGTCGTGGTCGACGACGTACTGCATGACATCGCCGTTTTCGTCGGGGGCTGTGAAGCGCAAGCGCAGACAGTCCGCCCGCTCGAACTCGTCCTGTACGGCGTGTTTCAGCAGTCCGAAGTCAATCGGAGACTGAAGCCCGCAAAACACGCTGATGTTGCAACAGCGCTGCGTCCCGGTTTCCTTGATAGGAAGGTATTGCAGCATTTGCCCCACGTTCAAGGGATACAGTTCCTTTTCCATAAAGCCTCCCAGTCTCCGCGAATTTGTTGAAGGGACTTGCCACCGCCCGACGGCGGAAAGGGTCAATGTCAGATAGCCTGTCCAAAGAGCCAGTCGCGCACTTCCTGACTGTGGTAGCAGGCTTCCCACGCGAAGTGTCCGGACTGCCAGAAAATCCTTCCGGCGGGGTAGCGGGTCAGACGGTACTTGACCCCGGCATTGTCCATCGCCGCCAGACACGGGTCAAGCGTCCACGACGGCACAATCAGCGGGTCGTCGTCGGAGTGGAAAATCCACATGGGGATACCCTTTAAGAGGTTGATTTTGTCCGGGTTGGCGGCGCAACTGACCGGAATCAGCCCGGCGAACGCGTTGGGGTGTTCCATGGCCAGCACGTACACCGCGAAGCCGCCCGACGAAACCCCCGTCAAGTAAATGCGCCGTTCGTCCACGCTGTACTCCTCCACGAGTTTCCGGAGCAGGTTCCAGACGGCCTTCAACTGCGGGAACGGCCAGAACGGGGAATTGGAATGCCCGTTGATGAACTGCACAAGGGAAGTCCAGTTGTCCTCCTGATTGTAGTGAATGCGGCACTGGGGAACCAGTACCAGACACTGATTGTGTCCGCGCTCGGAATCCTCCGCCCACGCGGTCGCCATTGCCATTTTTTCAAGGATGGCCTCAATGGGTTCCTCGCGCTCCCCGGTGCCGTGCAGGGCAACGACAATCGGGTAGCGCTTCGCCGGGTCGTAGTCCGACGGCACGTAGAGCGCGTAGGGAACCGTGACCTGATATTCGGTGTCGTCGTAGACGCTCTCCCGGAACAGTTGCCGGACTTCCCGGAGACACTTCCGCGTCAAGTGGATTTCGTACGCCTCCTCGCCGAACTCGTAGGAACCGGCGCGGACGGAAATGGTCATGTGCATGTCCTGCTCAAAGCAGGGCTGGCGTTTGTCGAGCCGGACAATGTAGCCGTCGTAATATTCGTAGTACGGCACCTCGGTTCCGGCGATATAGTCCCCCATTGCGGGGTCAAGGTCTTGGAAGCCGTAGCGCCCCGCGTCATGGTCCGCCCGGATGCTGATATAGTAGGCGGGATTGTATTTCAAGTGGAATTTCAGGGCGAAGCAGTCCGAAGGCACTTCTATCTCGTACTCCCGGATATCGGGGTCAAAGTCAATCAGGCTCTGCATGGAAGCGTTGATTCGGATTTCCATTTGCTGTATTGCGCTCATAATTCGGTTCTCCTGACGAAATCATGATTCAGTCCCGCCTGTGCGGGGACGGGGACTGCGTACAGTATACCGGAAACAGGCGCGGATTGCAACAGCTTTGTAACATTTTTCCCGCGGCGGCTCTCACGGCGCGGGCGGGTACTCCCCGCAGAGAAGCCGGTAGGGCGGCTCGTCCTCCTCAATCGTCGGGAAGCGCCCCACGGGCGGGTTGAAGCGGTTGTCGGCGTTGTCGTCGTTGCACTGGCTGACTTCGCCCAGCAGTACCGCGCCCGTCCCCGGCTCCACCGTGAAGTCGTGGTAAAGCCTCTGCTGGATGTGGATACTCTCGCCGGGCGTCAGCCGGACTTGCGCCCCCGCCGGGACGGTGTACGTACGCCCGTCCGTGTGTACCGTCACGTCCGACTTGTAGTCGATTTCCTCGTCCGGCAGGGAGTTGTAGACGCGAATCAGTACGTTTCCCCCGCCCCGGTTGATGATGTCCTCCGTCTTGTACCAGTGAAAGTGGTTCGGCGAATACTGGCCTTCTTTCAAATAGAGCAGTTTTTCGGCGTAGACCTTCGGGTACTTGTCGGGCATGGCGCGGTTGCCGTTGCGGATGGTAATCAGCGAGAAGCCCACTTCGTCGAACCTGCCGAGGCCGTAGTCCGTGATATCCCAGCCAAGCATGCACTCCCGGACTTCGTCGTAATCATGCCCGATGGTCTGCCACTGTTCCGGCGTGAAGCCGCAGAACGGCGGAAGCGCGAAACGGTACGCTTGCGTCATGCGTTCCATTTCGCGGAGGGCGGCGTTAATCTGACTGCGTTTCATGTGAGAGACCCCGCTTTCGTGTGAGATACGCGGCACAAGTCCGCGCCTACAGTATAGCGCGTTTTCCGCCGGAACGCAAGACGCCCGCTTGTAAATCGCGCTCCGCGTGTGTATAATGGCCTCGAACCGCTTTCAACGTCCGGGACGGAGGTACTATGATGAAGCCAATCGAGGAACTGACCATTGTCGATGATTTCATGTTTGGCGCGGTTATGCGGAACCCCAGATACTGCAAGCCGCTTCTGGAACTGGTTTTGGGCGTGAAGATACGGGAAATCATATACCCGGAGCCTCAAAAATCCATGAGCGAGCGTTACAACTCCAAAAGTATCCGAATGGACGTGTATGTGGAGGACGACGCCGGAACAGTCTATGATGTGGAAATCCAGACCGCCGACAAACAGGGCTTGCCCAAGCGCATGCGCTACTATCAGGGCATGATTGACCTGCATATCCTTGAAAAAGGCGAGGATTACGCGTCGTTGCGTCCCAGTTTCGTGATTTTCATCTGCACATATGACCCGTTCGGCAAGGGGCGTTACGTCTACACGTTCGAGAACCGCTGTCTGGAAGACGCAAGCCTTGCGCTTGGCGACGGGGCGGTAAAAATCATGCTGAACACAAAAGGCCACGTCGGGGAAATCAGCGCGGGATTAAAAGACCTGTTGCGTTACATGGAGGGTTACGCGCCGGGGAACGACTACACGCGGGCATTAGACGACGCTGTGTCTGAAATCCGCGGAGACGAGAAATGGAGGGTGGAATATATGCTTCTCAACGAGATGTTACGGAGAAGTAAGCGCCTTGGCGAACGGGAAGGGCGGGTTGCTATGATTCGCCGTTTCAGAGGCCGCTTTGATTCCGAGACGTTGACGGAAATCTGCTACAACGACGCCGGACTGCTTACTTCCATTCTGGACACCATCGACGCCCACCCCGATTGGGACGACGAGAAGGTAGCCGAAAACGTCGAATTTGACTAACAACGCAAAAGCGCGCTTCCGGCGAATACTGCCGGGGCGCGCTTGCGCCTTGCCGGGATTTCCGGCTCGATAAAAAATTCACTTCCCTGTTGCAATTGCCCGGGATTTGCGGTAAAATCAGTGGACAATTCCGGTCGGGCTTGACAAAGGAGGGTTCCCATGCTGGACAGGATGAAAAACAGTCTCGACGATTTCTTTCAACAGGCGGATTTACTCTTGCTTGGCCTGTGCTGTACGGCGTCGGTGTACGGCATTTTCCTAATTTACAGCGCCACGCGCTACCGCGGCGGCAACAGAAGCGTGGTCATGCAGTCGGTGGCGCTGGGGCTGGGGATTCTGGCCTACATCCTCGCGGCGCAGATTGACCTTGAGGCAATTCTGCGGCGCTGGGTCTGGATTGCCGCCATGAACGTGACGCTGATACTCCTGCTCCTGACGCCGCTGGGAATCGGCGGAGAGGAAATGGGCAACACGGCGTGGTTGCGCTTCCCCGGCATTCCGGTCTCTATCGGTCCGGCGGAGATTGTGAAAATCACGTTCATTATCCTGTTAGCGGGGCAAATGGCGTGGCTCAGGGAGGAAAAACACGACCTGAAATCCTTCCCGGCGGCGATGATGGTCGCCGGACACACAATCTTCCTGATGGGGCTGTACGTGGCGATTTCGGGCGACATGGGCAACGGCATTGTGTTCTTTTTCATTTTTCTGTGCATGGCGTTCGCGGCGGGGTTCGCGCTGCGGTGGTTTCTGCTGTTGTTCGCGGGAATCGGCGGGGCGGGTTACGCCGCTTGGCGGCTGGACTTAATCCCGCTCTACCAGAGGGAACGCTTTATTGTGGTGTTCGACCACGAATACGACCCCCTCGGGCGCGGCTGGCAGCAGCGCCGGAGCATGCTGGCGCTCGGTTCGGGCGGCTTCTTCGGTCAGGGCTACATGCAGGGTACGCAGACCCAAAGCCCCTCGCAAGAGTCCCTGCCGTGGCGGCACACGGACTTTATTTTCTCGGTGTGCGGGGAGGAACTCGGCCTCTTGGGCTGTATCGCGGTCATGTTGCTGTTGCTGGCAATCATCATCCGGATACTGATTGTGGCGCGGAACGCCGTCACGCCGTTCCACTGTAATGTGTGCGTGGGCGTCGCGGCCATGCTGATGTTCCAGACCATTATCAATATCGGAATGTGCCTGTTTGTCATGCCGGTTATCGGAATCACACTGCCGTTTTTCAGCTACGGGGGGTCGTCACTGCTGACCTTATTCGCGGCCATGGGGATTGTCGCCGGAATCAAAATGCGCTCGGTCTCGACGATACGCCGACCGCCGCCCAATATTCTGCGCTGAGTTCGCCGCCCTGTTTCCGGCTCCCGGGTACGGAGCCGGAATCCCCGAAAAAGAAGTTGTATTCGTCACGCGCCTGTGTTAGAATACATAGCTTGACGATGAACCCGTCTGGGACGGGAGACGATTACCGTAAAAGAGAGGTTGTTTCTTTCTATGAAAATCGTGGTTTTGGCGGGCGGGCTGTCCTCGGAACGCGCCGTCTCGCTGGTCACATCCCGTTCGGTGTGCGCGGCTCTGCGGGAAAACGGACATCAGGCCATATTTGTGGACTTGTACCTCGGCATTGAGAACGCGCCGGAAAATCTGGAAAGCCTCTTCGACGCCCCCGACGGGCTGATACCCCCGGCGGAAATCGCGGAACAGGCTCCCGACTTGGACGCCGTGCGCAAGAGCCGCGCCGGGGACAGCCAAAGCCTGTTCGGGGCGAACGTGCTGGAACTGTGCCGCCTGTCGGACATTGTCTTTCTCGGCCTGCACGGGCGCGACGGAGAGGACGGACGCGTACAGGCGACGCTTGACCTGTTCGGCGTCCCCTATACCGGGAGCGGGTATCTGGCCTCCGGGCTGGCCATGGATAAGGCCATGACAAAGCGGCTGATGGAATCCGCCGGAATCCCCACCCCGAAATGGCAAACGCTCGACTACACGGCGTCCGATGTTGACCGCCTCGCCGAAACACTGCCCATGCCGTGCGTGATTAAGTGTACGACGGGCGGCTCTTCGCTGGGCGTGTACCTGCCCGACGACCGCGACGCCCTGCGCGACGCCCTGCGGAGCGTGTCGGCGTACGGCGGGGGCGTCATCATGGAAGAGCGTATCACCGGACGCGAGTTGACGGTGGGCGTACTGGGAGACCGGGCGCTTCCGGCGGTCGAAATCGTCCCCGCCGACGGAGAGTTTGACTACCGCGCCAAGTACCAGACGGGCGGGGCGCGGGAACTGTGTCCGGCACCGATTACCCCCGCGCAACAGCAGGAGGCCGGGCGGCTGGCGTTGCTTCTGCACAAGACTTTGGGCTTACAGGTCTACTCCCGGACGGACTTTCTGCTTGACGCGGACGGACATTTCTGGTGTCTGGAAGTGAACTCCCTGCCGGGACTGACCGGGGCAAGCCTCGTGCCGAAAGAGGCCGCCGCCATTGGTATGACGTACCCCCAACTCTGTGAGGAGATTGTACAGCAGTCCCTCCGACTGAACAGGAGAGGTTAAGCCATGCGCAGTATGCAGGTAGCGGAAATCGCGGCGGCCGTGCGCGGCGTCTGGAGAAATCACGGCTACCCCGCCCCCCCTATTAATACCGTCTCGACGGACAGCCGGAACATCACGCCGGGCTGTCTGTTCGTCCCCCTCGTCGGCGACCGCTTCGACGGACACGACTATATCCCCGACGCCCTGAACGCCGGGGCGGCCGGGTGTCTGTGTTCCCGCGCGCCGGACTTCCAGCGCGCCGACAAGTTCTATATCCACGTTCAGGACACCCAGATTGCTTTGGGGGCGCTCGCGTCGGCCTGCCGGGAGAAGTTCGATATTCCCTTTGTCCAGATTACGGGAAGCGTCGGCAAAACGACCACCAAAGAAATGATTGCGGCCGTACTCCGGGAAAAGCTCCGCATTCTCAAAACGGAAGGCAACCTTAATAATCAAATCGGCGTGCCGCTGACGCTCCTGAAACTCTCCCCGACCGACGAGGCCGCCGTCATCGAAACCGGGATGAACCACTTCGGCGAGATTGCGTACCTCGGCAGTCTGATTCGTCCCGATATCGCCGTCATTACGAACATCGGGGACGCCCACATCGAATATCTCGGAAGCCGCGACGGGGTTCTGAAAGCGAAATGTGAAATCTTCACGCACTTGCGGGAGGGCGGGCTTGCCATCCTGAACGGCGACGACCCGCTCCTGAATCAAGTCGCGCCGCCGTTCCGGACAGTCCGCTGTGGCTATTCCCCGCGCTGTCAGGTACGCGTCACGGACTTTGTAGACAAGAGCGTGGAGGGAATCCGCTGTACCGTCCGCACAGAGCGCGACACGTACCATTTAGAGATACCGTCGCCGGGTGCCTATATGGCGATTCCGGCGGCAATGGCCGTGGCGGTCGGCGAGGCGCTCGGCCTGAGCCGTGATGAAATCGTCCGGGGCGTCGCGTCCTACACGCCCACCGGTTCCAGAATGCGCGTGCTTCGCCTTGAAGGAAGCCGCATTTTGCTCGACGACTGCTACAACGCAAATCCGCAGTCCGTCACGGCGGCCTTGGAGGTGCTGTCCCGGACGGAGTGCGACAAGCGCATAGCGGTTTTAGGCGACATGGGCGAACTCGGCGGCTACGCCAAACAGGCGCACTACAACGTCGGCGCGCTGACATCCATGCTCGGCATTGACTATGTAGTGGCAATCGGCACCCGCGCCGCCGATATCGCCTACGGCGCGGAGCAGAACGGCGGCGACGCCGTACACTTCGACACCAAAGAGGCCGCCATCGGCGAACTAAAGAAGCAGTTGGAACCCCACAGCGTCATGTTAGTGAAGGCCTCCCACGCCATGAACTTCGGCTGGATTGTCTCCGAACTGACAAAGGCGTATCGGCAAGAGGAACCATGATTGAAATACAGGCGAAAGACATTGTCAAGTCGTTTGAGGTCGGAAACCCGGTACTCAACGGGCTGAGCTTCCGGATTGAGAGCGGGGAACGGGTCGGGCTTCTCGGGCGCAACGGCGCGGGAAAGTCCACCCTGTTCAGGATTCTGACCGGGGAATTAGACTATGACACTGGCCAGTTGACCATTGCTCCCGGACAGCGCGCCGGGCTGATATCCCAAATCCCCGTCTACCCGGAACAGTTCACGGTAGAGGACGTACTGCGCACGGCCTTCGGGCGGCTGGAAAAGCTCTCGGCCGAAATGCGCCAGCTCGAAAGCCGCATGGAGTCCGGCGACGCCGACGCCGCCTTGCTCCGGCGCTACGACACCCTCTCCGAACGCTTTACGCGCTTCGGCGGCTATGACACCGATGTGGCCGTCAATAAGATTGTCAACGGGCTTTCGATTCCCGACGCGCAGAGGCGGCAGTTATTCCGGAACCTCTCCGGCGGCGAGAAAACACGCGTCAACCTCGCACGGCTCATTTTGGAGGACACGGACATTTTATTGTTAGACGAACCCACCAACCATTTAGACCTGCACGCCACGGAGTGGTTAGAGGCCTACTTGGACGGCTTCCGGGGAACCGTGTTAGCGATATCCCACGACCGCTACTTCCTTGACCGCACCGTAAAGCGTATTCTGGAACTGGACGCCGGGAAAGTTACGTCGTACACGGGCAATTACAGCGCGTACGCCGTGGAGCGCGAACGCCGCCAACTCGAACAGGCGCGGCGTTACAAAAAGGAACAGGCCGAAATCGAGCGCCTCACCGAAACCGCCCGCAAAATGCACGAACACAATACCGAACTTCTGCACAAACGCGCCTTTTCCATTGAAAAGCGCATAGAGCGTATGCGTACGGTGTCGCGTCCGGTACAGAAGCGCAAGTTAGACGCGCGTTTCACCGCCGCCGATTTCCACGGCGACGAGTTGCTGTCGTTTCGTAACCTGTCCATGTCGTACGGGGAAAAGCGGCTTTTCGACGGAATCAGCCTCAAAATGGAGGGCGGGGAACGTATCGCGCTTATCGGTGACAACGGCGTCGGGAAGTCCACGCTCCTGAAACTCATCATGGGGGAGGAATACCCCGACGCCGGGAGAATCCGTATCGGGGCGCAGACGCGCATTTCCTACTTGCCGCAGGTCATGGAGTTTGACAACCCAGCCTTTACGCTTCTTGACACCATGCTGTCGGCGAAGCGCAACCTCTCCGCGCAGTCGGCGCGAAACCGCCTCGCGGCGTACGACTTCACCGGGGAGGACGTATTGAAACCCGTGTACGTGCTTTCGGGCGGCGAACAGAGCCGCTTGCGCCTCTGCATGCTCATGGACGACGAGACGAACCTTTTAATTCTGGACGAACCCACGAACCATCTTGACATCGCGTCGCGGGAGTGGATAGAGGACGCCGTGGAGGCCTACGACGGCGCGTTGCTGTTCGTCAGCCATGACCGCTACTTTATCAACCGTTTCGCCACGCGGATTTGGGAACTCGCGGACGGCACCATCACGGACTATCCCATGGGATTCACGCAGTATCGCGCCATGAAGGCGCAGGAGGAGGCCGACAAACTCCGCCAACAGGAAGCGGAACGCATTGAGGCCGCACGGGAACGGAAAGCCGCCAAGCCCGTGCGCGCTGGGAAGCAGCAGCAGTCCGCCAAACGCCAGTTGACGATTTGCGAACGGGACATAGCGCGGCTTGAAGAGAAAATAGCCGCGCTGGACGCCTCTATGGAAGAGTGCGCCACGGACTACGAAAAATTGACGGAACTTTCCGCCGAGCGCGAGAGCGTACAAGCCGAACTCGATACGCTTTACGAGCGCTGGGAGACGCTGAGCGAGGAGGCGGAGGCGTGAACGGAAAACATCTGACAAAACGGGAAACGCTGATGTTAAGCCTTGCCGTACTCTTTACGCTTGCCGGGGTGGTCGTGCAAGTCGTTCCGGGCATGAAGTTCTCCGGACAACTCTCCCTTGTGTTGGCCGTCGGCTGTATGGGCTGGCTGTATCTCTGCAACTGGGCGGACAGAAGCGACGCCGGAAAGCGTTGCAAGCGCGTCGTGGTAATCTGTCTGTGCGCCGGAATCGTCCTGTTCGTTTCGCTGGAAATCTGTCTGCTCTCGTACGGCACCCGCGACGACAGCGCGGCACCCGCCGACGCCGTGATTGTGCTGGGCGCGGGCGTCAACGGCACCACGCCGTCACTCGCACTGCAAACGCGTCTGGACGCGGTATCGGGCTATCTGGAGCGATACCCGGAAACGCCCGTTGTGTTAAGCGGCGGACAGGGTTCCGGGGAGGACATCACGGAGGCGCAGGCCATGCAGACCGCCTTACAGGCGCGCTTTCCCGATAAAGCGTTTCTGTTGGAGGACAGAGCGACCTCGACGGCCGAAAATTTCCGCTACTCCAAAGCGCTTTTGAGTTCGGCGGGAATCGACACCGAAAGCGCGTCCATTCTGATTGTCACGAACGACTTTCATATGGCGCGGGCGTGTCTGATTGCGCGGCGGCAGGGCGTCCACGCGCTGACACTCGCCGCCCCCTTGCCCTACGGCTGGCTGACGGCTAATTACTACGTCCGGGAGGCGTTCGCGCTCGTCAAGACGTTTCTGCTTGACTGGTAATCTCACGAAAGGAGGCGGCGGCCTTGCTCGAAAAACTCAACGCCATGGAATTGCGCTACGAGAGCCTGCAGGCACAGCTTTCGGACGCCGCCATCTACACGGACGCCGAACGCTTGCGGAGCCTGCAACGCGAGTTAGGCGAACTGTCGCCCATTATTGAGACCTACCGGAACTGGAAACAGGCCGGGGACGCCCGCAAAGAGGCCGAACGGATGTTATCTGACCCCGAACTGAAAGACCTTGCCCGGGAGGAGTGGGAGGCCGAGACCGCGAGACAGGAACAGTTGCGCGACGAATTGCGCGTGCTGTTGCTTCCCAAGAACCCCGACGACGACAAAAACGTGATACTCGAAATCCGGAGCGGCGTCGGCGGGGAGGAGGGCGCGCTGTTCGCCCGTTCCCTGTTGCGCATGTACATGATGTACGCGCAGAAGCGCGGCTGGAAAACGGAGTTTCTGAACCTCAACGAGACGGAGTTAGGCGGCGTCCGGGAGTGCGCGCTGCTCGTGAAGGGCGAGAGCGTGTACGCGCGGCTGAAATTTGAAAGCGGCGTCCACCGCGTCCAGCGCGTCCCGGAGACGGAGTCCGCCGGGCGCGTACACACCAGCGCCGCGACCGTCGCCGTGTTTCCGGAGGCCGAGGAGGTCGACTTGCGCATTGACCCGAAAGACCTTAAAATTGATACCTACCGTTCATCCGGCGCGGGCGGACAGCACGTCAACAAGACGGAGTCCGCCATACGCATTACGCACTTGCCCACGGGGCTTGTCGTGGAGTGTCAGGACGAAAGAAGCCAGTTCAAGAACCGCGACAAGGCTATGAAAGTGTTGCGTTCGCGCCTGCTGGACATGGAACGCGAAAAGCGCGCCGCCGAGACCGCCGCAGAACGCAAAAGCATGGTCGGGAGCGGAGACCGTTCCCAGCGCGTCCGGACGTACAACTTCCCGCAGGGGCGCGTGACTGACCACAGAATCGGACTGACGCTCTACCAGATTGACGCCATCATGGACGGCGCTCTGGACGAACTCATAGACGCTTTGATTACCGCCGACCGCGCCGAACAACTGACGCGCTTCGCGGGTTCACCATAAAGACCGGAAAGGAATTGCAATCAGACATCATGGAGACGTTGTATTTTGACCTTCGACCCACGAGGGCGAAACAACAGGACGTTACGGAGAAAATCAGAGAGGCGGCGCGGATTCTCCGCGAGGGCGGGCTTGTCGCCATGCCCACGGAGACCGTTTACGGGCTGGGCGCGAACGCGCTGGACGCGGACGCCGTGGCGCGTATCTT
The DNA here is from genome assembly GCA_017526785.1 of Oscillibacter sp. GTDB lineage: Bacteria > Bacillota > Clostridia > Oscillospirales > Oscillospiraceae > Oscillibacter. Next base: position 72,270 of record JAFXQV010000021.1, on the reverse strand, counting down.
CGACGTGAAAGGGCGTCCGCAGGACAACCCGCTCATTCTGCACCTCAGCGGCCAGCAGTGGCTGCCGCGCTACTGCGCCAATATTCCGGCGCTTGCCTTCGCGCTGGCGCGGAAGTTCTGGCCGGGGCCTCTGACACTCGTCCTCAAGCGCCGGAACAATGTACCGGACTGCATCACGGCCGGGCTGGATACCGTCGCCGTACGCTGTCCCAACCACCCCGTGGCGCTGGCGCTCATCCGGGAGTTAGGCCTGCCGATTGCCGCGCCGAGCGCGAATCTGTCCGGGCGGCCGAGCTGTACGACCGCCCAAGAGGTCATGGAGGACATGGGCGGCAAAATTCAGGCCGTTTTGGACGGCGGCGCGTGTACTGTCGGCGTGGAATCGACAATTTTAGACCTGACAGGAACCCAGCCGCGCTTACTGCGCCCGGGCGGGGTCTCGATAGAGGCCATTGAAACGCTCATCGGCTCCATTACGGTGGACAAGGCCGTGACCGCGCCTCTGTCCGGCGATGAACGCCCCAAAGCCCCCGGCATGAAGTACAAGCACTACGCCCCCCGCGTCCCGCTGACGGTTTTCAGCGGCGCGCCCGACGCCACCGCCCACGAAATCGAGCGCCGGATGTGTCCGCGTACCGGAATCATCTGCTTCGACGAGTACAGGCACTTGTTTGAGTTTCAGGAAACGCGCCCCATAGGCTCCTACAACGACACCGCCGAACAGGCGCGGCGCGTGTTCTCCGCGCTCCGGGAGTTCGACGACACCGCGTGTACGGAGATTTACGCGCAGTGTCCGGACAGTCGCGGCTTGGGCTTCGCAGTCGGGAACCGCCTCAAACGTGCGGCGGGGTTCCGCGTCGTGGAGTGCGACGCACAGCGCGTTATTTTAGGCCTGACGGGCGGCACGGGCGCGGGGAAAACAACTGTGCTGAATATCGTAGAGGAAATGGGCGGGAGCGTGCTGGACTGCGACAAGGTCTATCACCAACTGCTCGACGAAGACGAGGACTTGCGATTTGAAGTCCGGCGGGCGTTCCGCGGCGTGTTCACGATAGACGGGACGCTTGACCGCCAGAAGTTGGGCGCGGAGGTGTTCGCGAAGCCAGACCAGATGGCGCGGCTCAACCAGATTGTGTACCGCTATCTGGTGCCGGTGCTGGAACGGCAGATAGAATCCGTGCACGAGGGGCTGTGCGCCGTGGACGCCGTGAACCTCATCGAGAGCGGCTTGGACCGCCTTTGTGACGCGACCATAGCCGTGACGGCTCCCATAGAAGTGCGGGTGCGGCGCGTGATGGCGCGCGACGGCATTTCGGAACGCTACGCGAGGCTCCGGATATCGTCGCAGAAGTCAGACGAATACTACCGGAGCAAGTGCGGCTACGAACTCAACAACGCCGCCGACACCCCGGAGTTGTTCAGGCAGGAAGCCCGGATTTTCCTCCGCCGCCTGATAGAGGGCTTGCAGGAGGAAAAGCGCTACGGCGTACGGGGAAGAAAGAAAGGACGTGTTACCCGTGAGTGAAAGCTACAAGGAACTCAAAAAGAAACTGCTGACCGCGAAAAAGAACGGCTACGACCGCGTTTCCGACGCAGACAAGGCCGCCATGGAAACCTATTGCGCGGGGTATATCGATTTCCTGAACCGGTGCAAAACGGAGCGCCTCTGCGCGGCGGAGGCGGTACGTATGGCGGAGGAAAGCGGATACCGCCCCTATGTGCGCGGGCAGGAGGTCAAGCCCGGCGACAAGCTCTACATCCGCAACCGGGGCAAGGCCGTCACGCTGGCGCATATCGGCAAACGCCCGCTTTCCGACGGAATCCAACTGGCCGCCGCGCACATCGACTCCCCGCGTCTTGACCTGAAGCCCACGCCGCTGTATGAGGAAAACGAGCTTGCTTTCCTGAAAACGCACTACTACGGCGGAATCCGGAAATACCAGTGGGTGACAATCCCGCTGGAACTGCGCGGCGTCGTCGCCCTGAAAGACGGTACCGCGCTTCCCGTGAACATCGGCGCGGAACCCGGAGACCCGAAACTCGTTATCACGGACTTACTGCCGCATTTGGGACAGGAACAGGGCAAGAAACCCCTCTCGACCGCGATTCCCGCCGAGACGCTGAACCTGTTAGTGGGCAGCCGTCCCATTGGAGACGAGGACGACAGCGGACGCGTCAAACTCGCCGTCATGCAGTTGTTGAACGAGAAATACGGCGTCACCGAGGACGATTTCAACTCCGCCGAACTGGAAGCGGTTCCGGCGTCCCCGGCGTGCGAAATCGGCCTTGACCGCTCCATGATTGGCTCGTATGGCCACGACGACAGGGTGTGCGCGTACGCGGTGTTAAAGGCTTTGCTGGACTTGCCGGAGACGCCCGAAAAGACCGCCGTCTGCATGCTCGCCGACAAGGAGGAAATCGGCTCCGAGGGCGTCACGGGCATGCGTTCCGCCGCGTTCGACACGTTCATGGAGGACTTGTGCGCGGCGCAGGGCGTCACGCTCCGCGCCTGCCGCGAGAAATCGTTCTGCCTGAGCGCCGACGTGACCGCCGCCTTCGACCCCGATTACGCCGATGTGTACGACAAGCGAAACGCCGCGTTTCTCAATTACGGAATCGGCCTCTGCAAGTACACCGGGGCGCGCGGGAAGTCCGGCGCGTCCGACGCCGACGCCGAAACCGTCGCGTTTGCCCGGCGTATCTTCGACGAATCCGGCGTTATCTGGCAAATCGCCGAGTTAGGCAAGGTCGACGCGGGCGGCGGCGGCACCGTCGCGGCCTACATGGCACAGCGCAATATTACCACGCTCGACGCCGGGGTACCCGTTCTGAGCATGCACGCGCCGTTTGAGACCGTCGCCAAACTCGACTGCTATCAAATGTACCGGGGGGCGCTGGCGGTCTACCGCGCCGCGTTCCCGCGCTGACACATCTTTTGTCCGGCGGTCGCAAAAAACACTGGACATTTGATACAGAAAATGGTATCATAGAGAACGTAACTGGCAAAAACAGCGGACCTATCATTGCAACGTGAGGAAACCCGCGTTCAATACAGGATGGAACAAAGGAGATTTTGCGTATGTCTACCAAAAAGACGGAAAAAAAGGGAAAGAAGAAGGCCGCGAAAGTCGCGGCGGAAGCGGTTGTAGAGCCGATGTTTCAGACAGCCGCCGAAGCGGTAGCCGAACCCGTCGCGGAAGCGGTCGCCGCCCCCGCGCCGGAAGTGGCCGCTGAATCCGTCGCCGCCCCCGAACCGGAAGCCGTTCCTGCCCCCGCGCCGGAAGTGGCCGCTGAATCCGTCGCCGCCCCCGAACCGGAAGCCGTTCCTGCCTCCGCGCCGGAAGTGGCCGCCGCCCCCGAACCGGAAGCCGTTCCCGCCTCCGTGCCGGAAGCGGCTCCCGAACCCGTTGCCGCCCCCGCGCCCGAACTTCCCCAGCCCAGACGCAGTGTCGCCTTTATCGGTTCGGAGTGCTACCCGTTCGTCAAGACGGGCGGCTTGGGCGATGTCATGTACGCGCTCCCCAAAGCCCTGACCAAGCAGAACTGTGATGTCAAGGTCATTCTCCCCCGCTACAAGTGCATTCCCCAGAAGTATCAGGATAAGATGATTTTCCGCGGCGACTTCTACATGAATCTCTGCGCCGACGGCAAGACTTACTACGTCGGCATTATGGAGTATGTGTGGGACGGCGTGGTCTACGACTTCATCGACAACGAGGAGTTCTTCAGTTGGGGCAATCCCTATACCAATCTGGTGGACGATATTCCGAAATTCTGCTACTTCGCCAAGGCGGCGCTCGCGGCGCTCAATTATATGGACTGGATTCCCGATATCATCCACTGCCACGACTGGCAGGCGGCGTTAGTGCCTATCTATCTGCGTACCCAGTTCGCCGAGACCCCCATCACCAACGCCAAGACCATTCTCACCATTCACAACCTCCGCTTCCAAGGCATTTACGATATCAAGACCATCAAATACTGGTCCGGACTGCCCGACTACGTCTTTGACTACGCCGTGTTGAAGCAGGGCTATCAGGACGCCAACATGCTGAAAGGCGGCCTGACCTACGCCAATATGATTACCACCGTCAGCAACACCTACGCCGGGGAGATTCAGACCGATTTCTACGGCGAGAAGCTCGACGCCCATCTCCGTTACCACTCCGGCAAACTGCGCGGCATCGTCAACGGCATCGACTGCGAACAGTGGGACAGCAACACAGACCCGCTTCTGGCCGCCAATTACGACCGCTCCAACGTCATCGAGGCCAAGAAGCAAAACAAGCTCGAACTCCAAAAGCAGTTGGGACTTGAACAGGATTCAGGCAAATTTGTCATCGGCCTGATTTCCCGCCTCACCAACCAGAAAGGCCTTGACCTTATCAACGCCATCTTCCAGCAGTTGATTGACGGCAACACACAAGTTGTCGTACTCGGCACTGGCGATAAGCAGTACGAGGACGCGTTCCGCTACTACGAGAACACCTACAAGGGCAGTGTCTGCTCCAACATCATGTACGACGAAGGCCGGGCGCATATGATTTACGCCGGTTCCGACGCGTTGCTTGTGCCGAGCCAGTTTGAGCCCTGCGGGCTGACGCAGTTAATCGCCATGCGCTACGGCACCGCACCCATCGTGCGCGAAACTGGCGGCCTCAAAGACACCGTGCAGCCCTACAACGAGTACACCAACGAGGGCAACGGCTTCACGTTCGACCGCTACGAGGCCGGACTGCTCCTTGACGCCATCAACCGCGCCAAGACCATGTACTTCACACAGCGCGACCGCTGGGACGAAATGGTTCTCCGCAACATCGACAAGGACGTGTCGTGGGAGAACTCCGCCAAACAGTACCGCGCCCTCTATCTGGAACTCAAGCCGTAATCACGGACAAACGCCCCTCCCCGCGCGGGAGGGGCTGTCTTGCGCGAGAAAGGACACTTAACCATGAAAGACGACTTGACGTGGAATCAGTGGGAGCGGAAAATATTCACCTCCAAGGGGAAGTTAAGCGACATCGACGACCTGCGGGTGGCGCTTCTCGGGTCGCTGACGCCGGAGCAGTACGCCGAAATCAAGCGGGCGACGAAAGGTCCCCCGCCCGCCAAGAAAATGCGCGATTGACGCCGCAATCTCCCGCCTCCTCCGCTGTGCGGGGGAGGCGTCCGCATGCAAAAAAATTTCGGGATTGACCTTACGCCCGAAACAGGATATAATGAACGGGAACAGTCGAACCCGGTCATTTCGGGGAGAGGCCGCATATTACAACATGAAGGAGAAACATTGAGATGAAAAATCTGGAAATCAAGGCTCGTCTGATTGTGGCGTTCTTGATTGTGGTTGCCTTTATGGTCGTCACCGGAATTGTTTCCATCGTCATGCTGACGCGTCTGGGCGACACGCTGACTGACTTCCACGATACCACCCATCAGGCCGTCGTCAACTCGTGGAAGGGCAAGCGGGCGTTAGGCGCTCTGCGCGCCAATCTGCTGCAAACGACTGTCGAGGCCGACCCCCGCCGCTCCGCTGATTACATCAACGACGCCAAGGCGGAATATGTTACCTTTCAGGAAGCCGTCGACGCGCTCGACCGTACCTATACCGGCGACCAGTCCAATTTGACCCGGCTCGACACCCTGCTGACGCAAGTCACGCCCATGATTAACAATCTCTATGTCTACGCCGAGCGCGGCGACCTCGATAACGGCTACATCTACCTCCGCGATACCTATCAGCCCATCGCCAACGAAATGCGCGACCTCTTCGACACCATCGGCAAAGAGGCCGACGCCCGCGCCGTGGACAAGGTAAGCGCCAGCGTCGCTTCCACGACCGTTGCCAATGTCACCGTGGTGGTCATGATGATTTTAAGCGCCGTTGTCAGCGTCTTTCTCGCCCTCTCGATTGCCAAAAGCATTACGACGCCCGTCAACGAAATGCAGGAGGTGACGCTTGCGGTCTCCAAGGGCGACTTTGATTCCGTCATCCGCTACACCGGAAAGGACGCCCTCGGACACCTCGCCGACAATATGCGCAACCTCACCGCCACATTGAAGGAAATCATCACCGACATCGAAATGCAGTTGAAGGCAATGGGGGAGGGTGACTTCAACATCCGCAGTCGCAACGAGGACATGTACCTCGGCTCGTTCTCCCGCATTCAGGAGGCTATGACGAAACTTAGCCGCGCCGTCAGTGAGACCATGCTACAGATTGACATCTCCGCCGACCAAGTAAACAGCGGCGGCGAGCATATCTCCGCCAGCGCGCAGGCCATGGCGCAGGGTGCCACGGAACAGGCTTCGAGTATCTCCGAACTCGCCGAGACTATCAACGGCATTTCCCACGCCGTCGACGAAACCGCCCTGCACGCCCAAAACGCCAAGGTGGACAATCAGGCCTCCCATGACCAGATTGCCGTTTGCTCGCGCCATATGGCCGACTTAATGGGCGCGATGAAGGCCATTGAGGAAAAGTCACTCGAAATCAGCAAGGTTATCAAGACCATTGAGGATATCGCTTTCCAGACAAACATTCTGGCGCTCAACGCGGCGGTGGAGGCCGCCCGCGCCGGAGCCGCCGGCAAGGGCTTCGCGGTCGTCGCCGATGAAGTCCGCAACCTCGCCACCAAGTCACAGGAGGCGTCCAAGAGTACGGCGACGCTCATTGAAGAGACGGTCAAGGCCGTCAACGAGGGCAGCCGCCTCTCCGTCGAGACCGACGAATCCCTGAAAGAAGTCGTCATCCGCGCCCAGAAGGTCATGGACGCCGTGACGCGTATCTCGCAGGCCACTGACGTTCAGTCCAAGGACGTTCAGCAGGTCAGCACGGGCATTGACCAGATTTCCAGCGTGGTGCAGACCAACAGCGCCACCGCCGAGGAATCCGCCGCCGCCAGTGAGGAACTGTCCGGACAGGCCAACGTCCTGAAAGACTTGGTCGGCCGCTTCACGCTCCGCAAGGAAACTAACTCCGGCGTCCGCACCCGGTAATATCAGTCCGCCCCCTCCCCGCAACGGAGAGGGGGCATTTCGTCCGGTTTCTGTTGCTTTTCCGTCCGCTTCTGCTATACTGTACGCAGTGAAAGGAAGTGACTGTGATGATGCAGGTCAATATCCCCGAAACAAAGGCCGATTTCTTCAAGCTGATTCACCTTTTGGAAACAAAAAAGGAAGACTTTATCACGGTTGCCAGAAACGGAAAGCCCGTGGTGAAAATTACGCTCATCCATGAGGTACCTGTTTCCAAACGTATCGGCGTCGCCAAGGGCAGGTTCACCGTGAAGGGCGATTTTGACGCCGATAACGCCGGAATTGCCGAAATGTTGACGGGAGGCGGCATGTGAACATTCTCCTTGATACCCATATTGCAATCTGGGCGCTGAATGATGACCCCGCGCTTTCTGAAAAAGCACGGGAATTGATTCTTGACCCCGGTAACACGATTTATTACAGCACGGTTTCTGTCTGGGAGGTGCTTTTGAAGCATGCCCGGAGACCCGGAAGCATTCCGTTTGATGAAGCTGATTTTTCAGAAGCGTGCCGGGAAGCGGGGTTTGTGCCTCTGGGGCTTTCCGATAAGCACATTCTCGCGGTACGCACACTTGCCAGACCAAACGCGCTCAGGGAACACAACGACCCTTTTGACCGACTGCTGTTGGCGCAGGCCAAGATTGAGAATCTCTCATTCATGACGCATGACGCGCTGATTCCTGACTATGAGGAAAAATGTGTCATTCCGGTATAGCGTCATAAAAGCGCCCCTCCCGGCGACGGAGAGGGGCGTTATAGCGTTCACGAACGTTTCCGCGCGGGGAGCGTGTCCGAGGCGCGGACGTAGCCCAGCCCCAGCATAATGAACAGGTACGGCGCGGTATTGTACACCGTGATTCCGAAGAACGCCCCGCACAGATACCCGAACGCCGCGCACAACGCCGCCAGCGTCGCGTTATCCAGCCGGGCGCGGAGCCGCCAGCCGCGGATGTAGACGCCCAGACAGCCCAGCGTGTACAGAATCGCGGCGGGGACGCCGTAGAAAAGCGCGTACTGCATGTACTCGTTATGCGGGCGGGCGTTCCCTACAAAGTTCAGCACGTTCTTTGTTATCACGCCCTCGAAGCCGATACCAAACAGCGGATACCGCCGGATGAGCTTCATGGAACGCACCCAGATAAGCCAGCGTCCGGAACCGGCATTTTGTGCCGTTTCCGAATCCGGTTCGGTCAGCACCAGTCCCACGTCCCTTGTCAAGCGCGTAAAATTATAGGCCAATTTGCCATTGACCACGCCCGCCGCCAGCATGGACAGCGCGAACAGTCCCAGCGCGACAAGCGCCCAGCGGTTGCACTTCCCGTCCCGGAGCCAGTACACCGCCACCACGAACGCGCACCCGCAAAACGCCCCAATCCACGCGCCCAAGGTGTCATTGTAGCACAGCGCAACGGAGTTGGCCGCCAGCGCGACGCCGTAGAACACGCGCCAGCGCCACGACTCCGCCCCCGCGAACAGCGCCGCCGACAGGCTGACGCATACCGTCAGGACGTAGCCGTAATAGTTGATATTCGTCCAGATACAGGCCACGGAAGGCCGCCAGTCATAATAGACAGGGGTCGCCGTGATGTGGTGCCAGAAGTAAAAGGCGCAAGGCACCAGAAACACACTCACCGCCGTCACGCCGCGCAGAAACCAGAGCTTCCAGCGCGGATTCCCCATCGCCACGCCCAGCGCGAAGAAGCCTAAAAAGTATTCCATCTGCAGGTAAATCGACTCGTGGTTTAACGCGAACCCGTACGACGCTTCCAGCGTCCTGCCGTGTACGGCGACGAAGCCCACACTCATCCACACCACAAGAAAGAGAAACAGTACAAAGACCGTATGTTTTTTGAACTCTTCCATCGGGGAGAGTTTCGCGCGCCACAGCTTCCCCAGCGTAAAGACATAGACAAGCACGGTAATGAAAGCCGTACACGGAAACACAAAGTAGTCCAGTATTTCCATGCTGTCAATCACCATGAGGTCAAAGGACTTGGCGAACAGGGCGTGAACCGCGACAGGCACCGGAAACAGGCAGAACGCCGCCAGCGCGAACAGCGCCGGGGCGTCTACCCATGACTGCGGAAGCCAGTTAAAAAACTCGCCCGGGGACGAAAAGCGGGGCATTTTCCAGCGTGATTTCATAATATCTCCCTCCATTTGATTTCAGGGCGTGAACCACGCCGCGTCCAGCTCGTCGAACAGGTTCGCGTACTGCACATACTGATACTTCTGAATCAGCGGGTCGTCGGCGAGTTCGGCGACGCTCCCATACACCGCGCCGTCCGCGTCCACGACACCCTGTGACGAAATCACGGGGTACTTTTCATGAACTTCTTTCAACATCCGCACATAGGGCGGCAACGGGAAATTCCCGCGTTCCAGAATCAGCCACGGCAGATAATTCGCGCTGATTTGCACGTCCGATTCCGCCGCCGTCTCGTAGTTTGTCCATACGAAAAACTTTGTCTGATATGCGTCCAACTGCTGTTTGAAAGCCATTTCCACTAAAGCCCCGTAGGGAAGGGACGGCTGATGGTCGCCGAAAAAGATAATCATCGTCGGCTCGTCACTGTCCCGGTACGTCTCCACAAGCTGTTGCACGGCGTCATCGGAAGCCTTGACAAGAGACAGGTATACTTTGGTATCAAAATAGAGTTCCGCGCCGTATTCCGTGACGCTTTCCGCCTCCTGTACGTCCTCCCAGCGGTTATACGGAGAATGGTTCTGCATAGTGACATTGAACAGAAAGCGGTTCTGCCCCCGATAGGATTCGCTAACACGTTCCATATTCAGATAGTCGGAAATGTCCGCCGGGTGTTCGTGCAGGTTCGGATTCTCCGTCAAAGTGAGATAGTCCCCGATACTGTGGAACGTCTCAAAGCCGAGATTTGGATAGACAATATTCCGGTTCCAGTTTTTCGGGTTGTTGGCGTGGAAAGCGTCCGTTTTGTAGCCGCTGTCCCGGAAGTACGAAGCCAAGGAAAACAGGGGCTTTGTGACATTCTCCGTGTACGGGTACGCCCCGGCGTTAAAGAACGCTAAAGAGTTGCCCGTCAGCGCCTCAAATTCCGTGTTGCACGTTCCGCCGCCGTACACCGACACATACAGGTTTCCTTGCACGGTATTCTCCCGCAGACTGTCGATAAACGGCATAACGTCAAGGTTTTCGTTCAGTCCCACGGTACGCAAGTCAGAAAAGGCCTCATTCATGACCATGATAATATTGACGGGGCGCGGCGCGTCCGGCACGGGTTCGGCGTCCTCCTGCTCGTACGCTTCCAGATAGGAACGCACAATTTCCGGGCTGTAGCCGTCCGGCACACTGACTGTCGCGCTCATCGCGCTTTTTATGAAACTGACTACCATGCCCTCTTCATGAAAGCACTTTAGAAGCATGTTGTCCCACTGAAACGAGTTTAGCGCCCGAAACTCCGGGTTATGGATACTGACAAACAGGAGCAACGCCCCAATTCCGGCGCTTGCGCCCCGGCGAATCCATTGCTTTTTCCGGGACACGTCTGTTTTCCGGGACTGCTTCCAAGCATAGACGACCCCACACATATACAGGACAGTTACGAGAATCCCAATTGCCATTTTGGGAGTTGGCGTCAGCGTATAGCCGCCGATGACCTCTTTCACGGTTCCAAGCGCTTTCAGGTCAGCGGGCATAATCGGCTTGTTCCGAAACATTATCACAAAATTGTTAGCGGCATACCAGAAAATTGTCACCGCCATTGTCAGAACCGTACCGAGAAACGGCAATGTGAACGCGTTCAGAAGCAGGGCGATTGAGAACAGAATCATCCAGTTTAGCAGGAAGTCCAGATAATCCACGTAAGCCAGACTTCCGCAGAACCAGCACCCCATAATCATGACCGCCATAATGCCGGAAGCGCTGAAAAGGGGCAGTCTGACAACCGGGAAGCGTTCCAGCAGGAACGACGCGCCGCAAGAAACCAATAGCGAAATCAGCAGGAACACCGCCCAATAGGCCACCCAAAACCAGATGGGCAGAAAATCGAATAGAATTGAAATCCCATTGCTTGCCGTGGGATTGTCAAAAATAATTGTGACGCCTTCCCCGTCATCGGAGAGTCCCACCGACATAGTTTCATACTCACCGTCCGGGATAATGTCCTTGAACTCGCAATGCCCTGTTTGAACGCCGAACGCGAACACGTCAAAACTCTTGAAATCCGCTCTGGAAACGTCTGAGAGATAGAGTTCAATTTCTTCCACGTCGTAATGATAGCCCGGAATTGTGACCTGTTTTAGCTGACTGCCAAAATAAAAGTCAGCACGATAGGCGATGGAAAAGCCCTCCGGGGGACATATATAAGAAGTGCCAAGCCCCTCGCCTTCAATGTTATCCGTATACAGCACAACGTCAAAACGAGGTTGCAGATACCCAAAAAATAATAAAATAAAAAGCATAGGTATCAACAGAAACAACATATATAAAGTTTTTCTAATTTTTTCTTTCATAATTGTAAACATCCTCCAAAATTAGCGCTTCACCTCTAATAGAGATGAAGCGCTCCAAATTTACTGACAGGTTCTTTTTCACATACGGCATACACAGCCGAACGCGCTACCGCTTAGAATCAGGTAGTAAATTTAATGCTATTGACCTTGCCAGCAGATTGACTTGTACCATCAAACGAAATGACGATAGATTTTCCCGCCGCGGCTGTCGTGCTTGTATAGGTAATTATACTGGGAAGAGTAGCAGTATCAGCACCGCCCGGATAAACTGTACCCTTACCGATTTTAGTTGCATCAGCTTCACTCTTGGAAAGTCCGGTAGAAGTATTGGGATTAAAGTACATCGTTGTGGCCGTAATATCTTTCTTACCGGACATGACAGCGACTGTCGCGGTGGCGTAGGCGGAACGCAGGTTGGCAATATCGGTGGTCTCGCGGGACGCTTCCAGACGCTTGGTGAACACGGGGATAGCGATAGCGACCAACACGGCGATAATGGCTACGACAATCAGCAGTTCCGCCAGCGTGAAGCCCTTTTGATTCTGTTTCTTCATTAAGTACCCCTCCTTGGAAAGTTATCCGTTTGCCGGACATTGCCCGGCGGTGTTCATGGACACACACGCGGCAGGCATTCGGAATCGTCGGCCGACTGTGTATCCGTCCTATCATTTGGCAGTATAAACCTTTTCCCGACAGATTGCAAGTCCTTTTTCCGTTACAAACTGTAAACAATTTGAAAACAAACTGTGAATATTCCAAAAAAGAGGGCGTAAAAGTCCTCTTTTTTGTGCGGTTCGACGGTTACATAGCTTGCGCGGCGTCTCTGCGTCTGGCGGCTTCCTGAAACGCGGCGAAAGTCTCCGGCGTCAGGTCTGGCGCGTCCTCGTCGTAGGTGATGGGCATTTTCGACGCCCGGTCAATTTCGGCGCACTGTTCCGGCGTCAGCGGTTCCCAGTGTTCAATTGTTACCCGTTTGAGCATGTCAATTGGATTCCAGCGGGACGACGGCGAGTGTCTTTCCGAGCGGGGCAAGGACTTTCAGCACCGTGTCGAGTTGCGGACTGGTACTCCCCTTCTCCATACGGGCAATAATCGGCTGTTTGACGCCGCTGAGTTCTTCCAGCTTCTTTTGGCTGATACCCCGCTCCCGTCTGGCCTGAATCAGTTCGCCGATAAGCGCCACCCGCAGATTACTGGCGGCGATTTCCTCCGGGGTGTACAGTTGCTTACGCAGTTCTTCCCATGTGGTTTCGTCAATCGCGCTGTTATTCATTGTCAAGACCCCTTTCTAAATGTATCGGGTACCTAACAAGATTATACTTAAAAGTGATTATTCTGTCAAGCAGATGAGAGCCTGTCCGGCGTTATGCCGCCCCCGCGAACCAGTCGAGGGCGAAGCGCAACAGTCGCGGCGTGGCGTACAGGTCGAGCGCCGCGCCCGCCGACAGAATCAGCGTACAGAGCGCCACGCCCGCCCGGCGGTCGGGACGCCGTTCCCGGCGTCCGGCGAGCCACCCGGCGCGGCGCATGGACGAGAGCGACAGCAGAATGAAACACGGCATGGTTATCGCGGCGCGGATTCCGAGTGCCGCCGCGCTCAACGCGACGCCCTCCCAGCCCAGCGACGCCGCGAAACATCCCACCGAGTACGAGAGCAGGAACCCGAACCCCGCCGCGGTCAGATATACCAGCGGCACGCCCAGCGACGTAAAGCCCCACAGAAACACGAGTGCGGGGACGCGGAACCACGTCACGAGCGTGGAGAGCGCCAACGGCGCGGTAATTTGTGACGCGTCGCGGTTGCGGTAGTAGTCGGCGAGGGAGCGGCGCAGTTCGGGGGCGGCGGCGTCGGGGAGGCCGAAGGCCAGAGCCTGTCCGGCGGCGGCTCCGGCGAGGAAGCAGAGCGACAGGCACAGTACCGCCCGCCCGGCGTGAAATTTTCTGTCCAACGGCAATCACCTCTCCGGCATTCTATGCCCCGGACAGGCCGTTTATGAAAATTCCCCGTACGCGGCGCGGCGTACGGGGCGTTTTGTTATCGCTTGTAGCTGTCTTTCAGGGACACACTCCGGTTAAAGACGAGGTGTCCGGGGCGGGAATCCCGGTTATCGAGGCAGAAGTAGCCCAGCCGCATAAACTGGAAATTCGCCGGGGCGACGGCGTCTTGCAGTGTCGATTCCACCTTGCAACCCGTCAGCGTTTCGAGTGAAGCGGGATTCAGGCACTCCATGAAGTCTTTCCCGGCGTCGTCGGGCGACGCGTCCGAGAAGAGATTGTCATACAGCCTGACTTCGGCGTCGAGCGCGGTTCCGGCGTCGACCCAGTGAATGGTAGCGCCTTTAATTTTACGCCCGTCGGCGGGGTCGCCCCCGCGGCTTTCGGGGTCGTACTCGCACAGTACCGCCGTCAAATTCCCGTCGGCGTCGTGTTCGCAGCCCGTACAGCGTACCAAGTACGCGCCTTTCAGGCGGCATTCCAGCCCGCCCGGGCTGAGACGCTTGTATTTCGGCACGGGCTTTTCAAGGAAGTCGTCGGCCTCAATCCAGAGTTCCCGCGAAAATGTCACTTCCCGCGTACCCGCCGCCGGGTCTGTCGGATTGTTTTCCACGGTCACGCTCTCGCGCCGTCCCTCCGGGTAGTTCGTGATAATCAGTTTCACGGGGTGAAGCACCGCCATGACGCGCTCCGCCGTCAAGTTCAAGTCCTCGCGCAGACAGTGTTCCAGAAAGCCGTATTCGACCGTGCTTGGCACCTTGGCGACGCCGACGCGCTCACAGAAATTCCGGATAGCGCGGGGCGTGTAGCCTCTCCGGCGCAGTCCGCAGAGCGTGGGCATGCGGGGGTCGTCCCAGCCGGACACCTGTCCGCCCTCGACTAACGCCCGGAGTTTGCGCTTGCTCAACACGGTGTGGTCAATGCCCAGCCGCGCAAACTCAATTTGACGCGGTTTCGACGGCAGGTCGCAGTTTTCGATAACCCAGTCATACAGCGGCCTGTGGTTCTCGTACTCCAACGAGCAGAGACTGTGTGTAATGCCCTCCAAGGCGTCCTGAATCGGGTGCGCGAAATCATACATGGGGTAAATGCACCATTTGTCCCCCTGCCTGTGGTGGTCGATGTGGCGGATACGGTAGAAAACCGGGTCACGCATATTGAAATTGCCGCTGGCAAGGTCAATTTTGGCGCGCAGTGTCATAGCGCCGTCGGGGAACTCCCCGGCGCGCATGCGCCGGAACAAGTCCAGACTTTCCTCTATGGGGCGGTCTCTCCACGGGCTTCTGGCGGGTACGCCCACGCTCCCGCGATACTCTTTGAACTGTTCCGGGGTCAGTTCGCAGACGTAGGCAAGACCTTTCTTTATCAGAATTTCGGCCTGCCGGTAATCCTCCTCGAAGTAGTCGGAACCGTAAAAGAAGCGGTCGCCCCAGTCGAAGCCCAGCCAGTGAATGTCCTCCTGAATGGCGTCCACAAACTCGACATCTTCCTTGGTGGGGTTGGTGTCGTCCATGCGCAGATTGCAGAGGCCGCCGAACTTCTCCGCCGTGCTGAAGTTGATTACCAGTGCCTTGCAGTGGCCGATGTGCAGGTAACCGTTAGGCTCGGGCGGAAAACGCGTGTGGACGGTCATCCCGCCGAAGCGCCCGCCCGGCGCGATATCCTCCTCAATGAACGCGTGGATAAAGTTCCGGCTTGTCTCCGGCTCCCCGGCGACATTTTTTATCTCGTCAGCCATTGTATACGCCTCCTGTCGATGTTATATGGCGGCCAGCCAGTCCTCGGCGACATCCCCCGCCGTGACGGGCGTCACCACGCCCCGGCACATCATGCCCAGCAGTTCCGACACCCGGAACCGTGACACGGACAGCGCCGGAATTAACGCCTGTTCGCCGCCGGATTCCACCAAGATACCATACTCCCCTTTGTCGGCTCCGGGCGTCCCCGACACAAGGGAATACTGTACCGTGTTCTCCCCCAGCGCCGCCGAATCGAAAAAGAATTTCCTCATGTGTACTCCCTCCTGAACTTCGCCGCGACAGGGGACAGCCCCGCGTTTTCCTTCACGCGGTCTCCCGTTGTCCCGCTGTGTGCATGCGCTACCATTTCATAGAACCGCTCCCGGCCGTAGAGCAGGTTTAAGGCCTCCAAAAGCGCGTGCGCGCCGAGTTTCTCCGGAAGCGCAAGCCGTTTCAGTAACGCCCGCCGCCGTGCGGCGCTGTCGGGCGAACCGCTCAGCCCGCACTCCACAAAGTCCGCCATGGTGATGGGTTCCCCGTCCGGCGCACTCCCCGGGGAATCGTCTAAAAATGTGGCTCCGGCGCGGCGGAGGGCGTCCAGCAGTATTTCCGGCCGCATGCCCTCGACGCCTAATTTGTGTTCTTTGCCGGGGGCGTGTTTGCGGCACTCCTTGCCGGAGATATCCGGGATGTAGGCGTGCTTGACCCGCCCGGGCGGCAACGCGCCCTTGAGAAAGTTCCGCAGTACGAACCCCGCGCCGTCGCTGTCCGTCAGTACAATCAAGCCCCGCTTTTCGGCCAACCGCCGGAGAAACGCGAGCTTTTCCCGGTCGTGGAACGCCGCGAAGCCCTCCAATGTCACGATGGACGCGTCCACCACCTGCGACAGCGTGTTTTTGTCGTACCTGCCCTCCACGACGATGACTTCCGCCACGCGGCGCATACTCCCACTCCCTAACGGTATCGGATTTTGTCCGGCTCCATGCTGAGGCGGACTAATAAAAATTTGAGTTCCTCCACGGGGTCAATGCCGCGTTCGGACTTCATGCGGCGGTCGAGTGTCTCGCACTCCCGGACAGCCCACGCACACCACGCGGTCGTTGTCCGACGCGCCGCCGCAAGCGCTAATTTCGCCGGGTAGCCCGATTTCATATTCCAGATATCCATAAGCCAGTCCTGCCCCCTGCCGTAGTCGAGGGCGAGGCGGGCAGTGTAAAGGCGTCGCAACTCCTTGCCCAGCGCCCCGGAAATCATGTAGGGGACGGTCTGCATTTTGATTAAGTCGCCGAGGACGGCGGCGGCGGCGTCATAGTTGCCCGCCGAGACGGCGTTGGAAAGGTCGAAGGCCTGCCGGGACAAAACCGGGTCGGCGATGTCGTCAATGTCGCGCCGGGTGACGTTCGCGCCGCTGACGTAGTCCGAAATTTTGCCGATTTCCTGTAGAAGCCCGTCCATGAGGTTCCCGCAGGTGAAAACAAGGTACTCCGCCGTCCGGCGGTCGATGGACTTTCCGCGCTGTCGAAACTGCCCGGCTATCCAGTCCAGAAGCTCCGCCTGCCCCAGCGGCACGAAGTCCAACACTTGCGCGTAGGTGTCGAGCGCCTTTTTCAAGTCGCGTACGGCGCTTGTAGCGGTTTTCTTGGTGTCGGCGTCGGAATCGGTATCGGATTCGGCGTCTTTCTGCCGCGTCAGGCGGTAGGGGACAGTATCGTAGTGGAACACGACGCAACACCATTCCGGCACGTCGCCCAAAAACGCGCACAGCGCGGCGCGTTGCGCGTCCGGCAGGCGCGACATGTCGTAGTCCGTGACGACAATCATTGTCCGGTCGGACATCATGGGCATGGCCTCGGCAGTCTCGGCGAGTTCACGCACGTCCAGCCCCGCGCCGTCAAGGCGGTGGTAGTTGAACGCCGAAAACGCCTCCGGCACCAGTAGTTTGCGCAGTTCGGCAAGGCGGAAATCGCGAAGCCACGTCTCTTCCCCGTGGAAAACGTACACGCGCCCGACGGCGTTGGGGTCTCCCGACGCCAGCGCCGCAAGGAAATTCCGCATGGTATCCGCTTTTTTGTCGGTTTTCGGTTTTCGTGACGTTTTCGGCGGCATAAGTCCTCCTACTATGGCGACGGGCGGGATTGTCTTGAACTTGGATTCATGTGCAGGTGGATTGTGCCGTCAAGGTCTGTCCGGTAGACGGCGCAGCGGTGTTCCGAAAGCCGTTGCAGGGTTTCGGGCGCGGGGTGTCCGTAACTGTTACTGCCCACGCTGACGCAGGCCGTCTCCGGCGTCAGCGCCGAAAGCAACTCGTCCGACGTGGAATATTTGGAACCGTGGTGTCCCACGATGTACGCTTCTAAATCGGGTATCGTGTAGCGGCGCAACAAAAGCCGTTCGGCGTCCTGCCCCATGTCGCCAGTGATAAGTAAATCCGTGTCCCCGGCGGACGCCAGTATGGACAGGCCAAGGTCATTGCTTCCGGCGGCACCCACGGGCGGGAAAAGTACCAGTTGCCCGACGCCGAACCCCGCCGCCGCGCGTTCCCGCACGATATGCACGGGTATCCGGTAACGTTCCGCGAGTGCCGCGATATCGTCGGGCGGCGCGCCCGGGACATATAACGCTTTCACGCCCAGCCGCGCTAACAGCGTTTCGACGCCGTTTACATGGTCGCTGTCGAAGTGCGTCAGTATGAGCGCGTCGAGGCGGTGACATCCCATGCTGAGGAGCATTTGTCCGGCGACGGTGCCGGGGTCTTTCCAGCGGTTGGAGCTTCCGCAGTCGACGAGCGCGAAGCGTCCGCGAGACGCTAAGACGATGCTTTGCCCCTGTCCCACGTCCAGCGCGAGGGCGTCCATGTTGCTGTGGTACAGGGACTGTCCAAGCCGGAGCGTGACAACGAGTGTCGCGCACGAGAGGAGCGCCGACAACAGATACAACCGGACGCCGGAACGCTTCAAAATCCGGGCGAGCGCGAACAGCAGATAGACATGGACAAGCCAGTATTTCAGAAACGGGTTCGCGAAGTAGACCGCGTGAAGCGGCACTTTCGCGAGGATGTGGGCGCAGAACAAGATATAGCGAACGAGCAAAGCGGGAATCCACGCCAGCGCCGCCGCGAGGGGCGTGCAGACGAACGCCAGCGCCGTGACGGACATCCCGGACACGAACGCCGCGCCGACCGCCCACAGGCACAGCAGATTACTCAACGGCATAATGAGCGCCAGCGCGCCGAAGTAGACGGCGCACAACGGCGCGGTAAACGCAATCACGCCTGCGGACGCCGCCAGCGAGGCCGCCACGAAGTTTCGGACGCGTTGCGACGCGCCGCCGCGTAAGGCGTTGTAGAGTTTCGGCGTCAGCGACAGCAGACCCGCCACGCAGGCAAAGGACAATTGCAGGCTGACGGACGCCGCCGCAAACGGGTTTTGCAGGAGAATCAGGAAGAGCGCCGCACACAGCGCCGTGGGCGAATCGCGTTCGCGCCGGACGAGCGGCGCTATCAGCAGCAGGGACAGCATAATGCAGGCGCGTATGACGGAAGGTTTCGCGCCCGTCAGCAGGGCGTAGAAAACAAGCGTCAGGATTTCGACGGCGGCGGCCGCCACGCGGGAGCGGTTCCGCAATAGGAAGCCCAGCAGGGCTATCAGGAATCCGCAGTGCATGCCCGACACCGCCAGCACATGGGACAGCCCGGTTTCCGAAATGTCCACGGCGGGCGACACGGCAAGCCCCGTCCGGTCGCCCGTCAGCAGGCCGCACAGAAACGGCGCGACATCGCCGGGGAACAGTGTCCGTATTTGTTCGCGCATGGCCTGCCCCGTACGGACAGGCCACCAGCGCATGGAGCGCGTGTCCGCGCCGTCCGCCGCGACGCCGACGCCGCGCCCGTACGCCAGCGCAAACACGCCTCTTGACGTAAACGCGGTGATGTCGTTTTCCCGGATGTGCCGGGCGTCCTCAAAGCGTACCGTGTCCCGAAGCGTCGTACCCGGACGGAGTTCCAGCAGGTTACTTTTTCCGTAATAGACCGCCTGTCCGGGGACGCCGTCCATCTTCACGGACACCCTCGCGCCCCATGCCGTCGGCTCGGCGTAGTCGCAAAGCGTCACGGACACGGCCTGTTGTGTGCCGTAGAGGCCGGAGAGGGAGTCGACCGTCTGCCGGAGATAGAGCCAGTCGTAGCCGAACGCCAGCGAAAGCCCGACCCCGATAAGCAGTACGCGTTTCCCGGTGTCGCCGGGGAGCAGGAAGCGCGTGCAGGCCAGCAGAAATCCCGCCACAGCGCAGGACAGCAAAAGCCGTTGCGGAATCAAATACTGTGCCAGAAAGATTCCGGCGGAGAACGCCCCGCAGAATAACGCCAAAATCCTCATATGTCCCCCGCTGAAAAGTGGTATCACCTGTCAAAAATTACCGGAAAGTGTCGGAAACGGCGCGGAATCGCCTTTCAAAATCGTTTCCATTGTACACGGTATCGGCATTCGTGTCAACACAAAATTAGTCGCGCAGAGAAAGAATCTCCGGCACCGCGCAATTTCAAAAAATTCCTTGCGGCGCTTGCATTTTCCGCATGAAAGCGGTATACTAAAAGCGTGAAATCCGCCGTTTTGAGAAAAATACTTAGGAAGCGCAAAAAGGAGGCGCTATGGATACACAATCCCGCATTCGCAACTTTTCGATTATCGCGCACATCGACCACGGAAAGTCCACGCTCGCCGACCGCTTACTCGAAAAGTGCGGCGCTGTCGAAGCGCGTCAAATGGAAAATCAACTGCTCGACAACATGGACTTGGAACGGGAACGCGGTATTACCATCAAAGCCCGCGCCGTGCGCCTGCTCTATCCCGCCAAGGACGGCCAGACGTACACGCTGAATCTCATCGACACCCCCGGACATGTCGACTTTCACTATGAAGTGTCGCGCTCTCTGGCGGCGTGTGAGGGCGCGGTGCTTGTCGTGGACGCGACGCAGGGCGTGGAGGCGCAGACACTCGCCAACACATACCTTGCCATGGAGCATGACCTTGAAATCCTGCCCGTGTTCAACAAAATCGACCTGCCCGCCGCCGACCCCCAACGCGCCAAACAGGAAGTGGAGGACATTATCGGGCTTCCGGCGCTGGACGCCCCGGAGATTTCCGCGAAAATGGGCGTCAATATTGACGCCGTGCTGGAAGATATCATAGCGAACGTCCCGGCACCGTCCGGAGACCCCGACGCGCCGCTAAAGGCACTCGTATTCGACAGTCAATACGACAGTTACCGGGGCGTCATTGTCTATATGCGCCTCATGGAAGGGCGTCTGAAAAAGGGCGGGAACGTCCGGCTCATGGCTACCGGGGCGTCCTATCAGGTCGTGGAGTGCGGACACCTGTTGCCGCTGGGCTTGGAACCCTGCGACGTACTCGAAGCCGGGGACGTGGGCTACTTCACGGCGTCTATTAAGAACGTCGCCGACACCCGCGTGGGCGATACCGTCACGGACGCCGAACGCCCTGCCGCCGAACCCCTGCCCGGATACCGCCCCGTACAGCCTATGGTCTACTGCGGCATTTACACAGAGGACGGTTCCCGCTATCCCGACCTGCGCGACGCGCTCGAAAAACTCCGTCTCAACGACGCTTCCCTGTCTTTTGAGCCGGAATCGTCGGCGGCACTGGGATTCGGTTTCCGTTGCGGCTTTCTGGGCATGCTCCATATGGAGGTCATACAGGAACGTATCGAACGCGAATTTGACTTAGACCTTGTGACTACGCTTCCATCCGTCATTTACGAGGTCACGAAAACTGACGGTACGACTGTCCGCGTGGACAACCCGCACAATTACCCCGACCCGGCGTCCATCCAACAGGCCGAGGAACCCTATGTAAAAGTGTCTATTATTTCGCCCAATGACTACGTGGGGGCAATTATGCCCATGTGTCAGGACAGGCGCGGACAGTTCAAAGATATGCAGTACCTTGACACGCGCCTTGTCGAGTTACACTACGAAATGCCCCTCAATGAGATTATCTATGACTTCTTCGACACCCTCAAAGCCAGTACGCGGGGCTACGCTTCCCTTGACTATGAGCTTTCATCGTACCGCCTAAGCGAACTTGTCAAGGTCAATCTGCTTGTCAACGGCGAACAGGTCGACGCGCTGAGCTTCATCGCGCACAAGGATAAGGCGTACGCACGGGCGCGGAAACTCTGCGAAAAGCTGAAAGAGAACATCCCGCGGCAGTTGTTCGAGGTGCCGATACAGGCGGCTATCGGCGGGCGCATTATCGCGCGGGAGACGGTCAAGGCTATGCGGAAAGACGTGCTTGCCAAGTGCTACGGCGGCGACATCTCCCGGAAAAAGAAACTGCTCGAAAAACAGAAAGAGGGCAAGAAGAAAATGCGCAGTCTCGGAAGCGTACAGATTCCGACAGAGGCCTTTCTTGCCGTACTCAAACTCGATGAGTGACAGGAAGTGGTCAATTTGCGCGTGTTAGACAAACACAGAATCGCGCTTGCGAACGGGGCGCGGGACGGCGTGCCGATTGGCTTAGGCTATTTCGCGGTGGCGTTCTCGCTGGGAATCGCCGCCCGGAACGCCGGATTAACCGCCGTGCAGGGATTCTTTTTAAGTTTCTTCGGCATGGCCTCCGCCGGGGAGTACGCCGCCCTTACCGTTATCGCCGCGAACGCCTCCTATCTGGAAATGGCACTCGTGACGCTTATCGCCAACGCCCGTTACCTGCTGATGAGTTTCGCGTTAAGCCAGCGCATGTCCCCGACAACGCCCTTGCGCCACCGTCTTTTGGTCGGCTACTCTATCACGGACGAGCTTTTCGGAATCGCCGTCGCACAGCCCAAGCCCCTTGACCCGTGGTACAGTTACGGGTCGTACCTTGTGGCCATTCCGTGCTGGGCGGCCGGAACCGCCGTCGGCGTCATTGCCGGAAACCTGTTGCCCGGACGCGTCGTCAGCGCGTTGAGCGTGGCACTGTTCGGCATGTTCATCGCCGTTGTCGTGCCGCCCGCAAAACAGGACAAAATTGTAGGACTGTTCGCGCTGTTGAGTTTCGGCGCGTCGTTCGCGGCGTCGCGCCTCCTGCCCATGCTCTCCGGCGGCACGCGTACCATTTTACTGACGCTTGTACTGTCCGGGCTTGCGGCGGCGCTGTTCCCAATCCCCGGCGACACACAGAAAGAGGTGGAGACATGACACATCAAATCTGGCTCTATCTGGCGGTCATGGCGGCGGTCTGCTACGCCATACGTGTTCTCCCGCTGACGCTCCTTAGAAAGCAAATTCGTAACCGCTTTCTGCGCTCTTTCCTTTACTATGTCCCCTATGTCACGCTGTCGGTCATGACGTTTCCCGCTATCATCGAGGCGACGCGTACCCCGATAGCGGGCGGCGCGGCGCTCGGACTGGGCATTTTGCTGGCGTGGATGGGCGCGGGACTGTTTCCCGTGGCGGTGTCCTGTTGTGCGGTCGTGTTCCTGCTGGAATGGTTTCTGGTGTCGGCATGACGGAACGCGTGGAGGCCTTCCGGCGTCGCTTTCGGGGGCGTACGCCCGGACTGCTGGGCGCGACACGCGCCTACGCCGTACTCTGTCCGCTTCTGGACGGCGCGGACGGTCTGGAACTGCTCTATGAAGTCCGCGCCACGGGGATTCGTCAGGCCGGGGAAGTCTGCTTTCCCGGCGGGCGTATCGAACCCGGCGAGACGCCCCTTGTCTGCGCGTTGCGCGAGACCGAAGAGGAGTTGTCCATTCCCCGCGCCTGCGTCACGCCGCTGGGGGACTTGGATTTTTTGTGCAACCAGCGCGGATTTCTGCTGTACCCGGTCTTGGGATACGTCAGCGCGGACGGGTTACAATATCTGAAAGCGTCCCCGGCGGAGGTGTCGGAGACGTTCACGGTACCGCTGTCGTTTTTCCGGGAGACCGCCCCCGAACTGTACGCCTACGACCTGATTCCGCGTCCGCCGGACAATTTCCCCTATGAGGCCGTGGGGATTCCGCGTGACTACCCGTGGGCGGCGGGACGCGTACAGGTTCCGGTCTGGCACTGGCGCGGACACGTTATCTGGGGCATGACGGCGCGTATCACCGCGTATCTTGTGAACGGCGACTAATTCGGTAAAACTCGCGGGAGGTATTTTTATCATGAGTGACTTTGACATCTACACGGAGGATTTCGAGAGCCTGATACCGCCCCGGAAACTCAAAAAGGCGCAGAATATTGAGGAAATCGCGGACGCGTTCGACGGTATGCCGCTTGTCACGCCGGAAGAAATGCGCGACTTCTATATTGAGACCATGGACGCCCGAACCGGAAACCCGAACAAGTCACCCATTTTCAATCTTGAAAAGGCCTGCCGCATACCCCGAGAACGCGGTGCCATGCTTCTGCTTGGCCACCGCGGCTGCGGCAAAAGTACCGAACTCAATAAAATGAAACTGCGTCTGGAAACAGAGGGGCGACAGGTCGTCATGATTCAGTGTGACGAACGCCTGCCGCTCGAAAATAATCCGCGCTTTTCGGATTTGCTGATTCTCATGGGGGAAGCGCTGTACCAGACGGCGCTGAAAGTAGACGTGTCCATTGCGCCGGACACGCTGAAACTGATTCAAAGTTTCTGGACGCCCGTTGTGTTCGAGACCGAAAGGGTCAAAGAGGAAACAGTATCTGTCGGCGCGGGCGTGGAAATCGGCGCGCCGCCGCTTTTGCAAGCCGTTACCAATCTGTTCGCAAAGCTCAACAGCGACCTGAAATACAATGACACGGTACGCGAAAAGTCGGAAACGCGCATTAAACACAATTACGCGCAATGGCGTAACGTCCTCTGGCGGCTTTCGGACGCCATTACCAAAAAAGTCGGAGGCGGAAAACAACCCGTCTTGATTTTCGAGGGGCTTGACCACTTGGAGGACTTAGAGGAGGCGCGGAACCTCTTTTTCAGCCACGCCGACAAACTCACAAACGTTTCCTTTCCCGTGATTTACACGTTCCCGATTGCCCTTTACTATGACAAGGGTTTCGCGGCGTTTGAACACTCGTTTCAGCGCTTCGAGGTGTTCCCCATGCTGAAACTCGAAACGCTCGACGGACAGCCGTACCCGGAAGGCGTACAGCGTCTGCGGGACATCGTAAGCAGACGCGTCGCGGAAGGTCTGATTCACCCGGACGCGCTGGAACGGATGATTTCCAAGACGGGCGGCTCTCTGCGGGACTTGTTCAAGGCCATCCGGGACGCGGCGGAGCTGGCGTCGTATCGCGGGTACCGGACGGGCGACCCGAATCAGACCATCACGCCGGAGGACGCCGAACAGGCGTTAAAGGAAGTGCAAGGCGACTTGACGCGCCGGATTGAGGGCGACGAACACAAGTTTTTGGCGGAAATCTGCGCCGGGAAGCGCCGGGAAATCGAGAGAAGTAAAACGTTGCTGGATATGCTTCAGGCGCGGGCGGTGCTGGAATACAACGGGGAACGCTGGTTTAACGTCCACCCGCTTGTGGCGGACTATCTGGAAGAACTGCACTATGTCAGACGGAAGGAAGGCGGCGCGGCATGGGAAAAGGGAGCGCGAATGCGGGAGACGTAAACGACGCCGCGCTGTACTCGCTGGGGCGCGTTCTGCGCGACGGGCGGAGCGGCTTTTACGCGCTGGTCGCCTCGCCCCGGACACAGGCGGCGGTCGTGAAGCAGTACGCCGGGGGCGCGGTGCGCGTGTACGACTTCTCGCGGGAGAGCCGCGAACTGGTGAAAATTTCCGAACTCATGGACAGTGAGCCGGAACGGAAAGCGTATATTTTTCTGAATTTCCACCTTGCCTTGTGGGACGTGGATAAGTGGGACATCAACGCGGTGCGGCGCTTGAATTTCAGCCGGAACGCGCTCTCGAAGCGGAACCGGACACTGATTTTCTGTCTCACGCCGGAGGCGGACGCGCTGTTAAATCGGCGCGCCTATGACTTTTACGACTATATCAAGTTGTTCTTTCGCTTTAAGGACGAGGAAGCCGCCCCGGAGCCGGAAACGGTAGCGCGTCCGGAAGAACAAAGCATAGGCGTCAATGTGACGGTGGACTTTTCTTTACCGGGAGAAGAACTGTTGGCGCTGGCGATATCGCTGGGAAATCAGGCACAGGAATTTTACGATAAGGCGCGTTATGCCGACGCGTTGACACTGCTTCAAAAACAGTGTGAAATTCGGGAGCAGATACTTGGCACGAACAATCCCGACACGGCGGAAACTTATAATGGCATTGGTTTTGTATACGATGATTTAGGAGACTATGCCAGCGCGTCGGAATGGTTGCAAAAAGCATTGCGTATCCGCGAAACTGTACTTGGCACAGACCACCCCGACACTGCGACAACCTATAGCAATATCGCGGGCGTATACAAGAATCAAGGGAACTATGTCAGTGCGTTGGAATGGTATCAAAAAGCGCTACGTATTTATGAAACTGTCCTTGGCGCAGACCATCCCTACACCGCGACCACCTACAATAATATTGGGTTAGTATATCACATACAAGGAGACCATGCCAGCGCGTTGGAATGGTATCAAAAGGCGTTGCGTATTTATGAAACTGTGCTTGGCACAGACCATCCCTACACGGCGGTAACCTATCACAACATTGGTCAGGTATATAAAGCGCAAGGGGACTATGCCAGCGCGTTGAAATGGTATCAAGAGGCATTGGGTATCTGTGAACGTGTTCTTGGTGTAGACCACCCCGACACGGCACATAATATTGGAGCGCTTTATTTTGAACAAGGTGATTTCAGGGAAGCGCTGAAATGGTTGGAAAAGGTGCTTGCTATCCACTTACAAGTTTTGGGGACAGAACATCCGCGAACTAAATCGATACAGGAATGGCTTGACGCCTTATCCAGCGAGGCGTGACAGTACGCAAAAAGCGGAATTTCCCGGTTGTAAATTGCCGCCGTACGTGGTATCATGGCGCGGTAAAGCATATCACGAGGGGGAACGCCTTATGATTTACACCGTAACTTTCAACCCGGCGATTGATTACGTCATCCATCTGGACGCGCTGACGCCCGGCGCGATTAACCGCAACCGGTTCGAGGACTACCAGTGCGGCGGCAAGGGTATCAACGTCTCGAACGTACTCCGCACACTGGACTTTGACACCGTGGCGTTAGGCTTTGTCGCGGGCTTCATGGGGGACGGTCTCGAAAAAGGCCTCCACGCCGTGGGGCTGAAAACAGACTTCATCCATCTGGCGGACGGTCAGACGCGTGTCAATGTCAAAATCAAGGCCGCAGAGGAGACCGAAATTAACGGTATCGGCCCCGTCATCACGGACGCCGACATGGCGAAACTCTACGCGCAACTCGACAACATCGGCGCGGACGACACGCTTGTGCTGTCGGGTTCGATTCCGGCGTGTCTGCCCGGCGACACCTACGAAAAAATCATGGCGCGTCTGGAATCGAAACATCTCCGCGTTGCCGTGGACGCCACGAAAGATTTACTGGTCAACGTCCTGAAATATCACCCGTTCCTGATTAAGCCGAACAACCACGAGCTGGGCGAAATTTTCGGGCGGGTTCTCAAAACGGACGCCGAAATCATCGAGTGCGCCGCGAAGTTGCAGGAGCGCGGCGGGCGCAATATTCTGGTGTCCATGGCGGGGGACGGCGCGCTGCTGCTTGACGAGAAAGGCCATAGTCACAGAATCGGCTGCCCGAAGGGAAAGGTCATGAACAGTGTGGGCGCGGGCGATTCCATGGTAGCGGGCTTCTTGGCGGGCTACCTGAAAACGGGTGATTACGAGTACGCGTTAAAACTCGGCACCGCCGCCGGAAGCGCGACGGCGTTCTCTATCGGACTGGCGGAGCGTCAGAAAATTGACGAACTGCTCGCCACACTCTAAGGCGCGGGAAATACGGGCGTCGCCCGTTTCCATAGAAACCGAACACGGCAAACGGAAGGAGAGACGTTATGCGGCTGATAGAACTGTTCAGCAGGAGCGCCACGGCGTTAAATGTCAAGGCGTCCAGCAAGGCCGAAGTGATTGACAAGTTAGTAGACTTGCAATTCACGCACGGCAACATTACCGACAAGGACGCGTACACACAGGCCATTTTCGCCCGTGAGGAGGAGTTTTCCACCTACGTGGGCAACGGCATTGTGGTACCGCACGCGAAAACGAACGTTGTCACCGCGCCCAGTCTGGCGGTTGCGCGTACGGCGGAGCGGATTCAGTACAACGCCGACGACGACGAAAAGAGTGACCTGTTCTTCATGATTGCCGCGCCGATGAACGGCAGTTTACATGTGGACATGCTGGCGCGGCTGATGAACCTGTTAGCGGAAGAGGATTTCGTGGCGCAACTGCGTTCCGCGAAAACCGAGGAAGAGTTCCTGAAAATGCTGGACGACGCCGAAAAGGAACATTTCGGAAGCGAGAGTTTCACCGACCAAGAGGCGGCGGCGCGTGGCTCGGCTGTCGGCGGGTTCCGCATTCTGGCGGTCACGGCGTGTCCCACGGGTATCGCCCACACGTACATGGCGGCGACAAATCTGGAAAAGGCCGGAACCGAAATGGGCGTGCCAACAAAAGTCGAGACGAACGGCTCCGGCGGCGCGAAAAACGTTCTCACGGCGGACGAAATCGCCCGCTGTGACGGTATCATCATCGCGGCGGACAAAAACGTGGAAATGGCGCGGTTCGACGGAAAGCCCGTCGTCATTACGCGCGTCGCCGACGGTATCCACAAGCCGAAAGAATTAATTCAGACGATTCTTGACGGCAAAGCCCCGATTTACCATTCCGCGGAGGGCGCGTCGTCGGCGGCGGCGGCCAGCGCCGGGGACTCTGTCGGCAGTGCGTTCTACAAGCACCTCATGAACGGCGTTTCGCATATGTTGCCGTTCGTGGTGGGCGGCGGCATTATGATTGCGCTCGCGTTCCTGCTCGACGATTACAGCATTGACCCGTCCAATTTCGGCTCCAATACGCCCCTTGCGGCGTTCTTCAAGACCGTTGGCGGGGAAGCGTTCGGATTCATGCTCCCGGTTCTCGCGGGCTTCATTGCCATGTCGATGGCGGACCGTCCCGGACTGGCGGTGGGCTTCACGGGCGGCGCGCTGGCCGTCAGCGGCGTGTCGTTCACGAGTATCTTTAACGGCGCTCCGGCGGTGTCGGGTGGCTTCTTGGCGGCGTTACTGGCGGGCTTTGTGTCGGGCTTCGTGGTAAGCTGGCTCAAAAAGGCCACGGAGAAACTCCCACAAGCGCTTGACGGTATTCGCCCCATGTTGATTTACCCGTTAGGCGGTATCTTCATTGTCGGCGTGATTATGTGCGCGGTCAACCCGATTATGGGCGCGCTGAACTCCGGCCTGTCGGGACTGCTCAACTCTATGGGCGGCTCCTCCAAACTCCTGCTCGGCGCGGTCGTCGGCGGCATGATGAGTATCGACATGGGCGGCCCGTTCAACAAGGCCTCGTACGCCTTCGGCATTGCCGCGCTCTCCAACGGCAACTACGACATTATGGCGGCGGTCATGGTCGGCGGCATGGTTCCCCCGATTGCCATTGCCATTTCGACCACGTTCTTCCCCAAGAAGTGGACGGAAGAGGAACGCAACAACGGCTTTGTAAACTACATTATGGGACTGTGCTTCATATCGGAAGGCGCGATTCCGTACGCGGCGGCTGACCCCGGGCGCGTGATTCCGTCGTGTATCGCTGGCTCTGCGGTGTCGGGCGCGCTGTCCATGCTGTTCGGCTGTACGCTGATGGCTCCGCACGGCGGAATCTTCGTGTTCCCGACCGTGGGCAACCCGTTTATGTATATCGTGGCTCTGCTGATTGGCTCCGTCGTCGGCGCGTTGATTCTCACGGCGTTGAAGAAAGACAGGTAACGTATCTATCACGCGAACTCCCCCGGATATCCGGGGGAGTAGCGGAAAATATTCCAAGCGCCGCGCAACGGTCATTTTTTACAATCTTTGGATAGAATTTTCGTGGCGTTCATCCAAAAAGGCGCTTGCCAAGAGTGCCGATTTCCTGTATAATAAGTAAAATCATGAGGGAGGTGCGACAATGACGTGTGCAAGTGCGAAAATCGGACATTTTCTCATGGTTTCCTGTATTGACCGGCTTTCATTGCCGGTGTTTTTATGCCCGCAAGGCGGGAGACAAGGAAAGGAGCGCTTCATGAACGAAAAAAAGACCGTAATCGGACAGGCCGCCGTCACCGACGCCCGTACGCTCGGACTGCCCCGTATGCTGTTACTGGGCTTGCAACACCTCTTCGCCATGTTCGGAGCCACGGTGCTTGTCCCGATTCTGGTGCAGGGCTACGGACTGCCCCTGTCGATTCAAACCACCCTGTTTTTCGCGGGCGTCGGCACGCTCTTTTTCCACGTCTGCACGAAAATGAAAGTTCCGGCGTTTTTAGGCTCGTCGTTCGCGTTTCTGGGCGGCTTCTTCACCATGGCCAACATGAACAGCGGCATTTACGCGGATATGGCCGCGTCCGAGAAACTCCAGTACGCCTGCGGCGGCTTGGTCGTCGCCGGACTGCTCTATGTCCTGCTGGCGGCGGTCGTCAAGGCCGTGGGCATTATGACCGTCATGCACTACTTGCCGCCCGTGGTCACGGGGCCTATCATCATTCTGATTGGGCTGAACCTCGCGCCGTCGGCCGTCAACAACGCCAAAACCTGCTGGTGGCTGGCGCTCGTGGCCATGGGCATTATCATCGCGGCGAACATCTGGGGAAAGGGTATGATAAAAATCGTGCCGATTCTGCTGGGCGTCGTGGGCGCGTACGCCGTGGCGGTTGTCGCAAACCTGTTCGGGGCGACGGCGGTCAGCGCGTCCGGGGAGGTCGTGCCGCTGATAGACTTCTCCGGCGTGCTGGCGGCAAAGCCTGTCGGGCTGCAACCGTTTTTAACGAACCTGTCCGGGAGTATGGCGAAATTCGACCTGTCGGCGGTACTGGTCATGGCTCCTATCGCTATTGCGTCCATGATGGAACATATCGGCGACATGTCCGCTATTTCGGCGACCGTCGGGGAGAACTTCATCACAGACCCCGGCCTGCACCGCACCCTCATAGGCGACGGTATCGCCACATCGTTGGCGGGCTTCTTCGGGGGTCCCTCGAATACCACCTACGGCGAAAATACGGGCGTCCTCGTCCTCTCGAAAGTGTACGACCCGCGGGTAATCCGGCTGGCGGCTGTGTACGCCGTGATACTGTCGTTTTCCCCGGCGTTCGCGGCGCTCGTGAACTCGCTCCCGGCGGCGATTGTCGGCGGAATCAGCTTTATCTTGTACGGCATGATATCGGCTATCGGCGTACGGAACATCGTGGAAAACCGCGTGGACTTCACGAACTCGCGTAACCTGATTATCGCGGCCGTGATTCTGGTATCCGGGCTGGGCTTCACGGACGGGCTGACGTTCCAAATCGGCGGGGCGTCGCTGACGCTGACAAGCCTTTCCATTGCGGCGCTCGCGGGAATCGCGCTGAACGCCTTACTGCCGGGGAACGATTTCCAGTACGGAAGCAGTCCCGCCGACGATACCGCGTCCTTGGGGAAATACTGATGAATCTGTGCGACGAACGGGAATTGCGTCCCCTGCTGGAACGCCACGGTTTCCGGTTCTCCAAGTCCATGGGGCAAAACTTCCTGATTGACCCCGAAATCCCCGCCGAAATCGCGGACGCGTCCGGCGCGGACAAGTCCCGCGGCGTACTGGAAATCGGCGCGGGCGTCGGCTCGCTGACGGCGGAACTGTCGCGGCGCGCCGGGAAAGTGGTGTCCGTGGAACTCGACCGCGCTTTGTTGCCGATTCTGTCGGAGACTATGTCCGGCCTCGACAACGTGGAGATTGTGCCGGGCGACGCACTGAAATTAGACCTCTCCGCGCTCGCGGCGGAAAAGTTTCAGGGTCTGACGCCCATTGTCTGCGCGAACCTGCCCTATAACATCACGTCCCCCATGCTCGAAAAGCTCATCCTGACGCCCTGCTTCCAGTCCGTGACGGTACTGCTACAAAAGGAAGTGGCGGAACGTCTCGCCGCGCCGGAGGGTTCCGGCGACGGCGGCGCGTTCTCGCTGTTCCTGCGCTATCACATGGTGCCGGAACTGCTTTTCGGCGTCCCGCGTGACAAGTTCCTGCCGCGCCCGAAAGTGGATTCCGCCGTCCTGCGCTGTGTGCGCCGGACAACTCCCGCCGTGGACGCGGCCGACGAGGCATACTTTTTCCGTGTCGTGCGCGGGGCGTTCCTGTTGCGCCGGAAAACGATTGTCAACAGTCTGGCCGCCGCACTGCCGGAACTGTCTAAAGATTCCATCCGGGAAGCGGTGCGGGCTTGCGGGCTGTCCGAAACCGTCCGGGGAGAACGGCTGACGCTACAGGATTTCGCGGAATTGTCGCGCCTGTTGATGTAAACGCTTGTCGGTTCTGTCGTGCGCGGCGGAACCGGCAAAAAAACAGTTTACCTTCCCGCGCCGTTGTGCTACAATACGGGGGAACGCGACACGGAAAGGGGCGGACGCGTATGGGCGGAAGTCGCAAGGATAAAAAAACGAATACGGCGCTTTATGAAACCATCCTGAAGTTGAGAGACCTTGACGAATGTACCCGGTTCTTTCAGGACTTGTGTACCCCAATCGAACTGCGGAGCATGGAGCAGCGCTTTGAGGTGGCGGTACAGCTTGCGCGGGGCGGGGTGTACTCGGAAATCCTGTCGAACACCGGGGCGAGCAGTGCCACGATTAGCCGTGTGCGGCGTTCCATGCTGGACGGCGGCGCGGGCGGCGTCATGCGGGACGTGATTTTCCGCGAACGCTTCCGGAATCCGCCGGAACACGAGACATCTTAACGGAAATTGTGAGGGAAAGAGCATGAAACGACTGATGTTGGGCAACGCGGCGGTTGCCCGCGGACTGTACGAGGCGGGCTGCGCGGTGGTGTCGAGCTACCCCGGCACGCCCAGTACGGAAATCACCGAAGAAGCCGCGAAGTACGACGAAATTTACTGCGAGTGGGCACCAAACGAGAAAGTAGCCATGGAAACGGCTTTCGGGGCAAGCCTTGCGGGAAAGCGCAGTTTCTGCGGCATGAAACATGTGGGCTTGAACGTGGCGGCCGACCCGCTTTTCACGGTGTCCTACACGGGCGTCAACGCGGGCATGGTGATTGCCGTCGCCGACGACCCCGGTATGCACTCGTCGCAAAATGAACAGGATTCGCGTCATTACGCCCGTTCGGCGAAACTGCCTATGTTGGAGCCGTCCGACTCTGCCGAAGGGCGCGAGTTCGCTATGAAGGCCTACGAAATCTCCGAGGCGTTCGACTGCCCGGTGCTGTTGAAGATGTGTACCCGTATCGCACATTCACAGTCTGTCGTCGAGACCGGGGAGCGCGTCGAACCCCCCGCGAGGCCGTACCAAAAGGACATCGGCAAATACGTCATGATGCCCGGGAACGCTATCCGGCGTCACCCGGTCGTCGAGGAACGTATGCGGAGGCTGGCGGAGTTCGCGGAGACATCCGACCTGAACCGCGTGGAGCCGGGACTGGAAACTACCGTCGGCATTCTCACGTCGTCGACCTGTTACCAGTACGTAAAGGAAGTGTGCGGCGACCGCTACCCGGTTCTGAAACTCGGCATGGTCTGGCCTCTGCCCGAAAAGAAAATCCGCGCTTTCGCGGAATCTGTCGATTCACTGGTAATCGTCGAGGAACTGGACGGCTTTTTGGAGACCTACTGCCGGGAAATCGGGCTTGCATGCGTCGGCAAGGAGAAATTCCCGCCTCTGGGCGAGTATTCACAAAATCTCGTGGCGGAAAAATTAGGCCTGTCCGCGCACAGTGGACAAGCGTTACAGGACGCCATTCCGCCGCGCCCGCCCGTGATGTGCGCGGGCTGTCCGCACAGGGGACTGTTCTACACGCTCAGCAAGCTGAAATGTACCGTACTCGGCGACATCGGCTGTTACACGCTGGGAGCCGTCGCGCCGCTGTCGGCCATGGAAATGACCCTCTGCATGGGCGCGTCCGTCAGCGCCATTCACGGCTTTAACAAGGCCTTGGGCGCGGACAGCGAACACAAAACCGTCGCCGTCATCGGGGATTCGACATTTATGCACTCCGGCATGACCGGGCTTGCCAATATCGCCTACAACCAGTCCAACAGTACGGTGATTATCCTTGACAACTCCATCACGGGCATGACCGGACACCAGCAGAACCCCACGACCGGATACAATATCAAGGGCGACCCCGCCGGGAAAATCGACTTGGAGAGCCTCTGCCGCGCCATGGGATTCCGCCGCGTACGCGTCACAGACCCCTACGACCTCCCCGCGACCGAACAGGCCGTGAAAGAGGAGTTGGCCGCCGACGAGCCGTCCGTGATTATCTCGCGGCGTCCGTGCGCGCTGTTGAAGTACGTCAAGCACAAAGCGCCGCTGAAAGTCAACCCGGAAAAATGCGTCGGTTGCAAGTCGTGTATGAAAATCGGCTGTCCGGCGATTTCCGTCAAGGGCGGGAAGGCGCGTGTGGACGCGACTTTGTGCGTGGGTTGCGGCGTCTGTTCGCAACTGTGCAAGTTCGGCGCGTTCGAGAGTGCCGGAAAGGAGGACTGACCGTGGAAACGAAAAACATTATGATTGTCGGCGTCGGCGGGCAGGGAAGCCTTCTTGCAAGCAAACTTCTCGGACATCTGCTGTTAGGACAGGGCTATGACGTGAAAGTGTCGGAAGTCCACGGCATGTCACAGCGCGGCGGAAGCGTTGTTACGTACGTTCGTTACGGCGACCGCGTACACTCGCCCGTCATTGACAGGGGGGAAGCGGACTTCATCGTGTCCTTTGAACTCTTGGAGGCGGCGCGTTGGCTGCCGTACCTGAAGCCCGACGGGCAGATTGTCACGTCGACACAACAAATTGACCCCATGCCCGTTATCACGGGCGCGGCGGCGTACCCGGAAAGCCTCGTGGAGAAAATGCGGGCGGCCGGGGCGAACGTCGACGCGCTGGACTGTCTGGCGCTGGCGGAGGAGGCCGGAAGCAGTAAGGCGGTCAATATTGTCCTGATGGGGCGGCTGTCGCACTACTTTGACTTGCCGGAATCGGCTTGGGAAGCGTCGTTAGAGGCAATGGTTCCGGCGAAGTTTCTGGAACTCAACCGCAAGGCGTTCGCGCTCGGAAAAAACGCTTGACAAAGCCGCTTTCGTGGTGTAAAGTACCACACCGTTAAAGAACCGCGCCGGACAACGGCGCGGCCTGAAAGGACTGACAACCAATGGAGCGTTATTATCAGCCGGAGATTGAAACCGCCTCGCGGGAACAAATCAAGGCCTGGCAGGATGAGCGCCTCGTCGCGCAGGTGCGGCATGTCTGGGACAACGTCCCCTACTACCGGGAGAAAATGCAGGCGGCCGGAGTAACTCCCGACGATATCCGCAGTGCCGACGACTTACACAAACTCCCCTTTTTGAGCAAGGACGACTTGCGCAAGGCCTACCCCTACGGACTTGTCGGGGTTCCCCTCAAAGACTGCGTGCGCATTCAGTCCACCTCCGGCACGACCGGAAAGCGCGTCGTGGCGTTCTATACGCAGGCGGATATCGACCTCTGGGAAACCTGTTGCGCCCGGGCGATTACGGCGGCGGGCGGCACGGATGAAGATGTGTGCCAAGTGTCCTACGGCTACGGCCTGTTCACGGGCGGCCCCGGCCTGAACGGCGGTTCCCACAAAGTCGGCTGTCTGACCGTCCCCACCTCGTCGGGCAACACCGAACGCCAAATTATGTTCATCCGCGACCTGAACGCGACAATTTTGTGCTGTACGCCGTCCTACGCGGCCTACCTCGGCGAAAGCATGAAAGAAATGGGTCTCACGCCCGAACAAATCCCCCTGAAAGCGGGCATTTTCGGCGCGGAGGCGTGGTCGGAGGAAATGCGGCAGAGCATTCAGGACACGCTCGGAATCAAGGCCTATGACATCTACGGCCTGACGGAACTTTCGGGGCCGGGTGTGGCGTTCGAGTGTTCGGCACAGTCGGGCATGCACATCAACGAAGACCACTTCATAGCCGAAGTCATCGACCCCGACACCGGAGAAGTCCTGCCCGACGGCACGCAGGGCGAACTTGTGTTCACGTCCATTACCAAAAAGGCGTTCCCGCTGATTCGCTACCGTACGCGTGACATTTGTGTGCTCTCGCGGGAAAAGTGTCCGTGCGGGCGTACCCACGTCAAAATGACGAAGCCGCGCGGCCGTACCGACGACATGCTGATTATCCGCGGCGTGAACGTGTTCCCGTCGCAGATTGAGACCGTGCTTCTGAACTTGGGCTATCCCGCGAACTATCAGATTATCGTCGGCCGCGTCAACAACACGGATACGCTCGACGTGCGCGTGGAAATGACCCCGGAGATGTTCACGGACAACCTCGGCGAAATCAGCCGCCGCCAAAAGGAACTCGTGGACGGTCTGCGCTCCATGCTCGGGCTGACCGCGAAAGTGACGCTTGTCGCGCCGAAATCCATTGTCAGAAGCGAAGGCAAGGCCGTGCGCGTCATCGACAACCGCAAGATTTGAGAGGAGGCGCTTCCCGTGATACAGCAGATTTCAGTTTTTGTGGAGAACCGCCCGGGCGCGTTGCAGGCCATGACCGCCGTTCTGGCCGAAAACGGAATTGATATGCGGGCGTTCTCCCTCGCGGAGACCAGCGATTTCGGCATAGCGCGAATCATCGTCAACGACGTGTACAAGACCACAACCGTGTTGCGTGACGCCGGTTTCGTCCACAACGTGACGCAGGTTCTGGGCGTCGCGCTTTCCGACACCCCCGGCGGACTTGACAAAGTTCTCCGCGTGCTGGCGGCGGCGGACGTGAATGTGGAGTATCTGTACGCCTTTTTCGGCGGCAGGAAGGGCAGGGACGCCTACACGATATTCCGCGTGGCGGACAACGCCAAAGCCGCCGCCGCGCTCGCCGCGCAGGGTATCCGGCAAGTCGAACAAGACGAATTATTAGACCTGTAAAGCGGCACAGAACCGGGGCGCGTCCCCGGTTCCGCCTTTCATGTCCGCGCCGACGCGTAATGCACGACGGCGATTTCTGTTTTGCTCTTGCGGAAACTGTCGACAATTCTGTCCAGTTCGTCGGCGATTTTGTCACTGAAATAGGCTTCCCCGCACTGCCTGCACCGCGTACAGGGTACATCTTTCACGATAACCACGCAATCTTCCAGCGTGACGGCGTGGGAAGTCGTGCTTTCTTCCATGTCTCCCTTGCAATAGAAGCATTTCATTTAGTCGTTCCCCCTTCTGAGCGAAAAATCAGTTGACTTTTATATAACATATGATATCATGGATATCATAGACGCACAATCTGCTTTTGCAGTCACACAGGAGGGCGGACATGGAACGCAAGTGGTGGCACGGCCTGACGGCCTATCAGATTTACCCCAAGAGTTTCCTTGACACCAACGGCGACGGTATCGGGGACTTGCGCGGCATTATCAGCAAGTTGGACTACCTGCAAGAGCTGGGCGTGGGCTTGGTGTGGCTCTCCCCGGTGTACGCCTCCCCGCTGGCCGACCAAGGCTACGACATCTCCGACTATTACCGCATTGACCCGCGCTTCGGGACTATGGACGACATGGACGAACTGCTCCGCGAGGCCAAGCGGCGCGACATCGCCATTGTCATGGATTTGGTCGTCAACCACTGTTCCGACGAACATAAATGGTTCCGGGAGGCCTGCCGGAACCCGGAGGGCAAGTACGGGCGGTTCTTCTACATCCGGAAACATCAGCGCGGCGAACCCATGCCGTGTAACTGGCGCTCGTACTTCGGCGGCTCGGTCTGGTCGGAACTCCCCGGACATGACGACTATATCTACCTGCACCTGTTCCACCGGAAGCAGCCGGACTTGAACTGGGAAAACCCGGAAGTCCGCCGGGAAATCTACAGCATGATTAACTGGTGGCTCGACAAAGGCCTTGCGGGGTTCCGCATTGACGCCATTATCAATATCAAGAAGGCGTTGCCGTTCCGGGACTACCCCGCCGACCGCGAGGACGGGCTTTCCAGCGTGGACAACATGCTTTTCGAGGCGCGGGGCGTCCTTGACTTCCTCAACGAAATGGCCGATGAGACATTCCGCAAGTACGACGCTTTCACCGTCGGGGAGGTGTTCAACGAGAAGCCGGAGGAACTGCCGCTCTTTATCGGGGACAAGGGCTGTTTTTCGACAATGTTCGACTTCGGGGAAACCGTCCTGAACCAAGGCTCGGAGGGCTGGTACGCACAGAAGCACGTCACGCCGGAACAGTACAAGGCGGCGTGTTTCGAGAGCCAGCGCAAGACGCGGGACACCGGATTTTTGTGCAACATCATCGAGAACCACGACGAGCCGCGGGGGGTGTCGCGGTACCTGCCGGAGGGAACCTGCGCGGGGGCGTACGGCGTGGCGGCGAAAAAACTGCTGGGCGGCGTGAATTTCATGCTTCGCGGCCTGCCGTTCCTGTATCAGGGGCAGGAAATCGGCATGGAAAACACACATTGCGCAAGTATTGAGGAAGTGGACGACATTTCCGCCCGTGACCAGTACCGGGTGGCGCTGGACGCCGGGCTTTCCCCGGACGAGGCCATGGAGAGCGTCAACCGCTTTTCCCGCGACAACGCCCGGACGCCGTTCCAGTGGGACGCGTCCGCCAACGCCGGATTCAGTGCCGGGACGCCGTGGCTGCGCGTCAACCCGAACTACCGGGAAATCAATCTGGACGCACAGCGCGGCGACCCCGATTCCGTCTGGAACTTCTACCGCGCCTTAATCGCCTTACGGAAAAATCCCGCCTTCCGGGAAGCCGTCGTCTACGGCCAGACGACGCCGTACCTGCCCGAACTCGCAAACGTCATGGCCTATTTCCGGCGGAGCGACGCGCAAACGCTTCTGGTCGTCGGGAACTGTCAGGACACGGCACAGAAAATCCCCCTGCCCGGAACCGTGAAACAGGTTCTGTTAAACAACCTGCGGGAATGCGTCATGGAACACGGCACGCTCTCCGTGCGTCCTTGGCAGTTCGTCATTCTGGAAATGGACGCCTGAAACTTGCCAAACTATTATTGATTTTATGCCGGGTACCCGTTATAATTGCGTCAAACGCAAACGACGGGAGGGAAGCGTTACTATGAAAAAGCCCTTGGCAATCATGGACATTGTCCGGCAGACGGAACAATTGACGGCGGTTCGCTCCGTGCGCGGCGGGCTGGTCAGCATGATTCCCATTCTCATTATCGGCGCGTTTGCCCTGATTGGAAAAACTTTGCCGCTGGAAGCGTACCAAAACGCCGTGGCGACCTTCGCGGGCGGCTTTGTCCTGCAACTGTTCGATTCCATTTACGGCGCGACATTCGGCACGCTTGCCCTTTACATGGCGTTCTTCATCAGCCGCGCCTACATGAAGCTGAAAGCCGACCCGTTAGCGGTCAACGGCGGCGCGGAGGCCGCGTCCATGCTGGCGTTCTTCATCATGGCGGGGGCGTACCTGCCCGGATTCGGCACGGACAGCATGGGGCCGAAATCCATGTTTCTGGCGATTCTGACAGGCCTTGGGGCGTCGGCGCTGTATCTGGCGCTCCACCGCTTTTTCCGCAGTCATCGGCGCTACATCTTTTCGGCCGGGGTCGACCGGGAGTTTACGCGCATGCTGTCCACGCTGCCGCCCATTGCCATAACCGTACTCTGCTTCGCGCTGGTCAACGGGCTTGTTATGCGGCTGTTCCAAGTGGACTCCTTCCGGGCGCTGATTGCGCGGGGCTTCAACGCGCTTTTCGCGCAGATTCAGACCGGATTCTTTCAGGGACTGTTCTTTGTCCTGCTCTCCTCGTTGCTGTGGTTCTTCGGCATCCACGGAAGCGACACGCTGGAGGGTGCCATGCAGACCTATTTCGCGCCGGGACTGGCCGAAAATCAGGCCGCGATAGCGTCCGGCGGCGTCCCGCATACCGTTCTGACCAAGGAGTTTTTCGACTGCTTCGTACTCATGGGCGGCTGTGGCGCGACAATCTGCCTGCTGATTGCCATTCTGCTGTTTTCCCGCAACCGGGCGCGGCGCGGCCTCGGGCTGGCGGCCGCTTTCCCCATGCTCTTTAACATTAACGAGCTCATGGTGTTTGGCCTGCCCATCATCTTCAACCCCACGATGTTAATACCGTTTCTGGCCGTGCCGCTGACATGCTACTCTATCGCCTACGTGGCGGTGTCCTCCGGACTGGTGCCGATGATTTCCGGCGAAGTGGCGTGGACGACGCCCATACTGCTGGGCGGCTTCCGGGCGACGGGTTCCCTGCGCGGCTCACTCCTGCAACTGTGCAACGTGGCGGCGGGGACGCTGATTTACCTGCCCTTCGTCCGCGTTCTGGACAGGCAGTCGGAGGAAAGCACCCGGCGGAATTACGACGCCTTTGTGGACTATTTCAAGACAAACGAGCAGTCCCTGACGGGAGTTCGTCTGACAGACCTGCACAACGTCTACGGCGACTTCGCCAAGAATCTGTGCGCCGACCTGCGCCACTGGCTGGAAGACGGCCTCACGCTGGCCTACCAGCCCCAGTACCACTACGACGGACACTGCACGGGCGTGGAAGTCCTGCTCCGCTGGCGGCACCCCGTCCACGGCATTCTGTATCCGCCCGTGGTGGTGAAGCTCGCGGAGGAGGGCGGATTTCTGGCCACGCTGGAGGAGACTATGGTTCTGCGGGTGCTGTCGGAACGCCCCGCCGTGCTGGAACGCTTCGGCGACGGCGTGAAAATCTCCTTTAACATCACGGGTACCACGGTCGTGACGCCGCGCTTTTTACAGTTCATGCGTCAGCAGAACGCAAAGACGCCGTTTCGCGGGAAGAATCTCTGTCTGGAAGTCACGGAACAGGCCGCCATTTCCTTTAACGAGAACACCCGCGCCGCGCTCCTGTCCATGCGTGACATGGGACTGCTTCTGGCCATTGACGACTTTTCCATGGGGCAAACGTCCCTCCACTACCTCAAAGACAGCATGTTTGACATTATCAAACTGGACGGCTCTTTGGTACGGGGACTGGCGACCCATCAGAACTACCGGGAAATCATCTCGTCCATAACGGGTCTTGCGGCGTCCCTGAATCTGACCGTGCTGGCGGAGTTCGTGGAAACAGAGGAACAGCGCGAAATTCTGCACAGTATCGGCTGTGACTACTATCAAGGCTATCTCTACTCCCCCGCCGTCTTTCTCGACAAATAAGCGAAAGGCCGTCCGGACGCCGGACGGCCTTTTTGTTACATATCCAGTTTCCGCATGTCCTCCAAGATTTCGGCGTCCGGCTTTTCGACGGGGCTTTGTTCTCCGTCCGCGTC
This sequence comes from Oscillibacter sp., assembly GCA_017526785.1. Lineage (GTDB taxonomy): Bacteria > Bacillota > Clostridia > Oscillospirales > Oscillospiraceae > Oscillibacter. The sequence goes on along the minus strand of JAFXQV010000021.1, from coordinate 31,620 downwards.
CACGGCGGACAGGTACGGCGCAAACTCCCGCGAGAGCAGAGACGCCGTCAGCATTTCCACCGCCCCGAAGCCCGCGAAGCACCAGAGAAACGCGTACAGCGGCAGATTCTGTAAATCACTGTAGGTCAGCAACAGCGGAAAGACGTGGAAAAAGACAATGACCAGCAGATTCAGCGGCCTGTGGAACGCGAAATAGAGGCTGTGCCGGAGCAGTTCGGGGAGCGTCCCGCGAAACGCCGCCATGACCGGAAACAGGTACAGCGTCAGAATGACGACCGCCGAAGCCATCATGACCAGTCCGAGGCGGAATATCTGGAAAATTCCGCCGAACTGTCCGCACCAGTAGATTTCCAGCCCGAGGAAGCCTAACAGCGATAGAATTACAAGCCCGCAGAGCGACGCCTGTTTGAAATTCATGCGCAGTCCGCGCCAGAACACGCGGAGCGGGTTCAGGTCGGGTTCGCCGCGCAAAGTCCGTAAAAATACGTAGTCCATGGCGACCCACGCCGGGGCAATCGTCACGACCGGGAGCGTCAGCAGGACGAACAGCACATTACAGGCAATGATAATCCAGCAACGCGTCATAAGCTGTCCGAAGGCGCTGTCATTGTCGAGGAAGCCGCGCAACAGATTCACGATACGTTCACCTCCGCGCCGTCGGAAAGCACATAGTCCAGAAACCGCGCCACGGCGTCCGGGTGCGGGCAGTTCGCCGAAAGCCCCAGCGCGCAACTGCTTTCGTAAATGTGGAAGTCCGCGACAAGGCGGGTGTCGCTCAGGTCGACGCCGATTGGAAGCGGCTCCGTGCCGTAGTCCGGATTGGCCGGGACGGCGTACACGAGACGGTCGGCGTAGCGTGTCGCGAACTCCGTGCCGGACAGGTCGAGTAAGCGCCCACGCGTGCCGAGTAACGCGAGGTCGTCGCGTTCCATGGCAATCGCGTCGAGCGTCCCGGCCTCCACGTACGCGACAAAATACGTGTAGTAGGCGTTATAGCCCGTGTCGGACGGGTCAAAATAACAACTGTTGTTGAAATACACGTTTTTTTCCCGGACATCGTACCCGGAGGCGTCCACAAACCCGCGCCAGAGTTCCGAACCGTTCCCGGCCTCCGCATAGGTGTTGGCGAAGGTGATATAAAGCCAGTTATCGGCCGGAACCGTCAGGCGGTGAACCGTGACGTAGACTATCAGCGACAACAGAGAGACAATACCGATAATCCAGAGTTTGTAATACTGCCAGATATATTCGGCTTTGGCGCGGCGGGAGAGCGTACGCAGTTTCCGCCGCTCCGACTGATACCAGTGCTTGAGCGCTTCCATGATTCAGTCCACGCGGGTGAAGTGCAACTGCAACGCGGGATAGTCGCCCCAGAACATCGGGAACGTGTAGCCGCCCGTCATCAGCGCCGCGCCCGAATAGCGGGATTCCGTGTCTTCGAGCGCGTACGTGGCCTCCGGGGACAGCCCCTTGAAGCGCAGTCGAATTAGCGGGGCGTTGGCCTGAACGCGCTTGACAACCAGATTGACCAGTATTTCCGAGCCGTCCGGCGCGGCGAACTCCCACGCGCTGTAACGTTCCTGCTCTTCCAGTTCGTTCAGGCGGTAGTAGACGCCGTTCTGAATCAGGGACTGGACTTTCTTGTAGTAGGCCATTTGCAGGCGCACTTCGTCCTTTTCGGACGACGAAAGGCGGTTCAAGTCCAGCTCATAGCCGAACGTCCCCGGCATGGCCACGACGCCCCGCGTGTACAGACTGGTCGTCCGCCCGGTCTGCTGGTTCGGACAGGCCGAGACGTGGGAACCCATCGTAAACGGCGGATAGCCGAAAGACGTGCCGTGCTGAATGTCGAGGCGCTCAATGGCGTCCGTGTCGTCGGAACACCAGATTTGCGGCACGTAGTAGAGCATACCAGCGTCGAAGCGTCCGCCGCCGCCCGCGCAGCCCTCAAAGAGTACGTGGGGGAAATTTTGTGTCAGGCGTTCGGCGAGGTCGTACACGCCCAGCACATAGCGGTATGTCATTTCCCCCTGCTGTTCGGCCGGGAGTTCGTGGGAGTAGACATCCGCCAGACAGCGGTTCATGTCCCACTTGATATAAGAAATGTCGTAGTTTCGGAGCAGTTCCGCGAAACAGTTGTAGAGATAGTCGCGCACGTCTTTGCGGGACATGTCCAGAACCAGTTGGTTCCGCCCGTACATCGGGGGACGGTTCGGCACCGTCAGCGCCCATTCCGGGTGAGCCTTGTACAAATCGGAGGCCTCATTGACCATTTCCGGCTCAATCCAAAGCCCGAAACTCATTCCCAAGTCCTTGATACCCTGAATCAGCGGGTTCAGGCCGCCGGGGAGCTTGTTTTCGTTCACGAACCAGTCGCCGAGGCCGTCGTCTTCATTGTCGCGCCGCCCAAACCAGCCGTCATCCATCACGAACAGTTCCACGCCGAGTTCGGCCGCCTGCCGGGCGATGTCGAGGAGCCGTTCCGTGGTGAAATTCATGAACGTGGCCTCCCAGTTGTTGATGAGTACCGGGCGGCGTTTGTGTACATACTGACTGCGGCAGATGTGCCAGCGTATCATGTCGTGGTAGTGGTGGCTGAGGGTCGAGAAGCCGGACGCGCTGTAGGAGAATAAGACTTGCGGCGTGAAAAAGTGTTCCCCCGCGCCGAGATTCCAGCGGAATTGGCTGTCGTGAATGCCCGTGACCACGCGCACGCTGTTGAGGTAGTCCTTTTCAAACTCCGTCTTGTGGTTGCCCGACCACAACAGCATGAAGCCGTAGCACTCGCCGGAATACTCGCGGGTTTCGGGCGCACAGAGAATCGTAAACGGGTTGTGGTGGTGACTGCTCATGCCGCGCCGCGACTCGACGCTTTGCACGTTGTTGGAGAGCGGCACGCGCTGCGGCTGACGTTCCATGCAGTGGCGTCCGTGGAAGTGGAGCAGTTCCCAGTTCCCAGAGAGGAAGTCGATACAGGCGGACGCGGCTTTTTCCAGATAAATCACGCTGTCTCCGCCGTTGACGATTTCGGCGGCGCGGGTGATAATGTCGCGTTCCTCGAACACGCCATAGTAAAGGCGTACTTGCAACGCGGAGGCGGTGTCGCGGAGCGTGACGACGAGTGTCGCGGAATCGTCCGGGGAACGGTCGAACGCGGCGGGGAGGCCGGGGAGGGAATACGCGCCGGGGCGGGTTTCGTGTCCGGCGTAGCGCAAGTCGGCGGCGTAACTGCCGTCGGCGTGAACTGCGCACAGCGCCGGGACGCGGTAATCTCCGGCGTTGAATCCGGTGTACTCCTGCGGGGTGGTGTCCAGCGACACGCCGCGGTTGTTGCGGAACTCGGCCGGGTTGCCGGAGAAGCCCCGGTCGTAGTCGCGTAACAGATAACGGAAGTCGGCACCGTCGGCGCGTTCCCCGTAGTAGAGGTGGCGGAGGAAGCCGTACTCGTCCACGCACATTTGATATGTGCTGTGGCGCGTGTGGAGCGTCAGCAGACGGTTTTCGGGACTGTAAAGAATGCTCATTTATGTTTCCTCCCTGCCTGTTTCGGTAATGGGTTCGCTTGGCGAAGGCGCACCCTCCGCGCGGTAGACTTTCGGGCTGACGCCGTAGGCGCTCTTGAACATCTTGGAAAAGGTCATGGGGTTCTCGTATCCGATTTGCCGTGCCACTTCCTGTATGGGGTAATTGGTCGTCAAGAGCAGTCGGCACGCGATATTCAGGCGGTACCGCAAAAGGTACGCCTGCGGGGAAAGGCCTGTCCGCTTCTTGAAAATGTTCGTCAGATAACTGCGGTTAATGCCGATGTGCCGGGCGATGTCGCGTATTTTGACCGTGGCGTACTGACAGCGTATCACGTCCAGCGCGTGGTCGACGTAGATGTCCGAGGAATCGTCGTGGCGTCGGGGCGGGGTCACGCGGTCTCCGGCCTCAATCATCAGCGCGATAAACTCCGTGGTGAGGCTCAGGCGGCGAAGCTCGTTCCGAAGCGTGTTCTCCCTGCACTCCAACAGTTTCCACGTCAGCATGAGAAACTCGTTGGTGTCCATGTAGCAGTCACGGGCGTTGACGCCGTCGGGGAACCCGGCGGCGTCCATGCAGTCTTTGGCGGACGCGCCGTTAAAGGACACCCAGCAATAATGCCACGGGTCTTGCGCGTCGGCCTGATACAGCACGGTCTCCGACGGTTTGAGCAAAAAGGCCTGTCTGCCGTGCAGGTGATACGTACGCTCTCCCACGCGCAACGTACCCTGACCGGACAGAATGACGTGCAAATGATAGTTTTCCCGCACACGCGGCCCCACGGAAAAACCGGGCTTGCACTGTTCCACGCCGCAGAAGGTTGGGTAAAGTTCCAATGTGTTCTTTTGCCGATAACTCAGACAGGTAACATGCTTGGCCTGATAATAGGTAATCTCTTCATTGTCGCGGTTCATGACAACCGTTCCCTTCTTCCGGAACGCGGAAAGCGCGTTATATTTCGCAACGTATCATTATACACGATTCCGGGGCGTTTTCAAGCGGATTATTGTGGGATGTTTATATGCTATTGTGGGAATTTCAGGATATTACGAAATTCCGCTGTCACGGGTGGGGAACGGCGCATAGTCTGGGAGTGAAATAAAGAAAACGCCGCTTTCGCGGGCGTTTTCACGGCGGGAGGTAGTTTTTATGGCGGCAACGCACTTTTTCGCGGGCGCGAACAGCGGCGACGGCTTCCGGAACCTGTTTTCGGAAATCGTGAACCTTGACGAGACTTTCGACTTTGTGATTTTGAAGGGCGGCCCCGGAATCGGGAAAAGCACGCTCATGCGGGAACTCGGCCGGACAATGGAGGACGCCGGAACCGCGGTCGAATACCTGCACTGTTCCGGCGACCCGGATTCGCTGGACGGCGTGGTATTCCCGGAACTGCGCTGCGCGGCGGCAGACGGCACCGCGCCGCATGTGCTCGAACCGCGTTTCCCGGCGGCGGTTGACCGCTATCTCGACTTGGGGCGCTACTACGACCTCATCGCCGCGAAAGCGTGCGCCGACGCCGTGAAGGCGTATACGGCGGAGTACAAAGCGGCGTATGCCCGGGCGTACCGCGCCATGAAGGCGGCGCGGGCGGTCGAACTGGACGCCGCGTCGTCGGTGGCGTTCGACCGGGAACGCGCCGAGCGCCGTTTCCGTGGTATCGCGCTCCGGGAACTGCGCCGTGTCGGCAGGCAGAAAGGCCGTACTGTTCGCCGTTTCTTGGGTTCGCTGACCTGTCAGGGGTACGTCTGGCGCTTTGACAGTGTGGACACTCTCTGCCCGCGCGTCTACGAACTCCGCGACGCGTTCGGCTTCGCCGCGCCCATGCTGGAAACACTCCGCTCTCAGGCGGCGTCCCGGAACTGGGACACAATCTGCTGCATGTCGCCGGAGAACCCGGAGCAAATCGAACACCTGCTGATACCGGGGCTGGGACTGGGCTTTGTCAGCACGCGCCCGGGCATGGAATACGGCGGGACGCCGTTCCGGCGCGTCCGCGTGGACGCCCTCACGACGGTTCCCGACAAGGGCGCGTTCCGGCTCGAAACGCGCATGGTGTCCGTACTCCGGCGGGAGGCCGAAGCGGCACTCCGGGAGGCCAAGGCCGCCCATGACAAATTGGAGGCCGTGTATCGTCCCTACGCCGATTTCGAGGGCGTCAGCGCCGTGGCGGCGCTGGAATCCGGCAGACTTTTGGACTGTCTCCGGCGTCACTCCCGCTGATGTGCGCTTGCCCTTGTCCCCGTCACGGAGTGGGGGATGACGGCAACGCTTGCGGCAGGCGGTGCATCATGGAAACTTCGTACGCGGTTCTTTCTTCCGTGCCGTCTTCCGTGGCCTTGTGGTAAATCCGGCTCTGCACGCGCCCCTCTAATTCCAGCGCGTCCCCGGTGCGCAATTCCCCGGTCTGCACGGCCAGTTGTCCCCACGCAATCACGGGGAGATAGTCCGACCGCCCGTAGCGGCGCGGAACCGCCAGCATGATGTCACAGATACTCCGCCCCAGCGGCGTCCGGCGCAGTATGGGCGGCTTGCAGAGCGTACCCGACAGGAATATTTGGTTGCAGGCCACCCCGAGACCCGGCTGTAGATTCCGGCTGTAGACGGCCAATATCAGGCGGCTTCCGGTTCCGGTGCGGTTGTTGAAAGAGCGGAGCTGACCCTGTACCCGTATCGGCTGTTGCGTGTCGGTCACGGGGAGGCTCTCTTCCGGAATCAGAATCGGTAAGAGGTCGTGCTGTCCGGACAGGCGCGGCACGTCCAGCGGGAAACGGTAAAACCGGATTCCATGATTTTCGTGGGACGGAACCGGAGGTTCTCTGACCCAACCCTCTAAAACCACTTGATTCCGGCTTTGATTTGTCATCTCGTCCACCTCCTGACAGTGATGGTGTATCCTATGTTTCGCGGGCGGGAAATAGACCCGCCGCCCGTTCACGGTGGGGAAATATCGGTCATTTCCACGGAAAAAGCGTCTCTTTTACGTCGGGAATATGCAAATATGACAGACAGTGCCGGGAAAAGTTGTGCATATCGTCGCTTGCATAACCCGGTGGAAGATTGTATAATGCAACCTACCGTGAAAAAGGATGGGGGCGCGTACCTGATGAAACCAAAAGAGGATATCAAGAAAATTGTGCTGGCCTACTCCGGGGGGCTGGACACTTCCATTATTATTCCGTGGTTGAAGGAAAATTATAATAACCCGGAAATTATCGCGGTCTCCGGCGACGTGGGGCAGGCCGGGGAACTCGACGGCTTGGAGGAAAAGGCTCTCAAAACCGGCGCGTCCAAGCTGATTGTCGCCGACCTCGTGGACGAGATGGTGGACGAAGTCATCATCCCCGCCCTGAAGATGGACGCCAAATACGAGACGTACCTTTTGGGTACGGCGTTCGCCCGCCCGATTCTGGGGCGCAAGCTGGCGCAGGTCGCGTTGGAGGAACACGCCGACGCGGTTTGTCATGGCTGTACTGGCAAGGGAAACGACCAAGTCCGTTTTGAACTCGCCGTGAAGCGCTTCGCCCCCGATATGACGGTCATCGCGCCGTGGCGGGAGTGGTCGATTCGTTCCCGTGACGAGGAAATCGACTACGCCGAGGCGCACAACGTCCCCCTGAAAATCTCCCGCGAGACCAACTACTCCAAAGACAAGAACCTCTGGCACCTCAGCCACGAAGGCCTTGACTTGGAAGACCCCGCCAACGAGCCGGATTACGACAAGCCCGGCTTTCTGGAAATGGGCGTCTCCCCGAAACAGGCTCCCGATACGCCCGCCTACGTCACGATTGACTTTGAAAAGGGCGTCCCCGTCGCGCTCAACGGCGAACGCATGAAGGCTTCCAAGATTATCGCCGGACTGAACGAAATCGGCGGCGCGAACGGCGTCGGAATCATCGACATCGTGGAAAACCGCCTCGTCGGCATGAAAGACCGCGGCGTGTACGAGACCCCCGGCGGCACTATCCTGTATTTCGCCCACGAACAACTCGAAATGCTCACCGTCGACAAGGACACGCTCCACGCAAAGCAGAAGCTCGCCATTGACTTCGCCGACCTCATCTACAACGGCAAGTGGTTCACGCCTCTGCGGGAGGCCATTTCCGCTTTCGCCGACAAGGCCAACGAGAATGTCACGGGTTCCGTACGCCTCAAGCTCTACAAGGGCAACATCATTCCCGCCGGGACGACCTCTCCCTGTTCGCTCTACTCCGAAAATCTGGCGACCTTCGACGAGTCGGACTATGACCAGAAAGACGCCGCCGGATTCATCAATCTGTGGGGACTGCCCACGAAAGTGCAGGCTCTGCGGGAAAAGGGTCTGCTGTGACGCCACAGACGACGGGGGAGCGTTCCCCCGTCACGCTTTTATGGAGGGTTTGCCTTATGAAACTATGGTCCGGGCGCTTCGGCAAGGACACGGACGCGCTTGTCAACGCGTTCAACGCGTCCATTGACTTCGACCAGCGCCTCTACCGCGACGACATCCGGGGCAGTCTCGCCCACGCCAAAATGTTGACGGACTGCGGCATTTTGAACCGCGACGACGGGGAAGCCATCCGGCGGGGCTTGCTCGAAATCCTGTCCGACATCGAGGCCGGGAAGATTGAGTTTTCCGCCGAACACGAGGACATACACATGAACATCGAGGCACTGCTTACGGAGCGTATCGGCGACGCCGGGAAGCGTCTCCACACCGCCCGGAGCCGCAACGACCAAGTGGCCGTCGATTTCCGGATGTACGTCCGCCGCGAAATCGGTTCCGTTATCCGGTGCCTGCTGTCGCTGGAAGCGGTGCTTTGCGACAAGGCCAAGGCGCACCAGATGACCGTCATGCCGGGGTATACGCATTTGCAACGCGCCCAGCCCGTGTCGTTCGCCCACCACCTCATGGCCTACGCAAACATGTTTGTCCGCGACGTGACGCGCTTGGAGGACTGCCGCGAACGCCTCAATAAGTGTCCGCTTGGGTGCGGGGCGCTCGCCGGGACATCGTACCCCATTGACCGCTGGAAAACCGCCGAGGAATTGGACTTCGACGCCCCTATGGAAAACTCCATGGACGGCGTGTCCGACCGTGACTACGCGCTGGAACTGCTCAGTGACCTTTCCATACTCATGACCCATCTTTCCCGGTTCGCCGAGGAGATTATACTTTGGTGCAGTTGGGAATTCAAGTTTGTGGAACTCGACGATGCCTACGCCACCGGTTCCTCCATCATGCCGCAGAAGAAAAACCCCGACGTGGCGGAACTCGTACGCGGCAAGACAGGCCGCGTCTACGGTAGCCTCATGTCCCTGCTGACGACCATGAAGGGCTTGCCACTGGCCTATAACAAGGACATGCAGGAGGACAAGGAACCCGTTTTCGACGCGCTGGACACCGTGAAAATGTGCCTGCCAGTGTTCGCGGCCATGCTCGACACGATGAAGGTACTGCCCGAAAACATGCGTCAGGCCGCCGGGCGCGGGTTCATCAACGCCACCGACTGCGCCGACTACCTCACGAAAAAGGGTATGGCGTTCCGCGACGCCTACACGGTCACGGGACAACTCGTGGCACTCTGCGCGCAACAGGGAAAGACGCTGGAAGAGCTGTCGTTACCGGAACTGAAAGCGGCGTCGGAACTGTTCGACACGGACGTATACGAGGCGTTACATCTCGAAAACTGCATGGCACTCCGCAAGAGTTACGGCGGCCCCGCGATTCACGAGACTTCCCAGCAAATCAAGGAGATTGAGGACTTTATCGCCGAACGCCGGAAAGAGGATGAGGAAGCATGAAACCGAAAGTCTACATTGACGGCAAAGAGGGGACTACCGGACTTCAAATCTACGGCCGCCTGTCGGCGCGTGACGACATCGAACTGTTGCTGATTGCGGAGGAAAAGCGGAAGGACGCGCGGGAGCGTCAGAAACTGATGAACGCGGCGGACTTAGTGTTTCTGTGTCTGCCGGACGCGGCCGCCGTCGAGGCCGTGACACTCGCGCAGAACCCGGACACCAAAATCATTGACGCGTCCACGGCACACCGTACCGCCCCCGGTTGGGCGTACGGCTTCCCGGAACTGTCCGACGCACACAGGGACGCGATTTCGCACAGTCAGCGCGTGGCAAATCCCGGCTGTCACGCCACGGGCTTTATCAGCGTCGTTTACCCGCTGATTGCGGCGGGCGTCCTGCCGAAAGACACACTGCTTTCCTGCTTCTCGCTGACCGGCTACTCCGGCGGCGGAAAGAAAATGATTGCGCAGTATGAAGCCCCCGACAGAGAAGCGTTACTGTCAAGCCCCGGCGTGTACGGTCTCCCGCAGTCCCATAAGCACCTGCCCGAAATGCGCGTCATTTCCGGTCTGGACGCCGCCCCGGTGTTCTGCCCCGTCGTCGACGACTACTACAAGGGCATGGCGACGACGGTACCCCTGCATATGTCGCAACTTCGCGGTGTCTCTACTTTACAACAAATCCGGGATATTTACAAGTCCCATTATGCGACGGGGCGCGGGGTCGTGTCGGTGCCGGAGGACGCGCCCGGCCTTTTGTACGGCGCGGCTCGCGCCGGAAGTGACACGCTGTCAATCGTTGTATGCGGCAACGCGGAACGCGTCACGGTTACGGCGCTGTTCGACAATCTCGGCAAGGGTGCCAGCGGCGCGGCGGTGCAAAACATGAATCTGATGTTGGGATTCCCCGAAACGGCGGGGCTGAATCTCGATTGAGGGTGTTATACTATGGCGTCCGGACGGGAATATTTACGCTTTATCCTTGACCAGTTGTCGGACTGCGACGGGATTACGTTCCGCCCCATGATGGGGGAATATTTGCTCTACTGTCACGGCAGACTGTTCGGCGGAGTCTACGACAACCGCTTTCTTGTCAAGCCCGTGCAAGCCGCCGTCGGGTATCTGCGGAACGCCGCCTATGAAGCGCCCTACCCCGGCGCGAAAGACATGTTGCTTGTCGACGACGTGGACGACAAATCCTATCTCGCGGGACTGGTAGAGGCGATGTACCCGGAACTGCCGGAACCGAAACGGAAATCAGGAGGAAACAACCTATGAAGTTTATAGAAGGCGGCATATGTGCCGCAAAGGGATTCCGGGCGGCTGGAATCCATGTCGGCGTCAAGACCCACGCCGATTGGAAAAAGGACGTGGCCTTGATTGTCTCGGAGACGCCCTGCGCGGCGGCGGGCGTGTTCACGCGGAACGTCGTCAAGGCCGCCCCGGTTCACGTCGACATTGCACACCTTAAAAACGGCGTGGCGCGGGCGGTTATCGCCAACAGCGGCAACGCCAACGCCTGCGCCCCCCACGGCGAAGCGTACGCCGAACGGATGTGCGCGGCGGCGGCGGATGTTATCGGCTGTGCGCCGGAAGACGTGCTGGTGTCGTCAACGGGCGTCATCGGGCAGACGCTGAACATTGAGGCAATCGAGGGCGGCGTGCAAAAACTCTATGACGCGCTGGAATCGTCCCCGGAGGCCAGCGACGCGGCCGCCCACGCCATCATGACCACGGACACCGCCAAGAAAGAGGCGGCCGTGGAAACCGTTATCGGCGGGAAAACCGTCCGGCTGGGCGGAATCGCCAAGGGAAGCGGCATGATTCACCCCAACATGGGGACAATGCTGTGCTTCCTTACGACGGACTGTGCCGTATCCCCTGACATGATTCGCGCCGCGCTGCTCGAAACGGCGGAAGTCAGCTTCAACCGTATCAGCGTGGACGGCGACACGTCGACAAATGACAGTTGCATGGTGCTTGCCAACGGCCTTGCGGGCAACGCCGAAATTACCGACAAGGGCGCGGACTATGACGCGTTTCTGGAAGCGTTACAGGCGTTGTGCGTCCGGCTGGCGCGGGAAATGGCCTCCGACGGCGAGGGCGCGAAACACTTAATTACCTGCACCGTTAGCGGCGCGGGAAGCGTCAAGAGCGCGGAGACCGTGGCAAAGTCCGTGATTTCGTCCACGCTCCTGAAAGCCGCGATTTTCGGCGCGGACGCCAACTGGGGGCGCGTGCTGTGCGCTATGGGCTACTCCGGGGAGAACTTCGACCCCGACAAGGTCAACGTAACCTTCGCAAGCGCGGCGGGGGAAATCGACGTGTGCGCCAACGGGCGCGGTCTCGATTTCGACGAGGACAAGGCCAAGCAAATTCTCACAGAGCATGACATCGAAATCCGCATTGCCATGGGCGAGGGCGACGCCGCGTGTACCTGCTGGGGCTGTGACATCACCTATGACTATATCAAAATCAACGGGGACTACCGTACCTGATACCCCGTAAAGAAGGAGTGGCGCGTATGGCGTCCCATGAAGTACAGGCTCGGACACTGGTGGAAGCCCTGCCCTATATCCAGCAGTTCACCGGGAAAACGATTGTCGTCAAGTACGGCGGAAACGCCATGGTTTCCGACGAACTCCGGAAAGCCGTCATGAGCGACATTATCCTGCTGAATTTAGTGGGAATCCGCGTCGTGATGGTTCACGGCGGCGGCCCCGAAATCAACGACATGTTAAAGAAAATCGGCCACCAGTCGCGTTTCGTGGACGGCCTCCGCTACACCGACCGCGAGACGATGGACATTGTGCAGTCCGTGTTGTGCGGCAAGGTCAACAAGGACTTGGTGGCGCAGATTAACCGCTTGGGCGGCAGGGCTGTCGGGCTTTGCGGCATGGACGGCGCGCTGTTTCAGGCCGTACAGCTCGACGAGAAATACGGCCTTGTGGGGCGTATCACGGGCGTTGACCCGAAACCCGTTGAAAGCGCGCTGGAGAACCACTATATTCCGGTCGTGTCCACGGTCGCGCAGGGCGTGGACGCCGACACCGCCTACAATATCAACGCCGACACCGCCGCCGCCAAATTAGCCGAGGCCTTGCGCGCCGAAAAACTCATCCTGTTGACGGACGTTCGCGGACTGCTCCGCGACCCCAAAGACGAAGACACGCTGATTCGCGTCGTGCAGTTGCGGGAAATCCCGGCGCTTATGCAGAGCGGCATTATCTCCGGCGGCATGATTCCGAAAATCCAGTGTTGCGCGGCGGCGATTTCCGGCGGCGTCGACCGCGTGCAGATTATCGACGGCCGCATTCCGCACTCGATTTTAATTGAGCTTCTCAGTGACGAGGGAATCGGAACCATGTTGCGCCGCGACGAAACGTCCACGCTCGGCGACATGCTCCGCCGCGCAGAGCCGCCCGAATATCACTACGATGATTAAAGGGGCGACGATGTTGCAATGATTTCCTCTTTGGTGAAACAGGCGGGGCGCATAACGGGGAAAGCGTTCAAAATCGCCGCGCTGGTTGTCGTGGCAGTCCTTGCGCTGATAGCCGCGCTTCTGCTGTTGCTATCCATAAGGCCGGCCGTGCCGCGCAAGTACACGGAAACGGTAAAAACAGGCGGCGGAGTAGAGGCGCGGTATCTCAAAACCGGAAGCCTGAAAGTGAAGCACAAAAAAATCTCCGCGCCGGAACCCCTGAAAAAGTTCGAGGTCTATTACCCGGCGGAAATGTGGGGCGCTGACAGCAAATACCCCGTTGTAGTCTTTCTCAACGGCACGGGGATTCCGGCCTCAAAATACAGGGCGCTGTTTCGTCATCTGGCCTCTTGGGGGTTCGTCGTCGCGGGCAACGAAGACCCCTCCACGGGAACGGGCGCAAGCGCGGACTTGACCTTGCAATACCTGTTGGAGCAGAACGCCGACCCGGACAGCGGTTTCTTTGGAAAGCTGGACACGGACAATATCGGGATTTCCGGACACTCGCAGGGCGGCGCGGGCGTTCTCAGTGCCGTCAGTGTATGCGAATCCCGTTCTTTGTACAAAACGGCGGTGGCTCTGTCGCCCACGCACGAGGAAACCGCCCGCGCCTTGGGCTGGAATTACGAACTGGACAAAATCTCCGTTCCGCTGTTGATGTTCGCCGGGACGGAGGGAGATTTTGAAACACAAATTGTCCTGCCGTTTGAGAAAATGGCGGAAATGTACCGCAAGATTCCGGGGAAAAAGGCAATGGCGCGGCGTACCGGAGCGGAACACGGCGAAATGCTCTACAGCGCGGACGGGTATGTAACCGCGTGGTTTATGTGGCAACTCAAAGGAGATACCGAGGCGGCAGGGGCTTTCACGGGCAACGACCCCGAACTGCTCCGTAATACTCTGTATCAAGGCCAGCAAATCGACATCGAATAAGGAGGGACAGCGCGTGACATCCGACGAAATCCGGGCTTTGACCCAACAGTACATTATGCCGACGTACGGGCGTTTCCCGGTCGTGATTGACCGCGGGGAGGGGGCGCGGCTCTATGACCCCGAAGGACGGGAGTATATCGACTTCACAAGCGGAATCGGCGTCTGTGATTTGGGGTACGGCTGTCAGCCGTGGGCGGAGGCAATCGCCGCGCAGGCCAGAAAATTAGGCCACGTCTCGAACCTGTTCTACACGGAACCGGCGGCGCGGCTTGCGGAAATCCTCTGCAAGCGCACTGGGATGAGCGCGGCGTTTTTCGCCAACGGCGGCGGCGAGGCCAACGAGGGTCTAATCAAGCTGGCGCGGAAATACAGTTTTGACCGCTACGGGCAGGGACGCGCCACGATTATCAGCCTCAAAAATTCGTTCCACGGGCGCACCATTACCACGCTAAAGGCCACCGGGCAGGAAGTCTTTCACAACTACTTTTTCCCGTTCACGGAGGGTTTCCGCTACGCCGACGCCAACGACATGGAATCGCTCAACGCCGCCGCCGGGGAGGACGTGTGCGCCGTTCTCGTGGAACTGGTGCAGGGAGAGGGCGGCGTCTTGCCGCTCGACAAAGCATACGTCGCGGCGCTGTCGAAACTCTGCGCGGAGCGTGACTGGCTTCTGCTGGTCGACGAAGTGCAAACGGGCGTCGGGCGTACGGGTACGCTGTTCGCGTTCCAGCAGTACGGCGTACAGCCCGACGCGCTGACGTTCGCGAAAGGTATCGCGGGCGGACTGCCCATGAGCGGCATTCTGGCTAACGAAAAGTGCCGCGACGTACTCGGCCCCGGCACGCATGCAACGACTTTCGGGGCGAATCCCGTATGCGCCGCCGCCGCGCTCGTCGTGCAGGAGACGCTAAGCGACACGTTCCTTGAAGAAGTCACGAAAAAGGGGCAGTATCTCCGGGAATCCATTGAGGCGTTGCAATTGCCCTGTTTCGGCAAGACGCGCGGCTTGGGCTTAATGATTGGCATTGCCGTCAACGACGGCTACAGCAACCGCGACATTGCCGGCCGTCTGATTGACAACGGCTTACTGGTACTGACGGCGGGCGTGGGCATGCGTCTGTTGCCGCCGCTGGTCGTCACGAAAGACGAAATGGACAAAGGCCTCGCTATTATGAAGCAAGCGCTCGTTTAAAATTATACCAAGGAGGCGGAAGTATGCCGGACGTTTTTATCAGCTATTCACATAAAGACGCAGATTATGCGGAGCGCTTGTATCAGTTTTTGTCCTCCCAGCAGCTTAACGTATGGTACGCGCCGTATACACTGGAAGGCGGCAGCAATTTCGCGCATAACATCAGCAACGCACTTTCGGGTGCCGACGGACAGGAGGAACCGGCGGATACGGAAGCCAGCGGGGAAAATTTGGAAAGCTGTAAAGTTGTAGTTCTGTTGCTTTCCGGAAACTCCATGCTTTCCCGGTGGGTCAAGAAGGAACTCAAGTATTCCATCAAATTGGGAAAGTCCATTCTGCCGGTTCAAATTGACCGCCGGAAGCTCTCCAGTGAATACGCCCTCATGCTTTCCGATATTCAGATTATGTCCGCCTATCATCTGGATAACGAAAGCCTCCACAATATCGCGGATTGGATATGGTCTCATATACCCCCCTCCCCTATACCGCCGGAACGAGAATTTGCCCCGTTATCCTACAGCGATTTGGACATTCGCCGAATTGCTTGTGGGGACCCCTATTATACGGACGGCCATACATTGCAAATCCACCTTTCCGGCAATTCCTTCTTTCTCACGCCGCCCCGCGAGGGCTTGACAGACGCGCAGAAAAAATGGGCAAATCAGCATTTCAAGCCGGAAGAAACCTGCTTCGGAATGTCTCCGCGTGACTTTGTCCAGCAGATTCCGATTTCGGATTTGCCGGAGCGCATTGAAAGCGCCAAGAAAGCTGTCCTTCAGAACTTCCTTGAGCAGACCAACGGCTGTTACTTCAATAACGAGAAGTATGGCGTCGAGAAAATCCGTCCCTTCGGGCGGACGGAGGATACCAGCGAGACGCCGGAACTGTGGATAGATTTGTTCGTCACCGATTATTATACCCACCGCGTGATGAAAGAAGTCTGCAAGGCCTTAATCCGCGAACAGGGCGACGCGTTTCTCTCGCAAATCCGTTACACGGATATTGGCCCCTATAAGATATTCCTCACCTCTATCGCAATCAATCTTCTGCTGTTGGACTACGACAGACACGGCAACATTTCGCTGCTGCTGACTGCCCGCTCCACGAACGCGGCGGAAACATACGGAGAGGTGAAGTACGCCGTTTCTGTGATAGAGGGCATTTCCGTCAGCGACTATGACGACGATGAAAAAGACGTGCGGATGACCAAGGCAGTCGAACGCGGTTTAAGAGAAGAACTGGGCGTGCGGTATCCCCTGATTCGGCCGGAGAGCATTCGTTTCTATGATTTGTTCGTGAACAATTTCAATCTGGAAATCGGAATCTCCACTTCGGTCGCACTCAGGCAGGGACTTTCTTTAGAGGAGAATGTCCGGAACTTGCGGGGCAAAGACGACGCCATTGAGGTAGCCGGGAAGTATATCGTCTCGGCGGATGACTGCGGGCGCTTTATCCTTAGCAACCGCGAGCGTTTCCTTCCACAAGCGATTGCCGCCACCGCCGCTTATCTGGAAACTATCGGAATCATCATTTTGAACCGTCACACGGGCAAGCCGTTCGAGGAATCCGAGAAAGTGGTGGCAAAGGATGGGAGCGGCTCCGTTTGCGGAGACGCGATTGTGAAAACACCCTATTATATCGCAGTGATAGACGGTGCCACTCCAAAGGGTGAAATGTTGTGGGACGGCAAGCCGGGAGACGTATATGTTGCCCAGCTTCTGAAGGACGCTATCATCTCCATGCCCTACGACATGAAAGCCGCTGACGCGATAGAATACCTGAACGCCAAAATCCGGGATTGTTACGCCACGGGATGGGAAAACCTCCCGCCGGAAGAACGCTTGCAGGCCAGCGTGGTTATTTTCAGCGTCTATCGCCGGGAAATCTGGGGGTTCGGGGACTGCAAATTCCGCATTAACCAAATCAACTATGACAATAATAAAAACGTCGACATTTTGCTGGGCGGTCTGCGGGCGTTTTGCCTGGAAGTTCAGCGGCAGACCTGCATGGATACGGGCGCGGCCTATGATTCCAGCCTTGGGCGGCAGGAAATTCTTCCGTTCTTGAAAAAGCAGTCCATTCTGGCCAATAAAGAGTGGTCGTTCAGCTATGACGTTTTAGACGGCGGCACAATCTATCCGCAACACGTAGACATTGAGCTTGTCCAGAAGGGTGACCATGTGGTGCTGGCAAGCGACGGCTACCCGGTTCTGTTCGATTCTTTGGAAGAGACGGAAGCGTATCTGCAAAAGAATCTGGAAAAAGACCGGGAATGTATGTACCAGCTTCGCGGAACGAAAGGCATCAGCGAGGGGAACTGTTCTTATGACGACCGCTCTTTTATTAGCTTTATCGTCAAATAGCGATTTTCCCCCCTGAAACTGGGAGTAAAAACGGAGGAATCCCATGGAAAATCACAAGCACTTTTTGAAGTTACTGGACTTTAGCCCGGCGGAAATTCAACAGTTCTTGGACACCGCCGTCGACCTCAAGGCCAAAAAGAAAGCCGGTATTCCCCACCGCTATTTAGAGGGAAATAACGTCGCGCTGATTTTCGAGAAAACGTCCACGCGGACGCGTTGCGCGTTTGAAGTGGCGGCGCGTGACCTCGGCATGGGGAGCAGTTACATTTCCACGGGGAGCCAGATGGGCGTCAAGGAGAGTATCGCCGACACGGCGCGTGTCCTCGGACGCATGTATGACGGCATCGAATACCGCGGCTACGGACAGTGTATCGTGGACGAACTCGCGCGCTACGCCGGGGTTCCGGTGTTCAACGGCCTTACGGACGAGTTCCACCCGACGCAGGTTCTGGCCGACTTCATGACCATTCGGGAACACTTCGGGAAGCTGTCCGGCGCGAAACTGGTCTATTTAGGGGACGCCCGCTTCAACATGGGGAACAGTCTCATGGTGGGCTGTGCCAAAATGGGACTGCACTTTGTGGCGTGTTCGCCGAAAGCCTACTGGCCGGGCGCGGAACTGGTCAAGACCTGTCAGGCAATCGCGAAGGAGACGGGAGCCGTTTTAGAGTTCTCGGAGAACCCCGCCGACGCGGTACGGGGCGCGGATGTCCTCTACACGGACGTTTGGGTGTCGATGGGGGAACCCGTCGAAGTCTGGCAGGAACGTATCGACGCCTTAGCGCCGTATCAGGTGACAATGGAGCTCATGGACAGAGCCGGGGAACAGTGCCGCTTCATGCACTGCCTGCCGTCGTACCACGACCGCAAAACCGATATCGGGCGCGAAATGGGCGAACGCTTCCACCGCGACGCCATGGAAGTGACCGACGAAGTTTTTGAGTCGCCGCGCTCTATCGTGTTCGACGAGGCCGAAAACCGCATGCACACCATTAAAGCCGTGATGTACGAGATGATGACGTGACATGTCAAACCCCCGCGAACAGGGATAACCTGTCTCGCGGGGGCTGTTGGCGTGTTATTCGGCGACGTAGACAGAGGCCTGCTTCCGGTCGCGTCCCAGACGCTCGAAACGGAGCTTTCCGTCAACACGGGCGTAGAGCGTGTCGTCACTGCCAATGCCGACGTTCAGGCCGGGATGAATCCGGGTGCCGCGCTGGCGTACGAGAATATTGCCGGCTTTGACAAACTGGCCGTCCGCGCGCTTTGCGCCCAGACGCTTGGCTTTGGAGTCGCGGCCGTTTTTCGTGGAGCCGCCGCCCTTTTTGTGGGCGAAAAATTGCAAACCAATCTGAATCATGGTGAAGTCCCCCTTCTTATCGTAATTCGTCACGCTTCCTCGTAGACTTCCACGGAATCCGGGTACTCGCTGTGCAACTGCGAAAGGTAGACCATCAGCCCCGCCATCAAGGCCTGTGTGGTCTCCTCCAGTTCCGGGGAAAGCCCGCCAGGCAGACGGAACGCAATCGACGGCGTTTCCGCCTCCCGAACCCGTACCGACGCCGCGAGACCTAACACGTCGTTGACCGTGGCTTCCAGATACCGTATGGCGCTCGTCACGGCGGCGCATACGATATCCCGTCCGGCCTCGGCGTGTCCGCTGTGGCCTTGACAGGTGAATCCGGTAATCCTGTCCCGGTCGGTACGGAATCTGACAGTCGTCATGTCAGACGCTGATTTTGCCGATTTCGACTTTGGTATAGGGCTGGCGGTGTCCCTGACGGCGGCGGTAGCCCTTCTTGGGATTGTACTTGAACACGCGGATTTTCTTTCCCTTGCCGTTCTTGACAATCTTGCCCTCGACGGACGCGCCCTCCACGACGGGCGTACCGAAGCGGGGGTTTTCGCCGTCCAGAATGGCGAGTACCCGGTCAAAGGTCACGGTGTCGCCCGCTTCCTGTTCGAGCTTCTCAATGTAGATAACATCGCCCTCGGCGACCTTGTACTGTTTCCCTCCGGTGACAATAATCGCGTTCATTTACTGGCTCTCTCCTTTATGACGGTCTCGCTCTCGCGGGCGGCGTCCGGGACGCGCTTGTGACCCGTTCAAAGCGGTTTTCAAAGTATACCAGTCCGCGCCCGAATTGTCAACGCTTTTTTGTGCTTTTTTTGCAAAAATACCGTTTACAATTCGGTTTTCTTGTGCTATCATGTGTCGGTATGCCCGGAAACATCCCATGTTAAGAAAGAAGTATGTCCCATGACACGGAAATCCATGTCCCCGCGCCCCTTATTCGGCTTCGGACTGTTCGCGCTGTTCGCGCTGTGCCTGCTGTTCGGCGTGTTCTACGGCGATAAGGTCGTCTGGAAGTTCAAACTCGACCCCTACCGCCAGCCCATGCCGATTCTGATGTATCACCACATGCTCCCCGACGGCTCCGACTGCAACGATATGACCGTCACGCCCTCCAAACTCCGTCAGGACTTCGACTACATCCGCAAGCAGGGCTACACGCCCGTCCTCCCCCGCGAACTCCTCGACCCCGATTCCATGCCCGAAAAGCCCATTCTGATTACCTTCGACGACGGCTACGCGAGTAACTATCATCTCCTGTTCCCGATTCTGCAAGAATACGGCTTCAAGGCCGTCATTTGCCCCATTGTCTGCATGCCGGATCTGCTGGCGACCGAGTTCTGTTCGTGGGACATGTACCGCGAGATGAACGCCTCCGGGCTGGTCGAAATCGGCTCCCACACCTACAAGCTCCACAATCTCGACGTGAACGGCTCCTACAAGCCCGGCGAACCCAACGGCATTCAGCGCCTCGACGGCGAATCCGACGCCGATTTCCAGTCACGCGTTCTGGACGACATCCAGAAGAGTTACGACCGCCTTACAGAAGAATTAGGCGTTGCCCCGACCTGTTTCGCGTACCCATTCGGCGTCCGCGAACCCGCCGCCGACGCACTCATTGACGAACTCTTTCCGGTGTCCCTGCTGACATGGTCCGACACCGCCGACCTGTACAACGGCACAAAGCGCATGCCCCGCTGGACTGTCACCATGTGGGAACCCGTCTATAATCTGTTCTGACGCTGTTAAAAGGCGGTGTAGGATGAAAGATTACTCCCAAATGAATGAAATCGAGCTTTGCAAAGAAGTCCGCCGCAGATACGGCGACGATTTTCTTTTCCATTTCAACGATAACGAAAGCAAGGCGCGTTTGCTGGAATTTCTGAATCAGCGGGACGACGGACTGTTGAAAGAACTTTTCCGCAAAATGGCGCAAGCCTAAACGTTTTTTCAAGGAGAGTGACGATATGAAGGAACAACTGGAAGCGATTCTGCAAGCCGCCACGGAGGCCATACGGAGCAGTGCTGCCGCGCCGGATTTGGAGGCGTTGCGGGTCAAGTACCTTGGCAAGAAGGGCGAACTGACCGCCATTTTGAAGCAAATGGGCAGGCTGACGGCGGAACAGCGTCCGGCCATGGGCAAAATGGCAAACGAAGTCCGGGCGGCGCTGGAGACGGCCTTAGAGGAACAGGCCGCCGCGCTTTCCGAAAAGGCCTTAGAGGCGCGTTTGTCGCTGGAGACGGTCGACGTGACGATTCCGGGCAAGCCCGTCGAGACCGGACACCAGCACCCGATGTATATCGCGCTGGACGAGTTCAAGGAAATCTTCATCAACATGGGTTTCGAGGTCATGGACGGCCCCGAAGTCGAGTTGTCGGAGTACAACTTCACGAAGCTGAACACGCCCGACGACCACCCGGCGCGGGAGTGGTCGGACACGTTCTATCTGGACAAGGACTCCAAAACCCTGTTGCGTACGCAGACTTCCCCCATGCAAATCCGGGCTATGGAGAAATACGGGGTGCCAATCCGCATGATTTCGCCCGGACGCGTGTACCGCAAGGACGAAGTGGACGCGACACACTCCCCGATGTTCCACCAGATTGAGGGGCTTGTCGTGGACAAGGGCGTGACCATGGCGGACTTAAAAGGCACGTTGAACGCCGTGCTTCAAGAAATTTACGGCTCCGGCACAAAGACGCGCTTCCGCCCGCACCACTTCCCGTTCACGGAACCGAGTTGCGAAGTGGACGTGCAGTGCCACAAGTGCGGCGGGAAAGGCTGTCCGACGTGCAAGGGCGAGGGCTGGATTGAGGCGTTAGGCGCGGGCATGGTACACCCGAAAGTCCTGTCCGGGTGCGGCATTGACCCCGACGTGTACTCCGGGTACGCGTTCGGGTTCGGGCTGGAACGCATGGCGATGGCGCGCTACAAAATCAGCGACTTGCGGCTGATTTTCGAGAACGATATCCGGTTTCTGGAACAGTTCTGAGGAGGTGGGCAATTTTGAAACTCTCAAGAAAGTGGCTGCGTGAGTTCGTGGACTTGTCGGACGTGGGCGACCGCGAGTTTTCGGACGCTATGACATTGTCCGGCTCCAAGGTCGAGGCCACGGAGATTCTCAACGAATCCCTGAAAAACGTGGTGGTGGGGCGTGTGCTGTCCATGGAACGCCACCCCGATTCCGACCATATGTGGGTGTGCCAGACGGACGTTGGACAGGCGAAGCCCGTGCAGATTGTAACGGGCGCGTGGAACGTCCACAAGGGCGACTTTGTGCCGGTGGCGCTTCACAAGGCACTGCTCCCCGGCGGGAAAACGATTGAGCGCGGCGAACTGCGCGGCGTCATGTCTGATGGAATGTACTGCTCCCTGAAAGAATTGGGCTTGACCGTCGAGCATGACTACCCCGAAGCGGTTATCAATCCGGCCGCGATTCTGGACGACTACCACCCCCTTGACCCGGCGAAGCGGTCAATTCCGGTTGGCATAAAACCCGGACAAAAACTCTCCGAAGAAATTGCCGTTGGGGAGATACTGGAAATTTCAACGCTTCCTGACACATCGGAAAACCCGTTCCGTTACGCCATAAAGCTGAATCCCGGCATTCCTCTGGACTGGGGACACACAACGATTACTATAGGAACCGCTTTTTCAAATCTTCATGTGGGAGATATGGTTGCCTATCATTTGCCGCGTATGTGGCAATACGACCGTATTGGTCATCATTCGTCGGAAATTCTCTGTTCTCCTGATGAGTTTTCTCCTGATGACTTCCGCACCGAGCTTGTTCCCGGCATGAAGATTTACGGTCCTGTGATTGTGGCGAAGGTCTCCGCGCTGGAAAAGTACGCTTACGGTTGCTGGCGTACCACGCTGAATGTCGGCGGCGCGGAAATGGAAATGGACGAAAGCCGCCTGCACAATCTGCACGTCGGGGACTTTGTGGCGTGGGACACCGAACGGCACGAAATTTGTACGTTGTCGGACTTGCACGCGCAACAGAAAGAGTTTCCGCACTGTATCCCGGACGGAATCTGGATTTTATCGGGCGAACACAACCCCGGCGCGGATATCGCAACCTTGATTGGCGCGGACGACCATGTGGTAGAGTTTGAAATCACGCCGAACCGCCCGGACTGTCTAAGCGTAATCGGACTTGCCCGTGAGGCGGCGGCGACGTTCCACAAGCCGCTGATTCACCACAAGCCCGAAATTAAAGGCAGCGGCGGGAATATCGCCGAACTGCTCGACATTGAGATTGAGGACGGCAGTTTGTGTCCGCGCTACACGGCGCGCTTGGTCAAAAACGTGAAAATCCGTCCGTCGCCGGAGTGGATGCGGGAACGCCTGCGCAATTCGGGCGTACGGCCTATCAATAACATTGTCGATATCACCAACTATGTCATGCTGGAATACGGCCAGCCCATGCACGCTTTCGACTTCGCTTGTGTGGACGGCGGGAAAATCGTCGTCCGCACGGCGCGGGAGGGCGAGACAATCCGGACGCTGGACGGCACGACCCGCGCCCTGACGCCGGACATGCTCTGCATTTGCGACGCGGAAAAGCCCGTCTGCGTGGCGGGCGTCATGGGCGGCGCGAACAGCGAGATTATCGGCGACACGGCTATGGTACTGTTCGAGTCGGCGAACTTTAACGGGGCGTCGGTGCGCCGTACGGCCGTCGCGCTCAACATGCGCACGGAGGCCTCGTCGCGGTACGAAAAAGGCCTTGACCCCATGAACACGTTCCGCGCCGTGCAACGCGCTTGCGAACTTGTCGAACAGTTGGGCGCGGGGGAGGTCGTCGAAGGCCTACTTGACGTGATTGCCGCTGACCGCCCCCCGGTCACGCTGACGCTCGAACCCCAAAAAATCAATCGCCTGCTTGGCACGGAGATTTCAAGCGACGAAATGCGCGGCATTCTGACTTCGCTTGAATTCAAGCTGGACGGAAACAATGTGCATGTGCCGTCTTGGCGCGGCGATGTAGAGCATTATTCGGACTTGGCGGAGGAAGTCGCCCGCTTCCACGGCTACAACGAAATCCCCGACACGCTCTCATCCGGTCTCAACGCCCGGCGCGGCTTCACGCGGGAGCAGAAAGCGGAACGCCTGTTAGGCGCGCTGTGCCGTTCCTGCGGCTACAGCGAAATCATCACCTATTCTTTCATCAGCCCCGCGGCCTACGACAAAATCCGTCTCCCGGACGATTCCCCGCTTAGAAAGTCCCTCAAAATCCTGAACCCGCTGGGCGAAGACCGCTCTATTATGCGCACGACGATTCTGCCGTCCATGCTGGAAATTCTGACCCGCAACTGGAACTACCGCAACAAGTCCGTGAAGCTGTACGAGTTAGGCCGGACGTACTTCCCGCGCGGGGACGGCCTCGCCGACGAGCCGAAAACGCTTTGCCTCGGCGCGTACGGCGCGGACATGGACTTTTTCGCGCTCAAAGGCGCGGTCGAAGCCATTCTGAACGGCTTACGCGTTCCCGAAGTCAGCTACACGGCGCAAAGTGAGAATCCGTCCTATCATCCGGGGCGTTGCGCGGACGTGTACGCCGGGAACCGGTATCTGGGCGTGCTGGGGCAGATTCACCCCAAAGTCGCGGAGACGTACGGCATTGACGGCGAACTTTACACGGCGGAACTTTCGCTTGACGCGCTTCTGGACTGCGCCGGGGCGGAACCCGTGTATCAGCCCCTGCCGCGCTTCCCGTCCGTGCCGCGTGACTTGGCGCTGGTCTGTGACAAGGCTCTGCCCGTCGCCGAACTCCGCGACGTTATCCGTCAATCCGGCACGGAACTGCTCAAAGCCGTGTCTCTGTTCGACATCTACACCGGCCCCGGCATTCCCGCCGACAAGAAGAGTGTCGCCTTCAATCTGACGTTCCGCTCCGACGAGCGGAGTTTGACCGCCGCCGAAGTCGAAGAGGCCGTCACGAAGATTTTAGACGCCCTGCGCGAGAGCCTCAACGCCGTCCTCCGCTGACAAATCCTGTATGCGCCGCTTTTCCGCTTCCGGGAGGCGGCGCGGGACAGGTTGTAAAACTTTTGTTACATTCGACAAGAAACGCTTTACACGCCGGGGAAAAACGGGTATAATATAAAAGATAGTATCTGCTCCAAGCCGGGGCGGAGTGGGAAAGGCGGTGTCGGAATGGACGAGTTTACCAGAAAGTTCAGCATTGTGAAGGAGAAGGACGCGGAGATTCACCGCATCCTCGCCATAGTCTATCAGGCTCTGGAGGAGAAGGGATACAACCCCGTCAACCAGATTGTGGGCTACATCCTCTCCGAGGACCCGACCTACATCACCAACCACAGCAACGCCCGGACGCTCATCCGCAAAATCGACCGGGACGAGCTGTTACAAACCCTCTTGCGCTCTTATCTCGAAAACGCGCCGGGAAAGTAAGAAGCCATCCAAGGGGAGGCCGACATGAAAAAAATCGCAATCTTCAACCAAAAGGGCGGCGTTTCCAAAACCACGACTTGCTATCATTTGGGGTGTGCCATTGCCGGGACGGGCAAACAGGTTTTGTTGGTGGATGCGGATTTCCAATGCAACCTCACACGGTACGCGCTGGGGGAGAAGAACTATCAAAAATATTGCGCTTCCCGGTCAAGGGACAACATTCACGATGGTCTCTCTCCGGCGTTTCAATCGAAGATAACGCCGATTCAACCTGTCAACTGTCCTAAAATTCGGGACAATCTGTTTCTTCTGCCCGGACACCTTGACTTCACGGAGGACGAGCTTCCGCTAAGCGCCGCCATGCACTTGTCAAGTTCGTTCGGCTCTATGGAGAATCTGCCCGGGGCGCTTGACCGCTTGGTGAGCAAAACGGCGGAAAAACTCAACATTGACTATGTCCTTTTTGACATGCACCCCAGTTTCAGCGCCGTGAATCAGAATATTTTCATCTGTTGCGACTATTTCATGATACCCATGAACGCCGACCCGTTTTCGCTGATGGCGCTCCAATCTTTGACAAAGACGCTTCCCGCGTGGGAACGATGGGCGAAAAAGGCGCGGGTGGCTTTCCGCGAGGCCGTTTACCCGCTTCCGCTTTCAAGCCCCACATTTCTGGGCTACACGGTGAATCATTTCAAACTCCGCCAGAAAGACGGACGCCCCCTGAAACGCTTCCGGGACGCCTTGCGGGAAATTTCCGAGGAAATCGGGACAAATCTGCTTCCGGCTCTTGAAAAGGAATCCATGACCCTCCCGAAAGAGAGGTACGACCGCGCCGCAGAGGTCATGAAAAGTGAACTTCCTTGCTTCCGCCCGTACGATTCCTATTGTCTTGCGATGGTGCCGGACTTCAAAAAACTGGCTGAACTGTCTTTCAAGCAGTCACGCCCGGTTTTTGAGGTGCGGAAAGAGAAAAGCGAGGAGCCGGAAAATCCGGAGCGACAAGGGGAATTCGGGACGCTTTACCGCGCCCTGTCCGAACGCGTATTGAGGTTGACGGCGGATGAGCGGTGAAAAAGAAGCGTTTGACGCTCAAATCAACTCCTTAAAAGTGCTGACGAATATCTATCGTTTCATCAGTCCACTTGGAAGATTTGAAAACGCGGAACACATACTAAGGTCGGAATTTGTGCTGATGGTCAGCGCGTTTGACAATTATCTGCACCAGATTACCCACAGAAAATTGACGGAAATGTTTTTCTCCACCAACCCCGCCGAACTGGTGCCGGACGGACTGCGCATGAAAGCAAACGGGTTTCAAGCAATTCTCCGCGAAGCGGACGCAAACGAACAAAGGGCATTGTTCGAGACGGCTCTGCGCAAGCGTCTGGCAGAGGACTCTTTCCAGTCCCCGAAAAGCGTAGAATACGTCATGGGGTTGATTCAGGTCAAGAACTTCTGGAAGCGCGTTTCCGACCAGATGAACGCCACACCGGATGATGTGCGAAACCGACTTGCATTGATTGTACATCGCCGGAATTGCGTTGCGCACGAATCCGACATAGACCCCGCAATGCAGGAGTTAAGACAAATCACCGTTGAGGATGTCGACGACTGCCGCAAATTTCTCTCAAAACTGGTGGAATGTATGGATTCCTTTATCTGACCGAACCCGAAGGCACCATGTTCAGAAAAAAGGTGAAAAAAATGTTTGACAAGGGCGCGGATATCACGTATAATATGCAATGTTGCCCTAACGCGGGGACACTGGATGTCAGGCCGATTCTGTACACGCCGGGGCGGTCGATTTCGTTCCGCTTCCCGCTGGACTTGTCCGACTTGGACTTTGGCGGACGCCGCCCGGTAACGCGTCCGGTGGACGTGGCCGGGACGGTGCGGAACCGCGCCGGCGTGCTGTCGCTGGAACTCTCCGCCGAAACCACGCTGGACGCCACCTGTGACCGTTGCGGGAAACGCTTCCCGCTCCCGAAGCGGACGGCGTTCCGCTGTACGCTGGCGGAGTCGTTGCAAAACGAGGACGGCGACGAGGAACTTGTACTCTTGCAGGACGGACAGGCGGACGTGGGCGAACTCGCCCGGGCGGCGTTCGTGCTGGACATGGACACGAAAATATTGTGTTCCGAGGACTGTAAAGGCCTCTGTCCGCGTTGCGGGGCGAATCTGAACGAGGGGGCTTGCGGCTGTCAGCCGGAACCCGACCCCCGCTGGGCGGCGTTACGCCCCCGATGAACCGTAAGAAAAAGAAATCATCATAGAGAAGGAGGAAGAAACATGGCTGTCCCGAAAGGAAAAGTATCCAAATCCCGCCGCGACAAACGCCGCAGCGCGACTTGGAAACTGGCGTCTCCGATGTTGATTAAGTGTCCGAAATGCGGCGCGATGCGTCTGCCCCACCGGATGTGTCCGGAATGCGGCTCGTACAACGGACGCGAAGTCAAGACCGCCCAGACCGCGGCGAAGTGAACGAATCTGCGGATACGGAAGGGAAGCGCGTCTTCCCTCTGTTTTTTTCTCCGAACACGCGAGAAAGGAGAGATTCCGTGAAACCGATGATAGCCATTGTGGGGCGTCCGAACGTGGGAAAGTCCCTGCTCTTTAACCGCCTGATTGGACAGCGGCTGTCGATTGTGGAGGACACGCCCGGGGTCACGCGTGACCGCATTTACGGAGAGAGCGACTGGAACGGACGCGCTTTCACGGTCGTTGACACTGGCGGCATTGAGCCGAACACCGATAACGAAATTTTGTCATTTATGCGCGAACAGGCGCGGATTGCCATTGATAACGCGACGGTCATTGTCTTTTTGACCGATATCCGCACGGGCATGACGGCCTCGGACGAAGATGTGGCGGAGATGTTGCGCAAGTCCGGCAAGCCTGTCGTGCTGGCCGTCAACAAGGTCGACACAACAGGCACCGTCAATCCCGACGTGTACGAGTTCTACAATTTGGGTCTCGGCGAGCCGATACCCGTTTCCGCCGTCCACGGACACGGCACCGGGGATTTACTCGACGCGTGTCTGTCGCACTTCCCGCCGGAGGCCGCCGACGACGCCGCGCCCGACGCCATACGCGTGGCGGTTATCGGCAAGCCCAACGCCGGGAAATCGTCGCTTGTCAACCGGATTCTGGGCGAGGAACGCGTGATTGTGTCGGACGTGGCCGGGACAACCCGCGACGCAATCGACACGCCGTTTACCAGCGAGGACGGCGACCACTATATTTTCATCGACACGGCGGGCATACGCCGGAAGTCGAAAATTGAGGAATCCGTGGAGCGCTACAGCGTTCTCCGCGCCACCATGGCGGTCGAACGCGCCGACGTTTGCCTGATACTCATCGACGCGGCGGAGGGCGTCACCGAACAGGACACCAAGGTAGCCGGGCTGGCTCACGACGCCGGGAAGGCAAGCGTCATTGTCGTGAACAAGTGGGACATCGTGGACAAGGACGACAAGACCATGGAGCGCATGACAAGGGACATCCGCAACGAGTTGGCCTATATGCCTTACGCGCCGATAGTGTTTCTGTCGGCGAAAACCGGACAGCGCGTGCCGAAACTGTTTCCGGCCATTCGGGAAGTCTGGCGGCAGTCGGGGACGCGTGTCACGACTGGCGCGCTCAACAGTGTGCTGGCCGACGCCCAGACGCGTGTCCAGCCCCCCACCGACAAGGGACGCCGCCTCAAAATCTACTACATGACGCAGGTTGGCGTATACCCGCCGCGTTTTGTGGCATTCTGCAACGATACGAAACTCTTTCACTTCTCCTATCGGCGCTATCTCGAAAACTGTATCCGCAACACGTTCGGACTGGACGGGACGCCGCTTGTTTTGACGGTTCGGCAGAAACGGGACAAGGAGGTATAATCACATGCCTGTCAGTTTGCTTGATTGGTTGCTGTATTTCGCGGTCTTTCTGCTCCCGACTGCGGTACTGGCGTATTTGTGCGGCTGTTTCAACGGCGCTGTGGTCGTCTCGAAGTACGTTCTCCGCGACGATGTGCGCGACCACGGAAGCGGTAACGCCGGGCTGACCAACTTCTACCGTACGTTCGGAGGCGTCCTGACGCTCGTCGTCATTCTCTGCGACGTACTCAAAATGGTTGTGGCCGTCAAGGCCGTCACGCTCCTGATTGGTGAGACGGTCGTCGCCGAATACTGGGCGGGGCTGTTCTGCCTGCTGGGGCATATGTTCCCGTGCATGTTCCGATTCAGGGGCGGCAAGGGCATTCTCTCCGGCGGGACGCTCGCCATTATGATTGACTGGCGCGTGGCGGTCGTCGTGTGGGGCGGCTTCCTGTTGCTGGTTCTGCTGACGCGCTACGTCTCGCTGGGTTCGCTCTGGGCGGGCGGCAGTTTCCCGTTTATCTCGTGGTACTGCTATCCGCATTTTCCGCTTGCCGTGGCACTGGCTTTCGTCATCGGCGGGCTGGTCGTCTGGCAGCACCGCGCCAACGTCGGACGCCTCCTCCACGGCAACGAAAACAAGTTCTCTTTCCACCGGAAAAGCGCCCGCAAGCCCTCCGAACCGGCGCAGGATGAAAAAACGGACAGGGGGAACGCGGCGTGAAAGCGGTAGTCGTTGGGAGTGGCGGCTGGGGTACGGCGCTCTCACAAGTCCTCTGTGACAACGGCCACGAAACGTTTCTGTGGTCGCACAACCCCGCCAAGGCGGCGCAAATGGCGCAAAGCCGGGAAAATCCCCTGCTTCCCGGTGTCAAACTCCCCGACGCGTTGCAAGTCACGGGAGACTTAGACTGTCTCGACGGCGCGGAACTGGTCGTAAGCGCCGCGCCGTCGTTCGCCGTCCGGGAGACCGGAACCAAAATCGCGCCGTATCTGCGGCACTCCACAATTTTGGTTTCCGTGTCGAAGGGTATCGAGCCGCGCACTTGCAAGCGTATGAGCGAATTGCTCTGGGAGTCGACCGGGGGCGTATGCGGAATTGCGGCGCTTTCGGGACCCACGCACGCCGAAGAAGTCGGGTTACGTCTGCCGACGGGCTGTGTGGCGGCGTCGCCGTCGGGCGACGTGGCGCGCGCCGTGCAGGACGCTTTCATGAACGCCTATTTTCGCGTCTACACCAGTTACGACATTGTGGGCGTCGAACTCTCCGCCGCGCTCAAGAACGTCATCGCGCTGACTTGCGGCATGTGCGACGGCCTCGGCTATCAGGACAACACCAAAGCCCTGTTAATGACCCGCGCAATGGCCGAACTCGCGCGGCTGGGCGAACAGTTGGGCGGAAGCCGCCGCACGTTCAGCGGACTGGCCGGCATGGGCGACTTGATTGTAACCTGTACTTCCATGCACTCGCGCAACCGCCGCGCCGGAATCCTCATCGGGCGGGGAACGCCCGTCAAGGAGGCGTTAGCGGCTATCGGCGCTGTCGTCGAGGGCTACTACGCCGCCGAAAGCGTACACCAGTTGGCGGAGCGCGAAGAAATTGATATGCCCATATGCCGCTGTGCGTGGGAGGTACTCTATCGGGGGCGCGACATCCACGGCGTCACGGGGGAACTCATGGGACGCGCCCGCAAGGACGAACTTTTGGGCGCGACTTGGCTGTGATATCCCGGCGCGGACAGTTCGCGCCGGATTCTTTACGCCTGTCCCGGCTGGCTGACGTTGAGCCGCTCTTTCAACGCGTCCTGTAAAATCTGCGAAAAGTTCATATTCCGTTCCAGCGCGGCGGCGTTCAGCCACGCGGGAAGCGTCACCGTGCGATTCACGGAGCGGTTGACATTTGCCATACGAATGGACGGCATATACACGTCGACCAGTGCGGAACGTTCGTTTTCCTCTACCCGGATTTCCGAGAGCGGAGAAGGCGCGGGGATTTCCTCGCCGTCCTCCTCCAGCAGAGCAAGACGCCCGCCGAGCAGTTCACGGGCGGACAAGAGCGCGTCCGCGTCGTTTTCGCCGCTGGTGGCACAATCTAAATCCGGGAATTCGACCGCGATTTCCTTTCCCTCTCCGTAGTAGGTGAACACGGCGGGATACACGTATCTGTCGGGCTTCTTTTGATTCATAAATGTTGCCTCCTGTCTGCGCGGGCTTACGGAAAAGTAAGCCCCGACTGCCGTTCGATACTTCGGAGCGTCTTGATGGGGATGTCCTTGTCGGGATGTTTGACGGTGACGATACCTTTTTTGACGGGGTGTTTGAAGTGGTAATGGCTTCCCGTTACCCGTTCCAGATACCACCCGTTCGCTTCCAATAGCCGGATGACCTCCCTTGACGAATAGCCTTTCATTTGCGGTTCCCTCCTGACAGCAAAGACTATAACACATATAATCATATTTGCCAAGGAGATAATGAACATTTTTCGACCTGTGCGCTTGCCGCGCCCGACGCGACGCGCCACCCTGTCCCGATAACGGGAAAGAGTGGCGCGAAACTTTTTCCACAGCCCTGACGAGAGAAAAAAGGGAACAGAAAAACCTCCCCATTTGCGGCGGTTTGTGCGATAATAATGATGGCTCAAACCATTATTTTTTCGCACAGGGACGCAAAAGAGGGAGGTTTTTCACATGAAGAAGGTAACG
>JAFXQV010000020.1 GCA_017526785.1 Oscillibacter sp. | reverse complement strand
GTCAACGTGGCCGATGGTGCCGATGTTGACATGCGGTTTCGTTCTCTCGAACTTTTGCTTTGCCATTGGTGATTTCCTCCTGTTCGGATGATTGCGTAACAAAACTTGGTACTGTCATTGTACCTGATTTTCCCGGAGATTGCAAGGGCTTTCTCAACGGTGGCCGTGGGATTCCTCGATTTTCTCCCGGAGATTGCGCGGGAGTTCGGTGTAGTGACTGGGTTCCATGGTGTACTGCCCGCGCCCCTGTGTCCGGGAGCGCAAATCGGTTGCGTAGCCGAACATTTCCGCGAGCGGCACATTGGCGTCAATCTGCTGCGCGCCGGAGCGGGCTTCGAGTTTGGTAATCTGTCCGCGCCGGGCGTTGAGGTCGCCGATAACGTCGCCCATATACTCGTCGGGTACGATGACGCTGACTTTCATAATGGGTTCCAGCAGTGTGGGGTCGGCCTTGCGGCAGGCGTCCTTGAAGGCCATGGAGCCGGCGATTTTGAAGGCCATTTCGGACGAGTCGACTTCGTGGAAAGAGCCGTCGTAAAGGGTTACTTTCACGTCCACGACCGGGAACCCGGCGATGACACCCGCGTTCATAGCGCCCTGAATGCCAGCGTCGACAGCGGGGATATACTCCTTGGGAATCGCGCCGCCGACAACCTCGTTGGCGAACTCGTACCCCTTGCCGGGGGCGTTGGGTTCGACGCGGATTTTGACATGTCCGTACTGCCCCTTGCCGCCAGTCTGCCGGGCGTACTTGGTCTCCTGCTCGACGGTGCGCTTGATGGTCTCCTTGTAGGCCACCTGCGGCGCGCCGACGTTGGCCTCCACCTTGAACTCTCTTAACAGGCGGTCGACGATGATTTCAAGGTGCAATTCGCCCATGCCGGCAATAATTGTCTGCCCGGTCTCCTCGTCGGTGTACGTCCGGAAAGTGGGGTCTTCCTCGGCCAGTTTCATGAGGCCGATGGTCATTTTCTCCTGTCCGGCTTTCGTTTTCGGCTCAATCGCCACGCGTATGACGGGTTCCGGGAACTCCATGGACTCCAGAATAATCGGGTGCTTCTCGTCACAGAGCGTGTCGCCCGTGGTGGTACGCTTCAGGCCGACGGCGGCCTCAATGTCCCCAGCGTACACGTTCTCGATATCCTCCCGGTGATTGGCGTGCATTTGCAGAATGCGCCCCATGCGCTCCCGGATATTCTTTGTGCTGTTGTAGACGGTCGCGCCGTTGGACAGGTGTCCGGAGTAGACGCGGAAGAAGCACAGACGCCCTACAAAGGGGTCGGTCATGATTTTGAACGCCAGCGCGGAGAAGGGCGCGTTCTCGTCGGCGGCGCGTTCCTCTTCCTTTTCGGTCTTGGGGTTGACGCCGCGAATGGCCGGGATGTCGAGCGGCGACGGCATATAGTCCACAATGGCGTCAAGGAGTTTCTGGACGCCCTTGTTCCGGTAGGACGTGCCGCAGGTCACGGGTACCATCTGATTGGAGACCGTCGCGGCGCGGATTGCGGCGCGGATACGGGACGCCTCCACGGCTTTCCCCTCTAATACGTCCTCCATAATGCTGTCGTCGACCATGGAGACGGCGTCCAGCAGTTTTTCGCGGTACTCTTGGGCGACATCCTCCATGTCGACGGGTATGGGTTCAATGCGCATATCCTTT
This sequence comes from Oscillibacter sp., assembly GCA_017526785.1. Taxonomy (GTDB): domain Bacteria; phylum Bacillota; class Clostridia; order Oscillospirales; family Oscillospiraceae; genus Oscillibacter. The sequence continues at coordinate 46,047 of JAFXQV010000020.1, read as the reverse complement.
CCGAGGTCGTCGTAGTAGACATCGGCGTTCATCTCCACAAGGTCGATGATTCCCCGGAAGGAATCCTCCGCGCCGATTGGAAGCTGAACCGGAATAGCGGTACATTTCAGGCGGTCGCGTACCATGCGGAGGACGTTGTAGAAGTCCGCGCCCATGATATCCATTTTGTTGACGTAAATCATGCGGGGTACGCGGTAGGTGTCAGCCTGACGCCAGACGGTTTCGGACTGCGGCTCCACGCCGCCCTTGGCACACAGCACCGTCACAGAGCCGTCCAGCACGCGCAAAGAGCGCTCGACTTCCACGGTAAAGTCGACGTGTCCGGGCGTGTCAATGATGTTAATCCGGGTCTGCGGGAACTGGTTATTACTGCCAGACCAGTAGCAGGTTGTCGCGGCGGAGGTAATGGTAATGCCGCGCTCCTGTTCCTGCGCCATCCAGTCCATGGTGGCCGTGCCGTCGTGGGTCTCGCCGATTTTGTAATTGACGCCGGTATAGAAAAGGATGCGTTCCGTTGTCGTGGTTTTTCCCGCGTCGATATGAGCCATAATGCCGATATTGCGGGTGTTTTCAAGAGACGTTTTTCTCATTGTCTTGTTTCATTCCCCGCGAGGGGTCCGGCGTTCCCGCACGGGCGCGGAAACAGTGCGATTACCAACGGAAGTGCGCGAAGGCCTTGTTGGCCTCTGCGGTCTTGTGCATTTCGTCGCGGCGGCGAACCGCGCCGCCCGTGTTGTTCGCGGCGTCCATGACCTCTCCGGCGAGGCGCTCGGCCATGGTGCGCTCGCCGCGGGAGCGGGCGAACGCCGTCAGCCAGCGGAGACCCAAAGTCGTACGCCGTGCCGGGCGGACTTCCATGGGTACCTGATAGTTCGCGCCGCCGACGCGCCGCGCCTTGACTTCCAGACTCGGCATGACGTTCTCCATGGCTTGGTTGAACACTTCCACGGCTTCCTTTCCGGTCTTGTCGTGGATTTGGTCGAACGCGTCATAGACGACCTTCTGGGCGACGCCCTTCTTGCCATCAAGCATGACACTGTTAATCAGACGCGTCACGAGGATGGAGCCGTAAACGGGGTCGGGTAAGATTTCGCGTTTGGGGACATTCCCTCTTCTTGGCACGTTGCTTCCCTCCATTCCTGTAAATTGTTCCCCATACTGGGGCAGGTACTCGAAAGAGGCGGGAAAACCTCTCCCGTATGCCGCCGAAGCGGGTTTGCCCATAAAATATATGTCAAACCTTTCGGCATAGTCAGTTCAGATGATGTGCGGGGGATTACTTCTGCTTGGGACGCTTCGCGCCGTACTTGGAACGACCCTGCATGCGGTTCTGTACGCCCTGCGTGTCGAGCGTGCCGCGGATGATGTGGTAGCGGACGCCGGGCAAGTCCTTGACACGGCCGCCGCGAATCATGACCACGGAGTGTTCCTGAAGGGAATGTCCCACGCCGGGGATATAGGCCGTGACTTCATAGCCGTTGGTCAGGCGCACACGGGCGATTTTGCGAAGCGCGGAGTTCGGCTTCTTGGGGGTCGCGGTACGGACGGCGGTGCAGACGCCGCGTTTCTGCGGGGAGGGCAGGTCGGTCGTACGGGTCTTGAGGGTGTTCAGGCCGAATTGGAGCGCGGGAGACGTGGACTTGTAGGTGGTCTTTTCGCGTCCCTTCCGGACGAGCTGATTAAAGGTAGGCATGACGTTCTAACTCCTTTCTGTGAAAATTGAGGGGCGGACGGCGGAAACGCCTCCGAACCCACATAGGCTTTCAGGATAGCACACCGAAAAGTTGTTGTCAAGTATTTTTTTGACATTTTCGCGGCGTGGCGCAATTCCTTTTCTCTCCGTTGGCCGGAATCTGTCAAAAAAACGCTTGACAAACGCGCGGCGCGGCGCTACAATAACTAAACTTGTGTTTACACAGGGAATCCTTGCTCTTACGAACCCGTAAGGGCCATCTGTCCAAAAGGAGGTGCAAGTGTATGGCTAAAATTTCCGCCAACTATGAGGTCGTGTATATCATCGACCCCGCGCAGGGTGAGGAGGGTATCGCCGCGACCGTGGCGAAGTTCCGCGACCTTGCCGAGCAGCACGGCTCCGCCGTGGAAGTCGAGGAGTGGGGGACGCGGCGTCTGGCCTACCCCATCAACTTCAAGAACGAGGGTCATTATGTTCTGATGTCCTTCACCAGCGCCCCGGAGTTCCCCAAGGAACTCGACCGCGTATTCCGCATTACAGAGGGCGTTATGCGTTCCCTGATTGTCTGCAAGGGCGAATGAGGGGGAACTTTTCATGCTAAACAAGGTAAGCATCATGGGGCGCTTGGTTCGTGACCCGGAGCTTCGCCGCACGCAGTCGGGCATTGCCGTCACAACAATGCGTATCGCGGTAGACCGGGATTTCAAGAGCCAGGACGGCACCAAGCAGGCCGACTTCTTTGACGTTGTCGCGTGGCGGAATACGGCGGAGTTTGCCAGCCGCTACTTTTTTAAGGGGCGCTTGATAATTGTGGATGGCCGCCTCCAGACCAGAGAATGGACTGACCGGGAAGGCAACAAGCGCACATCCGTGGAGATTGTCGCCGACAACATCTACTTCGGCGACAGCAAGCGGGACAATCCTAATAATAACGGCGAGTTTAACGGCGGCTACGGCGGCGCGCCCGGTTACGGCGCTCCGTCCGGCGGATACGGCTCCGGCTACGGCTCCTCCGGCTACGCCTCTTACGGCAACCCGTCCGGCGGGTACGGCGGCGGATACGGTGCCGGCAACGGCTTCGCCTCCAACCCGGGTTCCGGGTATGGCTCCAATAACGGCGCGGGCTACGGTTCCGGTTACGGCGGTTACAGTCCCGCCACCTACGGCGGCGGCTACGACAACGCCGCCCCGGCGGCCAGTCCGGCTCCGGCGGCAACCACTGAGGAATCGTCGAGCCACGCCCCCGCCGCCGACACGGCCTCCGGCACGGACTCCACGCCGTCCGGCTTCGCGGAACTCGCCGACGACGACGGCGACCTCCCGTTCTGATTTTGATGTGAAAGGAGTATCTTCCTATGGCATACGATAGAGAAGGAAAGTCCGGCGGCAGACCCGGCGGACGCGGACGCCGCCGCAAGGTTTGCCAGTTCTGCGCGGAGAAATGCGCCCAGATTGACTACAAGGACAGCAACAAACTGAAGCGCTTCCTCTCGGAACGTTCCAAGATTCTGCCCCGCCGCACGACCGGCACCTGCGCCATGCACCAGCGGCAGTTGACGGAGGCCATCAAGCGCGCCCGTCAAATCGCGCTTCTGCCCTACGTCACGGACTGACACCCGACAGCGGAACCGGATACTCTCCGGTTCCGCTGTTGCACGAAAAGGGGGAAATCCGCATGAGTTTGAGAGCCACGCACATTGAGCCGGAAGCGATTCAACGCTTTGCCAACGTGTTCCGGGGCGTCAAGGTCGTGGTCGTCGGCGCGGGGGAGGGGTTGTCCGCGTCGGCGGGCTTCACCTGCGCCGGGGAACGCTTCGCGCACTGGTTCCGCGACTTCGGCGAAAAGTACGGCTTTAGCGATATGTGTACGGGCGGCTTCTACCCGTTCCACGACGCTGGGGAGTATTGGGCGTACTGGAGCCGCTACATCATGGCCAACCGCTACATGAACCCGCCCAAACCCGTCTACAACACGCTCTTGGAACTGCTCAGGGACAAGGATTACTTTGTGCTGACGACCAACGTCGACCACTGCTTCCAGAAGGCGGGCTTCGACAAAAAGCGCCTGTTCTACACGCAGGGCGACTACGGCCTTTTCCAGTGTTCGGAGCCGTGCCGGCAGGAGACATGGGACAATGAGCGCGTTATCCGGGAGATGTTCGAGAGACAGCGAAACATGCGCGTCCCGCCGGAACTGATTCCGCGCTGTCCGCACTGCGGAAAGCCCGTGGCGCTGAATCTCCGCGCGGACGACACTTTCGTGGAGGACGCCGGATGGCAGGCCGCCGCGCGGCGCTACAGTGACTTCCTGCACAAGAACGAGGGACGCCCGATACTGTTTCTGGAACTGGGCGTGGGCTACAACACCCCGGTGATTATCAAGTATCCATTCTGGCGCATGACGTACGAGAACCCGTCGGCGTTCTACGCCTGCGTCAATTCCGGGGAGACAATGGTACCGGACAATATCGAGGGGCGTTCCGTCCGCATTGACGGCGACATCGGCGAGGCGCTGGAAATGCTCCGCGCGGCGCTGTAATACGAAAGACCGTCTCAAAATGACGCAAGGCGGCGGGACATGGAAGCCCCGCCGCGCTTTTCTGTTACCGTTGTCCGCTTTCGCCGCGTCACATCCAGCCGAAGAGGAACGGAAACATTCCATTTTGTTCATTTATCCGCATAGAACCCTGATTCATACCGCCATTGGGGGCTTGATTCATACCGCCATTGGGGGCTTGATTCATACCGCCGTTGGGCGCTTGATTCATGCCGCCGTTGGGTGCCTGATTCATGCCGCCATTGGGGGCTTGATTCATACCGCCGCTGGGTGCCTGATTCATGCCGCCGTTAGGGGCTTGGTTCATGCCGCCGCTGGGTGCTTGGTTCATGGGCGCTTCGTCCACGGGTGCCTGATTCATACCGCCGTTGGGGGCTTGATTCATACCGCCGTTGGGTGCTTGGTTCATGGGCGCTTCGTCCACGGGTGCCTGATTCATGCCGCCGTTGGGGGCTTGATTCATAGGCGCTTCGTCCACGGGTGCCTGATTCATACCGCCGTTAGGTGCCTGATTCATAGGCGCTTCGTCCACGGGTGCCTGATTCATACCGCCGTTAGGGGCTTGATTCATGCCGCCGTTGGGTGCTTGGTTCATGGGCGCTTCGTCCACGGGTGCCTGATTCATAGGCGCTTCATCTTGATTCGGAGTTTCAGTGTCACTCGGCGTAACGGCTGTGACGCTATCCGCCGAAGGCTGTTCCTGCTCGTTATTCCGCTGATTCATCTGTCCGGTCTGACCCATCATGCCGCCCGTTCCGGTTCCCGCCGTGGCGGTCGCCGCCGCGCTTCCGTTTACATACAGCGTGTAAGTTTCACCGGATACCAGACTGTCGGCACACAACATCACACAGTTGGCGGACTTGGTTCCCGTGGCGGAGTAAATGACGTTCCCACTGCTGTCCTTAATCGTAATGTCGCTTCCCTTGCTAATAGACACGCCGCCCACGCCTGTCGTTTGTTGCATTTCGCCACTTTGATTCATGCCGCCCATCTGGCCAGACATGCCGCCACTCTGGTTCATGCCGCCCATCTGGCTGGGCATGCCGCCCATCTGGCCGGGCATGCCGCCGTTCTGATTCATGCCGCCCATCTGGCCGGACATGCCGCCACTCTGGTTCATGCCGCCCATCTGGCCGGGCATACCGCCGTTCTGATTCATGCCGCCCATCTGGCCGGACATGCCGCCCATCTGACCCGGCTGACCCATCATGCCGCCGCCCGCCGCGCCGAACATTACATATGTCCCGCTGGACGCGCCCTGCGCCATGCCGCTCATGCCCACCGTCAGAAGCGTACCGCCATTATAAGCGCAAGTTCCGTCGTAATCAAGCGCCCCGTTGCCGCTATTGGCAGAGCCGTACACTTCCGTCACGCCGCCGTTGACGACGATATTTCCGCCGGAGTTGTTCTGGGAATCACCGCCAGCGTCAAGGCCGTCTCCGCCGGCGTCTACTTTCCATGTCCCGCCGTTGATAGTGACAGAAATCTCGCTGACACTCAAATCCGTGGCGGCGTTCACCCCGTCGTCGGAGGCGGTAATTACGCCGTTGCCGCTGTTGAGAATCACACGCGCACCCTCGAAGCCCTCGTAACATCCCGTCACGGTGATGTCAGGACCGTTCCCGCCTTGCGTTCCGATAGTCAAATCCCGGTCGGAGTGGAAAGCGTCGCCCCCCGCTTTTACTGTCAGGGTTCCGCCGCTGACCGTCACCGCGCCGCTGCCGTGAATGGCGTCGTCCTGAGCGTCCACGTTGACAACGCCGCCGCTGATAGTAACGGTTCCGGCGGAGTCCGCGTCGTCCTCGTCCGGCTCGGCTTTGATGCCGTCGTCCCCGGCCGTGACGTTCACCACGCCGCCCTCAATCACTACCGCGTTGTCGCTGGCAATGCCGTGGTTGGCGGCTTTCGCGTTCACGGTCACAGCGCCCGTCACGGTAATCTTGGACAGCGCCGCGCCCTTGACGGCGTTCTTGCAGGCGGAGCCGTCCGCGTTCAGGGTGCCGTTCCCGGTAATCGTCAGCGACGCGCCGGACTTCACTTTCAGCGCCGCGCCGTCGAACGCGTCCGCCACAGTCTCGTCCGAAGAATCCTCGTCGGCGGGGTTCTCCTTGTCCGTCAGGGTTACAGTCCCTTCCGCGTACACAGTGGCGGAGGCTTCTTTGTTAATGGAAAGGGGCGCGCCGTACGCGGAGGTAAGAGACAGGTCTTTCAAAATCAGAGTAACGCCCGTGACGCCTTTCTTGACTTTAATTGTCCCTTGCGTACAGGAGCCGGTAATTTCGTAAACCCCCGCTTCCTGAATTGTCAGGTCGGTTCCCTCAATCTTGTAACCGGTCTCGCCGCCGGAGGCGGTAATACCACTGTTGGAGAAAGTGAGCGTGGCGGAACTGGCCGGGACGCTGACGGAACTGCTCGCTTTCGCGGTGCTGACGGCGGCGGACACGGCCACCGCGCTGGAGATGTTCGCCGTGCTGGGCGTCCATTTGGCTTCCGCGAAGGCGGAGGCGTTCAGAACCATCAGAGCCGCGACAGCGGCGGCGGCATGCTTGCAAGTGAACTTTTTCATGGCTGTATTCTCCTTATCTTTGTAAGTCTGTGGTTTTATCATATTGGGTTGCAGGGGCGATTACCTCGTGTGCCTCCTGACACGCTAAGAATAGCAGAACAGACGGGGAAAGTCTCCGAAGAACAGCCGCGAATTTTACGCAAAATACACGAAATCCTCTACTTTCTCGCGAAGAAAAGCCCGCTGGCTTGTCTCCAAGGCCAGCGGACTTTCGACGCATTGCTGATTACACAGCGGAAAGCGCGGATTCTGTAATTGTTGCGGTTGTTGTTTTGGAAGACTTGCCGCGCTTGCCATGCCCACGGGATTCCGACGCGACATCCTCCGTCACGGTCTTGGTACTCTTGTCAATGACCGTACCCGTTACCGCGTTGATTTGATACGAGTAGCGCGTGCCGTCGCAGGTGAAGCCCACTTTGTAAATCACCGTGCCGTCGTCAAGCTGGGAAACGCGGGTTTTGACCTTGCCCGCCTGTTCCGCCGTCACGCCCGCGTCGGCGAACGCTTTCGCTTTCGCGGCGTCCTTGCCGATGGCGTTTTCCGGTTCGGCGACCTTTTCGCCGTTCTTCTTGCCGTGTCTGTTGGATTCCGTCGCGTCCCCGGCGCTCTTGTCAATCACCGCGCCCGTGACCGCGTTGATTTGATACGAGTAGCGCGTGCCGTCGCAGGTGAAGCCCACTTTGTAAATCACCGTGCCGTCGTCAAGCTGGGAAACGCGGGTCTTGACCTTGCCCGCCTGTTCCGCCGTCACGCCCGCGTCGGCGAACGCTTTCGCTTTCGCGGCGTCCTTGCCGATGGCGTTTTCCGGTTCGGCGGTCTTTTCGCCGTTCTTCTTGCCGTCTCTGTTGGATTCCGTCGCGTCCCCGGCGCTCTTGTCAATCACCGCGCCCGTTACCGCGTTGATTTGATATGAGTAGCGCGTGCCGTCGCAGGTGAAGCCCACTTTATAAATCACCGTGCCGTCGTCAAGCTGGGAAACACGGGTCTTGACCTTGCCCGCCTGCTCCGCCGTCACGCCCGCGTCGGCGAACGCTTTCGCTTTCGCGGCGTCCTTGCCGATGGCGTTTTCCGGTTCGGCGACCTTTTCGCCACCGCGCTTGCCGTGCCGCTGTTCCTTTTGCGTCTCCCGTGCCACCGTCTCCGCAGCACCGTCGGGTGTGGGCTTCGCCGCGAACGCGGAGGGAATCAGCGCGGAAAGCGTCAGCGCCGAAATTAAAAGCAAAGCCGCCAATCCCTTTTTCTTCATAGATTATCACTCCTTTTGTTTCGAGGGAGCCGCTTTGAGAGCGGTTCCCTGCCTGTCATCGTCAGGCATTGCTCACTGTCGTTTCCTGACAAGTATAGAATACCCGGACAGCACCGGAAAGTCCCCGAAAAACAGCCGCAAATTTTACGCAAAACATACGAAATTCGGCCGGGCGCGGCGTTTTGGACGGCGTTTCCACACGGGTGAAAATTTTTCCGTGTACGCCGAATTTAGGGCTTGACATTTTGGGGAAAGTCTGTATAATAGAGAAAGTGTCCGTTGACCGGGTGTAGCGCAGTTGGTAGCGCGCTTGGTTCGGGACCAAGAGGCCGTGGGTTCAAATCCCGCCACTCGGACCACGTTCCCAAAATTCCCGACAGGTGTTGTATCCTGTCGGGAATGATTTTTTCGGCAAGGTTGACGGTATTCCCGCAAATCGCGAACGCCCGCTTTCATGGACAGTCCCGCATATCATTTCCCTGACGGCACTTTCACAACAGATTTCAAAAGCTGGAACAGAATGGGGCGAAAACGCCAGATTTTACCACTTTCAAGTAAAATCCGGCGAGATAAAGCCCCTTGTCCGTGGTCTTCCGTGGGGTGCCCGGGTCTTTCTTGGCAAGGAAACGGTTCATCTGACGGGTTCCGTTCAGTACGACGGGGATATTTTCGTAAGTCTCTCGTTGAGGAACACGCCGGAAATGTCCGCGTTCACAGCGTCCTTGAAGTCCCCGGATTCTTCCCAGATTTCCGCTTGCCAGTCCACAGACGGCCATTCCTCCGCACTCACGAAACAGGTTCCTCCGCGCTCAAATCGGGCGGCTCCTCATCGTCTGCCGTCCCGCCGTTGGCCGAGAACCTCATAGGTTCCGGCGCTGGTTGCGGCTAACACCGTTCCACGCGCCAGTTCGCCCTCTCCGGCCTTGACCTTAACGCCGAACGTCTCCGCCGTTGGCGTCAGCTTCGCAATCAGGTTGTCTACCGACGACGTTCCGAATACGCTCACAAGTTCCTGTCTCATTTCATCGCGACTCCCTTTGCCCGCATATACCGCGCTACGGCGGCTTTCGCGCTCGCCTCCACGTTTGCTATGTCGGTGTCGTCCGGCTCCGCCGCGCCGGGTTCCGCCGTCACATCCTGTACGGCGGACGCCCGCGTGTCGGCGGTCAGGTCAGCGAGAAATTTCTGTCCCTGTTCCTTTTCCCTTTCCGCCGCGCGGAAAAGCATTTCCTGAGCGGAACAGGCTTTTTCGCCGTACTTCGCTTCCTGTACGATTTCGGGCGGGCAGAACTCCGCGACCTTGTCAATAGCCTGAAGGCGTTCCCGCTCCCTTCTTCGGCCTTCCCTGTCCAGTCTTCCGGTCGCCGTTCGACAATCTCCCCGTAAAGGGTAATTTCCATCCGTTCCTGTTGGCGTTCCACGACGAACGCCCTGCCGTCATTCCCCGGCATTATCATCATCTCCTTCGCCGTCGTCTTCGTCGGCGTCCAAATTTGTGGGGACTACTCCGGCTTCCGACAGCTTCGTCATTTCGTCCGCGAGCTGCTCCACGTTTTCGTCCCAGTCTCCGCCGCCCATTTCACGGGTAACCTGTTCGTGGGTTTTAGCCTTGTCTGATTTTTTCTCTCGTCAGTGCTGCTTTTTGTGATTGCCTCTTGACAGGGCGGGGGCGTCTGTATATAATACACGACAGTTTGTCACAATATGACAGTTTGTCATATTTTGTCGGAAAGGAGTGGTTGCATGTGCAAAGAAACGTTTCTCCGTCTGCCGGAGGAGAAACGCACACGCGTTATCAATGCCGCGTGGGATGAGTTCACGACCGTTTCCTTTGCCAACGCCTCGATTAACCGTATCATACGGGGGGCGGGGATTCCGCGCGGGAGCTTCTACCAGTATTTCGAGGACAAGAGCGACCTGTTCCATTATCTCATGTCGCGGATACACGAACAGTTGTCGGAGCGCTACCGGGAGGTGTTGCGGGCGTCGGAGGGGAACCTGTTCCGGTCGGCGCTGATGAGCTACGACCGTTTCGTGTCGGAACAGCGGCGCGGGAGGACGGTCTTTGAGCGCTGTATGGCGCTGGTGCGGGTCAACCCCGGCATGGACTTGGAATCTCTCGGACGCGGACACTACGCCGAAAAGGACAAAATCATCGGAGAATTGTTAGAGGAAATCGACAAAAGCCCGTTCCGCCGACAGGACACGCGTTTTCTCTCGGAGGTGTGCTGTATGACGGGAATGTGCCTGTTGAGCGTGATAATGGACGGCCTGAGCGCCCCGGAACAGGAACCCGGACGCCGCGAAGAACTCATAGACGCGCTGGACATTCTGCGGCGGGGCAGTTACACGGAGGCGGCGTTGTCGCGTGACGATTTCCCGGAAGGAGGCAGTCTGTGAACGGAAAACAAATGCTTGCCCTGTTTCTGGCGGTGTCGGTCAGCGTGGCGGCGCTGTCGGTATTCGCGGAGGAGGACGCGCCGCCGCCGGAGGCGTCCGACATGCCGGGGAAGGCGATTAGCGAACCCGCCCCGGACATGTCCGGGGAAATTTACGTGCCGGACATGTCCGGGGAGATTTCCCCGCCGGACGCGTCCGGGGAGATTTACGCGCCGGACGGGGAGCCGGTCACGGAGCCGGAAACATCCGGCAATCCCGCCCCGGACGAAATCGGGGACATCATCCCGTCATCGGTACCCGAACCGGAGCCGGAGCCGGAAGCGACGCCGGAACCCAGTCCGGAGGATTTGCCGGAAGCGTCGACCGTGGCCGGCTCCGACGACGGCGGGGAGCGTCCGGAACGCAAACTCACCAAGGCCGAACAGCGGGACATCGAAAAGCGGGAACGTATCGCCGGGGGCGCGCTGGAACAGACAAAAGCGCTTTCCGAAATCACGTTTGAGCAGGTGGAGGGACGCGCCCGCGAGGATAACATGACCGTCCGCGCCATGCGCGAGAGCCTCACCGGACTGGAGAACATCGACTACGAGAAGTCACAGGACGACATTCTAAAGGCGCTTCAGGGCATTTCGGCACAAGAAGAAATGTTGGGCTTTGCAGTCGGGGAACCCGTGGCGCAGGGGTTCGCAATCGCTTCTCTGGAATCGCAGTATAACAGCCTCTACGCGACGTTCAAGGACTTGCGCGACGGCAAGACCAGCCGCAACAGCCGCGACGCCATAGAGCAGTTGGACAACGCCATGAATCAGGTCGTCATGGGCGCGGAGACGTTATACATTGCGTTAATCGCCATGCGCGACCAGCATACCGCGTTAAGTCGGCAACTGGATTCCGTCAACCGCACCGTGGAAGAGCTGGAACTGCGTTTCAACCTCGGACAGATTTCCGCGCTGACGCTGAATCAGGCGAAGTCCGGCCGCACGGCGTTATTAAGCGGTATGCAGACGCTGGAAATGAATATGCGTACCTACAAAATGCAATTAGAGAACATGTTAGGGGCGAGTTTGACGGGGGAAATCGTACTCGGCGAGTTGCCGGGCGTGTCGGAGGCGCAGATAGCCGCGCTCGACACCGAACGCGATTTCAGTACCGCGCACGAAAAGAGTTACGAACTTTACGCGGCCGCCCGGACGTTGCAGGACGCCCGCGAGACGTTCCTTGCCAGCGGGGAACAGTACCGCTACAACGAGAGCAACACGTCCTATCAAATGGCGCGGCACACATGGACGGCCGCGCAGGACACGTATAATGTCACGGTGCGCGGCTATGAGCTGAAGTTCCGCACGCTGGCCGAACAGGTACACGATTATTATCAGGTCTGGAACGCGTCCAAGGCGGCGCTGGAGGCGCAGAAGCTCGAATATCAGGCCAAGGAACTACAGCACAAGCAGGGGAACATCTCCCAGAACACGCTTCTGACCGCGAAGGACGCGCTCAGCGAAAAGGAAGAGGCCGTACGAACCGCCGCCAACAACCTGTTTTCGTCGTATAACAATTACTGTTGGGCGGTGCAGACGGGCATACTCAATTAATGGAGGCCTTTATGAAAAAACCTCGCGCCGTGGCGGCGATACTCTCCGCCGCGCTACTCTCCGTGTCCCTGAACGCCTGCGGCAGTCGCCGGGACGCAAAACAGAACAGCCAGCCGGACGCCGACGCGCAGTCCGAGACCACCGCCCCGGAGGCGTTCGGGACGGCCGTGCAGGTGCAACGCGTCGCGGCCGAGAACATTTCCACCGAAAATAAGGTTTCCGGGCGCGTTGTCGCCGAGGACGAGGCCACAATCATGGTCGGCATTTCGGCGAAGTGTACCGCCGTCTACAAGGACGCCGGGGACAGTGTGCAGAGGGGCGACGTTTTATGTAAACTCGACCTTGCAAGCACGCTGTCGCAGTACAGCGCCTCCCAAATCAGCTATGAGGCGGCCATACAGAGCTACAACGACCAGAAGGCGCTATTCGACCAGCAAATAGCAGTCGCCGAGAAAAACGTCTCCGTGGCCGAAGAACAGATTGAGGTCACGCGGAAACAGATTGCGGTCAACGAACAGCAGATACCCGTGACCGAGAAGCAGATTGCCGTACAGGAAGCCCAGATTCCGGTCTTGCGGAACCAAATCGCCGTGCAGGAGGCGCAGATTCCCGTCGTGCAGCAGCAGATTCAGGCGGCCGAGGAACAGTTAGCCGCCGGAGAGGCACAAATCCCCGTACTCGAAAAGCAGATTGCACTATTAGAGCCGCAAATCGCACTCGCCCAGAAGAACGTCAGCGACACGGAAGCGCTCTTGCAGGTGGGCGCGGCGTCGCAGATGGAACTCGACAACGCCAAGATTCAGGCCGACCAAGCCGCCTTTGGCCGCGACCAGTTGCAGGCGCAGTTGACCAACACCCAAGCGCAATTGAACAGTTCCCGGGCGCAGATTCAGCAGTCCAAATACTCTATTGAGCAGTTGCGGGCGCAGATTCAGCAGTCCAATTACTCCGTTGAGCAGTTGCAGACACAAATCGAGTCCTCGCGCTTCTCCGTGGAGCAAATGCGCGCGCAAATCGAGCAGGCCAAATTCAACCTGACGCAGTTGGAGCTACAGCGCGACAACGCGAAATTAAGCGTCAGCCAGTTGCAGAGTACGCGTTCTTCCACATTAGCGCAACTGGAAGCGGGTATCGAAAACGCCCGTTCCGGCGTACAACAGTTAGATTCCGTCCTTGAGGACGTGGACGACCAAGGCAACGTGATTGCGCCCATCAGCGGGACGCTGGTCACGTTTAACGCCGTCGAAAACAGTTACGTATCGAACGCCATGCCCGTGGCGGTGATTAACGGCGAATCCGACATGAAAGTAACGGCGTCGGTCTCCGAGGCGCTGGTTCCCAAGCTCAAAACGGGCGACGGCGCGGACGTGTACATCAGCGCCCTTGACCGCAACATGACAGCGGTTATCCGTTCCGTCGAACGCGCCGCCAACGCGCAGACGCGGCTCTACACGGTCACACTGACACTCACCGACCCCGCCGGGGACTTGCTTACGGGCATGTTCGCAGACGTGACCTTCCACACAGACCGCGTCAACAACGCGATTGTGGTGCCGTCGGAGGCGATTCTGACAAACGGCGATACGCAGTACGTTTACATTGCCGTGGGGAGCCGCGCAAAGTACGTGGAAGTCAGCACGGGCATGACGGGAACCGGGGTCACGGAAATTCTGAGCGGCCTTGACGGCGGCGAATACCTGATAACCGTGGGGCAGACGTACGTCACGGACGGCGCGGACATCCGCATTGTCGGCGGCCTGTGACGCAAGGAGGCCATAAGTATGAGTGTGGCGAAATTCTGTATCAACCACCGCGTGACGACGATACTTGCCGTTGTCATGCTGACGATATTCGGCCTGCTGTTCACGACGCGGTTGCAAATGTCGCTCCTGCCGGACATGGAAGCGCCCATGGCGGCGGTCATGTGCTACTACAACGGCGCGAACCCCACCGACATGGAGGAACTCGTCACGAAGCCGCTCGAAAGCGCGGCGCTGTCGGTGTCGGGCGTGAAGGAGGTCTCGTCCACGTCCGGCGACGGTTCCAGTACGGTTATCGTGACCTATGTCGACGGCACCAATTTGGATATTGCCGCCACGCGTCTGCGCGAACAGTTCGACATGATTACACTGCCCGAGGACGCCACAAAGCCCATTATCCTGAATATGGACATCGGCGCGTTAATGCCGACGGCGGTTGTGGCGCTGATGGGCAACGACCTGAACCAGTTGCAGTCCCTCTCCGACGACGTGGTGACGCCCGCGCTGGAACGTATCGACGGTATCGCGTCCGTAACGGCCTACGGCGGCGCGGAACAGGAAATTTATGTACGGCTGGACGCCTCCCGCGCCCAAGGCTACGGATTGAGCAATAACTACCTGTCGCAGATTCTCTCGGCGGAGAACTTGCTGTACCCCGGCGGCGATGTCCACAACGGCAAAAAGACCTTGACCGTCTCGACGGACGCGAAATATACGGGCGTCGACGACGTGCGAAACACGCTGATACCCCTGCCGACGGGCGGTTCCGTCCGCTTGGGCGAGGTCGCGTCCGTGACGCTCGAAGACAAAGACCGCGACACACAGGCCAAAATGGGCGGGCAGGAATGTATTATTCTGCTGGTCTCGAAGCAGTCGGGCGCGAACGAGGCGAAGGCGTCGCAACGCGTCGAAGACCGCTTGGCGGAACTGGCCGCCGAAAATCCCGGACTGCGCTATTACATGGCCTACAGCGCGGTGGAGTATATCAATCAGGCCGTGAACTCGGCGTTACAGAATATCGCGCTGGGCGTGGCACTGGCGGCGGTCGTTGTATTTCTGTTTCTGCGGCGTTTCGGCCCCACGCTGACAATCGCTATCTCCATGCCCGTCTGCATTCTGACGGTGTTCGTACTCATGAACGTTTTCGACCTCACCATGAACATGATGAGCCTTGGCGGAATCGCAATGGGCGTTGGCATGATTGTCGATAACTCGATAGTGGTTCTTGAAAATATCTACCGTTTCGCGTCGGACGGCAACGACCGTATGACGGCGTGCGTAGAGGGTACGGCGGAAGTCACGGGGTCGGTCGTGGCGTCGACGCTGACGACTGTCGCGGTGTTCCTGCCGCTGGGTCTGACAACGGGCATGGCGGGCATGATGTTCAAAGACTTCTGCCTGACCATCGCGTTTCTGATTCTGTCGTCACTCGTTATCGCGCTGACATGGGTGCCGCTGTTGTGCTACATGATGCTCGACGAGGCCAAGGCGCGGCGCGGTACACTCGACGTGTCGAAGCGTCCGGGGACGTTCGGACATGTTTCCGTGGCGCTCTACAACGGCTACATGAAGATTCTGTCCCACTTCACCTACCACCCCGGACAGGGTATGCTTGTCTGCGGGGCGCTGGTGGCGCTGTTCACGATTGCCTGTGCCAGCACAAATATGGTACTCATTCCCGACATGGACCAAGGGGAAATCAACATTGCCGTGTCACTCCCGATTGGTTCCAGCACGGAGGAGGCCGCAGACATTGCCGAACAGGTCACGGCCGTGGTACAGCGCGAGGTCTCCGGCGACGAAATGGAGAACGTATACTATATGGTGGCCGGGGGTTCGGGCATGACTTCCATGATGTCGTCGGGGGATATCACGATAGGCGTCAACCTTGTCAAGAAGGCTCTGCGCGAGCGGAGCGCCATGGAAATCGCCGAGGACTTGCGCGACTGCATGAACGATATCGCCGGGTGCGAAATCACGGTCACGGCGTCCCAGCAGATGAGCATGTCCAGCAGTGCGGACATTAACGTGGAACTGTCCGGCGAGGACTACGGCACATTGGCGCTTCTGGCGGACGAACTGGCCGCGAAAATCGCGCAACTGCCCGACGCCGTGGACGTGAAAAGCTCCGTGTCGGAACGCGTCCCACAAGTGGAAGTGACGATTAACCGTCAGGCGGCCTCACAGTACGGCTTGACGGCGGCGCAAATCGGGGCGGCCGTCCGCGCGGAACTCTCCGGCGCGACCGCGACGAAAGTCACTATCAACAATACGGAAATCAACGTCGTGATTAAGGGCGACGGGGCGGCGTCCAGAAGCCTTGACGCGCTGCGTACCATGCCCGTTACCACGGCGTTCGGCGGCACGGTGGCGCTGTCGGCCGTGGCGAATGTGAACGTTGCGCAGGCGCCGCAGAGTATCGCGCGGGCGAACCAGTCCCGGCAGGTGACCGTCTCCGGCGACACCCACAGCGGCAACGCCACGGCGATTACCATGCAAATTCAGGAAATTTTGTCGGCGTTCGACATGCCCCGCGGCTACTCCGCCGAGACCGCCGGGAGTTACGAGGACATGATGGAGAGTTTCGGCGACCTGTTGCTTGCGCTGGCCGTCGCGCTGGGACTGGTGTACTTCGTGCTGGCCGCGCAGTTTGAATCGTTCCTCATGCCCGTGATTGTGATGTTAATTCTTCCGGTGGCGTTTTCGGGGGCGCTGTTCGCGCTCCCGCTGACCGGGAAAGATATCTCGATGATTTCGCTTGTTTCGCTGATTATGTTAGCGGGGACTGTCGTCAACAGTTCGATTATCCTTGTGGACTACATCAACATCCGCCGCCGCGAGGGCGAGGAGCGCGAGGACGCCATTTTGCACGCCTGCCCGCTGCGCGTCCGCCCGGTTCTCATGACCACGCTTACAACCGTGCTTGCGATGGTACCCATGGCGTTAGGCGTCGGCGACACCAACGAGATGATAAGCGACATGGGCGTGACCATGATGAGCGGTATGATAATTTCGACGGTCGTCACGCTGTTGTTCACCCCGGTTTTCTACACGGTCATTGACAACATTCCGCGCCTGTTCCGGCGCGGGAGACGATAAAGAGGGATGTTTCGTGAAAGAAAAGCTGTCCGAACCGAAAATGAAGCGCCGCATTGTCATGACGGTGAGCGGGGTACTGCTCAACGGCGTTCTGGTGGGGCTGTTCAAGGTGTCGCGCATGGGCGTTGACCCGTTTCAAGTGCTGTGCGCGGGGCTGGATTCCGTGGTGCCGCTGTCCTTCGGGACGCTCTACACGATTCTGAACGCCGTGCTTTTGGCGGGCATGTTCGTCGTCGACCGGCACTACATCGGCCTCGGAACCGTGGTCAACATGCTGTTTCTGGGCTACGTGGCGCAGTACGCGCAGGCCTTTTTCGAGTTCCTGTTCCCGAACCCGTCGATTGTTGCGCGGCTGGTCATGCTGTTGGTGGCGATTCCGTTTTTGTGCCTCGCCGGGTCGCTGTACATTACCTCCGACTTGGGCGTGTCGACGTACGATGTCTGGGCGCTGACACTCGACAGGCGCACCCGTTTTCCGTTCCGCTTCCTCCGGATTGCCACGGACTTGTTATGTGTGGTACTGGGCTTCGCGCTGTTGGGGTTCCGCCCCGCCGGGATGATTGGTGCCGGCACTATCATCACCGCGTTCTTCACGGGGCCGCTGATTGACTTCTTCAACCGGAAAGTGTCCCGGCCTCTGCTGGAACGATAACGGTTACGCCCTCCCGCTTTGGGAGGGCGTTCGTTATTCGGCTTCCGGTTTTGGCATGGAAAACAAAATCATGCCGCCCTTTTGCTGTTTTCCGGTGTCCCACAGCTTCTGAAAGTCGAGCCAGCGCGCCGCGCCGTACGTCACAGCCCGCACAAGGAACCTGCCCGGGAGTTCGTCGTAGCCCATGAGGAGGAACCAGTGCCACTCGTAGTTGTCGAACTCCGGGGACTGGTGCCGCAGTAACAGAAACGGTATGGGGTACTGTGTCTGTATCTGCCGACGGACGGCGGCGGCGGCTTTGAGATAGGGTGTGTCGCCGGGGAGTGCGTCGACGCACAGCGGCGACGCGCCAATATTTTTGAGATAGCGCCCGAACCCGTCCTGATAGATTTCGAGGCGGTCAATGCCCGTAATGCGCGGGTGCAGGAACGGCTTGACGCGTTCGGAGAGGCGGAGGTAATTTTGTCGCGTGATTTGCGCGGGGTCGAAGGGAATCAAGTCCCGCCGCCCGAATCGGAGCGCGAAGTATACGCATGAATCGCAGGCGGTGACGGCCGCGCAGCCGCCCAGACGCATAAACCAGCTTGGAAACCAGTCCTGACGCCAGCCGTACGCGCCGTCAATGGTAAAATGTTCGAGTTCCAGCCGCATGAAATTTCCTTTCTATGTGCCTTATACATCTTCCCCGGGCGGGAAAAGGTCGTCAAGAGTAAGGGGCTTTTCGACAATTTGCGGAATGCTGTCCACTTGCGGAATTTCGCTCACATGGGGCAGATTGCGGATTTTATGTGTGTCCCCGTTATCCTCCGTGTAGACCGCCTCCAGAGCGTGTACATACGACGCCTCTATTTCCGTGACAGGTTCCGCCACAGTTTCCGGTTCCGCGACAGCTTCCGGCATGGGTTCCGGTTCCGTGACAACTTCCGGCATGGGTTCCGGTTCCGTGACAACTTCCGGCACAATTTCCGGTTCCGCGACAATTTCCGCCACGGGTTCGGGTTCCGTGACAGCTTCCGGCACGGGTTCCGGTTCCGCGACAGGTTCCGGCACAATTTCCGGTTCCGTGACAGTTTCCGGCACAGTTTCCGTTTCCGCGACAACTTCCGCCACAATTTCCGTTTCCGCGACAGTTTCCGCCACGGGTTCCGGTTCCGTGACAGTTTCCGGCACGGGTTCGGGTTCCGCGACAACTTCCGCCACGGGTTCCAGTTCCGTGACAGTTTCCGGCACTTCGACGGCTTCCGGCGTCCCGCCTGTCTCCCCCGGCATATCGTCCGGAATTTGCGGCGCGTTCGACGGCACCGACCATCCGTGCAACTGTTCCTGAACGCGCTGTATCTCCGCCTCCTGAAATTCGGTCTGCTTCAGCCAGTCCTCGCGGAACGCCTCATAGACGGCGCGGCGCGTAAAGGTCTTGGTCTCGTCGAAAATGCCGTCCGGCAGTTCCGTCACAAGCGCGTCGGGGTTCGCGTCACGCGGCAGGATGCGCTCCCGCTTGCACCACGCCATAGCGCCGTAATAGGGGTGTACGCGCCGCTTGTCGCGCCGCATACGCGCCCAGCGCAGTTCTATGGCCTCGTCCTTGGGTGCCAACAGCATGGCGAGCTCTCCCATGTTCATGTGGTTCTCGAGCCGCAGGCGGTTATCGGAGTAGGCAACGCCGCGCCGCGCCGCCAGACGCGCCATTTTCCCGAACAGCGGATTTTCCCGCCCGACATCCAAAAACGGGCATTCCTCCATAAGTTCGGCGACGGTCACGACGCGGTATCCGTACTGGTGCAGAATTTCGAGTTGCAGGGGCAGTCCCCACGCGACAGGGGTTCGGCGCGACATGTTGTAGCCGTCTTTCTGGAAGATAATCTGTCCGCAGAAGAAGTCGGGGTCTTGCAACAGCGCGTCGCGGACGGGGTTTGTCATGGCCAGAATTTCGGCCTCCAAGGCCTCCTGCCCGCGTTTCCCGGACGGAAGCCAGCCGCCGCCGTCGAACGACGCCGCCAGATACTGGTATCCCATGCGGTCGTAAACGTCGTAACTCGTGAAGCCGCCGCTGAGGCCGTCGACGTAGTGAGGGGGGCGTCCCATGGTAATGTCGTACTGGTAATGTTCCTTCATCCAGAGGTCAAGGCGGCGCAAGTCGCCGACGGCGCTGTGAATGGAGCCGTAATGCACGCGTTTTCCGTAGACAAACGGCTTTTTCCCGAATAGGACGTGCCGATAGCCGTGGTTCGTGATTTGGTGTCCTTCGTCGAGCATGCGCCTTATGAGGCGGTCATTGTGGACGGCTCCGCCGCTGGTGTCCTGATAGATGTCGGGGTAGTGGTCGAAGCGTATGCCGCCCCACGCGGCGGAACCCTCCCGGCCGGGCTTGTCGGGGTAGTTCATGGCGGTGTCGCCGATAACGTCAAAGGTGCCTTTCGCGCCGAACTCGGCGAGGGCGTCCAATATTAAATCGGTGAGCGCGCGCCCGTGGAACTGGTCGGGCGCGGCGGGCAGGTTCATAGGGCCGTCGTCAAAGGTCATGGCGCAGATACGTTCCGGCGTCCTGACGCGCTCGATACGGCGCGTGTAACTGATGTGCGGGACTTCCTCCGGGAGAACGTGCGCGGACTTCAGGAAGCGCTTCCCCGCCTTCCCCGCCTTGACTATCAAGGACATCTCTTTCACTCCTCATGTGCTGTCCGGCGTCAAGGCCGGAATAAATCTTCAAACACACATTTTACGGCAAACGCCGCCCATTTGCAATAGGAAAGCAGACCCGCCTTACACTTTCTCCGGCGCGTGTACTGACTGACGGCCGCCCAGACGGCCTTGCTCCGGCGTCCCTCCGTCCGGACATTGCCCGACAGCAACGCCGCCTTTACGGCGTCGAGTGTCAGCGCGTCGGCGTCAACGACCGTGACGCCGTTGCCGATTTCGGCGGGGGTGTGGGCGTCACTCCCCGCGAAGCCGCGCAAATTGTGCGACGCCGCGAACTCCGCCGCCATGGCGTTGGCGCGGCGGTTTTTGCGCTCGGCGCGGCTGTTCCAGACCTCGATACCGTCCACGTACGCCGACGCCGTTTCGGCGCGTACGGGGCTTGTGGTATGCTCGAACGGGTGCGCAAGCACGGCGATTCCGCCCTGCGCGTGAATCTCCGCGACGGCCTCGGGGAGTGTCCGCGCCGCCACGGGTTCCGTCACGAACCATCCCAGCAGGTGTCCGGCGTCCGTGGAGACCTCCACGCCCGGAATCAGTAGCAGTCCCGGACACCCGGCGGCGTCGGGTAAAACGCGGTCATGGTCGCAGACCGCCACGCCGTGCAGTCCGGCCGCCTCCGCGCGCCGCGCGATTTCCGGAAGCGGCATGGAGCCGTCCGGGGAGTGTTCGGAATGGATGTGCATGTCAAGGCGGATTTCCATGGAAAGTCTCCTTTGTTCACCCGCGCGGCGTCAGAAGCGCGTTCCGGAGATAGCGGAACATCGGCAGGGGGTCGCGCCAACTGGCTATGGCCTCCTGCGCGAAGAAGCAGTCCGGAATCGCCGCGAAAAACTCCCGGAGCCGCCCGTGCCGCAACAGACTGAACATGGCGGCGGTGTCGTTGAGTGCGAACCGCATACGGACGCCGCTCCGGTAGTCGTGGGGGGCGTAGGGGGCGGGGGTGCCGTAGGCCGCCTGCACATAGCGTAACGCCAGCGGACTGCGTACGCAAGCCGTCAGCGGGAAACTTCCCCAGATTCGCGGATTGACTTCCAGCACGCGCCCGCCCTTGAATTCGACCATCGCAAGCCCCTGAAAGCCGAACGACTTTAGCAAACGGTGTGCCTGTTCCACAAGCGCGTCGTCGTAGATACTCTCACAGCAGGCGGAGGGTCCCCCGGATATGGGGTACTCCCGTATACGGCGGTGGCACAGCGCCCCCAGTAACGCGCCGTCCTTTCCCATTAGCACACTCGCGCCGATAGCGTCGCCGTGTATGTACTCCTGCACCAGCGGGGCGGCGTCGTATTCGCTCATGTCCGATACGGCTAACTGCCACTCTTTTTCGTTGTGGGCAATCCGGTAGCGCTCGGCGGCCTTGAGGCCGAACTTCTCGCCGCAGTGCGGCTTCACGACGACCGGGTAACTGTCCGGCGCGCCCTGATACTCGAACGGTACCGGAATCCCGAGTTCGATACAGCGGCGGTGTACGGCCTCCTTGTCGTTGAGCGCGTCGAGTGACCCCGGCGACGCTACCAGAAAGCGGCAGAGCGTCCGGAAGCGTTCCCTCTGCCACGAGACGGCGTTGAGTGTCGCGGCACCCGCGCAGAACAGCACGGGCGTGTCGTAGCGTTCCAGCAGTGCCAGCAGATACTCGGCGTAGTTCAAATCGGAGGCCGCGCCGGGTAGCCAGTGACTTTCGGCGACGTAGCGCGACACAAACGCCGGAGGTGTCCACGGGCAGTCGGCGCGCGTCTGCGCCACGACGACCCGGTATCCGGCGCGCCCTAATACCCGGATGGCCGCCAGAGAAGCCCGATATTTCGCGTCCGTGATAATGACTGTCCGCATGTTCCGCCACCACCCCTCATACTCTTAGGGACAGTATAGCAAATTCTGCGCCGGATTACAAGACGTAACGTGAAAATGTCGGTGTCAAGTTACTATGTAAGCCCCCAACCCCCACAGAAATTGCAACATTACGGAAAGCGGCCTGAACGCCACGCAAGGCGATTGGAAGGTGGTCGCCACGCTGAAATAAGCAATCACTGCGCCGGGACACAATTCCCGGCGCATTTTTATTTAAAGACGTAATATCTTTAGATAAGGACTGCATTGAAGATTTGCGGTTTTATCCGCAATGCCGTTGCGCGGACGTAATCAACCGCGCCATGTCGGTCAAGGGCGGAAGCGCGAAATTACTGCATGTTTATGTAGACGTGGAACCGGTCAGCTTCCACAGAGGCTTTTACACAGTGGATATGCGCTTCTTCTACCATGTGACGTTGCAGGCGTATTTGAGTAGTCCGATTCCGGTGACGGTGGAGGGCTTGTGCGTGTTCGACAAGCGTACCATCCTGTACGGCAGTGAGGGCAACGCGCGGATTTTCTCGTCACAGGTGCGTATCGGGGAACCCGATATTCAGATGATGCAAAAGAACAATCTGCCCGTGGCAGTCGTGGAGGCCGTCGACCCGATTGTGCTGGACGCAAGAATCGTCGACCGTTGCGACCGCCGCGACTGCGAACTTTGCGAAATCCCCGACTTCATCAACGGTTGTTTCGGCGACGGCCTGTCCAGTTGCGACGACGGCCGTCAGGTGTATATCACGCTCGGCCAGTTCTCGATTGTGCGTCTGGAGCGGGACACCCAGTTGCTGATTCCCATGATTGACTACTGCATGCCGCGTAAAGAATGTTCCGGCACGGGCGGACTGAGTCCGGCGGAGGACCCGTGCAGCATTTTCCGGAACATCGACTTCCCGGAGGGCGAATTTTTCCCGCCGAACGCGATTCGCGGCGCGGGAGCGTGCGGATGTGCGGACGCTTGGGGCGGTAGCAGTTGCGGAAGCGGCAACAGCGCCGCGAACAGTTACGGAACCTGCGGAAGCGGTAACAGTGCCGCGAACAGTTGCGGAACCTGCGGAAGCGGCAACAGTGCCGCGAACAGTTGCGGAAGCGGTTCCGGGCATAACGGCAACGGCGGGAGCCGGGGCTGTCGGTGCGACTGACGAGCAATCACGGGGCGGCCTCGCCGTTTGGAGACCGCCCCGCCATTCACTCACATTATATTCATGTGGGATTCCATCCAGTGGAGGATATCGGCGTAAATACTGTAACGCGCTTTCTCGTTGAGGATTTCGTGGCGAAGCCCGGGGTAGAGCGCACAAGTGACATCCTTCACGCCCGCGCGGCGGAAAAGGCGCTCCACCTTGCGGACGCCTTTTCCCATGTCGCCGACGGGGTCGGCGCCGCCGGAGAGCAAGAGTATCGGGGTGTCGGGGTTCATGTTCCGGAGTTTGGCAGGGTCGCCGATTTCGAGTAACGCCGAGAGCATTTCCCGGAGCAGTCCAATAGTCGGACTGCCCCCGCACAACGGCGACGCCAGAAACTGGTCAATGTTTTCCTCGTTGGCGGACATCCAGTCGTAGGGCGTCCGGACGGGTTCAAAGGGGCGGTTGTACGACCCGAACGCAAGCCCCACCGCCAGCGGACTGACGGACTTTTCGCCTAAACGCCATTCTTCCTCCCGGCACAACAGACGCCCGAAGCGGAGCAGTGCGGCGGAAGATTGCCCCGTCCCGGTGAGGATAGCGCCGTCAACGGTTCCGGGGTAGCGGAGCAGGAACGAACGCGCCAGAAACGACCCCATAGAGTGGCCGAGCAGGAAACAGGGCGTCTTGCCCGGCGCGGGTTCGGTACTCGCGCCGAAGTTGGTTTCCGCCACGCGCCGCACCGCGTACAGGTCGGCCAATAACCAGTTCCAGCTTCCCTTGGAGCCGAACCAGAGGCGCGTACCGCCGGACGGAATGGACGTGCCGTGTCCGAGGTGGTCGTTCCCGACGACCGCGAAGCCGTGCGCGGTCAGGTACTCCGCGAGGGGTTCGTAGCGTAATACGTGTTCCCCCAGCCCGTGGGAGACCTGCACCACGCCCTGAACCGGTATTTCCGGCGTCCACGAGACGGCGTGAAGCTGTGTCCGGCCGTCGGCAGACGGAATCTCAAATTCGTTCCGCACCATGAGGCGGAATCCTCCTTTCGGGTAGAAAAAAGTTGCGGACATTTTCCGGAAAAGTCTGTTGCTTTTTCCGAGAAAGTACGGTATACTGAACACGTCCAAAGGCGGACTTCGCGAACCGGACAGGCAAAGCAGGGGCGGTACCGTTTCCGGGACGCAAGCGCCGCGATTCAGAAAGGAGACTGAGCAACCAATGGGTGTACTGAACGATTTCTTAGAGAAAGCAAAGGGCGTTATGTCCGCCGCGACCGATAAGGCGAAGAGCGTCGCCAGCGTGACGAAAATCAATGTGGCCATTGCCGGGGAGCAGAAGGAAATCGACAAGAACTGCCTCGCCATCGGCCAGTGGTTCGTCAGCGACTATGACGGCGAGATTCCCGACGGTGTCAAGGACCTTGTGGACGCGGTCAACGCCAGCAAGGCCAAAATCGCCGAGCTGGAAGCCAGCAAGCCCGTCAAGGCCGAGGAACCCGCCGAGGCCGGGGAGAGCGCAAAGGGCGGCAAGCCCTGCCCCATCTGCGGGGAGGTTTCCGACAGCAAATTCTGCCCCCACTGCGGCGCGCCCATGGGTGACTGAATCCGCGTTTTGAAAACAGGCAGCGGTCAACGCTGCCTGTTTTTGTGTGCCGTTCAGCGGTTCTTGTTGATGATTGCGTCCTGATATTTCCCGTCGGACAGGTTCGTGTAGCGCACAAACAGGGAAACGCGGTTGTCGTGGTTCAGGGCGTCCCAAACGCCGTCGGCGAGTGTCTGGGCGTTGGGGGCTTCCAGCTTGACGCGGACGGGCTCGCCCTCGAACGACGGCAACACTTCCCCGTCCCCGGCGTAGGTGTGCAGAAAACGGCCTTCCCCGGCGGGCGGCGTCTGGTACGAATAGAAGTACCGACAGCAACACTCCGGGCGTCCGTCGGCGCTCTTGAGAATCGAGAGCTGGAATTTGCCGTCTTTGGACAGCAGTCCGGAGATACGCGGCGTGTAGTGCGGCGGATCCTGTTCAAAGGAACGCTCCGCGAGCGCGGCCTGAAACGATGTGCCTTGCTTCAAGGCCTCCCAAACGGTGTCGGTCTGGTCGCCGTTGGTCACAATCAAGTTGCCGTCGAGCAGGCGGACGGGGTGGTAGATAATCAGGCTGGGGTCTTTCATCTTGGACGGGTCAAAGGCTTTCGTCCGGATTCCGTCGTTTGTCGTGGAAAACACCCGGTTGCGGGAGTTTTCGCTCCGCCCCATGATGAAATACACGGCAATTGAGGCCTTGTTGTCGGCACTCCGGCCGAGGACGATACCCCGTCCGGGGTAGGGATTGGCCGCCAGCAGGGCGGGCAGGGTCTGCGCATTCACAATGGTTCCTCTCCTTCGTCTGTGGTATTGGGTGGCAGTTTGAGCAGTTGTTTCCGTTCCTTGTGGTCTGGCAGGTAGCGCGACAGAAGCGCGTAGAAGCCCGCGCCGTGGTTTTTCTCCCGGATGTGGCAAAGTTCGTGTACCACCACTAAATCAATCGCGGCGTCGGGGTAGTTCACCAGAAAGCACGAAAACGACAGGCGGTTTTTCCCACTGCAACTCCCGTAACGCGTACGGGCGGCGGTAATCGTGATTCCCGTTGGAACAAGCCCCGTGACCTTGCTCCAATGGGCGACTTTCGGCGGTATGATTTCTTTAGCGCGTTCTGCCATTGCTCGGAGTTCGTCCGGGGACGGCTCCGGCGGCCGCCGACGCTGTGCGGCCAGATGTTTCGTAATCCAAGCCGCGTGGGACGACACAAACGCGTCGATATCGCGCCGTGTAGCGTACGCGGGGGCGCGGACTAATACCCGCCCGTCCCGCGTGATTTCCAGCGCAAGCGTTTTCCGGCCGGAACGGATGATTTCGTAATGTTCCATGCGCACACTATACCACGGCCGGAAAGAAAATGCAAGATGTAAACCTCTTCCATTTTCCGGGGAACTGTGGTAGAATGCGCGTTATAACGAAAGATTTCACGGAAAGGATTGACGGAATCATGAAAACCGGTCTCGTACTGGAAGGCGGCGCTCTGCGCACGATTTTTTCGACGGGCGTCTGTGACGCGCTTCTGGACGCGGATGTACCCCTGCCGGACTACACGATAGGCGTCTCCGCCGGGATTGCCTACGGCGTGAGCTACTTGTCGCGCCAGAGCCGCCGGAACTTGAAATTGGTGTCGGCGTACGCCCGCGACCGCCGCTATATGGGCATGCGGAACCTCTTGAACCCCCACAACCGCGCCTATTTCGGCCTGAAATTCGTGTACGACACCATCCCAAACGAGCTGATACCGTTCGACTACGACGCCTTCGCGGCCTACCCGGGAGAGGTGGAGGCCGTGCTGACGAATCTGGAAACCGGACAGGCCGAATACTGGACAGTCCCCCGCGACGACCCCTCGAACACGGTTCTACAGGCCACCTGCGCCATACCGCTGATGTTCCCGCCGATTGAAGTGGGGGGACGGCTTTACTTTGACGGCGGCTGCTCTGACCCGGTTCCGTGGCGGCGGGCGTTGCAGGCGGGGTGTGACCGCGTTGTGGTCGTCCTCACGCGCGAGCGCGGG
Organism: Oscillibacter sp.; assembly: GCA_017526785.1. Classification (GTDB taxonomy): domain Bacteria; phylum Bacillota; class Clostridia; order Oscillospirales; family Oscillospiraceae; genus Oscillibacter. Next base: position 19,222 of record JAFXQV010000020.1, on the reverse strand, counting down.
TACCACAAGCGTTTCGACAGCGCCAAGAGCATGGAGCTGGCTTTCCGGAAATATCCGGCCTTCGTGGAGACCATGCGCCACCGCACCGACAACTACAACGACACCCGCGCCGCACTGTTCGCGCTGGAGGAGGAGCGGAAAATTATGGTTATCGCCCCCGACGACACCCTCGGATGTGCGCGGACGGAACGCAATCTGGACGTGATACGCGCGCTCTGGCAGGAGGGCTACTTCATGGGGCGGCGTCTGGCCGGCACCATCCGCGAGTTTTGGAAGCCTTGAAAACAAATCCCCGGCCGTACGCGCACGACCGGGGATTCCGTTACCGTTCGTCAGTCCTCAACGACCTTGAAATCTTCCTTGCCAGCGCCGCACACCGGGCAGACCCAGTCTTCCGGCAAATCCTCGAACGCCGTGCCGGGGGCGATGTCGTTCTCGGGGTCGCCCTCGGCGGGGTCGTACACGTAGCCGCAGGGGTCGCACTCGTACTTTTTCATGATTGTGGTCTCCTTTTCCTGTATACTCCATTCACGGAACGCGGAATTTCCCGCGCCGGGAACAGTCACAATGTAGGCGCGCCGCTTTCCCCGGAGGTGGAGTCCGGGCGGAAATCGGGCGCTTCCCCCACGCCGGAGGCGGCTTTCGCGGCGTCGAAGTAGTCCAGCTCCACGCACTGGTAATTTGCAAGGTAATACATAGACACCACCAGCGACCAAACGATAATCAGCACCTGCCACGCCACCCACGGCACGCCAAACACGTTCGGGTTGACGTACTCCATGACTTCCTGAATGTTCCAGTAATTGGACGCGCCGACGATGCTGTAGACCTGTATCTGCACGCTCTGGCGGTACACGATATCGGGGAGCGTGGCCAGAAGCGCCCAGCCCAGATAACTCAAGTCCAGCGCGAAGATTTGCCCTTTAAAGCCCTGCGTCTGACGCTTGCTCATGGCAATGGCCTGCATGACCGTCAGGCCGGGGTTTTCGAGCAGGTTGTAGAGCGCGAAACGGTAGCGGTAGAACGCAATCAGCCCGGGGACGATGAAAAGCATACTCCACAAGGCAATCAGCACGACTTTGACGACCGTCAGCAGGATGACCTTCCCGGCGAAGCCGAAGCCGTCGAACAGGGTCAGGTATTCGGCGCGTTCGCCGCGACGAATCGCCATGCAGTACAGGACAAATCCGGCGTCCAAGACCAGTGACAGCATGGCCGTCAGCGCCACCAGAAACACATAGAACATGTTGATTCCGCCGCCGATGTAGTTGAGAAGCGAGAGCGCCGCCCGCAGTCCCAGCCAGAGCGCAACCATTTTGCGCGGCGACACCTGCGCGCTATCCAGCAATTCCCGGACACGCGCCTTGCACGCGCCCCGGTCGATACGTTCTGTCACAGTGGACACCCCTTTCCTGTGGCGGCTCTGTCGCCGCTCTCTGTCGGGTACAGTTTGCCACGTATCCGGCGACGTGTCAATAGCTATTTTCAGTTTTCGCGTGATTTTTCAAATTTCCGCCGCCGTGCGCCCTCGCGCCGGGGTCGAGTGTGCCGGACGCGGCGTATAACAGCGCGTTGCAAACCGCCGCCGCGACCGTACTGCCGCCCTTGCGCCCGTCGGCGACAATCGCGGGAACCCGGAAGCGTCCGCACACCTCCCGGATACGCCGCTTGCTCTCCGCGACGTTGACGAACCCCACCGGAACGCCAATCACGAACGCCGGACGCGCTCCGGCCTCTATCCGTTCGGCCAGACGTAACAGCGCCGTGGGGGCGTTGCCGACGGCGAACGCCGCGCCCGGATACCGTTCCAGCGCGTAGTCCACGGACACCGCCGCCCGCGTGGTGTTCCGTTCCCGCGCCTCCCGCGCCACGTCCTCCGACGCCATGAAGCAATACGCCGCCCCGCCCAGCAGTCGCAATGTCGCCTTGCTGATTCCGGCCAAGGCCATGTCGGTGTCGGTCACGAGTACGCCGCCGCGCAGAGCGTCCGCGCACAGCGACGGCGCGTCGGGCGTGAAATACAGCGTCTCCGCGTACGCAAAATCCGCCGTCGCGTGAATCACGCGCTTGACAATCGCGGCGCGGTCGGGGGCAAGGACAATCCCGCGCTCGGACAGTTCCGCGTCAATGATTCTCATGCTCTCCCGCTCGATTCCGGCGGGGGTTCTGATGTCGTTCATAGCGTCTCCCTAACATAGCGGCCAACGCTCCACAACGCGCCGCAAGGCTTCCATGTCCAGCGCGGCGCGGACGCCGTCGGCCAGTAAATCATACTGCCGCTCTTTGCAGTCGGCGCGGGATTCCGGCGCGGCGGTTCCCGGGTCGATTCCCTTCCGGGCGCAGAGCCACGCGCAGAGCTTTTCCGTGAGTTCGCCGCTGTCGAAAAGCCCGTGCAGATACGTCCCCATGACGTTCCCCAGACAGCACCCGTCACGGCGTCCGTCGTCGAGGACGCAGAACGCCGCGCCGCCGGATTCCGTCCGCCCCATGTGGATTTCGTAGCCGTCCAGACGCGCCCCGGACAAGTTTACGTACGCCGCGACGCCGCCGACGCGCGCCAGAGTTTTCGACGGCGCGAACACCGTTCGGCACGGAAGCAGACCCATGCCGCGCACGGAAACCGCGTCGTCCACGCGTCCGCCCAACATCTGATAGCCGCCGCATACGCCTAAAATCGGCGTCCCGCGCGCGGCGAGTTGTAACACGGCGGCCTCCAAGCCGTTCTGACGCGCCCAGAGCAAATCCGGAATTGTGCTTTTCGTCCCCGGCAGAATGACCATATCGGGCGAGCCGAGGCGGCGGGCGCTGTCCGCGTACCGGACGCCCAAGAGCGGGTGGCGTTCCAGCGGCGCGAAGTCCGTAAAGTTGGACACGCGCGGGAAGCGTATCACGGCAATGTCGAGGGGCTTACGCGCGGCGGTTTGCGACAGGCGCGGCGACAGGGAATCTTCATCATCAATGTCAATGTTCAGGTACGGAACGACGCCGAAAACCGGGACTTTTGTCAAATCCTCCAGTTGCGCGAGGCCGGGGCGCAAAAGCGACAAGTCGCCGCGGAACTTGTTAATGAGCAGTCCCCGGACGCGCTCCCGCTCCGGCGGCGCGAGCAGTTCGACCGTGCCGTACAACTGCGCGAACACCCCGCCGCGGTCGATGTCGCCGACGAGCAAAACAGGCGCGTCCACGAGTTCCGCCAGACCCATGTTTACAATGTCGTCCCGGCGCAAATTGATTTCGGCGGGGCTTCCCGCGCCCTCTATGACAATCAAATCGTATTCGGCCGCGAGGCTTTCGTAGGCCGCCAGAATTTCGGGCAGCAGGGACTTTCTATAGCGGAAATACGCCGCCGCGCCCATGTCGCCCCGCGCCCGACCCATGACGATGACTTGGCTTCCGGTGTCGCTCGACGGTTTGAGCAGTACGGGATTCATACGCACATCCGGCACGATTCCGGCGGCCTCCGCCTGTACAACTTGCGCGCGTCCCATCTCCAAGCCGTCCGGCGTTACGTAGCTGTTCAGCGCCATGTTCTGGCTCTTGAACGGCGCGACGCGCCAGCCGTCTTGACGGAATATCCGGCACAGCGCCGCGCAGAGCAGGCTTTTCCCAGCCCCCGACATGGTACCCTGTATCATAACACATTTCGCTTTTCGCATAGAGCCTCCCGCAAGGCCGCAATCAGGCGGCGGTTTTCGGCTTCCGTCCGCACGGCCACGCGATGCCACGTACTGTCAAGGCCGTGGAAGTTGCCGCAGTCGCGCACGAGAATTCCGCGCTTCAGCAAGGCGTCGAACAACGGCGCGGGGCTTTGGAACAGCAGAAAGTTTGCCTCCCCGGGAATCACGCGCAGTCCAAGGCCCCGCAAGGCCGCGCACAGTGCCGGACGTTCGCGGGCAATCAGCCGACGCGTCGCCCGGACATAATCCCCGGCGCGCAAGGCCGCCACGCCCGCCGCCTGCGCCAGTCCCGACACACTCCACGGCGACCCGCAACGCCGCATTTGTTCCAGAAGCGCGGCGTCGGAACACAGCGCGTAGCCGAGCCGGACGCCCGCCAGACCGTAAAGTTTCGTGAACGCCCGGAGAAGCAACAGATTCGGAAATTGCGTCAGCTTTCCGCGCAAGGTGAAATTTTCGGGGCAGTCCAGAAAGCCCAAAAAGCACTCGTCAAGAATCAGGCGGCAGCCGATTTCCCGGCAGTGTTCCAGCACGCGGAACAAGAACGCTTGCGGAACCGTGACGCCCGTTGGGTTGTTCGGCTGACAGAGAAACACAACGTCCGTCCCCGGCGTTAGGACGTTCAGAAAATCCGCGTCAAGCCGGAAAGCGTTGTCGGGTCGTAACGGATAGCGCGTGATTGCGCAGTCCGCCAGCGCCAGCGCCGCCTCGTATTCGGAGAAGGCGGGCGCGGTCACAACGGCGCGTTTCGGCCGGATTGCCAGTGCCGCCCGGTAAATCAAGTCCGACGCGCCGTTTCCGCACAAGACGAACTCCGGCCGGACGTTTTCCGCCGCGCCAATCGCGGCACACAGTTCCCGGCATAACGGGTCGGGGTACCTGTCCGCGCACGCGGCCGCCTCCGCCAGCGCCGCGCGCACGGCCTCCGGGACGCCCAGCGGGCTGACGTTGACCGAGAAATCCAGCAGTGTCCCGGAACAGTCTCCGCCGTGGAGGGTTTGCCCCCGCCTGTCCGCGCTCATGCCGCGCCTCCCGCCCACAGCAGGCACACGGCACACAGCGCCGCCAACAGTAAAACGCTTCCGGCGTACAACATCCGATTCGCGCGGAGAATGTCGGCTTTTTCGGGCTGACGCGTCGCGTCGCCGATAAAGGGCTTGTCGCAATACTCCCCGGAGTACCACGCCGCCCCCCCTAAGCGGATTCCCAGCGCCCCCGCGCATGCCGATTCCGTCTGCCCGGCGTTCGGGCTTGCGTGGTTGCGGCGGTCGCGCCGCCAGATTCGGAACGCGTTCCCGGCGTCCTGCCCGGTCAAGGCCGCCGCGAGTATCAGGAAAAGCGCCGCGAGGCGTGACGGCACATAATTCGCGGCGTCGTCTAATTTCGCGGCGGCGCGTCCGAAATATAAATAGCGTTCGTTCCTGTATCCTACCATGCTGTCCATTGTGTTGACGGCCTTATACGCCATCGCCAGCGGAGCGCCGCCCAGAAAGAAGTACAACAGCGGCGCGGCCACGCCGTCGGAAAAGTTCTCCGCGACGCTCTCCACGGCCGCCCGGATAACGCCGCACTCGTCGAGGCGTTCCGTGTCGCGCCCGACGATACGCGCAACCGCTTTCCGCGCCCCGGGCAGGTCTCGCGACGCGTACACGGCGCGGGAGGCGTCCGCCAAGCCCTTGACGGCGACGCACTGCCACGCCCAGAGCGTTTGTAACAGGAAATGCGCCGCCGGGTGTATCCGCGCCGCGAGACGGCATAATCCCAGTGTCACGGCGAACGTCAGGAGCGGGAGCGACGCAGCCAGTATCGCGCCGCCGAGCAGCTCGCCGCGCGGCGTTTTCGGGAGGCGCGCCCGCAGAAACGCCTCCGCGCATGCAATGGAACGCCCCATGAACACGACCGGGTGAGGAATCCGCGCCGGGTCGCCGAAAAGCAAATCCAGCGCGAAGCCCCCAAGCGCCGCGTACGCAATCAGCACGGCAAATCCCCCCGTATCACAAGCGGAATCCCGCAGAACACCCGTACGACTGCCGAGGCGCGTTCCGCCAGCAGACAGTTGAGGCGTCCGGCGGCCTCCCGCGCCGCACGTTCGGACGCGTCCGCAGGTACCACGCCGCCCCCGGTCTCCGTGGCGATAACGGCGTCATAGCGCGACAGTTCGTCGGCCAGCGTGACAAGATTTTCCGCTTGCGCCGCCAGTTCCTGCACGTCCCAGACCGCCAAATGGGACAGTTCCTCCACTTTACAGCGAAGCAGGGACGCCGCGACGGCGCGTTTTCCGCTGTAGAGCGAGCCAAAGATGAAAATCACGTTTTCGCCTCCCAGTATTGCGCGAGTACCAGCGCCGCCAGCGTCCAGAATTCGGCTTTTTGCAGGAACCACCCGGCCAAGTCGCCGGACGCGCCGCCGAAGTCGCGCTTGACGACGTGAACATAGCGTACCAACACCGCCGCCGCCGCGACAACGCCCGCGAACCCGCCGCAAATCCACAGCGCCGCCGCCGCCGCGAGGCACTCCGCGGCGAGAATCACGCGTACGCGCCGCAAGTCCGACGTTTCGACGAATGCCCGGGCGAGGCCGGAGCCGTCCGACAGCGGCAGGAGCGTCAGCGCCGCGCCCGACAGCGCCCGCGACAGCACGAACGCCGGAGCCATCACGGCGTAGGCTTCCAGCGACGCGCAAAGCGCGAATGTGGCGAGAAAATACGCGCAAAGCCAGATAACCGCAAACGCGCCACAGCGCGGGTCTTTCAAAATTTCGCGCTTGCGTTCGGGGGGTGCGTGACTGCAAAGCGCGTCCGTGGTATCGGCGTAGCCGTCGAGGTGTACGCCGCCCGTCAGCGCGACGGGCAGGAGTGCGCAGCCCGCGCCGCGAAGCATGGCCGGGAGCGACAGCCAGTCGCAGACATGCCCCCACGCCAGCCAGCAAAGCCCGGTCACGACGCCCACGAGCGGGAACGCGCAGAGCATGTAACGCGGCGGCGTCCCGTCCCACGACGCGCGCGGCACGGGTATCGCGGAGAACATCGAGAACGCCGCCGCAATCGTTCTGAAAATTTTCAGGCAGTGCCGGGTAAAGTTTCTCAAACCGTTCCGCCCCCTTGCTGTACGCCGTTCACCAGCGGAACGCCGACAGAATCCGCTCAAAGTCGTTCCGCGCGTTGAGGCGGTTTACAATCTTGTTGGCCTGCACGACGTTGTCCGTAATAATGGCGTCCGCTTTCGAGGTGAGGAAATATTCCTGCGCGTCCAGTGTGTTGGGCGTCCAGACAAGCACCTTTCTCCCCTCCGCGTGAGAGGCGTCAATCAGAGAGGGCGTCGCGGATTGCTCCTCTATGCCCAGATAGTCGCAGTTCAGCTTGGAGAAGTCCCCGTAGCCGAAGAAGGTCAGATACCCGCTCATGACTTCCGGGTACCACGTTTCGATGTAGTCGATGACATCGTATTTCATGGAAATCAAGACCACCTGCTGTAACATATCCCGCTTTTTGACAATTTGCACCACGTCGTCGCACATTTGCGCGTCGGCGGTGTCGCCCTTGAGTTCCACGAACAATAACAAGTGGCCTTTGGCGGCGTCAAGCATTTCCTCCAGCGTGGCCACGGGGCTGTCACTGCCCTGCACCCGGAGACGCCGGACTTCCGAAAGCGTCATTTCGGCGGGTGTGCGGCCGTCGCGCGCGACGCGCTGGAAGTTCGCGTCGTGGTTGACGACGTAGAAGCCGTCGGCGGTGCGCTGTATGTCGATTTCACTGCCGAAGGCTCCCAGCGCAATGGCGGTTTTCAGTCCGGCCACGGTATTTTCGGGCGCTTCACTGCCGCCGCCCCGGTGGGAGATAATTTTCGTCGTGGTCTCGCGGGGGAAGTACGTGTCGAAGTTCTGCGCCATCAGCGACGAGAGCGAGACCGTGGCGAACACCCCGATACAGACCAGTCCCGCCAACGGAACCGGATTGCGCCTGCCGCGCGCGTGACGCGGCGGAATTGCAATGCGCGTGCCTTGGGAGTATTCCCGATAGAGTATCGTAATCCGGAGGACGTAGAACGGCGTGACCAGCGAGGACACAAGCCCGGTCAGCACCGAGCCGGACAACAATATCAAAATGGTCAGAAACCGAATGGCGGCGACATCGGACACGCCCGCGAAAAGGGTTCCGGCGAGCGTCAGCGGCGCGAGGAAGAACAGCGCGATTTCCAGCGCCGTCAGCAACAGCATGGACAGGCCGTAGCGGATGTTCCAGAACAGGAACGCTTTCCAGTGCTTGCGCATGAGTTCGCGGGAGTACCAGCGCGACGTACGGATGGAGAGGCCGTCCAGAAGCACCCCGTGCAGACAGAAGATGTGCGCGATTCCAACCACCGCGAAAGCCGTCAGCAATACGGCATAGAGGACGCTGTAAAGGGGCGTGGCCGCGATTACGGACGAGATAAAGGACGGCACTTGCAGGTCTTTCGTCAGGGAGATTTTCAGCCCCGCGCCGACGAGAGGCGCAATCAGCGCAATATAGAGCGTCACGCCGATTCCGTCCGGGTTCAGGAAGCGCGGGAGCGCCCGGAGCGCGCGCTTCACCGTGGCGCGTACGGGTTCCGCAGTGCCTTTCAGCACGTTTCCGGCGTACAGAATTTTCACGTTCAAGTCCAGCGACACGTAAAAGAACAGCACCGCCACGAAGAGTACCAGTATCAAAGCGCCCTGCCACGTACGGAACAGAAAGCGGTAGTCCCCGCTGCTGACGGCCACGCGCCCGGTCATGTGGAGAAGAAACAGCGCCGCCGCACGGATGAGGCTCAAAAGCACTACGAGAAGAAACTTTGTAAAGGCTTGATACTTCCAGATTTCGGGAATGAGGCGTAAGCGGGGAATGGGAGTGCGGTTTTTGTTCATCAATTTGCCTCCTGTGTCACGGCGTTTCGCTCCTTACAAATTCATTGAGAACCAAAGAGCCGTCGAAGCCGCTTTCACTGACGGAAAAGTAGCGTGTCGCGCCGCTGTCGTCCGTGTAGCAAATGCCGTTGGATGGCATGTCGCCGGGGAAGGTCGTCCGCACAAGTAACGGGCGTTCGGGCGTCAAGGCGTCCTTTGTGTGGAGTTCCAGCACGGAGTAGACCGCCACATCGTTGTCCACGTCCTCCAGCGAGATGGACAGCACCTTGAAATCTCGCACTGCCGGGCGTTCGGTGGTAAACACAATGCCCACTTCATATTCCCCGCTGTGGGCTTCAAACTCGTCAACGTCCGTCAGGCTGTCGTCAGCCCAGCGCACGCGCAACACCACGCCGTTTTCGTCGTAGACCGAATCCCCACGCGAGAACAGTTCCGCGCCGCCGCCAACCACGTACACCAGTTTCCCGGGCTGTCCGTCGTCGAACGTGAAAAAGCGTTCCGGCAGGCGCTCATTGTTTTCGAGGTACAGTTCATAGCGCGCCCCGGTTTCCCACGGGCTGTCCCCGTCCGCGTCCGTGTAGACAAGGTAGCCTTCGTAAGCGTCCGCCAGTTCGGTGAGTTCAAATCCGCCGTTGCCGTAGACGGTCAGCACGGAGACGCTTTCATCGGCGTACCAAGTCCCGGCGAGCGCGCCGAAATCGGCTTCCGACGCCGTTTCCGTGGTTTCCGGCTCTGTTTCGGGCGCTTCCGCGACTGTCCCGCCGTCGTCGTAGATATCCCCCGCAGCCTCCTCCGGCACCCCGGACTTGTCCGGCGTCGCCCCGCACGCGCCCAGCAGTACGCACAGACAGGCCAATAAAATGGCGAATACGTTTCTTTTCATCGTATTTTCCTCACTTTCCAAGGATTTCCAACGGATTCCCTTTCCACGGAGTATGATACCCGATTTTGTGGAAACGGTCAAGCGGTATCCGGAATCTTTTCCAGTGGCATTTTACCACGCCCCGCAAGCCATGTAAAGGCAAAGCATGTGTGTGGCAATCGTTGGGAAAGCGTGATTCCGCCCCCTGCCGCCTGATGGCGTGGCAAAATCGCGGAGTTGACCGAAAAACAGTGCGAAAATAGTTGGATGTTCGGCGTTTTTCGGCTTGCGTTTCGCCGCCGTAAAGGATATAATTTTATTATTTTGAGAAAAGAGGCTGTGTACTGTGACTGTATTATTGTCCCTGTCCGTGGCGATTTTCGCCGGACTTATGCTGACCCGTCTGCTGAACCGCTGGCGTCTGCCGGATGTCACGGCCTACCTGATAGCGGGCGTACTGATTGGCCCCTGTCTGCTCGGCAGATTGGGTATTGCCGGAGTCGGCTTCGACAGTTACGCCCAAATAGAGGATTTGGGGCTAATCTCCGATGTGGCGCTGGGATTCATCGCCTTTTCTATCGGACACGAGTTTCGAGTTGCGCAACTGAAAGCGACCGGGCGGCAGGCCGTCATAATCGGCGTGCTACAGGCGGTAGTCACCACTGCCTGTGTTGATGTCGCGCTTTTCCTGTTCCACGCGCTTCGCCCCGATGTCCTGTCCCTGCCCGCCGCAATCACGCTCGGCGCTATCGCCGCCGCCACGGCTCCCGCCGCGACCCTGATGGTGGTACGCCAGTACAAGGCAAAGGGTTCGCTGGTCGATTTGCTGCTGCCGATTGTCGCGCTTGACGACGCGGTGGGACTTGCGCTGTTCGCCGTTTCCTTCGGCGTGGCTAAGGCGCTCACCTCCGGCGATGTCGATTTTTATTCCATTATCGTCAATCCTGTTTTGGAAATCGTTGGTTCTCTCGCGCTCGGCGCGCTGGCCGGCTGGCTTCTGACGAAACTCGAAAGACTGTTCCACTCCAACCGCAACCGCGTGGCAATGACGATTGGCTTCGTATTCCTGACCGTCGCCCTCTCAAAACTTTCTGTCCGCTTCGGCGCGCTGACGCAGAGCTTTTCGCCTCTGCTGGTGTGTATGATGCTCGGGAGTGTCTTTTGCAACCTCTGCCCCGTGTCCGACGAGATTATGAACCGCGCCGACAAGTGGTCGTCGCCCCTGATGGTGCTTTTCTTCGTACTCTCGGGCGCGGAACTGGAACTCGGCGCGCTTGCCCGCCCCGCTCCGGCGCTGGTCGGCGTCGCGTACATTCTCTCGCGCAGTTTCGGAAAATACTTCGGCGCGCGGGAGTCAAGCCGCATGATGGGCTGTAGTCCCAAAATTGTAAAGTATCTTGGTATTACGCTCTTTCCGCAGGCGGGCGTGGCGCTTGGGATGTGCGTGTCCGCCGCAGAGCTTCCGGGAGACGGGGCGCTCATCCGCAACATCGTGCTTTTCGCCGTGCTGGTCTATGAACTGGTCGGCCCCGTGATGACAAAGTGGGCGCTGACACGCGCCGGCGACATTACGCCCAAGTGAAGAGCATACGGCAAATGTGCCGACACCTGAGCGAGTTTCCCTTGTCCACGGCTTTACCCCGCTGGCCTTGTTCATGCGCAAATTTTACGCGTACGCGCTTGACAGTCCACCAAACCCGCCTTATAATACGGAAACACAGTCCCGATTGAGAAAGGATGCTACTTTATGGCAGTGGAAAAGGAATATAAGATGAGCGCGTCCCGCGCCGAGGAACTGCGCGAGGAATTGACATACCTCAAAACGACGCGCTCCGACGAGGTCGCCGAACAGATTAAAGTCGCCCGCGGCTTCGGAGACCTCTCCGAAAACAGCGAGTACGACGAGGCCAAAAACGAACAGGGCAAACTTTACTCCCGTATCGCCGAACTGGAGGAAATCCTGCAACACGTCGTGATTGTCGACGAGAGCGCCGCGCCGTCCAACGTCGTCACAATCGGCAGTGTCGTCACGGTGGCCGACGCCTCCGGAAACACAATGCCCCCCTACAAGATTGTCGGCTCGCAGGAATCCGACCCCATGCACGGCATTATCTCCGAGGATTCCCCCTTCGGCAAGGCCTTTCTGGGCAGGCAGGAGGGCGATACCGTCACCGTGGAAGCCCCGCGCGGCAACATCGTCTATAAGCTCGTCAAGATTGAGCGCTAAACGTCCGCCGGACTTTGGGAGGCCGACCATGAAAAGAGAGTTGATTTTTTTACTCTTGGGCATTTTCTTTCTGGGAGTGGGCGTGTACGCGACGTTCTTTCTGACGAGAGGCTACGTGGCGACTACGGCGGTCATTGAGCGCGTCAAACTCGTTCCCGGTACCGTTGACGAAGCCGACACGTACAGACCCTATGTCCGCTACAGCGTGGACGGAAGCATATACCATGCTTGGTCAGATGTCAGTTCTTCAAGCTACAGGGAAGGCAAACGAATCAAAATCTTTTACAACCCCGCCAACCCTGAAGAAATTCACGGCGCGCCGGATTCGTAGGTATCGCGGCAATGGCGGCGGGGGCTGTTTGTATGGCTGCCGGGAGCGCCGGACTGTTCAAGGAACGGAGACGAGGCACGGCAAACAGAGAGGAGTGAGTAATAAGTAATCAAAGTCGTTGACAAATGAGAGAAAATGTGTTGAAATATACGCATTCTAAAGTATAAGGGGAGGATGAATACTTTGTTCAAGAGCTTCAAAACGGAAATCATGCCGACGCCTGAACAAAAGGAAATCATTCTCCGCACGATTGGCGTCTGTCGTTTCGTCTATAACCTGTATGTCGGCGTGAACATGGAGCGGCTCGAACAGGGTAAGCCGTTTATGAGCGGAATGACCTTTTCCGTATGGCTGAACAATGCGTATCTCCCGGCGAATCCTGAAAAACTGTGGATAAAGCAAGTAAGCAGTAAAGCCGTGAAAAGGGCAATCATGAACGCGGAAAACGCGTATCGGCGTTTCTTCAAAGGTTTGTCCGGTTTCCCGCGCTTCAAGAAGAAAGGGAAATCTGACCCTTCCATGTACTTTGTCAGAAACGGCGCGAAACAGCCGATTGTCTGCGAACGCCACCGCATGAAAATTCCAACGCTTGGCTGGGTACGCCTGAAAGAATACGGCTACCTTCCAATAAACGGCTCTATCAAAAGCGGAACGGTATCCGTACGCGCCGGACGCTTCTTTGTTTCCGTGTTGGCGGAAGTCCCGGAAACGGAGAAACAAACGCCGGAAACGGACGGAATCGGCGTTGACTTGGGCATTCAAGCGTTTGCGACCGTAAGCGATGAGCGCGTTTTTGAGAACATCAACAAAACAGATGAGGTAGGGCGTTTGCAAAAACGTCTGCGCCGCGAACAGCGGAAACTTTCGAGGAAATACGGAAGTTTTCAGGAAAGAAATTTGAAAGGAGGCGCTACCCGGCAAAATATCCAGAAACAACGGCTGACGGTACAGCAGATTTATTACAGGCTGGATTGTATCCGAACGGACTTTATCAACAAGGCGATTGCGGAACTGGTAAAAACCAAGCCGTCCTATATCGCTCTCGAAGATTTGAACGTCCGGGGCATGATGAAAAACCGGCACTTGGCAAAAGCCGTATCCGAGCAGAAATTTTCCGAATTTAGACGGAAATTAACCTTGAAGTGTGCCGAACTCGGCATAGAATTACGCGTTGTTGACCGCTTTTACCCATCATCGAAAACCTGTCACTGTTGCGGACGCGTGAAGTGTGACCTGAAATTAAGTGAGCGGGTTTACTCGTGCGAATGCGGCTATACGGCGGACAGGGACTACAACGCGGCGTTAAATCTGCGGGATACGGAGCGATACAAACTCGCCTGAATGAAATCTTAAAATACCGATGGCTAGTCGGGAATTTACGCCTGTGGACTGTGCATGAACTTGTGAGTAGCGAGCGCGAAAGCACACAGGTTGAAGCAGGAATTTTCTCAATATGGATATATTTGTCCATATTTCGAGTAGCAGTGACGTTATGGCGAACGAGAAAAAGCCCGTTGAACAGGATTTCAACGAACAGACCCGCGTCAGACGGGAAAAGCTGGCGGCGCTACAGGCCGAGGGGCGCGACCCCTTCCGGATTACCCGCTTCGACTGGGACACGACCTCCGCGCAAATCAAGGAACGCTTCGACGAGTTGGAGGGCAAGCCCGTCAGAATCGCCGGACGCCTCATGAGCAAGCGCGGCATGGGCAAGGTCAGCTTCTGCGACGTGCAGGACAGAGACGGCCGTATCCAATTATACGCCCGTCAGGACGAAATGGACGCCGACGACTACAAGCGCTTCAAAAAGTACGACATCGGCGATATCGTGGGCGTGTCGGGGGAGGTGTTCCGCACACAGCGCGGAGAAATGAGCGTCCGCGCCAAGGAAATTACGCTCTTGTCAAAGTCCCTCTTGCCTCTGCCGGAGAAGTTCCACGGCCTCCAAGACCGCGAACTCCGCTATAGACAGCGCTATGTCGACCTCATGGTAAACCCGGAAGTCAAGCGGAATTTTGTCATCCGGTCGCGCTTTATCCGCTTTGTGCGGACGTATCTGGACAATTTAGGCTACATGGAAGTCGAGACCCCGGTACTCAACACGATTTCCGGCGGCGCGGCGGCGCGGCCGTTCGTCACGCACCACAACACGCTTGACATTGACATGTATCTGAGAATCGCCACCGAGTTGCCGTTAAAGCGGCTGATTGTCGGCGGCATGGACAGAGTTTACGAAATCGGGCGCATTTTCCGGAACGAGGGCATGGACCCGAAACACAATCCCGAGTTCACGAGCGTGGAACTCTATCAGGCCTATACGGACTTCCACGGCATGATGGACATTACGGAGGGCATTCTGTCGGGCGCGGCGAAAGAAATTCTGGGCGGCTACGAACTCGACTGGCAAGGCCAACGCCTTGACCTGTCGCCGGGCTGGCCGCGCGTGACGATGGTCGACGCCGTGAAAGAGTACGTCGGCATTGACTTCGGCGCGATTACCGACGACGCGGAGGCCGTCGCCGCCGCGAAAGCAAAGGGCGTCGAACTCGCCGACACCGCCGAAAAGACGTGGGGTAACGCCCTCTATGCCTGCTTCGACCAGAGAGTAGAGGAACACTTGATTCAGCCAACCTTTATCACGATGTACCCGGTAGAGGTGTCGCCGCTGACGAAACGCTCTCCGCAAGACCCGCGTCTGACGGAGCGCTTCGAGTGCTTCATCTGCCGCAGTGAGATGGGCAACGCCTATTCTGAGTTGAACGACCCCATTGACCAGCGCGAACGCTTCCAGAAACAGGCCGAACTCCGCGAGCGCGGCGACGACGAGGCCGAAATGCTCGACGAGGACTTTCTTACCGCTATGGAGTACGGCATGCCCCCGACGGGCGGTCTGGGTATCGGCATTGACCGCTGTGTGATGATGTTGACGAACTCGGATTCAATCCGGGACGTGATTCTATTTCCCACGATGAGGCCGATAGACTTCTAAAAAAATTCCCCCTTCCCGATTAAGAGGAGGGGGCATTTTTACGGATTTTTGGCGCGAATCAGGTTCATAATGCAGACGTATTCCGATTCCGTCAGCGGGAACAAAGAACCACGCGGATTTTTGAAGTACCGCATATTTGCTAATTCCGGATATTCGCGTAATTCCACACGCGTGACAGGAACTTTTAAAAGCTCTGTCTTCTCAAAATAGATGTCCTCTCCGTCCTGTTCGGCGGCTACTTTGAGAAGGGCTTCAATGCGCTTGTGCGAATGGGTCGCATAGCCAATCACAATGTCACCCTTTTTCGCCGCTAAAAAGCACCAAGGAATTTGCCGTTTATTGCCAGACTCATGATAGAGAGAATAAGATTCTATTTCCCCCGCAGAACCCTCAGATAAAGCCCATCCGTCAGGGTCATCTTCCTTAGGTATCACGTTAAGCCACCAGTATTGCAAACTCTTTTCCATATGTCCAACTCCTCCATATTTCAAAATTGGCTTGTAAAACGGACTGAAATCATTTATACTATAACATGGATTTTATAAAAGTACAAGGAAAATTTTCAATTTTTTTAGAAAGGCGGAGTTGTGATGAAAAAGAAGCGCTTACAACTGGCATGCGCCGCGCTGGCGCTGTGCGTGGCGGTACTGTCCGGGTGTACGTCCGGCGGCGGCGCTGACACCACCAAAAAGCCCAAGGTCTCCGGAAATGCCGTGACCGTCAGCAGTATGGAAGAGCTTTTGGAGGCCTTCAAGCCCGGCGCGGAGATTGTCCTTGCAAAGGGCGACTACAATCTGACCGACTACATCAACGATTTCTGGCTTGCCGACGAGGCCGCGTCTTTCAACGCGGAGCATGAGTACGTGGAAATCCGCGACTGCTACGACGGCGCGGAAGTGGCCGTCAAGAACGTGGCAAACGTGACGTTACGCGGCGCGGGCGACACCGAGGAGACGGAAATCGTCATTGAGCCGCGCTACGCAACCGTGCTGACGTTCGAGAAGTGCGACAACCTGAAAGTGTCCAATCTGACAATGGGTCATACGGAAACCGGGGAGTGTTCCGGAAGCGTGCTGGCTCTGTCGGCCTGCGACGGCGCGGAACTGCGCGACTTGGACTTGTACGGCTGCGGCGTCATCGGGCTGGAATGCTCGAACGGTACGCAGAATGTGACCGTCTATGACAGCACCATCCGCGACTGCTCTTGGGGGCCGCTGGACGTGTACGACGCCACGGGCAAAATCGAACTCTATGATTGTTCCCTGACGGGTTCCTATGGCGGCGGCTACTTCAACGGGGAAAGCAGACTGCAACTCGCTTTTCACAACTGCGTATTCGGAGAGGGCGAAACCGATTACTGGATGTTCACGGAAGGCGTGGACTTCGAGGACTGCGATTGGAGCGACCTCTACGGCTACCCCGACTATGAGGACGACTACGACTACGAGGAAGGAGAGGGTATGGAAGTCGTCTTCGACGCCGACGCGCTGACGCCGGAGGAGTTCGACGGCCTCTCCAGTGACACGATGTGGACAGGGTACGCCGCCCCGGACATGCCCCCCGACACTGACCCCTCAATGTTTGTCTTGGAGTTGCGCGCCAACGGCACGGGCGTCTTGTACGGCTATTTTGACGACTACGCGGTGCCGTTCCTGTGGGAGAAAAACGCGCAAAACCCCGCGAAACTCGACTTGACCACGTCCCATAACGGTACGTTGCAAGTCACCACGTACGAGGCCGAAAGCGACACGGTATCCCCGGAAGAATGGCTGTATCTGGAAGCCTCCGAGGGCGCTGTGT
This sequence comes from Oscillibacter sp., assembly GCA_017526785.1. Classification (GTDB taxonomy): domain Bacteria; phylum Bacillota; class Clostridia; order Oscillospirales; family Oscillospiraceae; genus Oscillibacter. The sequence continues at coordinate 2,452 of JAFXQV010000020.1, read as the reverse complement.
GGATGTTCTTAAACGCTTAACGAAACACCCTCCCCGAACGGGGAGGGCTTTTTGTTGTCGTCACGGCTATTTCCCGACGCAGAAGCGCGAAAAAATACGCGACACCAGTTCTTCTTTCGCGGCGCGGCCTGTCAGTTCCCCGACTGCGCCCAAAGCCTCCTCCACGTCCGTCAGCACGGCGTCGGGCGTGAAACCCGATTGCAACGCGTTTCCGGCACGGCGTAACGCCTCCCAAGCGCGGCGGGCGGCGTCCTCCTGCCGCTGGTCGGTCAGTAACGTTCCCGGGGCGCTGTCGCCGTCCGGGAACAGCGCCGAAACCGCCGCTTCCAGTTCCGGCAGGCCGTCGCCCGTTTTCGCCGATACCAGCACACAAGGCGCGTCAACGTCTCCGCGTCCGGCGGCTTGCGGCAAGTCCGATTTGTTCTGCACGAAAATCCACGGCTTCCCGCTCTCCCGCGCTAAACGCAACGCGTCGGCGTCGTCGGAGTCCGGCGGCGCGTTGCCGTCCGCCACGACAAACAGCAAGTCGGCGTTTTCCACGGCCTTCCGGGAACGCTCCACGCCCAGCGATTCCACGGCGTCCCGCGCCTCCCGTAACCCGGCGGTGTCCGTGAGGCGCAACAGCACCCCGCCGCAGACTATCGCCTCTTCCACGGTGTCGCGTGTCGTGCCGGGGATGTCCGTCACAATCACGCGCTCGAACCCCGCCAGCGCGTTGAACAACGACGATTTCCCGGCGTTCGGACGCCCGATAATCACCGTTCTGACGCCCGATTTCAGAACCTGTCCGCGACGGCACGCGCTCAAAAGTCGGTCAAGGCTCGCGATACCCCCCGACAGCGCCGCCGCGATTTCCTCCGGGCGCACGTCCTCTATGTCCTCGTCGGGGTAGTCGACCACCGCGTAGAACCGCGCCGCGACATCTAATAGCGCGTCCTGTAACGGTTCCAGTACCCGCCGAAGCGCCCCGTCAAGCTGTGCGGCGGCATTTCTCGCGGCGGCGGCGGTCTCGGCGTCTATCAGGTCTATGACCGCCTCCGCCTCCGTCAAGTCCAGTTGACCGTTCAGGAAAGCGCGTTTCGTGAACTCCCCGGCGGTTGCCTGTCTCGCCCCCGCCTCGAAGAGCGCCGACAGCGCCTCCCGCAACACCACCGGGGAGCCGTGACAGTGGAACTCGGCGCAGTCCTCGCCCGTGTAGCTGTGCGGCGCGGGGAAGCGTACGGCCAAAACGTGGTCAATCACCGCCCCCGAACGGTCGAGTAAGCTACCCAGCGTCAGACAGCGCGGCGGGAGTGCCGGGAACGCTTTCCCGGAATCGGCGCGGAAAACTTTGTCACAGACAGCAAAACAGCCGTCCCCGGAGAGACGGAGTATGCCAATGGCGCAACGGCTTTGCCCCGTCGCAATCGCGGCTATCGGTTCGGACATACTTTCACCCCCTATAATGCTTCCATGATAGCACAGACGCGGACGAAAGTCACGTAAAATTTAAACACCCGTCTGTGAAGAGCAGAACCACGCTTCGTTCCGATGCTTTGGGGAGCGCGTAGACCCAGTTGTTGAGTACGTTTACGCCGCGTTCCCGGCTATCCGTGCGTCCGCGTCGATGAAGCCGCCGCGCATAAGACTGTCAATGGTGTTGTAAACTCTGGAGGATGTTTTTATCACGGACGGATTCTTCCCACGATAGTTGCGTAAAACGAGCCGTTCTTGGTAAACTCAAACATATTCCAAAGGAGGTTTGCAACATGACCAAAACCAAAATCACCGCGCTCTACGAACGCCTCAGCCATGAGGACGAGCAGGCGGGCGGCGAATCCAACTCCATCTCCAACCAGAAGAAGCAGTTGGAGGACTACGCCCGCAAGAACAAGCTGCCCAACATCCAGCACTTTACCGAGGCTGGTGTTATAATAGGACTAAATACGGCGAAACCCTTGCGGCACATCGGCTTGCGCTGTTTTGGTTCTATAGGGAAAAATTTCCTGCAAGAACTCTGCAAGAAGCAGGCTGGGCGTTTCAAAACAAAGAAATTGGCTTTGTCATGCAATTCGATGAGAAAATTATATTGATATAAATTATTTTGTAGAATTGATTTCAGAGTTTCGCGGTGATGCCTCAATGTCCCTCTACTTGATTTCATTCTTCGTAATTCTGAAGGACGCGACTGCATCCCAAGAATTGACATTGAATTTTGATATAGCCCTCACATGGATATGACTATCCATCTCCCGGTGACGATTTGATTTCGTAACCGGGACTTTTTTTGTCCGCTTAAATGTGAGCGGCATTCCGAATCTTGAAGGGAGGCAAAGTTTGAAACAACACAATAGCCGAGATGCCCCGAAAAAGAGCGCAATAACAAGACCACCGGAAAGGCGGTTCAAAAAGCGGGCTTGAATAAGCCTCAGCCGGACTCAGCGACTAAATCATCTTTGAAGATGTAGCCCCT
>JAFXQV010000023.1 GCA_017526785.1 Oscillibacter sp. | reverse complement strand
TGACGGCAGGTTGCGCGTATAGGAATCTTTCTTGTATGGTTGAATCTCTTATAAGGTTTCAGCATGACCGAAAAAAAGCTACTAAAAGTAATTACCGCCTGAAAGGCGGTGGTTTTAGACCACTGGTTTGGAAAATAAAAGCCTGTTCCATTGCTTCTGTCAGTTCCGGGGAATCTTCGTCATAGACCACGGGCAGTTTCTTCGCGTTCTCCAAGGCCTGCTTTTCTTCCGCAGACAGTTTCATTCCTTCCCGTAATTCAAAAGTGACCATTTCAAATTCCTTTCTCGTGTATGAACATTTTGATAAACGGATTATATCTGTGTTTTACGGCTCTGTCAACGGCATATAGCACCCTCTCCCGGTGACGGGAGAGGGCGGACTGTTTTCAGCCAATAAACATCTGTGTCCAGTAATGCCCGTCGGCGACGTAGCCCACGCCGAGGCGCGTGTAGGAACCGTTCAGGATATTAGCGCGGTGTCCGTCGGAGTTCATCCACGCCGTGACGACCGCTTCCGGCGTACTGTAGCCGTAGGCGATGTTCTCCCCCGCCGCGCGGTAAGTAATGCCAAAGGACTTCATCATCTGGAATGGCGTCCCGTAGGTGGGGCTTTCGTGGGAGAAGTAGCCCTTTTCGCGCATGTCCCGCGACTTCAGCCGCGCCACGTTGGACAATTCCGCGTCCGCCGCCAGCGCCGACAGCCCGTAGCGGGCGCGTTCGACGTTGACGAGGCGCACAACCTCCGTTTCGTAGGCCGACATGCCGGGGGCGGACGTGTTCGGAACTTGCGCGGGGGCGTCGGGAGTTTGCGCGGGGGCGTCCGGCGTTTGCGTGTTCGTATCCGGCGCGGACATGTCCGGGGCTTGCGTGTTCGTATCCGGCGCGGACATGTCCGGAATTTGGGCGGGGGCGTCAGTGTCCGGAATTTGCGCGCAGTCCGGGCAGTAGAAGTCCGGGAGCTTCCAGCGCCCCCACGCCCACGGACAATACCGGACAATCTCCCGTGCGGCGTCGTGCCGGACGGCGGGACAGTTCGCGGCTCGCGCCGGGACGGCCAGCAGTGCCAGAACCGCCAGCAGTGTCAAAAATTTACACTTCTTCATAACATCCTCCAAGCCGGTAAAACATTAGCTATCCTTGCAAGGAATGGTTGCATTGTAACCGATTTGTAACCATTTTGCAAATGTAATGTTTTCCAGCATTCCGCACAAGAAACCCCGATTCCGGCCGATGTTTCATGACCGAAGTGTAAATTCTGAAAAAAAACCGAATTTGTGTTGCAAAATCGGAAAGAAGCGTTTATAATATTCGGGCGGTGAGGAAACGTTTCTTTTTGTAATTTTTTCCTCCGCTCCCCAAAGAGACGAGGTGAAATCTGCTTGATTCGTCTGAAAGATGTGGAACTCGAGTACGAAAACGGCACGAAAGCCATTCAGGGCATTACGCTTACCATCGAAGACGGGGAATTTGTGTTTCTGGTGGGGCCGTCCGGCTCCGGGAAGTCCACCATTATCAAGCTCCTGACGGGCGAACTCCTCCCGACGTTCGGGCGCGTCATGGTCAACGGCTTCTCGATTATGAACGTGCGCGACCCGCAGATACCCCTTATGCGCCGTACGCTCGGCGTGGTCTATCAGGACTTCCGGCTGATTGACAAAAAGACCGTCTACGACAATCTGTCCTTCGTCATGCGCGCCGTCGGTGCCAACCCCCGCGAAATCAAAGACCGCATTCCGCGCATTCTCCACGTACTGGAATTGGAGGACAAAATGCAATGCTACCCCCGGGAACTCTCCGGCGGCGAACAACAGCGCGTGGCAATCGCCCGGGCGCTGGTCAATCACCCCTCCACGATTATCGCCGACGAACCGACCGGGAACCTTGACCCCGACCGCTCTATGGACCTTATGCGCCTGCTGATACGCGTCAACCAGATGGGGACAACGGTTGTCGTGGTCACGCATGCCCGCGAACTCGTCAACCGTTTCGGCAAGCGCGTCGTGACGCTCGACGCCGGGCTAATCACCCATGACGCCGTGGGGCGCTACGTGGGGGGACGCCGCTATGGTTAAGCATAACTTTGTCTACTTCTTCCGCGAAGGCCTCAAAAACATGAGCAGTCACCGCCTGATGAGCTTCACCGCCATTAGTATGACGCTGGGCTGTCTGCTGATTATGGGTACGTTCACGCTCGTGGCGGTCAATGCGGCTATGAACCTCTCGACGCTGGCCAACTCCAATGAAATCGTGGCCTTTGTCGACGAGACCTTGACGGAACAGCAGGGACGCGCCCTTGAAGAAAAACTGCTCTCTATCCCGAATATCACGGCGGCGCGCTACATCACCCGGGCGGAGGCCTTGGCCGCCTACACGGAAAAGAATCCGCAAGAGGAACTCTTCCGCGACCTTGACCCCGGCATTTTCCGCGACCGCTACGCCCTCACAATCGAAAATCTGGAACAAATCGACCTCACCGTCCGCCGCGTCGAACACACCGACGGGATAGCCAAAGTCAACTACTACGAGGAAATGGCAAGCGGCATTATCACGGTGCGCAATGTCGCGGCCATTGTCAGCGCGGCGTTAATCGGCGTGCTGTTCGTCGTGTCCGTGTTCATCATCTCGAACACAATCCGCCTGACGACCTACGACCGCCGCGAGGAAATCGCCATTATGAAAATCGTGGGCGCGACAAACGCCTTTATCCGCTGGCCGTTCGTGTACGAGGGCTTTCTCATGGGCATGATTGCGGGCGGCTTGGCGTTCCTGTTGCAGTGGGGCTTGTACGCCGCTGTCACGGGTGCCGTCGCCGAAAACGACGCGCAACGCCTGTTTGAAATTCTCCCGTTCTCCCGGATATGGCTCCCCGTGCTGGGCAGTTTCCTCGGGACGGGCATGCTCGTCGGTATCGGCGGCAGTATGACCGCAATCCGGCGCTTTTTGGACGTTTAATCCGGGGCTTTCCCGCCCCCTCTCTGTCGCCTTACGGCGACCAGACCCCCGACAACGTTTACCCCGGTCTCTGACCGTTATCATACGAAAAAGGATGGAATCTAAGCATGCACAACGCCAGACGCGTGTTCGCGGCTCTGCTGACGCTTCTTGCACTCGCGGCGGCGCTTCCGCCGTCCCGCGCCGTCACGCAGGACGAAATCGACTCGCTGATTACGCAGGCCAGCGGCATTCAGGAGGAACAGGCCGCCCTTCAACAGGAAATTAACTCCTACACCATGAGCATCGCCGCCGCGCTCGAACAGAAAACCTTCCTTGACGCGGCAATCGCGCAGATTGAGGAGGAAGTCGCCGCGCTCGAGGCGCAAATCTCGGACTGCCGACAGCGCATTTACGTCACGGAAACCGAACTGGCCGACGCGCAGAGGCGGGAGGCCGAACAATACGACCTGTTTTGCCAGCGCGTCCGGGTCATGGAGGAGCAGGGGCGCGTCAACTGCTGGATGATTCTGCTACACGCGACCAGCTTCGTGGACTTCCTGTCGCGGCTGGACTTCGTCAATGAAATCATGCAGTCCGACCAGCGCGTGATGGACGACCTCCGGGCGCTTCAAGCCGAAATCGCAGAGAAACAGCAACAACTTAACGACGAAAAGCAGGAACTCGAAACGGCAACCCAAACCTGTCTGGACAAGAAAACCGAACTCGATACCCAGCGGGAGGCGGCGAACCAAGTCATTATTGACCTGCAGGCGAACCGCACGGAGGCCGAGGCAAGCCGGGACGTTCTCGCCGTGGAGGCGGAACGCATTCAAGGCGACATCCTGCGTCTGTCGGAGGAACTCGAACGGCAGGAGGAGGAAGCGCGTATCCGCGCCGAGGAGGCCGCCGCCGAAGCGTATCGCAGAATGCGCGAACGCGTCGCGGCAATCGACGATTTCACAGTGTCATACGGCGACGGCGGTTACATCTGGCCTGTCAACAGCCGCCGGATTACGTCCGGGTTCGGCAGTCGCTCGTCTCCGGGCGGAATCGGCTCCACGAACCACAAGGGCATTGACATCGGCGGTGTCGGCTACGGTACGGCCGTCCACGCCGCGAAAAGCGGCACGGTCATTATCTCGCAGTATTCCAGCTCGTACGGCAACTTTGTCGTGGTCTCCCACGGGAGCGGCAACACGACCCTGTATGCCCATATGAGTACGCGCCTTGTCGAGGCCGGGCAGGCCGTCGAACAGGGCGACATCGTGGGTCTGACCGGTTCCACGGGACACTCCACGGGGCCGCACCTCCACTTCGAGATTACCGAGAACGGCACGAGAATCAATCCGTTGATTTATTTGGGCGGTTACGACCAGTAACAGATTCGGCGTACAGTCCGGGAACGTCCCCGAATTGTACGCCGATTTCATGGAAAGAACCGGGAGGGAAACATGTATGTCAACACGGGTTCGGGCAATTCTGGAAAGTATCGAGGCCGGGGAACCGCGCCGGAAAGCGTGGGGACGCGCCGTTATCGGGAAATACCGGGAGATGTTCCTTGTGACGCTCTGCGCGGGTCTCGCGGCGTACGGCTTTATAATGGCCAACGTCCTGAACAATCAGGACAATATCTCCAACACGCCCGGCGGCTACGGTGCCGGAACGGCCTCCGGCCGCTGGTTTCTGGAGTGGCTCGCCGAGGCCGTCCGGAACGTCTGGGGGACAAATACGCTTCCCGTGTTCAACGGGTTACTGTCCATTGTGTTTGTCGCGCTGGCCGCCTGTTTGACGGTATCGGTACTCGAACTCCGCGCCCGCCCGTCCATGATTCTCACGGGACTGCTGTTTGTGACATTCCCGAGTTTCGCCATGACCATGCTTTTCATGTTCACGGTGGGCTATTACGCGTTCGCGCTGTTGCTGACGCTGGCGGGCGTGTACGCGGCCAAAAACTGGCACGGCCTGCCCGGAATCATAGTGGGCGCGGCCTGCATGGCGTTCGCGCTGGGGATTTATCAGGCCTATTTGCCCGTCGCGGCGGCGCTGTTCCTGTTAATTCTGTTGCGGCGCGGCTGTGACGGCCAAGCCCCCGTCCTACCGATTTTATTAAACGGACTGCGCTTTCTGGCGGTTCTCGCGCTGGGGCTGTCGCTCTATATGCTCATCCTGCGCCTGTCGCTGTCCCTTGGCGGGGGGGTTCTCAACGACTACCAGCAGATAGACGAAATGGGAAAAATTACCTTGTCCGAACTCCCCGGGATGTTCGCCGCGACCTACCGCGACTTCCTCGGCCTGCCCTTCTCGGAACGCTACGCGATTAACTCCACGCCCGTCATACGCTTCGCGTTTCTGTGCGCCCTGCTGTCGTCCGCGGCGCTGTTCGCGTGGCTGGAAGTCCGCGGGCAGGTCAGAAGAGACGCAAAATTATTAAATCTGCTGTTCTTCGCGCTGTTCCCGGCGGCGGCGTTCGGAATCGTGATACTGTGCTACCACAGCAACATCTTCGGGCGCATGGTCTACGGCGCGGTCACGGCGTACTTTCTCCCGCTTGTGTTACTCGAACCCGTACGCGAACAAATGCCGCGTCCGGGCGTCACAGTCGTAAACGGCGCGGCCGTGATATTGTCCGTGTTGCTTTTCCTCGCGTCCGCCAACTATATTTGGCAGTCCAACGAAAATTACATGGTTCTCTACTACACGAACCGCCAGACAGAGAACTATTTCGCGTCCATGGTCAACCGTATCCGCGCATTACCCGGATATCGGCAAGACCTCTATATCGCCTTCATCGGGGAGGATATCCACGACGCCACGTTTTACAATTCCGTCTACCGGCACAGCGTCCACCATTACGGCGGCTATACCGACAACTCCAACTACCTGAAAGCCGGGAAAAGCTATATGTCGCATTACATGGGCTTTCAGCAGTCCACGGCGTCGGACGACACCGCCCGCGAACTCGCCGACACGCCGGAAGTCCGCGCTATGCCCTGTTACCCCGACGACGGCTCCATTCAGATTGTCGGCGGCTACATCGTCGTGAAGCTGGAAGATTAGAGCATGGGCAAGCGTTCGTCGTGGTGACGGCGCAGAGCGGCGGCGCAGGCGTCGATATCGGCGCGTGACGTTTCCGCGCCGAAACTCAGGCGGATAACGCTTTTCCGTACGCGCTCCGGGAGTTGCAACGCCTTCACGACGTGGCTTAGCTTCCCCTGATGGCAGGCCGAACCCGCCGAAATGCAAATCCCTTGCGCCGACAAGTCCGTGACAATATTCTGGCTCGGCCAGCCGACAAGCGACACACAAAGAATATGCGGCGCGGCGTCCTGTAACGGACTGATGACGCGCAAATCCGGGATTTGTGACAGCGTTTCGACGGCGTGGGCGCGGATTTCGGACAGGTGCCGCAAGGCTTCGGACAAGTGCGCGGTACGGAGTTCCACGGCCTTGGCAAACCCGGCGATTTGCGCCGTGGCCTCTGTGCCGGAACGGCGTCCGGCCTCCTGCCCGCCTCCGGGCAACAGCGGGCGCGGGTCTCTCACGCGGTCACTGACGTACAACGCGCCGATTCCCTTTGCCCCGCCGACTTTGTGCGCGGAGACCGTCACAAAGTCCGCGCCCGAACCCCGCGCCGAAAACGGCACCTTTAAGAAGCCCTGTACGGCGTCGGTGTGGAACAGCGTAACGGGGTTGACTTCCCGCAAACGCTTCACGATTTCCTCGACCGGATAGCGGTTGCCCAGTTCGTTATTCACGAGCATGACCGAGACAAGCGCGGTGTCCGGCCGCACCCTCGACAAGACCGAATCCGCGTCTATGGAACCGTCCGGGCGCGGCGGCACCGCGTCCACGCTGTAGCCTTCGTCTTTTAACTGTTTCAGCGTTTCCAATACGGCGTTGTGTTCGACGGCGGTCGTGACGATGTGGCGTCCGGCGCGGCGGTTCCTCCAGAGCGCGGCGCGTATCGCCCACACGTCGCCCTCCGTGCCGCAGGACGTGAACGAAAGCCGCCCCGGCGGACAGTCCAGCGCCGCCGCAATCGTTCCGCGCCACTGTTCGACTTGTGCGCGCATGTCCCGCCCGGCCTCGTACTGCGCGCTTGGGTTCGCGTACCGATTGCGTAAAACGTCGTACATGGTATCCGCGACGGCTTGCGGTACGGGCGTCGTCGCGGCGTAGTCCAGATAAATCATTGCTGTTAAGTCTCCTCAATTGACAGTTACGGAATTACGCGCTATATTTAGCTGGGCAGTATTGACTTGATACTCCGGTAAATTTCACTCGGCACGCTGTTGTCCGCGCCCTGATGGAATATCCGCACCAGTTCGCCACTGACCACTTGTTTGGTTTTGCAACGCCGGATAATTTCGGCGACAACGGGAATGTGGCTTTTATACTTTTCCGGAAGCAGAGCTTTCAGGAGTGTTTCCATTTCTTCCGTTGTGGTCGGAGTTCCGGGAACTGTCGGTACGCTGTCCTCTGGCGCGGCGGTGGCGGAGATTTCCAAAATCAGCGACACATTGACTTTCCGGCGTGTCCAGTAGGAACAAATCAGCGTGTAGTCTTGGTCGGCCGACACAATATAGTAGGCGGCCGGAGACTGTGCGTTTTGCCCCACCAGATAGCCCAGATAAGTACACAGTTGGAGGTCAAGCGCGTTTTTGACGCCCGTCTGTACACGCTGGAAAGAAATGGTTGCCTTTGATTCGTTCAGCCGCCGATGTAGGCCAAATGTCAGAGTTTCCGCTTTCTCCGAATAGAAGATAACAACCGTATCCTCTTCGGACAAGCTGGAAACCCCCTTTAGCCCACTGGCGTTTACGTTTTCATAATCGACCAGAAAATAATTCATGTTACACCTCATTTCTGTTGGAACGTTATTATAACCGCCTTGGACGCGAAACGCAAGGAGAAAACATTTTTTAAGTCTTGACATTCTGCCGGGAGTATGGTACAATCCAGCCATCTTGAATCTACCGGTGTTATGGTACAGTTGAAGGAGGATTTATCATGGGCAGACAGAATTACATGACCGTTACCGTGTCGGACAACGTGCAGGAGATTTTCGATGAGTTTGTCAAGCGCAAGAACCTGACGAAAACGGCGGCACTCAGTGACATGGTGGAGTTGTACATGCTCGCCAAAGACGAGGATTTGTATCTGGAACTGAAAAAGAAGCACCTCAACGTGGACGGAATCCGGGATATGCTGGCAGACCGTGATTCCGAAGGCGCGGACGCGGGATACCTGTTTATGAAACTCCGTCCATTTGAGGACGACGCCGGGGAATGGTGGTCTGTCCGTACCCTGATGGAATTTTACATGGACGAGGAACGGAAAAAGGGCTACACGTGGTTTTCCACGGAATCGCTCTTTTTCGGCATGAGCGAAAGCAAAGTCAAAGAGTACAACCAGAACATTCAGGACGGAAAATCCGTGCGTATTCTCTTTGCCCTGAATGATGAGGAGATAGACAACGATATTGCGTACTCGGCGGATGTATTGCAGGTTTATTCCGCGAAACTCCCCGTGGCCTGTCCGGACATGGACGCGGATTCATCGGAGAAAGCCCGGATATGGATTAAGATGTGCAATGTCGGGGAGGAAACCCGTATCCGCGCCAGTATGCTGAAAATCACCAGTACGGGCAGGGACTTGAAGGAGACTATCCGCAATTCCCAGTACCATTTTGGCTATGTGTCGTTCAAGTGATACCATGAGAGCGGCAATTTATACACTTGGTTGCAAAGTCAACCAGTACGAGACGCAGGCCATTGAAAAACTGCTCACGGAGCGCGGACATACCGTCGTTGACTTTACACAGGACGCGGACGCGTACGTAGTCAATACGTGTTCGGTGACGGCGGTCAGCGGGCAGAAGTCGCGGCAGGTGATACGGCGCTTGCGGCGCAAACACCCCGCCGCCGTGCTGGCCGTGTGCGGCTGTTACAGTCAGACCGCGCCGGAGGACGTGCGGGCGCTGGGCGTCGACCTGATAGCGGGTACCGGAGACCGCGCCGGATTCGTCGCACTGCTGGAACAGGCCGTGACGAACCGCGACGCCCGTACTGTGCGCGAGACGCTGGACAATCCCCGGGCGCGGCGGGACTTTGAATTGTTGCCCGCCGGGGGGATGTCCGGGCGCACAAGAGCCATGTTAAAAGTAGAGGACGGCTGTAATAATTTCTGTTCCTACTGCGTTATTCCGTATGCGCGGGGGGCGGTGCGCTCGGAACCGCTGCCCGACGCCGTGCGGCAGGCGCGGGAACTGGCCGCCGACGGTGTGCGGGAAATCGTGCTGACGGGAATCGAGATTTCGTCATGGGGACTGGATTTCCGCGACGGCCGGACGCTGGTTGACTTGGCGGCGGCGATTTGCGCGGCGGTTCCCGGCGTCCGGATACGCTTGGGAAGTCTGGAGCCGCGCACCGTGACGCCGGACTTTTGCCGACGCCTGAACGTGTTCCCGAACCTCTGCCCGCAGTTTCACTTGTCCCTGCAAAGCGGCTGTGACGCTACGTTAAAGCGTATGCGGCGGCGCTACGACACGGCGCGGTATCTGGAATCCGTGGAACTGTTGCGCGCGTACTTCCCGCGTCCGGCCGTCACGACGGACTTAATCACGGGCTTTCCGGGAGAGACAGAGGACGAGTTTACACAGACACTGGCGTTTTTGCGTCAATGCGGCTTTGCGCGGACGCATATTTTCCCGTACTCGTCGCGCCCGGGGACTCCGGCCGCGGACATGCCCCAACTCCCCAAGGCCGTCAAAGAGGAACGGGCGGCGCGGGCGAAAGCCGTCGCGGACGCCACGCGGGCGGAATACTTGTCGGGTTGCGTTGGCGAATGTTACGAAGTGCTGTACGAACAGGCGCGGGGCGGCGTCTTCCACGGACACGCGCCGAACTACGCGGACGTGTACGCGCAGGGCGACGGACTGCGGAATCAGTGCCGCGTGACGCGGATTCTGTCCAGCGACGGCGAAGCGCTGTACGGCGAAATCGTCCCCTGACGCGGAAACAACGAACGGGACTGACACATGGTCAATCCCGTCCGTTGTTTGGAAGATTGGATGAAAAGAAGCTCTTGTCTCTTGCAAGAGTAAAGATACCAAAAGAATGTTAAAGAACAAGTACCAAAATATTAAAAAAGTTTTAACTTTTCGGGTAGCTCGATTTTGCCGCCTTGCAAGGACGCCCGCTTTCTGCTACAATGACCCGCAAGCACACATAAGGGGGACATTTTCAACAAGTTTGAGCACCGCCAAAAGCGCCAAGAACGATGAATTTTACACCCAGTACCACGACATTGAGACGGAAAAGGAGCTCCCCCCTTTTCCCTCTCTTCTTTCAGGGGCGCGACGGCCGGGAGGTGCTGTCCGGTATGCGCGAAACGATTGCCGGGGAAAGTGACAATGGCGGAGTATAACATAATCGTGGCGGGATAACCGCCGTTAAGACCGCCCCGCCCGGGTGTTACGAGTGAAACCGCGCCTTCCAGCGACAGGCGGCGGTTGTCTAACAGGCGTCCGCGCCTCTTGACGTTGCGCGGTGTTGCCGCTATAATGAACGCGTAAGGATTCACAGACACTGACAGGAGGTTTCGTATGGCGATTATTGGTGTTTATAACGGCTCTTATATCGAGACCGACCACAAGTTTGAGAAGAACCAGCGCATTATTCTGACGCCGATTGAGCGTCCCAAGGGGCCGCCCGACCCGGAAATAGCGGCAATCGTTGAAAAGCTCTACGGGTGCGCCCGTGACCCCGGCTTGACGCTGGAGGAAACCAAAGCGGAACGGCGAAATAAACAATGAGACTGTTAATCGACACGAATGTGATTCTGGATTACCTGTTATCCAGAGAGGGATTCCACGAACAGGCCAAAGAACTGTTTGAGTTGGTGAAGTTTAAGCGAGACTTTGAATTTGTCTCATCTTCCGCTGTGACGGATATTTTCTACCATCTCAACAAAGCCTCACACGATTCTTACGCGGCACAAGACCAGATTCGGGAACTCATACCACTGTCAACAACTTAAGGATTTTACCCCTGTCTCCCAGTTCCGGGAATCGGTTAAAACGACATGGAAAGAGCAGGTTTTCGGGGGCAATGGTTTGGGCTTTTTTCTTAAGTTGTTGACAGTGAACTCATACGGGCGGTTTCAATCTTGAACGTCACAGAGCAGGATATCCGGGCGGCCTTGCGCTTCCGCTGGAAAGACTTTGAGGACGCCTGCAGTACGCGGTGGCGCTGGCGAACCATGTGGACGCCATCATCACGCGGAACGTCAGGGACTTTGAGCGCACGGACATTCCGGTACTGACCCCGGCGGAGTTCCTCGACGAAACTTGACACGTAAGACCGCCCCGCCCGGCTGTTACGCCGGACGGGGCTTTGTTACGCGTCATAGGACAATTTATCGGCGTTCCAGTCGCGGATAACGTCGCGGTAAAAGCGGCAGACGCGCTTTCCGGTCTCCACGTCCAGATTGACGTAGTTGCCGCACTCGGCGGCACTCTTTCCGGGCATGTCCCCGGCGAACGCCGACGCCGCCTCGAACACGTCCTTGACGAGTGAAACCGCGCCTTCCAGCGACAGACGGCGGTTGTCGAACAGGAAATAGAAACCTGTCTGACACCCCATGGGGCCGAAGTAGATGACCGCGTCCTTGTCCTTGGAGTTGCGCAACAGGGTTGCTATGAGGTGTTCGACGGAGTGCATTTCGCTGTTAGAGAGCAAGTCCCCGGTGTTGGGACGCTTCAGGCGCAGGTCAAACGTGACAATATCGCCGTCGCGGCGCGACAGGTACAACCCCGGCAACAACTTTGTGTGGTCGACTTCAAAACTTGCGATACGTTCCATGTAAGATTCCTCCCGTCACAGGGTTTCCTTTTGCAGGGACAGCGCGAAGGGAAGCAGGACTTTCCCCAGATTTTCGAGCGCCTGTCCGAAGTCGAAATACTCCTCTACCTGTCCCTCTTGGAAGAGGTGGTCGGAGACCGATTTCAGCGCCACGAACGGCGTACGGTTCCGGCAACAGACTTGCGCGATTGCGCAACCTTCCATTTCCATCAGGACGGGGTGGAACGTGTCGCGAATCCACGCGGCGCGTTGGGTACCCGTGGCGAACCAGTCCCCGGTGGCGGCGCGTCCCGTCGCGGCCTCCACGCCCGCGCCCCGCAACAGTTCCAGACAGCGTTCCGGCCGCCACGTCGGGAACTCCAGCCGGTTCACCGTCGACACGTACCCGGGCGCGTCCCCGATTGCGCTTGTGTCCATGTCGTGCTGTACGTAGTCCGACGGCACGACGAGCGTACCCGTGGGCAAATCGGTCATGCACCCCGCCACGCCCGCGTTTACAACCATGTCGACGCCGAACGAAAGACACAGGATTTCGCACGCCATAGCGGCGTTGACTTTGCCGATACCGCCCGCACACGCGATAACGTCCGGTGCCACGTTGTAGAACGGCACGCCGGATATAGTTTGAAACGGTTCGATGTCTTTCGCGCCGGGGAGCGCGTGGAACTCTGCGGGCATGGCGAACTGTAAGCCGATTTTCATTTTGACACCTCGGATATCTGGAATGTTACCGACATTATAGCGCGGTTCTCTGCGATTATCAAGCGACAAAAAACGCTTGACACCCCGCCGGAAATCCGCTATACTGTCCACAGTTCCCGACGTGGCGCATACCTTCCCTATGAGGGATTAAAACGACATCCGCGCAAAATCCAATGGGGGACAGCGGGATGATAATTGTTCATACCTTCCCTATGAGGGCTAAGAGCAGTCCCGCCAGCTTTTGAGGCTGACGGGACTGCTTTGTTATCAGGTTGCGCTTAACCGCTCTTTCAAGGCGTCCTGCAAGACGCGGGACAGGCTTAACCCCGCTTCCGTCACTTTGTCGTCCATCCACTTCGGAATGCTGACGGTACGCCGGACAGCGCGGTTATCTTTGACATCGGCGCGAATCAGGTTCACGAACTCGCCCGCTTCGGTTTCTACGTCGCGCAAGGCGCTGGCGGCGGGTATCGGTTCGGCCTTGTCGGTCAGGTATCCAATCCACTGCGTGAGCGCCGCCTGCGCCATATACAGCGCGTTCCCCATAGACTTTCCCTCGCTGATACATCCGGGCAAATCGGGATACAGAATGGTATAGGAGCCGTCCGCGTTCGGATGAAAAACAGCGGGGTATACATACTCCGTCATAATAGTTCCCCCTTTTTCATGTCCTTAGTATGTTACATAATTTACGTAATGTCAAGATACCCCTTGACAAATTGTCCGCAAGCCGTTATAATGTGTTCATACCTTCCCTATGAGGGATTAAAACGAATCAATAAAGCCTATAGCGTGCAAGTGTTCGTGTACATACCTTCCCTATGAGGGATTCAACAAACCGCGTCCCGTCCCCGTTGAGGGGACGGGCGCTTTTTCGGCGTTGACATTCCGCCGGAAGCGTGTAAAATGTAGCGTGTTCGTTCAAACGGAAAGAGGGGGCGCGTATGGAACTGGATTTACAGATTTTGTCGCCGCTGGAGCGGCTGTCGCTGGAACTGCGGCAGATGTACGAGGCGGAGGGATTCCGCCACTACCGCATGAGCCGCTTTGAGGAATACGGCTTCTATCAGGAGAACCGCCGCTTTCTGTCGGCGGAACGGGCGCTGACGTTCACGGACTTGGACGGGCGTCTCATGGCGCTGAAACCGGATGTCACGCTGTCGATTGCCAAAAACGCCCCGCGTGGGCGCTTCTACTACTTGGAAAACGTCTACCGCCCCGGACGCGAGAATCAGGGCTTTCAGGAAATCCGCCAAATGGGCGTGGAGTGCGTCGGCGACGTGGACGCCGAGACGATGACAAAGGCGGTGTCGCTGGCGGTGCGGAGCCTGTCGGCGACGGGGAGAAGTCCGGTGCTGGAAGTCGGCCACATGGGCTACGTGAGCGGGCTTCTGGACGCGCTGAACGTGCCGCCGCGACTGCGCGGGCGACTGCTGGACGGTATCCGCGACAAAAGCCCGCAGGACACACGCGACATTGAGGCCTTGTTCTCGCTGGACGGCGACTGGGAGAGCGTATTTCCGGCGGCGTCGGCGCTGGCGAAAAATGATGTCATGCGGGAGGCCTTGCGGGAACTCAAAACGCTTTACACAAACCTGTCCGCGAACCCGGACATTTTAAAGCACTTGCGCCTGAACCTGTCGCTGGTGAACGATTTGGAGTATTACAATGGCCTTGTGTTACAGGGCTTTTTGGAGGGAATCCCGCGCCCGGTACTGCGGGGGGGAAGGTATGACCCTTTAGTGTCACGTTTCCACAAGGGCGCGAAAGCGGTTGGCTTTGCGCTGTACCTCGACGAACTCGAACAGGTCACGCAGGCCGGACACGCCGGAATGTTAAGCGTAGCATTACCGAAAGGGCGGCTGGGCGACAAGGTATACCACTTACTGGAAAGTGTCGGGTACGGTTCGCCGGAGAACTACAGCGACACCCGGAAACTTGTGGTCGAAAACCCGGCGGCGGGAATCCGTTACTTTTTGGTGAAGCCGTCGGACGTGGCGATTTACGTGGAACGCGGCGCGGCAGATGTCGGGATTGTGGGCAAGGACATTTTAGAGGAACACCGCCCGGACGTGTACGAGTTACTCGACACGGGGCTTGGGCGCTGTCGGATGTGCGTGGCCGGGAAGCCGGACGGCCTCGACGTGGGGGAACGCCCGTTACGCGTGGCGACAAAGTTCGTACGTATCGCAAAGCGCCACTTCGCCGCGCTCGGGCAGGATATCGACATTATCAAACTGCACGGCTCTATCGAACTCGCGCCGTTGCTGGGGCTGAGTGACGTTATCGTGGACATCGTGGAGACCGGGACGACGCTAAAGGAAAACAACTTGCAGGTGTTGCGGGAGTTCATGCCGATTTCGGCGCGGTTCATCGCAAACCGTTCGGCGTACCGCTTCAAGCGGGAGGCCATAGAGACGTTGACGGAGAAATTACGGGAGGTGACAGGGGTATGATGAACGTCGAAAACTGGGACGGCGCGGAGGCGTTATTTCGCCGGGAGCGCGCGCGGACAGACCCGGAAGTGTCGGCGGCGGTGGCGCGTATCCTTGAGGACGTGCGGACACGCGGGGACGCCGCGCTACACGAGTACACGCAACGCTTTGACGGCGTGGACGTGGAATCGTTCCAAGTGCCGCCGGAGGCGCTGGAAGCGGCGTACGATTCTCTTGACGCCGGGTTTCAGGCGACTTTGCTGCGGGCGGCGGCGAACATCGAACATTTCCACGCACAGCAGATTCGGCGCGACTACGCGCTGACCGACAAGCCGGGGATTCTGCTGGGCTTGCGCCATATCCCCATGGAGCGCGTCGGAATCTGCGTGCCGAAAAGCCCGACGGCGTTTCCGTCCACAATCCTTATGAACGCGATACCGGCGCGTCTGGCGGGCGTACACGACATTCTGATTGTCACGCCCCCGGCGGCCGATGGAAGCGTCAGCGCGGCGGCGCTGGGCGCGGCGTACGTCGCGGCGCAGGATGTGCGCGTGTACACAATCGGCGGGGCGCAGGCCGTCGCGGCGCTGGCCTACGGTACCGAGAGCGTCCCGGCCGTCGACAAAATTGTAGGCCCCGGCGGCGTGTTCGTCGCGGAGGCGAAACGGCAGGTTTTCGGGCAGGTCGGTATTGACTTGATAGCGGGGCCGAGTGAGATTCTGGTACTCGCCGACGAGAGCGCGAACCCGCGCCATGTGGCGGCCGACATGCTCAGTCAGGCCGAACACGACACCCACGCCGCCGCCGTACTCGTCACGGACTCCCGTATCTTCGCCGGACGCGTCGCGCTGGAACTCGAACGGCAGATTTCGGCGTTACCCCGCGCCGATATCGCCCGCGAATCGCTGGAGCGCAACGGGAAATTATACGTCACGGACAGTCTGCAACGCGCCGTGGAGGCCGCGAACCGTATCGCCCCGGAACATCTGGAACTGTGCGTAACGGAGCCGCTGTCGCTCTTGCCTCTGATACGCAACGCCGGGAGCGTGTTTTTAGGCCACAACGCGCCGGAGGCGTTGGGGGACTACTTCGCGGGGCCAAATCACACGTTGCCGACATCCGGGACGGCGCGCTTTTCGGGGCCGCTGTCGGTCGACGACTTTGTGAAGAAGTCCAGTTACATCTACTACACGCGGGACGCGCTCAAAAACGTGGCGGAGAACGTCGCGGACTTCGCCGAACGGGAGGGCTTGCGCGCCCACGCCCGTTCGGTGCTGGTACGCGGGGAGGAGACATCATGAGGGAATTTCTGTCGAAAGAGGCGGCGGCGCTGTCGCCGTACACCCCCGGCGAACAGCCGTTAGACCGGGCATATACCAAGCTGAACACGAACGAAAGCCCGTTCCCGCCGTCGCCGAAAGTCCTCGCGGCGCTGACGCCGGACGAGTTCCGAAAGCTCAACCTCTATTCCGACCCGACTTGCCGCGTACTGGTAAACGCTGTCGCGGCGCGTTACGGAGTGCCGCCGGAGAGCGTCATAGCGGGCAACGGTTCGGATGAAATTTTAGCGTTCGCGTTCCGGGCGTTCTGCGGCGCTGGAATCAGCGTCGCGTACGCCGATATTACGTACAGTTTCTATCAGTCGCAGACGGCGCTTTTCGGGCTGGACGCGACGATGATTCCCTTGCGCGACGACTTTACCCTGTGCGTCGACGACTACATGAACGTCCCCGGGACTGTGTTTATCGCGAACCCGAACGCCCCCACGGGTATGGCGCTTCCCGTAAGCGACATTATGCGCCTGCTGGAAGCGAACCAAAACAGAGTGGTCGTCGTCGATGAGGCCTACGTCGATTTCGGCGGGGAGACCTGCGTACCGCTTACGCAACGCTTCGACAATCTGCTTGTCGTGCAGACGTTCTCGAAAAGCCGTTCCCTCGCGGGAGGCCGTATCGGGTTCGCAATCGGCGCGCCCGGACTGATTGCGGCGTTAAACCGCGTCAAGTACAGCTTCCACCCCTACAACGTCAACCGCCTTTCCCTGCTGGCGGGTGCCGCCGCCATGGAGGACGAAGCATATTTTCAGGACTGTACAAAAACTGTCATGGACAACCGGGCGCGGACTACGGAGGCGTTACGGAACATGGGCTTTACGGTGTTGCCGTCGAAAGCAAACTTTGTTTTCGCCAAGAGTGACCGCCTGTCGGGCGGCGACATCTACCGGGGACTGAAAGCCCGCGGCGTACTGGTGCGCTGGTTCGACACGCCGCGACTGCGCGATTGGCTGCGAATCAGTATCGGCTCGCGGGAACAAATGCAGACACTGTTAGACCGTCTGAAAGACATGCTGGAGGGCGCGTGACATGGAACGTACGGCGAAAATCAGACGCGACACAAAAGAAACGCAAGTCGAACTGTCGCTGAATCTGGACGGCACCGGGCGCGGCGACATCAACACGGGTTGCGGCTTCCTTGACCACATGTTAGAGTTGTTCACGCGGCACGGGGACTTTGACATGTCGCTGACCTGCCACGGCGACACGCAGGTGGACTATCACCACACCACGGAGGATATCGGCATTGTGTTAGGGCAGGCCTTTACAAGGGCGCTGGGCGACAAGCGCGGAATCGTGCGCTATGGACAGTTCTTTCTCCCCATGGACGAGACGCTTGTACTGTGCGCCGTGGACTTGTCCGGGCGGGACTGCCTCGTGTGGGCGCTGGAACTCCCCGCCGCGAAAGTCGGCGACTTCGACACCGAACTTGCAAAAGAGTTCTGGCTTGGCTTCGTGCGTAACTGCCCCTGCGCGTTGCACTTCCGGCAGTTCTCCGGCGAGAACACCCACCACATTTTAGAGGCGGCCTTCAAGGGCGCGGGACGCGCCCTCCGCATGGCGGCCGGCTTCGACGCCAGACACCGCGACGAGATACCGAGTACGAAAGGCGTATTATAAGCGAAAGGAAGCGTGACTGTGTGATTGCGATAATTGACTATGGCGTGGGGAATCTGTTTTCGATTGCCGGGGGCTTGAAGGCGATAGGCGCGGAGGCGGAAATCACGCGTGACCCGGCGCGGATTGCGGCGGCGGAGCGCGTGGTACTGCCGGGCGTGGGGGCGTTCGGCGACGCCATGGACAAACTCCGCGCCACGGGCTTGGTACCCGTCCTGAAACGCGAGGCCGAAAGCAAGCCCTTTCTGGGAATCTGTCTGGGAATGCAGTTGCTTTTCGACAAAAGCGAGGAGTACGGCGAACATGACGGCTTGGGACTGATTCCGGGGCGCGTTTGCGACTTGCGCCGCGACCTGTCCGACAAGACATTAAAAGTACCGCACATGGGCTGGAACGCGCTGGAAATCCGGCGCGACGACCCGTTTTTTCGGTACGTCCGGAACGGGGAGTACGTGTACTACGTCCACAGCTTCTACGCGAAAGAATGCGCGGAGAATACGCTTGCGGTATCGCGTTACGGGGATGTCGACGTGACGGGCGTCGTACGCCGGGGGCGGGTGTACGGGACGCAGTTCCACCCCGAAAAGTCCGGCGACACGGGTCTGAGACTGCTAAAGGCGTTCGCCGAACTGTAAGCGGGTTGCCGTGTTGCGATAACCGAACTGTAAGCGGTTCGTCGCGTTGCGATAACCGAACCATAATCGAGTGATAAGGGGGAGACGGAATGCGGATATTCCCGGCAATTGACTTAATCGGCGGGGAGGCTGTGCGGCTGTATCAGGGCGACTACGGCAAAAAGACCGTGTACAACGCTGACCCGTGCGCGGTGGCGCGTACGTTCCGGGAAGCGGGCGCGACATGTTTACATGTCGTGGACTTGGACGGGGCGCGGGACGGCACGACCGCGAACTTTGCCACGATTGAGGCCTTAGCGAAACAGGGCGGCTTCTACATGGAAGTCGGCGGCGGAATCCGTACCGAGGAGCGTATCCGGCAGTATCTGGACTGCGGCGTGAGCCGTTGCATATTAGGCACGATAGCGGTCAAGGACTTTGATTTCACAGTCCGCATGGGCGAGGCCTACGGCGACAGAATCGCCGTGGGCGTCGACACCCGCGACGGGTTTTTAGCGGTCAGCGGCTGGAAGGAACTGTCACAGGAACGCGGCCTTGATTTCTGCGAGCGTCTGGCGGCAAACGGAATCCATGACGTAATTTATACAGACATCAGCCGCGACGGCGCGGAGCGCGGCACGAATTTAGACCTCTACCGCGAGTTATTGACAATCCCCGGCTTGCGCGTCACGGCGTCGGGCGGCGTCGGGAGCGTCGGCGAACTGCGGACTCTGCGCGACATGGGCGTACACGCCGCGATACTCGGAAAGGCGCTCTACACCGGAAAACTTGACCTGAAAGCGGTCATGGAGGAGGCGGGCATGTGTTAGCGAAGCGAATCATACCCTGTCTGGACGTGAAGGACGGGCGGGTAGTCAAGGGAACGAACTTTACCGGACTGCGCGACATCTCCGACCCGGTGGAGCTGGCGCGTTACTACAACGATTCCGGCGCGGACGAACTGGTGTTCTACGACATTACGGCGTCGGCGGAGGGGCGGAAGCTGTTCACGGACATTCTGAAACGTACGGCGGCGGAGGTGTTCATACCGCTGACCGTCGGCGGCGGTATCCGGACTGTTGACGACTTCGACCGCGTCCTGAAGTGCGGCGCGGACAAAGTCAGCGTCAATTCCGGCGCGATTGCCAACCCGTCCTTAATCGGCGAGGCCGCCAAAAAGTACGGCGACCAATGTGTAGTGCTGTCCATGGACGTAAAGCGCGTGGGCGGACGGTTCCGGGTGTTCGCGAAGGGCGGACGCGAGGACACAGGCCTTGACGCGCTCGACTGGGCGGAGCGCGGCGTCGGCGACGGTGCCGGGGAAATCGTGCTGAACTCCATCGACACCGACGGCGTAAAGCGGGGCTTTGACTTGGAAATGCTGGACGCGCTGGCGGCGCGTGTCAGCGTGCCGATTATCGCAAGCGGCGGCGCGGGGAACATGGAGCATTTCGCGGAACTGTTCGCACATCCGGGCATGGACGCGGGTCTCGCGGCGTCGATTTTCCACAGCAGGCAAGTTGACATTCACGAATTAAAGCGCTTTCTCCGCGCAAGGGGCGTGGAAATGCGCATTTGACATCAGGAGGGCGCATGGAACTGAAATTTGACGAACGCGGTTTGATACCCGCAATCGTGCAGGACCACTACACGAAGGAAGTCTTGACACTGGCCTACATGAACGCCGAAAGCCTTGCCATCACGATTGACGAGCGGCGTACGTGCTTCTGGAGCCGGAGCCGTCAGGAGTTATGGCGTAAGGGCGAAACGTCCGGCAACGTGCAACACGTTGTGTCGATTACCGCCGACTGCGACAAGGACGCGCTGGTAGTGGAGGTCGTCAAGGACGGCGCGGCGTGCCACACGGGCGCGGAGAGCTGTTTCTTCAACACGCTGTACCTGTCGGACGAGCTGAAACAGTTCAGTTACGAAGGCCTCTACCGTCTGATTTCCGGGCGCAAGACCGAACCCAAGGAGGGCAGTTACACCACGTATCTTTTCGACAAAGGCCTTGACAAGATTCTGAAAAAAGTCGGGGAGGAGTGTACGGAGGTCATCATCGCCGGGCGCAAGGAGGACAGAGCCGAAACCGTGTACGAAATCGCGGATTTAGCGTATCATGTCATGGTGTTGATGGTGCAGGCGGGGATTACCATTGAGGACGTGACGCGGGAACTTGAAAAGCGCCATGTCATCGACCGCAAGGTGAAACAGGAGCGCATGCAATGAATTTGACGCCCTGTCTTTGTTCGGTACACACGCACACGACGCTTTGTGACGGCAAGGGGACGCCGGAGGAAATGGCGGCGGCGGCGTACGCGGCGGGTGTGCGGTACTACGGCTTTTCGGGACACAGTTTCTCCCCGAATCCGGCCGACTTCGGCTACAGCCTCCCGCCCGACACCACGGAATACCGCCGGAAAGTGCTTGCACTGCGGGACGAGTACGCCGGACGCATGGAGATTCTTCTGGGCATTGAGTGGGACAGTTGGACGCCGGGCGACCCCGTGGGCTACGATTACTGGATAGGCAGTGTCCACGCGGTGCGCGACGCCGACGGCGGCTACTGCGCCGTGGACAACACGCCGGAGATATTCCGGGAGTGTCTGGAGCGCGTATTTCGCGGCGACGCGCTGGCCATGACGGAGGCGTACTACCGGGGCGTGGCGGAGATGGCGGCGCGCAAGCCCACGATTTTAGGCCACATAGACCTTGTGACGAAGTACGGCGAAAGCCACGCCTTTTTTGACGAGGCGTCGCCGCGCTACCGCCGCGCCGCGCTGGACGCGTTGCACGCCGTCGACCCGTCCGCGACGCTGTTGGAAATCAACACCGGGGCAATGTCGCGCGGCTGGCGGAGTACGCCGTATCCGGCGCGGTTCCTGTTGGAGGCGTGGCGCGGCATGGGCGGGCGTATCATCATCACGTCCGACACCCACCACCCCGGCACAATCCTGCACGGCTACCGCGAGGCCGTCACGGCGGCGCGCGCGGCTGGCTTTCGGGACTGTACGCTTCTGACGGCGGCCGGGCAGTTGGAATGCCCCCTGCCCCCGGAGTGACGGCGGCCTTACACAATATGGAAGTCGAGTATATATTAAAGGTGAAAGCATGTATCAGACGGTAATTTTTGACTTGGACGGGACACTATTGGACACAATCGCGGACTTGGCGGCGGCGGGGAATCACGTCTGCCGGGCGTACGGCTGGCCGCGACACTCCGTGGACGCCTACAAACTCATGGTCGGACACGGTATGCTCAATCTGGTATCGCGCTTCTCCCCGCCCGACGCGCAGAGTGACGAACAGAAGGCCGAGACACTCCGGCGCTTCAATGCCTATTACGCGGCGCACAGTATCGACCACACACGCCCGTTTCCCGGCGTTCCGGAACTGCTGGCGCGCCTCCGCGCCGACGGCCTGCAAATGGCCGTCTACTCCAACAAGCCGGATGAGTTTACGGTAGAGCTGATGAGACGCTTTTTCCCGGGGGTGTTCGCGCTGGTACAGGGCAAGAAGCCCGGCATTCCCGTCAAGCCCGACCCGGCGGGGCTGTGCGGCATCCTCCGCACCCTGCGCGCCGACGCCTCCGCGACCCTGTTCGTGGGCGACAGCGCCACCGACGTTCACACCGGACACAATGCCGGACTGCCAGTCTGTGCCGTGACGTGGGGCTACCGTCCGCGCCAGTCACTGGAAGCGGCCGCGCCGGAATTCCTCGCCGATACCGTCCCCGGACTGGAAAACGTCATTCGTCGGAATGTCAATTTGGAAACCGTTTCCAGCCCGTAAACGGGACAATTCCCGGCACACGGACACCCATTTCATGAAAACAGAGGGATTTTCCGGTCAATTTCCGGGAAATCCCTCTGTTTCCGGTCGTGGGAGGAATTGGTAAAATTTACCTGTTACAGATTCCTTAAAAAATCCAAAACCCCATGAAAAATCGTCGCAACCCCTTGATTTTTCCCCATTGCCAGACTATAATAAAGAAACTCGTACCGGATTGTCCACCCTGCACACCTGTCGTCAGGCGGTGGGCGGTATGAGCAAGCGGCAGATTACGTGGCGCGTATCCAGCAGAAGTCGGATTTCATGCGTCCGAACCTTCGGCACGGTATCTGCCGGAACCCGGTAAATCTTCATAAAGGAGGAAATCTGCATGAAAAACAGAATTGCTTCGCTGTTTCTGGTATTCGCGCTGACGATGTCGCTGTGCACGTTCGCAGTGGCGAGAGACAATCCCATCGCGGTTCAGAGCGGCGGAGCAGAACGCTTCACGGATGTTCCCGCGTCACACTGGGCCTACAGCTACATTGACAAAGTTGTGGGTTCCGGCCTCTTCAACGGCAAGACCCCCACGACCTTTGAGCCGTCCAGCGCCATGACGCGTTCGCAGTTCGTGATGGTCATGGCTCGTATGGAGGGCATGAGCAGTCTGGAAGGCCAGTACACCGAGACCAAGTTCCCGGATGTGACCCCGACCAGACGCGCCGCCGGCCCGATTGCGTGGGCTTCGGCGGAAGAGCAAGGCTTCGTGTTAGGATTCGGCGACGGCACCTTTAAGCCCGACTCCCCGATTACCCGCGGGCAGTTCGCCGCCCTCATCCACCGCTACATTGTCGCCAAGCGTTACACCAATCTGCTTGTCGTCGACCCCGAACCCGCCCAATTTACGGACGTCGGCTCAGTCTCTCCGGCGTTCACGGCGGATGTGGAGTACGCCCGCGTCCACGGACTGCTGACCGGATACAGTGACGGCACAGTGCGCGCGAGCAACCCCATCACCCGCGCGGCCATTGCGGCCATTCTCGCCCGGTTCCTCGACCTCGTGACCGACAGCGGCTACATTCCGCTGATGGACGGCCCCACTTCCGGCGGCGACAACGACAATCCCCCCGTTGATGTTCCCACCCAGTATAGTGAAAACTTCATTAAGCTGGTCGAAAAGAACGGAACCCACGGCACAACGTCCATTGTCAGCGTCACGCGCAACGGCGCACAGGTAGCCACAACCGATGACCTTCAAGAGGGCGACGTGGTGACGGTTCGCCACGACCCGGATAGTGGCTATGTGGCCTCCATCCGCGTCACAAACAGCAGGAACAAGAGCGTAAAGCCTGTTACCACCAAGGGCAACCTCAGCACGTTTGAAATGCCCGGAAAGAATCTGCCTGTTACCATCACCGTGACTTACACGAAAGAGAGTATCGGCGGTGGCGGCGGAGGTAATGCTCCTGCCTCTGGTGTTTCTGGTGGTACATTCGTTGTTGGCGGTAGTGGCGCTGCACCTACTTCCGGAGCCCCAGCTTCTGGTGCTCCTGTCGTGGATAGCGAAGCTATTGCGGCCGTATCGTCCTCTGTCATTTCTGTTTCGGGTGGAGGAATACCTGTATCAGGAGGTGGCGTACATGTTTCTGGTGGTTCATCAGCTCCCTCTTCATTCCCGCAGATGACACCGGAACTCGAGGAAGCAACCCAAAATTATGTCGTAGAATTGAAACGACTCACGGAAATGCTCTCTCGTGTATCCGAGCAGACAGACAAACTCGCTCACGACTCTGAGGAGATGGAGAACCTGAATCGTACGCTGACAGGTATCTGCAAGGTATATGAACTACAGCTCAAGAGTGCCAGTTCACAGATCGGTACGATTGACGATATTAACGAACAGACACGTAAGATGGCAGCCCAAATTGCTGAACTCAATAAGATCTATGCCCGTATGATTGAGGCAATGACGGCTAAGATGAACGTATAAGAACATGGCAATTAGAAAAAGACCCGTCTCCCCTCGCCAGAAGATGATCAATCTGATGTATGTCGTCTTGATGGCCATGCTCGCGCTGAACGTCTCTTCTGAGGTGCTCAACGGCTTCTCTATCGTGGAAGACAGTCTGAATCGTACCACTAACGGCTCCATCAAGGAAAACAAGATTGTCTATGATGATCTGGAGATGCAGATGAGGCTCAACCCCACGAAGGTAAAGGCTTGGTATGATAAGGCTCAGGAGGTAAGACGCATCAGTGATTCCCTTTATAACTTCGCCGAAGAACTGAAGTTGGCCATTGTGCGTGAGGCTGACGGCAAGGATGCAACTATCGAGGATTTCCAGAATAAGGAAGACCTTGAGGCAGCTAATCAGGTGATGCTGGCACCAGGACGAGGTAAGGGTCAGGAGTTATTCAACGCCATCAGATCCTTCCGTAATCGTGTTGTGGGAATGACCTCGGATATGAGCAAACAGCAGATTATCAACGCCAACCTGTCAACGAGCATTCCGCGTAAGGCTGAGGCTTTGGGTAAGAACTGGCAGGAGTTTATGTTTGAGGATATGCCTGCCGTTGCAGCAGTCACCTTATTGTCGAAGCTGCAGAGCGATGTCCGTTATGCAGAGCGTGAGGTTTTGCATACGTTAGTACAAAATATTGACGTGAAGGATATCCGTGTAAATGCCCTTTCGGCTTTCGTCATTCCCAGCTCCCAGACGATTGTCAGAGGCGACCGTTTTTCTGCGCGCATCGTGATGGCAGCTGTGGACACCACCCAAGTACCTGATATCTATATCGGTAATCAGAAGGTGACCTTGAACAATGGCCTTTATGAGACCATCTGTAACCGTACAGGTGATTTCACGTTGGCAGGCTATATGGAGACCGTCAATGGCGATGGGGAACGTATCCGTCGTGACTTCAGCCAGAAATATACGGTAGTAGATCCGAGTGCGACGGTGTCGGCAGATCTG
>JAFXQV010000019.1 GCA_017526785.1 Oscillibacter sp. | reverse complement strand
CCCGCCGAAAGTATCACGGTCAAGGCAATCTGGAAGCAGTCCGAACACACGATTACTTTCGACACGGACGGCGGTACCGAAATTACGCCGATTCGCGGCGTACCCGGTTCACCCGTGACAGTCCCCGCCAATCCGACGAAACCCGGTTACGTGTTCGCGGGCTGGGATATGGAGATTCCCGCGTCCATGCCCGCCGAAGATATCACCATTACCGCGCAATGGGTGCCGCTGGCGTCCACGCTCGACGTAAAATCCCGAAGCTGGGATGGCTCCTATGACGGACAGTCGCACAGTATCACCGTGACCGCCCCGGAGGGTGCCGCCGTCACGTACAGCGAGAGCAGGGACGGAACTTACAGCGCGAACAATCCCGCCTACCGCGACGCCGGACAGTACCGCGTCTACTACCGCGTGAGCAAGGACGGCACGGAAAGCGTCAACGGCAGTTCGACCGTACACATCAGCCGGAAAGAGGTCACGGTCTCCGGAATCGCGGCGCGGAACAAGCCCTACGACGGCAATACCTCGGCGACACTCTACTATGACGGCGTGACGTTCGCGGGACTTCTGCCCGGCGACGCGCTGACCGTCACCGCCGACGGCGCGTTTACCGACGCCGCACCCGGCGACGGAAAAACCGTCCTCATCAGCGGCCTGACGCTGGGCGGCTCCAGCGCCGGAAACTACCGCCTCGCCGACGCCGGACAGCAGTCCGCGACAACGGCCAATATTACCGCGCAAGCGTCCGGCGCGCGTGTCTACGCCGTGTGCCAGAACGCCGACGGAAGCTGGGACAACAGTCCCACCCTGCTGGAAGAACTGGTATTCGGCGCGTCCTCCTACCGTACCGCCGAACGCTACGCGGCGGAGGGATTCCGCATGGTCTCCTACAGTCTCGGCGCGTACGCCGACGAGAGCCGGCGAACCGCCGCCTCTGCGGGCGAAAATGTCCCGCTCTCCGGGGATAACCAAGACCTGTACCTGTACTACGCCCGACAAACGTTTGAACTCGTGTTCTACAGCGACAGCGACGGAAAGACCGTCGCCAAAACGTACCGTGTGCCGTACGGCGCGGCGCTGTCCGGGTACGCGGGAGAGACCCTGCCCGAACGCCAAGATTACACCTTCGCGGGCTGGGCGTCCGCCCCGAATCAGACCTCTTACGCCAACAAAAACGGCGTTGTCAATGAGACCGTCATCGACTGGGACGCGGAGACCATGCCAGCCGAAACAAAGCACATTTATCCGGTCTGGGTGCGCGACCGCCTGAACATCCGCCTTGACCTCGGCGGATTCGACGCCAACAACGGGAACGAGTGGTACAAGGCCGACGCCTACGACGCCTCCACCCCCGCCTCCATGGACGCGGAGCAGTTCCGTGACTTTGACGTGGACATCGGCGAACTGATACGCATGGGAGCCATGAACGCCGCGACCCGCGTCGGCTACGAACTCGACGGATGGTACACGCAGGACGGCGTGAAGTGGAATGCCGAATGGGGGCTTGACCCCGAATACTGCACCAAAGAGGCCGACGGCTCCTACTCCAAATACGAGAACGAGACACGCCGTTACAGCGTCTACGCGGTGATTTTGACGGCGCGCTGGAAGCCCGTGGAAGTCGGCGTGGCGTACGACACGAACGGCGGAAGCGGAACTGTCACGGACGGCGCGAGTTACAAACTGGGCGACACGCTGGCCATAGCCGCCGCCCCGACGCCTCCCGACGGGAAAACGTTCGTCGGCTGGAAAGACAACAACAATGTGTTGCACAGCCCCGGCGAAAATCTCCTGTTCACTGACTGGTCGCTCGTGGGGAACGTAAGCGGCGCGGACGCCATTTTGCTGACGGCGGACTATATCGACACGCCGAAAAATGACGCCTCGAAACATGTCATCACCTTTGACACGGACGGCGGCACGGCCGTCGCGCCGCTGGTGTTGGATGTCGGCGCGGCCGTGAACCCGCCCCAAGCCCCCACAAAGACGGGGCACACCTTCGCGGGCTGGTCGCCGGAACTCCCCGGAACCATGCCGGACGCGGATTTGACCGTCAAAGCGCTTTGGAACGCCGACAAGTACACCATTACCTTTGTGACGCACAGCGCCACGGAGATTGCCCCCATTACCGACGCGTACGGCGCGGCCGTCGCGGCACCCGCCGCCCCGTCGAGAGAAAATTACGATTTCCGGGGCTGGACGCCCGAACTCCCGGCCACCATGCCCGCCAAAAATCTGACGCTGGAAGCCGTCTGGGAGCCGAAAACGTATACCATCACCTTTGACACGAACGGCGGCAGCGCAATCGACCCCTTTAGCGGCATTTACGGCGCGCGCGTCACGGTGCCGGAAAATCCGGTCAGAGCGGGACACACTTTCAACGGCTGGAACCCGGAGATTCCGCACTACATGCCGTCGGCGAATCTCACGGTTACGGCGCGGTGGCTTTCGGGGACGCCCTCCACGGGCAGCGGCGGAACACCCTCGACAGGCAGCGGCGGGACGCCTTCCACTCCCTCCACGCCCTCCACGGGTAGCGGCGGGACACCCTCCACGCCTTCCACGCCCTCTACGGGCGGCGGAGGCGGCGGCGGTAGTAGCGGCGGCGGCGGAACGCCGAGAACCTACAAAGTAACCGTCGTCAAAGTCTCCGGCGGCAAGGCGAAAGCCTCCCCGACACGCGCCGCAGACGGCGTGAAAATTACCGTCACCGTCTCCCCCGACAAAGACCACGCACTGGAAAGCATGACCGTCAAAGCCAACAGCGGCGCGGATGTCGCTGTCACACAAGGCGCGAGCGGTTCCTATACGTTCGTCATGCCCAAAAGCGACGTGACGGTAACGCCGGACTTTGTGAAGCCGTCCAGTCAGGACGCCGAAACGGACGGCGGCACACCGGGAATCCCCGTCACACCGGACGGCTCCATCGTGCCGGACGACACCCCCGGCGATACGGACGGCTCCTCCGCCACGGACGACAACGGCGAACCCGTACCCGTCCCGCCCGACAAAACAGGCGTCTCCGACTGGCTCATGACCGACGCGCACCCGTCCTATATCAACGGCTTCACCGACGGCACCTTCCGCCCCAACGCGAGCATTACGCGCGCCCAAACCGCGATGATGTTCTATCGGCTCCTGAAAAACAAGAACGTCCCGCGAACCGTGGCCTACCGCGACATGAGCGGGAAAGAGTGGTACGCCGACGCGGTCTACGCGCTCTCCTACTACGGCATTATTCAGGGCTACTCCGACGGCGACTTCCACGGAGACCGCACCATTACCCGCGCCGCGTTCACGGCCATTGCCGCGCGCTTCGCCAAGCATATCGGCGAGTACAAGGACGGCGCGTTACGCTTCTCCGACGTGCCGGAGACCCACTGGGCGCGGGACGTTATCACGGGCGCGGCGTCCTGCGGCTGGATTGCCGGGTATGACGACGGCACTTTTCGCCCGGCGAACTCCATCACCCGCGCCGCCGCCACCGCGATTATCAACCGCATGCTGGCGCGTAACGCCGATAAGGCCTACGTCATGGAACACTTTGGAAGCCTGAAACCGTTCTCCGACGTGCGCGACGAAAAAGCGTGGTACTTCTACAACGTCATGGAGGCCGCCAATAACCACGACTTCGCGCTACAGGGTAATCGGGAAGTCTGGAACTCCGTCAAAAACTGAACACGGGACAGTTTCCAAAAAACAGAATGCGGGACAGTTTCCGCGACTGCCTTGCACGGAACAATACCGGGGGGACAAACGTCCCTCCGGTATCGCATTCCGGTTATTTTTGCGCGGTTCCGTCGTTTGGCCTGACGTACGCCGTGCGGTACGTGGTATAAATGACCATGCCGGGACGCGCCCCGGCGGGCTTCTTGACGTACCGGACGGGCGTGTAGTCGACTGGCACCTTGTCGCCGTCCCGCGCCTGCGACCACCATGCCGCAAGCGACGCCGCCTCCGTGATGTCGTCGTCCGACGGCGTACGGCCGCCCGTACACAAAATGACGTGGGAACCGTGTATTTTCTGCGTGTGAAACCACCAGTCGGAACGCTCCGCCGCCTTCGTCAGCGCGTCGTTCTGGCGGTTGTTGCGCCCGACAAGCACCCGCAAGCCCGACGCCGTACGGTACTCGCGGGGGCGGCCGGACGTTTTCGGCTCCTTTTTGTGCGCCTTGACGGCGTTCCCGCGCAAAAAGCCGCTTTCCCGCAACTCCCGCCGGATGTCCAAAAAATCCTGCTCCGTCTCGGCCTTGGACAGTTCCTCCAACACGCTTTCAAGGTATGCGATGTCGCGCCGCGCCAGTTCCATTTGCTCCGACAACGCCTTTTCGGCGTTCCGGGCGCGGGTGTAGCGCTTGTAATACTTCGCGGCGTTCTGCTGGGGCGTCAGAAGCGGGTCAAGCGGCACCGTAATTTCCGGGCTGTCCGGCAGATAGAAATTGTCACAAGTCAAAGACGCCTGTCCGCGCTCCATGCGGTACAGGTTCGCCGTGATGAAGTCGCCGTACTCCCGCCAGAGGTCGCGCTTTTGCGCGTCCTGATAATCCTGCTCCTGCGCCCGGAGTTTGCGCCGGAGACGGTCAAGGGCGGTCGTGGCGGCTCTCGTGAGTTCCGCGCCGCGAATCCGGGCGCGCTCTCTGCGTTCGCGGTCGTCGAAAAAGGCGTCCAACAGCGCGGAACAGTCCGGGAAGCGTACGGCGTCGGCGTCGAGGCCGTACTGCACCACCGGGACACAGCAGAAGTCAAACGGTTGTCCGCCGCGTGTCAGCAGATACGGCGTGAAGCGGCTTTCCCGCACGTCGTCGGACAGCGTTTGCAAGGCCTCCCACAGACGCCCCGCCGCGTCCGCGTCCAGCGACGACAAACGGGCGTCGGGTTCGCCGCATGCCCGGAACGCCAGTTCACGCGCCAGTAACGGCGACAGGCCGAAGTATTCCCGCAACAAAAATTGGTCTATGGGGCGTTCCGCGTCCGCCGCCGACAGGCGTTCCCGGAAGCCGTTTTCGGTCTCGTCCGTGAACGGGAGTCGGTTTTGGGGCGCGGGTTCGCGGTAGAACAGCCCCGGCAAAATCGGGCGTTCGGGGGCTTGTTCGGCGTCGACGCGCCGCAGACTGTCCACAATGCGCCCGTCGGCGTCCAGCAGAATCAGATTGGCGCGGCGCGGAATCGCCTCTAAAACAAGCGTACGGCGTCCGGCGCGTCCGAGTTCGTCCGTGGTGTCGACGTCCAGACGGATGAGGCGCTCAAGCGACGCCTGTTCCACGGACACAATACGCCCGCCGCTCAAATGCTTGCGCAACAGCATGCAGAACATGGGCGGGGCGGCGGGGTTGTCCGGGGCGCGTCCGGCGAACTGGATACGCGGCGCGTCCGCCGACGCGCACAGCAACAGACGCGTGTTCCCCCGCGCAACCAGAAGAACCCGGTCACGCGAGGGCTGAAAAATTTTCTCAATCCGAAGCCCCGTGACACGGGGTCGGAGTTCGTCCGTGACCGCCCGCAGAAATACGGCGTCTAAAGACATTACGTTTCCTCCTCCATGATTACGCGGAACAGTTCGTTGACCCGCGTCCGCTGTCCGGTGAGGTAGAGCCAGCCGAACAGGGTTTCTAACGCCGTCGCGCCGCCGTACTGCGCGCGGCTGGCGTGGGCGGGTACCGTACGCGGGTGGGCGTTGCGTCCGCGCCGGAACACCGCCGACTCCTGTTCGGTCAGCAGGGGGCGGATACGCTCCGCGCCGACGGCTTGCGCCTCCGCGCTGACAAACGTAATCGCCGCCTGATGCAGTCCGTGTCCGGTGGCCTTGCCGTGGACACACAGCCATGTCCGTACGAGCAGTTCATAGACGGCGTCGCCGACATGCGCGAGGCCAAGCGAACTCAGGCCTTGTAAAGTTTCCCCGGACACGACGGGGGAGAGGTAATCTTCCATAAACGCTCCTTTGTGCGGTCACGAACGCGCGGCTATCAGCAGTTGCACCCGTCGTTACAGCAGTTGTTATTGTTGCCGCAGCCGCCGCAATTGCCGCAACCGTTACAGCCACAGCCATTCCAGCCGCAGTTCCCGCAGCCGCCATTATTGCCGCAGCAAGACCACAGAACCAGAAGGATGATAATCCACCAGCAGGAATTGTTGCCGAAGCCGTTGCCGCAAGAGTTGTTACACATGTTGGGACCCTCCCTGTGAGATGTAGACCGTGAAAGCGGCCTCAACTCATCGTATGCCGCGGGCGGGTATTGGTGCGGACTTTTTTATCAGTCGTTGGCGATACGGTAGCTCAACGTCAGCAGACTGTCGGCAAAGTGGATGTTCTCAAACTTTACTTCCGGGTTGGCACTGCTCAATTCCACGTTCGTGAAGTTCCAGAAGCCCCGGACGCCCAGCGACACAAGCCGGTCGGCGACGCTCTGCGCCACCTCGCGGGGAATCGTCAGCACCACCACGTCCACGGGATTTTTACCCAGCCACGCTTCCATGTCGCCCATGCCGCGCACGGTCACGCCGTTGACCGTCGCCCCGATGACGCCCGGCGCGACATCAAACGCCGCGTCGACCGTGAAGCCGCACTTTCCGAACGGGAAATTCTGCAACAGCGCGTGGCCAAGGTGTCCGACGCCCACAAGTATCAGGTGATGATTCCGGTCGACGCCTAAAATACGCCCGATTTCCTCGCAGAGTTCGCGGACGTGGTAGCCGTAACCCTGCTGTCCGAACTCCCCGAAGCAACTGAAATCCTGCCGTATCTGTGAGGCGGTGATACCCATTTCCCGCCCCAGCGACAGCGACGAAACACGCGTAATCCCACGGGCGCGGAGTTCGCTTAACTGCCTGTAATATCGCGGCAGACGCCGGATAACGGCGTCTGAAATGTTTTCTTTTCGCAAAACGCTCTCTCCCATCCTGAAAGGCTCAATCTCTGCGCGGAAAGTAAATCACTCCATGGTACAGTTTACACAACCCGCCCCCGCTTGTCAATGTTTTTGTCAGGGATTACGCGTAATAGAACAAATATTCTATTACGTCTCTGAAAAAGTCGGTCGGCCTTTTTGATACTTTTTTCGGGTCGGCATAACATTTTTGTAGGAGAATTTTCCAAAATATGGCAGTCTCGACTGAGGCGGAGAGAAACTGTAGAAAATCGGCAAAATTGCGCCGAAAATTGAACCCCGGAATAGGCTCTTGTTCATACCTTTTCCCCGTTTCCAGTCCCTTTCAGAAAATCCCTACAACAAAGTGATACCGAATATTTCAAATAATGCCTTGATAACCCCTTGTTTTTGTTGTATAATGAAAACGTATCAAATGGCATTATTGAAAGGAGAATGCTTTGAGAGCGAAGGCAAAGAAGAAAAAGGGCGTGTTCCCAAAAAGCATGAAATGAGTGAATTGTTGTTTTTGCAAATTTATTCAAAAATCGACTTAAAATCCGAATAAAATTAGTTTTCCAAATCCTAATAGTTTAGAACTTCAGATTTTCTTTTTGGAAAACTTGCTGGATTGGGAACACGCCCTTTTTAGCACCGCCGAAAGGAATGGTTCATCATGACAATGAATGTATGCAAAAGATGCCAATTGCAGATTCCTGAATCCTCCGGCGGAAAATGCCCATTCTGCGGTTATTCCCGGGAGGACGAACGACAGTCAAACGACATTGTGGAAATCATGAAATCTCTGATAGAAGAGCGCGGAGTGGATATTTTCCTGAATCCCAAACAGTTTTACGGGATATTGACGGACATATTGCCCGAACACAAACTGGAAAAAGCACTGGTACATCGCGTCATGCTCGACAGTAAGTGTTGTGAGGAAATGTTCGCGGCAAATCAGAAAACAAACGCGCAGAAAAGCGCTTGTATCCGGCATAATGCCGCCGTGCTTGAATCCCAACATTTTATGAGCCGGGAAAACGCGCTAAAAGCCTTGATATGGCTTGCCTTGGCGCTGGGATGGGATTCTTCCACGTACGCGGATTGTCTGAACGGAGCGACGAGTACAGGCTCATGGAGTAAGGGAGGAAAAACTGTAAAACAGACGAACCCGTTCCCTGTCCAATCTCCCTCCGGGCAGACTTCCGGAGTTCAGTCCGCTGAGCCTCCCCGTGTAGACAAAGCGCCTTCTCCCGACATCTCCTCTACGCTGAGAAATGCCATGGATTCTCTCTCTCGTATGTTGAGAAAGGTTCTTCACTTCCTCTTTCTGGCGTTCCTTTGGATATTAAGCATTTCCACGTTTTTAGTCGCTGTGTCTTCCATGCTCGAAGGCAGTACGCGAGCCGGCGCTTTTTTAGCCGTTGCCGGATTGCTGGTGATACCTCCGGTTCATCGGGAAATCCGAAAATTCAAAAAAGGCTCCGCTATCTCTATCGTTCTGTTTGTCGTTCTCTGGGTCGCGTGGTTTATAGACTATCCGTTCCATTCGCAGGAGCAACTTACTACGCCCCCTGTACCGGAGGCCGCAACTCCCGCTGTGACGGAGTACATTCCCGCCGAACCGGAAGCGACGCCGGAGCAGCCTGTCGGCGGACACCAGAATACCCCCGTTGTTTTGCCGCCTGTAGAACCCGAACCTATCGAAGATTCCCGGGAAGATGAAGAAGAGACGCTTCCGGAAACGCAACTTTTGTCTTCAGATTCCGGGTACCTCTACCCCTCGGATGAGAGACCGATTACCCGTTCTCAGTTGCAACAGATGTCCCGTGAGGACATTTCCTACATTCGCAATGAGATTTTCGCGCGCTACGGATATGTCTTTGAGGACGAGGACATTCAAGCCTATTTCAACGCGCAGAGCTGGTATCACGCAAACCCTCTCATCAACGCTTCCACCTTTAACGATACGAATATGACCCCGATTGAGCGGGCAAATCTGGAGACCATCACGCACTATGAAACCGAACAGGGATGGCGCAATGCGAGCAATACGGACATTCAGCCCAGCGAAGAATATCTGTACCCATCCAATACGCGCTATATCACGCGCCAGGAATTACAGAACTTCTCCCGCGAGGAAATCGCCTATATCCGTAATGAAATGTTCGCGCGCTACGGCTATACCTTTGTAACCCAGGAGACGCGCGATTATTTCAGTCGGAAGAGCTGGTATCATGCCGACCCCAGCGTCAACGCGGAGACGTTCGGACAGGAGAATATGAACCCGATTGAGCAGGCGAATTTGAACACCATTATCCAGTATGAAACGGAACGCGGGTGGCGGAAATGAGACAACGGTGTTTGTTCCCTCTGTTGCTCGCCGTGATGTTGTGCCTGTGCGGGTGCGCCTCTACCCTTCACGGATACATTGAAACCATGCTGGGCGCGGATACGCCGGAAGAAGCGGCAATAGTCAGAGAGGAAGTCCCGGGAACGGGAGACCATGCACAACAGGAGCGGGAGGCCGTTTCCAGCGCGGCGGATTCCGGAACCGGAACCGCACCCGAAACGCCGCCGACAGTTCCCGTAGAGGAAGACGCGGACGCCCCCAAAATACCGGAAACGCAACCGGAGAGCGTCAACGACGCCCAAGCGTGGGAACCGGAGAGCGCCAACGACGCCCAAGCGCGGGAACCGGAGAACACGGACACGCTCAATTCCAGCGTGGAAACGCCTCTTCCACTGACGGGGCGTGTGATATGTCTCGACCCCGGACACGGTGTAACTCCGTTGATTGGGAAAGGGTATGTCGGACCGGTGTCGCCTCTGTCGGATGAGACAAAGCCGCTTTACACAGCGGGTACGGAAGGCGCGCATATGACCGAAGAAGAACTCAATCTGATTGTCGGCTTGAAACTCCGCGACGCGCTGGAGGCGCTCGGCGCGGAAATCCTGATGACCCGTACGGTATCGGAAATCGCCATAACGGGTGTGGAACGCTGTGAAATCGCCAACCGCGCGGGGGCGGATGTCCATATCCACATTCATGCGGATGGAGTCGACAACGCTTCCGCGCACGGGGTTTCCGTGCTGGTTCCCGCGAAGGGTTTGTTGGGAACGCCGTCCATTTTGGAGGAAAGCGTGCGTTTGGGGAAATTCATGGTGGACGCCGTAGCGGAGAGAACCGGCGCAAAAAATCGCGGGATTTCTCCGCGGTCGGATATGACGGGCTTCAATTTCTCCGAAGTCCCCAGCGTCCTGATTGAAATGGGGTTCATGACAAACCCGCAGGAGGACGCCTTACTGGAAAGCGGCGAGTACCAGGACAGAATTGTGGAAGGGATAGTCGATTCCCTATTCGCGTGGTACGGTATCCCCCGGGAAAATTGAACGTGCAGGGACGCGCTGTCACGCGCGTCCCTGCTGTTTTCCGGCGGCCGTTTGAAAATCGCGTCACAGCGCCGTCCGAAACGCCAGCGCAGTTTCGGGCGAGATGGAAAGCCAAAAAATACGACGCGCCTGCCTCAAATCAGAGAAATACTGGAACCTCGTACAACAGTCAATCCCTTCATGCTACTTTTCCGTCTTCCCGCTGGCACCGGGTACCCGCGCCCTTTTTTTTCTTTTAAGGGGCTGCTTCCAATTGTACCGTCTCTGGACGCGGGAACGCTTTTTGACGGGCTTCCTTTGCTTTGCCTTTGGCGCGGCTACCTTGACTTCATCGCCGCGCGTCTCCGGAGTTGACGCCTCGTCGCGCTCCTCCGGGGGCGGCGCGGGGAAACGTATCGGGTCTCTGCGCAAATCCTCCGGCGTAAGCTCCTGTATCCGTCTGTCGATGTCGGCGCGTTCCCGCTCAATGGCTCGAAATTCCGCGTCATATTCGCGAAATTCCGCTTTGACGGTCTCCGCGTCTTTTTCAGCCGCTTCCCGTTGCTTTGTCAGTTCCATTAAGGACGCTTCACCGTTCATAAACTGTTCGTGGTGTTCGGCGTACTTCTCCAATGTGTGTTCCACAAGTTCTTCCCGCTCGCCGTGCAGGGTCTGCAATCCGAGCTGGAGAGCCTCCATAAATACGTCGCCCATCTCTTTCAATATCGACACAAGGCGGCCGATACCCAGCGAGGGGGTAAGGCTGTCGCGGATTGACTTCTCTTTCTCGTAGAAGTCCTCCCGGCGCTGTTTCGCCTCCCTGTACGCCGCAAAGAGCATGTCGTCCTCTTCCTTGTCCTCCCGACAGTTTCTGGCCTGAATCCGCTCCTTTTCCCGCAGGCGCGCGATTTCCTGCCCGGCGTCGCTCACGCGCTCTTTCAGGATGTCGTGTTTGCGCATTTTCCCGCGCAAATCCTCCGACTTCCAGAACCGGGCGTCCTCCAGCTCATAGCGGCGGATGTCTACTTGAAAGCCTTCCGTCAGCGCGGCAAGGGGTTCAGGCCTGACAATCCCCGCAATGGAAACGTCGTCACAACTCCCGGCGCGCGAAAATAAGCCTCTGGCACTGAAATCCGGCAGGAACGCCGCGAGAATCCGCTCAAGGTCTTTTTTTTCGTACTGCGCCGCGAGGCAGGAGACGTAGCGGAAAAAGGTATGAACGCCTCCCATCAGTCCGTGACTGCCGCCGAGGTCTTCGTAGGTGTCGCGGTAGGCGTCCTCCACGCCGTCGCAGGCGAGGTAGCAGGCGGACACGGGCGTTTCGGAGAGGTTCAGGACGCAGTGCCGGAAGCGTTGCTTGGCGTCCGACTCGCACAGAGACGTGGTGACATTCCCCTCGCACATATCGTCCCATGGGACGGGCTGGCTCACGCTCCCATCTTCAAAAAACACCTCGCACCGCCCGTCGCCCTGGTGGATTAGAAAAAGGCCGGGTTCCAGCCACAGCGCGGCCATCAGCGTCGCGCCATAGATATGCGTCATGTCCGCCGACGGGTAGCCAAACCGGCGGAGTTCCTCTTCCTGCGGCGGGTTCTCCGCCAAATCCCGGTTGACACGCGCAGTCCACATATCCACGACGCGGTCGGTTAGGCTGTTGCGCATATAAATCTCCCGGTAGCGTCCATGATTCTTTTCGGAGAAGATATCCTGAAAGAAGCGTTTTTTGACAGGCTCCGGCTTTGCGAGGAGTTCCTCCGCGAAGCCCTGTAAAATCTCCATGGCCGTTTCCACCGCGAATTTGGAACCCCTCTCACTGCGGAAACAAGCGGGGTCTCCATGGCCGTCGGACAGTGCCGCGAGGTAATAGCGCCCCTCCCCGTCCGCGAAAGAGGCGGACGCATCCTGGCAGGGCGTACCCCGCTGGATGTGGGAGAATCCCTGCGTAGTCTGGTTAAAACAATACACCTTTTCCACCTTTACGCTCCTTCCCGTTCCTTCATTCGCTTCGGCGGTTTTTATGTATCCGTCAAATACAGGTGGCGCGGCTCTTCCCCACGCCGTAATCTCCCGTTACCGCAATATTGTGAATGGCTGACGCCATTATTCGGGGTTGCCTCACGATGACTGTTTCAGGTTCGACGGATTCTGGAAAACGGAAAGCCCGCATGTTTGCCGAATATCCAGCAGTATTTGCAGGAACTCGTCCATGTGTTCATTCATCCTCTGTCGTTTCCTCTTTCCGCGCGGTTTCCCGGCAAATCGGTCGCTAATTGCTCTCAAAAATGATTACGCAGTCCCGCCGCCCTCGCCCGTGAGACTGGCAAGACAGCTTTCATAGTATTCCTTTTGCGCCTTCAAGTTCATGTATTCATACTCGATTGTTTTGAGGCTCTGGTCTGCCATGGTATACAACCGCCTCTTTTCCCCGACCGCGTATGTTTCCTTCATTTCCTGCTCGGAGAGGGTAATTCGTGTATTTCGTCCCGCGTCTACGGAACGACGAAACGCACTCCTGAACGCCGGGGAACGCTCTCCCTCCCGCATATATGCGGCATACGCTTCATCAGTCTGCTGCTTTGCCACTGCCATAAGGGACGCCTTCCTATTCAATTCACCCTGAAGCCCCCCGATTGCGGTTTGGAACCATTGTATCGCGGAAAGCCTTTGAGCCTCCTTCATGCGCTGAATCTTTTGGAGTTGTCGTTCCTGTTCTGCCTTTTGACGCTTAAGCTCCTGAATTTGGTGATTCAAGCCCTCCTGCTGGCGGCGTATGGTCTCCTCCTGCTGGCGGCGTATGGTTTCTTCCCGGGAAGGCGCGTTGTCCGCCGCGACGGTCGGGAGGGGCGTTTCCGGGGGAGGCGTGGGCGTCTGCTGATTCGTCAGCTCACGCAACTTTTTTTCGGTTTCGCTCTTGGCGCGCTCTATCTCGTTGTACTGCTTCTGATAAGCCTCGTACTCCTGAAGTGCCTCGACGTACTCTCGGTGCTTTGTCCTGCGGCGTACGAGTTCGTCCTTGCGGCTTTCCAAAATGTCCCGCTTCCGGCTCTTGCTCCGCAGGGAGTCCTGTAACCAGAACAGTTCCTCCTCCAGCCTGTAGCGCTCCACATCCTGGCGAAAGCGTTCTATCAGGGGTCTGTTGGCGGCACTGCCAAGCCGCGAGAAATCGACGATGCCCGCTACGGACACGTCGTCGCCGCTCCCGCCCCGGTTGAACATGCCCCTCACGCTGAAATCCTCAATCCATGTGTCCAACTCCGCGTGGAAGGTTCGCACGTCTCCCGCGATTCTGCACAGAGCATCCTTATAAAAAACGCTCACGCCCTCCATCGGTTTGAGTGTAGCCGTTTCGTCGTGGCCGTCGTCCGTGTAGGTATCCCGGAAGGCGTCTTCCACGCCGTCGGTTCCGAGAAAGCAGGCGACGGGGCGTCTCCCGCCGGAAAGGGGCAGGAAAACGGCGCGGATACGAAAGGGCGCGTCCCCGTCGCAAAGGGAGGTAGTGACATTCTCGTGGCACTTTTCGTCCCACGGAATGGGCTCTGCGGGAGCCTCCTCGCCCTCGTAGAATACGACACAACGGCCGTCCCCCTGCTGGATGAGAATCAGGCCGGACGGAGTCCAAAGCGCGGCTATGAGCGTAGAGCCGTAAATCCGGTAGGGTTTGCCGAGGGCGTCGGGGAACTGTTCCTGTTGCGACGGCGTGACGGGGGTCTGTGACAGGTCGCCGTCCACAGCGTGATACCATGTGAAAAGAATGGCATTCGTCAATTGGCGGAGAAAAATCCCGCGTTCATGGGGACTCCGCGAAATCTCCTTGAACCAAGCGGCATTCTCCTCGCTCTCGGAAATAATCTCCGCCGCCGCTTTCAGGCAGGACACGGCGGCTTCC
Organism: Oscillibacter sp.; assembly: GCA_017526785.1. GTDB lineage: Bacteria > Bacillota > Clostridia > Oscillospirales > Oscillospiraceae > Oscillibacter. Next base: position 8,862 of record JAFXQV010000019.1, on the reverse strand, counting down.
ACAGCAAGCCGGGCACCCGTATCGCTGCGGAAGCATTGGGCGGCACCGTGTCCGTCCGCAACAGCGGCGATAAAGTACCGATGAGACGTACCCGCGTCCTCTTCGGGGAACGAGCCGGACGCGTCCTCGCAGGGAATACCCTTGTTGATATGAGAGGTTCCCCGCGCCGTCTTATGGAATGTATACAGTCTCAGGCCGTTATCCGCTGTCTCCATGCTTCCCCCTTCCTTGCACAGTCCATGACGCATAAAGAGGCCTTGTTTGAAAAATGTCCGTGCGACCGTCGGTCGATGCTTCTCCGGCAGACAGCGTTGTTTTTCTGAAATGTCCTGGTATTTCAGAAAAACGCTTCGTCTGGCGCGCCGGACACACTTTCATAATTCAAACAAGGCCAAATTAACCATATGAATCCGGCGGTTCAATTACCAATCGTCGTCGTCCCAGTCGTCATTATCGTTCGGGGGCGGCTCTTTGCTGTACGATGAATCGGGGATTTTGACAGAGACGCTGTCGGGGTTGTCGAGGGTTTTCTTTGCCAGTTGGACGACGCCCGCGCCTGTGGGGGCGGTTTTCTCCGTGCTGGTCTGGGAATTGAGCATGGAGGCGGTGACGGAGACGAAACGGATGAGTTTCTTAAAGACTTCAAGGTCGGTCGTCTGGATGACCGCTTCGGAGTTTCCCACCACCGAGGCAATCATGGACAGGTCCGCGTCGCCGATTGCGAAACCGATTTTGGTGGCTCTGCGGAACCAGCGGTTCTTGCGGATTGTCTCCAGCTCGGGCATGTAGCTGTCCGTGGGGTAGCCGTCGGTCATGAAGATGATAACGGGCATGAGCGCACCCGTCATGGACTGTAGCCAGGCCTTCCGGTTGAGCTTGGTGTTCAACTCTTTCAGGGCTCTGCCCATCTCCGTCAGGCCTCCGGTTTTCAGGGGCTGGTAGATGAAGTCGCCGGCCAGATTTTCCGGGCCGTTGACAGTCTGCCAGTGGTAGTTGCTGTCAAAGGACATGACGGCGATTTTCAGGTTTGCGTCGGCGTTTTTCTTCGCCAACTCCGAAAGCGCCTGCGTCGTCTCCTTCATCGCCGCGTTTAATTTTCCGATTTTCTCGCCCGCCATGCTTCCCGACGTGTCGAGAACGTAAAAAATGTGCATGTCCCTCTTGGGGATGGGTTCCAGCACGTCCATTCCAGGCATAGTTTACCTCCTGTTCTCTTCCAGCTTCATGGTTTCCTCGTCGATTTCAAAGACGATACCGGGCTTCAGGGGTACGGCATCGTCGGGGTTCACCTTTCGCTTTTCGCCCTTGGTCGTCGTGGCGTACCAGCACTTCCCGCTCCGGTTGCGGATACCCAGAACGCCGGGCTTGCTCTTCTTTTCCACAATCGACGCCACGGGGGCGAGGGCGTCTTTTTCGTTGCAGATGCCCAGTTGACAGCGGTAGATTCGGCAGGTCTTGACCGCCGGGACGCTGTACTCGGCGAGCGTAATCTTGACGGGAATATCGGGGATTGCGCCGCATCGGTCGCAGGGGGTGGGGGCGGCGTCCTGAGTAAAGATTTCGTTCCCGCACTTTTTGCAGACCACAATGTCGCTGCGGAAGCGCGTCAGGGTTTTGAGCCACACGATTTCCGCCGGACGGCGGTGGGGTTCCTTCAGCGCGGCCTGGGAGAAAGCGTCCAGGAACACCTTTTGCACGTAAGAGGGGAGACAGTTCCACACGGCGATGGTATTCTTATGGATGACGGGGTCTGGGGCGTTGCGGTGGTCGTCGGGGTCCATGATAAACAGCGGCTCCGTGCCGTAGAGCTTCTTCTGCAGAGCGGGAGAGAGAGGCACACAGGAACGTTTCCCCTCCAGCGGGTGGTTCAGGCAGAAGAGAATGTAGAGGATGACGGCCATCGAAAAGCTGTCGCTCTGTACGTTCGGCATTTTGCCGTTGACGATTTCGGGAGCCATGTACCGGGGCTTGCCCACGATGCCGGTCTCCGTCCCGTCGGGGGCGACGTTGTCGTTGTCGCAGATGAGGACTTTCCCCGTATCCGGGTTGATGAAAAAGTTGCCGTCGTTCAAGTCCTGGTAGCTGTAGCCGTCGTTGTGGAGGATGCGGAAGGCGGAGACAATCCGCATGGCGGCCTCAATGGCCTTTCGGAAGTCGGGGAAACGGCAATTGCAGTTCATGAAGTCCGTCAGGTCGTAGTAGCCGCTCGGACGGAGTTCCATCACGTATCCGAACGTCTCGTTGTCCGCGCTCCACTCCGTAATGTCCACTGGCCACAGGAATTCGTCTGCCGGACTGCCCCGCATGATATTCTGCCATATGTTCTCGTAAAATGCCTCCTTATTCAGAAGGCTGCCCGGCTTATACCACTTCAGCGCCATATCTTTCCCGTCGTATGTGACTTTATAGACGCTACCCTGCCCTCCTTCTCCGAGGAAACGGGGGTTTGTCACGGAACGCCCCAATTTGGTTTGAATGGTAAAGTTCGGTGACAACTGCTCGCTCATGCCAACGCCCTCTTTTCGTTATGGATTCTGCTGGATACGTAAAAACTATTTCGATTATACCAGTCCTTCACGGCATTGTCAAGATTCGACAAAATTTTTTTCAAACCAGTGGTCTAAGACCGCCGCCTTTCAGGCTTTTAGTAGCTTTTCCCGGTCACGCTGAAACCTTATGAGAGATTCAGCTATACAGGAAAGATTCCCATACGCGCAGTCTGCCCTCACGGGAGAGATACAGTTTTGCGGGGGCTTTCCGAAAAACGGGTTTTAGATGAACCTCTGCGGTTTGCGATACTGCCTTAGCTATGTTAGCTGGCTTTCAGTCGCTTATAACTCCCTCGGCTTTAGCTGGTGGTGGTTGAATCCCATTTTCATGAAACGAACGTGGGAAACTCCCTGAAACAGGTTGATTTTTTCTGCCCACTGTGGTATACTCCAAGAAGAGGAAACCCGAACGCCGCGTTCGTCCGGGGGCGGCGCGGATTGAGCCGAAGTACTCACTATGTCGAACAGGAGGCGCGCAATGGGACAGATTTACAGCTTTCACAGGACAGAGCGGGGTGCTCTCCACTTTCAGCGTGGCGTCCCCTGCCAGGACTACTCCGCGTCGCTGGCTGGGGAGAACGGGGAATGGTTCATCGCCGTGACGGCCGACGGACATGGAGACGCTTCCTGCTTCCGTAGTGACCGCGGCTCCCGCTTTGCCGTGGAGGCCGCCTGCGCGGTGTTGAAGAACTGGGCGGAAGACCGCCTGAAGCAGTCCAAGAGTCAGCGCGAGCAGTTCTTCTCTGGGATGTTCAACAACCAGACTTTCCGGGAAAACTTCATGCGCGGACAGCTCATAAACAGTATCATGAACCTCTGGCAGAAACAGGTCAGGGAGGATTTCACCCGCGACCCGCCGCAAACGGGCGAACTCGAACGGTCGGGATACCTGAAACCCGGCGAACAGGCCGACGCCGCGCCCGCTTTTGAAGACAGGCATTTCCATATCTACGGCACGACGCTCATGGCGGCGCTCTGGATGGAGTCGGGACTCTTTTTCATCCACCAGGGTGACGGGCGAATCGAGGTCTTCTACCGGGACGGAAAAATCAATCAGCCCGTGCCGTGGGATGAGAAGTGTTCGGGGAACCGCACAACTTCCCTGTGCGAGGGCGACGCGAGGGAGCGCTTCCGCTACTACGTGCTGAACCTGGAGGAGGAGCCTGTGATGGGCTGTTACCTGGGCTGCGACGGCGTGGAGGACGCCTACCGCGACAGCGAGGACAACCTTGGCGGAAGCCACGAACAAATGGGCGGCGTACATACGTTTTACAAGCACATCAGTTGCGAGGCCGTGGAGCGCGGCGAGGCTGGGCTTGAAGCGTACCTGGAGACTTTCCTGCACGACTTCAGCGCGAGGGGCTTTTGCAGCAAGAACGGAAGCGGGGACGACGTGTCCGTGTCGGGCATTGTGGACCCGGAGGCGCTGGCGGGGTTCGTACCGCGCTACCAGAAGGACATCCGCCTCTACGATTTGGAGGAGCAGCTCTTCTGGTGCCAGAACGAATTGGACGGCAAGCGCCGGAAACGGGATGTCCTGTTCGACAACCAGTTGAATACGGAGGACGAGTGGAACCGGAAGCGGGAGGAGGAACTCACCCTGAGAAGCAAACTCGTGTCGGACAAGAGAATGTTGCCTTCTCTGGAGCAGGACTTTGAAAAGGCGGAGGGGGAGAAGGAAGCGTTCATCGCCGACAAAAAGCTGATAACGCAATTTGCTGCCGGGAATGCAGGGCAGGACGACTTGGTTGCCGCCTTGAAACGCAGGTGTCCGCAGTTCTTCCAGTACATTTCCTCCGAGTTGGAAAAGGCGCGCGAGGACGCCCGGAAAATGTTCCATGCCGCCAAAACCGGGCTTGAGAACCACAAGACGCTTATCCAGCAGGAGGAGGAACGGCTGATTGCCCTCGGGCAGGAGGTTCAGGAAGCGATGGATGCCGACGGGCGCGCCAAAAAGGAATACGAGGAGTACGACGAGGTCTTTCAGAAAATTGTGGAGAAAAAGAAGTGCCTCAAGGAGCAGATAGAGAAGCTGAAAACCCCGTGAGAACCCCGAACCGGAAGGGAGTCAATGGAATATGATTTCGCGAATCTGCGCCGCAGATTCGGAATCGAGGTGTTTCGGGACACGCGGCGCTTCTGTGCGATTCTCAGCGACATGGCATTCGGTACGCTCATCATGGACGAATAAAACCCGGACACGCTTGTTAGGCGTGTCCGGTGTGTGTGGGATTAGTTGAGGAAGTCCTTGAGTTTCTTACTGCGGCTGGGGTGGCGGAGTTTGCGCAAGGCCTTGGCCTCTATCTGCCGGATACGCTCTCGCGTCACGTTGAACTCCTTGCCCACTTCCTCTAATGTGCGCGTCCGGCCGTCCTCGATGCCGAAACGCAGTTTCAGCACCTTTTCCTCGCGGGGCGTCAGTGTCGCCAGCACTTCCATTAACTGTTCCTTCAAGAGCGTGAACGACGCCGCCTCCGACGGCTCCGACGCGCCCTCGTCCGGGATGAAGTCGCCCAAGTGCGAATCCTCCTCTTCGCCGATGGGCGTTTCCAGCGATACCGGCTCCTGCGCGATTTTGAGAATCTCCCGCACTTTCTCAACGGGCATATTCATTTCTTCGGCGATTTCGCCGGGCGTGGGGTCGTGGCCTAACTCCTGCAAGAGTTGGCGGCTGACACGGATGACCTTGTTAATGGTCTCGACCATATGCACGGGTATCCGGATGGTACGGGCTTGGTCGGCGATTGCGCGCGTAATGGCCTGCCGTATCCACCATGTGGCGTACGTGGAGAATTTGTAGCCCTTGGTGTAGTCGAACTTCTCGACGGCCTTGATGAGGCCTAAATTGCCCTCCTGAATCAAGTCCAGAAACAGCATGCCCCGCCCGACATAGCGCTTTGCAATCGACACCACCAAACGCAGATTGGCTTCGGCTAATTTCTGTTTGGCGGTGTCGCCCTGCTTCTTGCGCTTGCGGAGAAAGGCTTCCTGCTCGCGGGAGTACGGCAACGGCTCCTTGTTTTTGCGCTTACGGTTCTGTTCGCGCAGTTTTTCCTCGGCGTCGCTTCCGGCGGTCATGGTCTTGGCCAGCGTGATTTCCTCGTCCGGGGTCAGAAGCGGCACTTTGCCTATCTCTTTCAGGTACATGCGCACCGGGTCGTCAATCGAAAAACTGTTGACAAGGGTATTGGGGTCTACGAGTTCCTCTTCCTCGACTTCGGCGATTTCCTCGGCGGGGGGGTCCTCGTCGGAGGCCTCCGGGAGCAAGTCCGCGCCCCCGCTGATGTCAATGCTTAACTGTTCCAGAGAATCATAGAGCTGGTCGAGCTGGGAACCGTCTAAATTCAGTTCGTCCACGGCGTCCATGAGTTCGGCGGATTCGAGCTTACCCTTTTTCTTGCCGTGCGCCAGAAGCTGGCGCAGTTTTTCACTCTGCATGAGCCACGCCGACGCGGGCAGCGCGGCTACCTGATTGTCCGTCAAGCGGAGAATGCCCGCTTTCAAGGCCTCCTCGTCGGTCATGAGCGGGAGTTCGCCCTTGGGCAGTATGAAGCGGTCTTCGTCGGCCTGCGGTTCCGCTTCTCCCGATACGGCGTCCGGTTGTTCTTCCGATACGGTATCCGGTTGTTCCGCGTCGGGTTCCGGTTCCGGCACACAAATCGGCGTTTCGACTTCGGTTTCCTCTACGGGAATCGGCACTTCGATTTCGGTTTCCGGTTCCGCCGCCGCAACGGGTGCCACAACTTCCGCCGGAACGGGTTTCACGGGTTCTTTGACCGTCTCCACGGGCTTTTCGACCGCCTTTTCCGGAACGGGTTTCACGGCTTCCTTGACCGTCACCACGGGAACGGGTTTCACGGCTTCTTTGACAGCCTTTTCCGGCTTTTTTGCGACAGGTTTCGCGGCCGTTTCCGTGACTATGTGCGCGGACGCTTCCGGCGTTACGGCCTCCTGCTCCTTTACAGACGCTTCCGCCGCTTCCGTGGGATGATTCTGTTTTTTTGTCATGGCGTATCCTCCTTACGGTTTCTTTCGTTTTTGATATTTTCTTTGCGCTCTTAACAAAACATCCTCCTCTGTCCGTCCCGGCCGCCTGTCCGCCTCCTCCCGGATGACGCGTATGTAATCCGAGAGCGCTTTGGAGGCGTTTTCCGGCGATTCCGGCTCCTGACAGACCGCCGTAATGTGGCTGATTTCGTCCTGCGTCAGCGCCTCGGAGAGCAGGTGGAACGAGACCGGGAAACCGTGCTGTCTGGCGTCCCAGAGCGTGAAGAACGCCTTGCCCAGCACGGGCGCGGAGAAGTCGTCCGGCGACAACGGCAACGGGTTCGGAAACAAGCTGTCGTCCATGAGCAGAAGTCGGATTAGTCCGGCTTCTGCACGCGCCGAACGCACGTTTTCATAGCGGAAAGCGCGTTCTTTGGGCTGTACAATCTGCGTGGCGGGGTTGAGTTCGCGGCGGAGTTCCCGCTTGCGCTGGCGGGAATACGCCGTTTTGGCGGCACGCTGTACGAGTTCCTCCATGGCGGTTTTCGTGACGCCGGCGGCCTCTGCGGCGCGGTGTGTGTAGATGTCGCGCTCCACGGCGTTGTCCAGCGTGACAATAAAGTTGCTGACCTCTTCACTGTACGCCAAGCGCCCCTCGTCGGTTTTGAGGTCATGCTTCGCGGCAATTTGCGACATGCGGTAGTCTGCGGCGCGTTCGCTTCCGCTCAAAAGCCGCTCGAACGCGTCCACGCCCTGAAACTTGATATAGTCGTCCGGGTCCTGCTTGACGTACTCCCCGGATTCCGTACGGCGTCGGGGGAGTTGCAGAATACGGATGGTAAATCCGGCGTCGCGCAAGAGGTCGAGAGCGCGGGACGTGGCGATTTCCCCGGCGTTGTCGTTGTCGTAACAAAAAACGAGTTCTTTCTTATGGAAGCGGTCGACGAGCCGCGCCTGTTCCTCCGTGAGCGCGGTACCCATGGACGCCACCGCGTTGTCGACGCCCGCCTGATGAAGCGTCACCACGTCTAAATTGCCCTCGCAGAGCAGAAAGTTAGGCCGCTTCGTGTTCTTGGCAAGGTTCATGCCGTACAGGATTTTCCGTTTAGAGTATACGGGGGTGTCGGGGGAGTTCATATATTTGGGTTCGGACTTGTCCAGTACCCGGCTCCCGAACGCCACCACGTCGCCGCGGATGTCAATCACGGGCAACATAAGGCGGTTCCGGAACTTGTCGCAAAAGCCGCCGTTTTTAGTCGGCCGAATCAGTCCCGCGTCGAACAGTTCCTCTTTGCTGTAGCCCTTGGCGGTCATGGCCTTTAGGAGCACGTCCCAAGCGTCGAGAGAGGCACCCATGCCGAACTTGACGGCGGTTTTCCAGTGAATGCGCCGCCGCTGCAGGTAGTCGCGGACGGCCTGCCCCTCGGGGGCTTTCAGGAGTTGGTGGTAGAAGCGGGCGGCGTCGCGGTTCAAGTCCAGAAGCCGGGCGCGCTGACGGCTTTCGTCGCGGGTCTGGTTGTTTTCGGGTACTTCCAGCCCGGCGCGTTTCGCCAGAAAGCGCACCGCGTCGGCGTAGGGGAGATTTTCGATTTCCATGACGAAATTCAGGACGCCGCCGCCCTTCTTGCACCCGAAACAGTAGTACATCTGCCTGTCCGGCACGACATGAAACGACGGGGTTTTCTCGTTATGGAACGGGCAACAGCCCCAGTAATCGCCGCCGCGCTTATTGAGTGCCACGTAACCGCCGACGATGTCCACGATGTCCGAGCGGGCTATGAGGTTGTCCATGAAAGCCGCCGGAAATGCCATGCGCGTGACCTCCTTTGGGTCAGTTTAGCCGGAATCGGTTTCTGTCATACTCATACGCGGGCGGTTCTGAGAATGATATACTCCGCAATTTCTCGATTTCCTCTTTTTTCGCGGAAAAAATTAAACGAACGCCGCCGCTTCCTGCACGGAAGGGCGGCGCACATGCGGGGGTTCTCACTGGAACAGTTCTTCGTCGTCGTCGTAATCGTCGTATTCAGTGCCGTATTTCCGGCTCCAACGACTGCGGATACCGCTGTAGCCCACGCTCAGGTCATGCCAGCCGCCGATTATCAGGCAAACGCACGCGGCAAAGGCCAGACTCGCTCCCACGATTTTTAATACCATGCGGGCGGTTTTGCTCATAGTCGTTCTCCTGCTACTCAAAATGTGGACAAATGTCCGCATTGAGAAAATTCCCGCTTCATCCTGTGTGCTTTTGCGCCGGGAAATGGTCGCTACTCACAAGTTCATGCACAGTCTGCGGGCGTAAATTCCGCGGTAGCCCCGCGTACTT
>JAFXQV010000018.1 GCA_017526785.1 Oscillibacter sp. | reverse complement strand
GAAATAGCCCGTGTCTCCTTCGCTCTCCTCGGTCTCAATGCCGATGAGCTTGTACATATTCTTGACTTCGCCCTTCTTGATGTAGTCCTTGAGATGGACGACGGGAATACGTCCGGCATACTTCCGGATGAACGCGACAGGCTCTCCGGTGGCCACGTCACACCAGCAGGTGTCCAGTTCGCTCATCAGGTTGTCGTGGGGAATCGCGTCAAACATGGCGTCATAGCCCCATGTTCCGTCCGCCAGCTTCACAAACTCAAAGTCGTGGTTATGGTACAGGAACGTCATCCCGGCGGCGTGAATCTTCGCGCCCACCTCGTTGAGCATGGGCAGAAACTTCTTGAAACCCTCCGGATTGGCGGGGCGGTATTCCTCGGCCATATAGGGCATGACAAGGAACTTCACGCCGATGGCCGCGTAATCGGAGATAACCCCGTCCAGATTCTTCATCATCTCGTCGAAAGCCACATGGGCGCTGATGGGAACCAGTCCGACTTCCGCCAGAGTGTCCTTGATGAAAGCGGGTTCCAAGCCGTAAGTTCCGGCCAGTTCCACGCCGTCATAGCCCAAGTCCTTGACCTGTTGCATGACGGACTTGAAGTTTTCGGGAGTGTTTTCCAGCAGGTCACGCAGGCCGTAGACCTGCACCGCCACGGGAAGATGTTTACTCATTCTGTCGTCCTCGCTTTCTGAAATCGTATGCCACCCCGAAAATACGGCACGCGTCCGCGTTCCCGGATGGCATTGGATAAACTGGTCAGTCCTCGAACCGGATAGAGTTCCCCGTGCGGGCGCTCTCCCGGACAGCCTCCATAAGCGCCAGTACGCGCCGGGTCTCCGGAATCTTCACAAGAAAATCCTCCTCGCCCCGGTACGCCTTCTTGTAGTTCTCAAAATACTGCTCGTGGCGGGTGTCGACCTTGGGCAAATCTTCGGTGACAATGCGCCCTTCCGGGGGAGGCCCGAAAGAGCGGGTAGGCCCCGCGGCGGTCATGGTGCGCTTTCCGCCCACGTTGGTCAGGAGCTGACTTGTACGGCAAATTTTGCCTTCCGGGAAAAAGCCGTCGACATAGGCGCTTCCCTTGTTGCCGCCTATAAACCAGTGGCGCTCAAACCACTTGTCGCGCATTTTGTCGCTAAGAAAATAAGTGCCAAGCTCCACTTCCGCCATAATGCCGTTGTCGAACTTCATCAGAATTTTGAAATAGTCGTCCACTTCCGTGTTAATGACGTTGCGCAGGTCGGCGTAGACGCTCTTAATTTTCGCGCCGGGCATCATCCACAGTATCTGGTCAAGCAGGTGAACGCCCCAGTCAAAGAGCATTCCGCCGCCCTCGCTGACAAATACGTGCCAGTCGTGCATGTTGCCGTTGAAGCCGTAGAGCATACTTTGCACGGTGTACACGTCGCCCAGCGTCCCGGAATCAAACACCGCTTTCGCCGTGCGGAAATCGGGGTCAAGTCTGCGCTGGTGGTGTACGGTGAACTTTACGCCGCACTCCTCCGCAACCTTTGCCATTTCGTCCAGTTCCGCCACGTTCATGGCCACCGGCTTTTCACAGATGATGTCCTTGCCCGCTCTGGCGGCCTGAATCACCAAATCGTGGTGGAATCTGTTGTTGGCGGCGATGAGAACCACGTCAATTTCCGGGTCGTTCATCAGTTCCTCATTAGAGGCGTAGCGTTTCAGTCCTTCCTTTACGTCCTCCAACTGTTTCGGGTCAATATCGGCAATGCCGACCACGCGGATACCGTCCATGGCGGTGAGCATTTTTTCATGCTCGTGACCCATGAAGCCGTGGCCGATAATGCCAATACGAATGTCACTCATATGTTACTCCTTTCCTGAGAAAAGCGCCGCCTCCCTCCGCGCCCGGAAAGCGGAGGAGGAATGCGCGGGGCGGGACAGGGTCGGCAAAAGAAAACTTCTGCCTTTGAGAATACACTATTTTCAGAAAATTGTCAATAGAATTTACATTATTTTCGTATGCTTCTGAAATTCTATGAAAACTGTACAAAAATTTTCGGATAATTCGGTGAATATCGCAAAGATAATTTTCCAGGCTTTTGACTTGGACAGTTTTTGAGAATTTTCTGAAAATTACACTTGCGTTTTCATGCCCACTCTCTTATAATGAAGCGCGATACATGAACGAAGCGGACGCGCAACCCCATTCCCCGCCGTTCCGCGGAAAGGAAACAACATGGTAACCATTGTAGATGTGGCGAAAGAGGCGAACGTATCCACGGCAACAGTGAGCAGAGTTTTAAACGGCAGTGACGCCGTGACGGACGAAATGAAGCGCAGAGTGGCCGACGCCATCGAAAAGGTTGGCTATCAGATTCCCAACCGCCTACGCAACGTCCGGCAGTCTGTCGAGATTGGCGGGAACCATATCCGCGAAGGGGAAAAGTCTCTGCTACTGGTCATTTGCAACGAGTTTCAAACCGCGATTCTCCATTCTTTCCAGCGGACGGCGGGCGAAAAAGGATACAGTGTCGCCGTGGCCTACTACGCCGACAACAGCGACTTGCCCCAGCTTGCCCGACTGATTGACTCCTTTTCCCCGATTCTGGCGGGCATTGCTCTGATTCGTTGCACCGACAACTCCCATGAATTTCAACAACTGGTGGGGAGCTATCCGCTGGTGCAGGTGGGGGAAGCCATGATGGACAACCACCTCAACCGGGTTGTATACAACGACGAAATCAAGATGGGGCGGGACGCCACGGACTATCTGGTTTCCTGCGGCTGCCGACATATCGGAATTTTAATCGGCGATTCCGGCGTTTCCTCTTCCCCGTTTTACAGGCAGAATCGCCTGAACGGTTACTTTCTATCCCTCCTAAGCCATCAGATTCCCGTAGACCAGTCTCTGGTGCAGAAAGTAAACCTCTCGACTGACGGCGGTTATGAGGGCTGTAAACTGCTTCTGGAACGTCACCCGGATATGGACGCCGTAATTGGCGTTACGGGCGCGGTCGCCCAGGGCGCTTTGTACGCCGTCCGCCATTCCGAAAACAGCAGTCAAGACATTGTTGTCTTTTCCATGGACAGCAACGGAGCGTGGGACTTGGAGCGCACCAGATACCCTTACATCAACACCCATCCGGAAGAAATGGGAAGCGCGGCGGCTCATGTTCTGCACGCGGCCATCTGCGGGGATTTGGAGCGGGATTACAGCGTGATTATCCGTCACACGCTGTACCATTAACCCTTAACAGGATTTATGACGGCTGGAACTTGTACCCTTGCGCGGAAAGGAGTATGAATGAACTTGCGGAATTACGGAAGCACCGCACGCCGGGAAAACCGAAAAGTCTGATGAATCGCATTTAGGTGGCGGAAACATGAACATTTTCCAAAATATACCGGATGAACTGTTTTTCGTTTTAGCGTGGCCGAACTGTTACGATGATATGGAACTGCATTTTCCGTTTCCGGCGGAACCCGGACAGGCGCGGGCGTATATACTGGTGTAACCGGACACAGAGAGGAGGCGTGGCGGATGTGCGGGAAAAGCGGAGTGGTTCTGCTGGGAATCTGCGCGGCGGCGCTGGGTGCGGGAATCCTGATTGCCGCGATATTTCCGGTGGGCTTACTGCTGTTCGTGACGGCGTTTCTGCTGATTGCGTGCGGCTGCGCCTGCTGCCGGAGACGGTGAAAGGAGCGGTACTATGAACATCGTGGTGTGGAAAGCGCCGAAGGGCTTGCACGGACTGTTACGGCGTCTGTTCGGGATGAAGAAGCCGAAAGAGGCATAACGTTTCCCGGCGGTTCATAGAGTAGGGCAGGAACTGCCGGGAAAGGGAGGAAGCCTCATGGAACTGGAACTGCAACAAGTCAGCGCGGACACGTACGAGACAGGCGGCGACATTACACTCACACAGGACGAGAGCGCCGAAACCATCGTGCCGGATTACTGCCCCGATATGGCGCGGGTTATCGCCACGGAGGGGACGGTATTTGTACACAGTCAGGAGTTACGCGAAGGCCGGGCGACGGTCACGGGGAGCGTACAAGTGAACATCCTGTACACGCCGGACGGGGAACGCGGCGTACGGGCGCTGGAACTGTCTTTGCCGTTCACGGCGGAGAGCGACAACCGCGCCCTGTCGGACTGCGAGGAAGTCGCGGCGGAGGTGACGCCGGAACTGGTCGAGGCGCGCATGCTGAACCCGCGCAAAGTGCTGACGCGTTGCCGCCTCTCCACGCGCCTGACCGGGTACCGGAAAGCGCCGTTGTGCCTGACAACGGATGTCGTCGCGGCGGACGCCTACCCGCTCGAAAAACTGCGGGCGCGTCAGAAGGTCGTACTGCTGACGCGCCTGCTGCGGCGGGAGTTCCAGTTCTCCGACACGCTGACGCTTCCATCCGGGCGTCCGGGCGTCGTGGAGTTGCTGTCCGTGAACGTGACGCCCGATGTCACCGAGACGCGCATTATCGGAAACAAGCTGATTTGCAAGGGGGCGTTCACGGTCTCCCTGCTGTATCTGACGGAGGAAAACCAGTGCGCGTCCCAGACGGCGGAACTCCCGTTTTCGCAGATTATGGACGTGGAGGACGTGCCGGAGGATTCCCCGGTGTCGGTGCAAATCACGCTCAACGGAGCCGATATCCAGATTGACGGCGGCGACCCCGACGGACGCGAAATCGGCGTCACGCTCTATCTCGAGGCGCTGGCGGCGGTTCGCCGGGAAATGGAACTGGAACTCTTGCGCGACCTCTACTCCACGGCTTGGGAGACCCGTTACGACGCCGCGCCGCTGACCGTCGTGGAAGCGTGGGAGCGTCAGACGTGCCGCCAGTCCGTGCGGGAACTGCTCGAAACGGGCATGTCCCCGGACGAGATTTTGTCCTTGCGCGTACTGTGCGGGACGGTCACGGCGTCCGCCGAAAACGGGCGTATTGTCCTGCGCGCCCCGGTCATGATACGGGTGCTGTACTGCGACGAGGGCGGCGTGACGCTGGTCGCCGAGCGCCGGACGGAGACCCGCTGTGAGACCGATTTGCCCGAAGGCTACCAAGTCACGGCGCGGGCGGCGGTGTCCGAGGAGCCGCGCGGCACTGTCAGCGAGCGCGGAATTGAAGTGCGCTTCCCGGTCGACTTCCACATGGAGGCGGTGCGCGTGTCGCAAATCCTCTGCGTGACGGCGGCGGAACTCGACGCCGAGACCCCGAAGGATACCGCCGACGCGCCGTCGTTAGTGTTGCGCCGCATGGGCGCGGACGAAAGCGCGTGGGACGTGGCCAAGACCTGTAACAGCACGGTGTCGGCGATTCTGGACGCGAATTGTCTGGAGGACGAGGCCGAACTGCCGGGAGATACCATGATTCTGATTCCCCGCAAGCGCGGATAGTGGACAGGGCTTGAAAGGACAGACGTATGAACCAGAGCATTTATCAGAACATCGCCACGCGTACGGCGGGGGACATTTACATCGGGGTCGTCGGCCCCGTCCGGACGGGAAAATCAACGTTTATCAAGCGCTTCATGGAAACGCAGGTCATACCGAATATTGAGAACGTCTACCGCAAGGAGCGGGCGCGGGACGAACTCCCGCAGAGCGGTTCCGGGCGTACGATTATGACCGCCGAACCGAAGTTTGTGCCGGAGGAGGCCGCGCAGATTCAGTTAGAGGGCGGGGCGTCGTTCTCCGTACGCCTCATTGACTGCGTGGGCTACATGGTGCGCGGCGCTATCGGGCAGTACGAGGACGACATGCCCCGTATGGTCACTACGCCGTGGTTTGACCACGAAATCCCCATGACCGAGGCCGCCGAGGCCGGTACCAGAAAAGTTATCGCGGAACACTCCACAATCGGCATTGTTATCACCACGGACGGCACAATATCCGAAATCCCCCGCGAAGACTATCAGGCCGCCGAGGACAGGGTAATCGAGGAATTACAGGAACTGGGCAAGCCGTTCATCGTACTGCTGAACTCGTCGGAGCCGGACAGCCCCCGGGCGCAGGCAATCGCGGCCGACATCGCGCGGCGTCACGGCGTGAACTGCACGCCCGTCAACTGTCTGGAACTGAGCGAGGAGGCCACCGCCGACATTCTGCGCGGCGTCCTGTACGAGTTCCCCATGCGGGAACTCCGGCTCTACCTGCCCGCGTGGGTGGACGCGCTCCCCATGAATCACCCAATCCGCGCCGAACTCTACGAGGCAGTCCGCGAACAGGCTACATCGTTGCGACACATCCGGGAGGTCAAAGACGTGGTCGCCATGCTGGGCGAGGGAGAGAACATCGAACAGGCGTCGGTCACGTCCATGGACTTGGGTACCGGAATCGCGGTGGCGCGGCTATCACTGCCGCGGGCGCTGTTCTACAGGACGCTTTCGGAACAGTCGGGCTTTCAGGTGTCCGACGACGGCGACCTGATGAGCCTGCTTACGCGTCTGGCGGAGGTCAACGAGGCCTACGGGCGTGTCGCCGACGCGCTCAAAGACGTACACGAAAAGGGCTACGGGATTGTCGTCCCGGACATGTCGGAACTGAAACTGGAAGAGCCGGAAATCATGAAGCAGGGCGGGCGTTACGGCGTACGCCTGCGCGCGAGCGCGCCGTCCATTCACATGATACGCGCCGACATTCAGGCGGCGGTCTCGCCGATTGTGGGCAACGAGAAGCAGTCCGAGGACATGGTGAATTATCTGTTGCAGGAGTTCGAGGGCGACACCAGCAAAATTTGGGAGACCAACATTTTCGGGCGGAGTTTCCACGAACTGGTCAACGACGATTTACAGGCCAAGCTCCGCCGCATGCCGGAGGACGCCCGGAAAAAGTTGCAGGAGACCTTGACGCGCATTATCAACGAGGGCAGCGGCGGACTGATTTGCATTATTTTATGACGCCGCGCCGCCTCTCCCGTGCCAAACATGGGGGAGGCCGTTTTTTGAGGCTTGCAAAGTCCGGAAAATTGTGGTATCCTGTCCCAAATACAATTTCCCGAAACAGGTTTCTGTTCCGGGAACAGCATGGGAGGAGAGACGGCATGAAAATTCAAGCGGTCAAACTGTACGAGAACGGTTTCATGACACAGCCTTTCGCGTTCGGCGGGGAAGAGGGCATGGAGAAATTCGACCCCGCCGTGAAATACCGTTCCAGCCTGCAAAACTTCCTGATTGACACCGGGAACGAGGTCATTCTGGTGGACACCGGCGTACCCGCCGAAGCCCCCGACGCCGCCCCCAACGCGCAGAGCATGATTTACATGGGCAGGCGGGTCAATGACTACGTCTCCGCGTTCGCGGCGCTGGGCTACAAGCCCGAACAGGTCACGAAAATTCTCGTGACCCACAAGCACCCCGACCACACCGGGGAATTGCGCGCTTTCCCCAACGCCAAAATTTATATCGGCTCCGAGGACGCCGACGCTATGGAACTGTCCGGAGAAAACGTCGTCCGGGCGACGTACGCCGACGGCGCGTACCACAATTTCCCGGAGAGCCAGAAAGTCGCCGACGGTATCTACTTTATCAAGGCCAAGGGACACACCAACGGAAACAGTATCGTTATCGCGGAGAGCGACGGACTGTTTTATATGTTCCACGGGGATGTGACGTACACGGACGAAGCCTTGTACGCTGACAAACTGTCCGTTGTGTTCGAGGACGTGGCGGCGGCGCGGGAGACTTTAGACCGCGTACGGGCGTTTATCCGTGAGAATCCCACGGTGTATCTGTCCACGCACACCCCGCTGGGCTATGAAAATCTGGAGGCGCGGAAAGTCGTGGACTTGGACAACCCGCCGGAGAGCGTTCCGCCGGAGGAAATCGTATTTCAGGACGAGACGGGGCGTTATGTCTGCTCTGTGTGCAATTACGTCTACGACCCGGAGAAGGGCGACCCCGAACACGGTATTCCGGCGGGTACGCCGTTCGAGAAACTCCCCGACGACTGGAAATGTCCGCGCTGTAAACAGCCCAAAAGCAAATTCAATCCCGCCTGAGCAGTTGCCCGGTTCGCTTGCCCTCTCCTTGCGCGTCAGCGCCGGGTGGGGGCTTGCCAATGAAAATTTTACACCCTTCCTTGCAGAACGAATTACGAAAGCGGGGCGAATGGAAATGAACAGCAACTTGACGGCGGACAGCCTGCGCTTTATCATTGCCCGTTTGATTGCGAACGCGGACGAATCCATCCGGGAAAGCAGGGAGAACAGGGCGGATTTGTTCAAATCCGGGCGGAGTGAGGCGTATTATGAAATGCTGGATACGCTCAAATCAGAGTTAAGCGTCCGGGACGAAGACCTTGCCCAGTACGGGCTAAACATCAATCTGGAACAGCGGTATATTTGAAATTTGTGGAAATAAGCCTCTTCCCGGCAACGGGGAGAGGCTTTATCGCAATTTCAACAGAACCGCAAGTATAAATTTGTATATTTCTCCGAATTTTGCGGAAACGTCTTGCAAAGCGTCGAACAATGTGGTATATTATGCGTCCGGAAGCATAAAAGCGGCAAGCCGCAAGGTGTCCACCCCTGCGGCTCCATGCGAGTGACACGACCACTCAACACGGCAATTTTATTGCGCCAATGGCGTATTATACCCATTTTCCGCGTTTTTACAAGCGGTGAAATATGGGTGCGTCTTTGTGTTCGCTTTGAATTTTATTCGAGGCGGTGTTGGGTACGTAACTCAACGCCGCCTTTTATGCTTCCACGGGGGGACTTGCGGGTGTTCCTCAATTCCTCTATCATCCCCGCGAGTTCCCCCCGTCGGAAGCGTCGGAAATTGACTGGAAAGGAGGTCTTATGGCAGATAGCAACAATGTATTCGGGTTAGACCCCAAATCAAAAGTTGTGGATACACCGGAAATCAGCATTCGCGGACATCTTCTCCGGTGGTCTGATACGGTTATTCAAATCAGCAACATTTCTATGGTGTCCACTGCGGAAGTACCCGCTCCTCATATTTCTAAGTGGTTCTTTGTTGTGGTGGGTATTCTCGGACTTTTCGGAATCTACTTGTTAGATGTAAGCTCCAAATCGTACTATTACGATGAAGCTGTACAGGTATTTGGAGTTCTTGTTACCGGGTTCTCAATCTTATTCTTTTTATTATTGCTCTTAGGGTGGTGGCTGACCCGTAACGACAAAGACAAAACATATCTGAATCTGGCGTTAAATTCCGGCAATGTGTATTCCTTTGTGTTTACAGACAAGGAATTTATGCGTCAGGTGTTACAGGTGTTTGCGAACATCTTTGAAAGTGGTACAACAAAGGAGACGAATATCAACATCAACACGCAAGTAGGAAAAATCAGTGACCACGGCGTAGGTGTACAACTCAATGTTGAGAAGTAGGAGGATACATCGTGGAAACCGGCTTCAGCAACGTAACTTTTGAGACTAAAATAGGACACATCCATGATGAGGGAATAGGCATTCAAATCAATGTCCGTGATAAGTCCAAAAAAGCCGATGAAAACGTGGAAATTCTCCGAGAGTTGCAACGCGTCCGGAAACAGTTGGAGACCACGGAACCCATGATAGCCGACGCCTTAGCCTCTCTGGAAGAAGCCGTTAAAGCGCAGGACAAGCCGACAATCAAGAAATTGTTAGGCAAGTTCGCGGGCGAAACAACAAAGGACGTTTTAACGGGAATCGCCAGTACGGCGCTCTTGTCGTGGATGGGAATTGCATAACGCGCAAAGTCCGCCGACATGTGTCGGCGGGCTTTTTTGCTTCTGTCAACGCCGGGAGGGGCGTTTTTTGCCGCGTCAGCGGACGGCGATTGCCAAGGCGCGGTACACGTCCAGAATACGCGTAAACAGGGGGTCTTCAGGCTTCAGGCCGCTGTAGAGCTTCAAGGCCGCCGCCGCGTTTTCCTTCCGGATTTTTTCCAGCATTTCGACGCTCTGGGGGTCGTCGGGGCAGTCAAAGCGCATGGCCGCCGCCGCGCCGAAAATCAGATGGTCAACCGGGAGATTGTAGGACGCCGTGGTGACAAGCGGCTTAATGAGGCGGTCGCCGGGGGAGAGTTTGCGTATGGGTTCGCGTCCGACGCGGGCAACCTCGTCTTTCAGGTGCGGATTGTGGAAGCGCTTGAAAATGCGTTCCACATAGGCGTGGTGGGTCTCCGGGTCAAAGGAAAATTCCCGAATCAGTCCTTCCCCGCTTTCCCGGATTGCGGCGTGTACGATGTCGCCGATGACCGGGTCTTGGATACTCTCCAAAATGGTCGAGTAGCCGCGCAGGCTTCCCAGATAGGCGCAGATGGCGTGGCCGCTGTTGAGCGTGAAGAGTTTCCGTTCCAGACAGGCCATGAGATTGTCCGTGTAGGTCAGGCCGTCCACTTCGACGGGTTCGCCCTTCCACGCGGAGCGCTCCACGTCCCATTCCATGTACTCCTCGGCGGCGGCGTCGAGCGGGTTTTCATAGTTGGGCTTCGGGCAAATGCGGTCTACGGCGCAGTCGGCAAAGCCGATATATTCGCCGACAAAGGCGATTTCCTCCGGGGTCAGGTGCTTGAACGTCTCCTCTTTCAGGCGCGTGGTGGTGCGCAGGCCGTTCTCACAGCAGATAATATTCAAGGGTTCCTTGTTCCCGGCGGCGATACGCGCCCGGATACCCTCGGCAATGGTCTTGGCAATCTTGGGGAGTACGAGCGGCCCCACGGCGGTGGTAATCAGGTCGCAGGCCGCGATAGTCGGGGCGATTTGGTCTCCGGCGGAGGAAACCGCGCTGATGTTGCTGACTTCAAAATCGTAAGAGTTCTGGTCGAGAATATGCACGGTGTAGCGCTTCTGCGTGTTGATGGCGTCGATGATGGACTCCACCACGTCGGCAAACGTGACGTGCCAGCCGCTCCGCTCCAGAATAGCGCCAATGAAGCCGCGCCCGATATTGCCCGCGCCGAACATGACTGCCTGTTTCATGATGTCTCCTCCTTGAAAGTAAATCGTCCGCTATTCCAAACCCGGAACCGCGTCCGGGAGAACGAGCCGGGCGTTACAGTTGCGAAAATACCTCCCCGATGGGGTCACGAATCACAAGCGCGTTGTGGAGTGACTGCGCCACTTCGGACTTGTTCACGAGTGCCAGACGCTCCCCGCGGTAGTAGTGAATCAGCCCGGCGGCCGGGTACACGTTCAGGGACGTGCCGCCGATAATCAGCAAGTCCGCCTGAGAGATGGCGTCAATCGCGCCGTTGAGCACCTTGGAATCAAGGCCTTCCTCGTACAAAACCACGTCGGGCTTGACGCGTCCGCCGCACTTCTCGCACTTCGGCACGCCCTCGCTGTAGTAGATATAGTCGAACCCGTAGAACTGCCCGCAGCGCTCGCAGTAGTTCCGGTGTACGCTTCCGTGGAGTTCGTACACGTTCCTGCTTCCGGCGGCTTGGTGCAGGCCGTCGATGTTCTGCGTGACGATGGCAAGCAGTTTGCCCTCCCGCTCCCACTGCGCCAGCTTCTTGTGGGCGGCGTTGGGCTTCACGTCACGCGCCAGCAGTTTGGCGTGGTAGAAGCGGAAAAATTCTTCGGGGTTGCTTTCGTAGAACGTATGGCTTAAAATAGTCTCCGGGGGGTACTTCCACTGCTGGTGGTAGAGGCCGTCCGTACTGCGGAAATCCGGAATGCCGGATTCCGTGGACACGCCCGCGCCCCCGAAAAAGACCATTTTCTTTGCCCCGTCGACCCACTCTTTGAGCTTCTGAATTTCTTCTTTCAAGGCTAATCCCTCCCGATTGTGTCCGCCCGGAAGCGTGGTTTCCCATGTCTCCCGTATCTGCCCGGAAACGCGTCCCGCGCTTCCAGAAAGGAACCTGTTATGAACATCCAGATTTTCGGCGCGTCGAAATCCTTTGACACCAAAAAGGCGCAACGCTGGTTTAAAGAGCGCCGGATTCCGTTCCAGTATATCGACCTGCCCTCCAAGGGATTATCCCCCAGAGAGTACCAGTCTGTCAAGAGCAAAATTGGCACAGAGGCGCTTATCGACGAAAAATCGAAAGCCTATGAGGCCTTGTACATGGCCTATATCACGCCGCAGGCGCGGGAGGAGACGCTTCTTGACCACCCGGAACTGTTCCGCGTGCCGATTGTCCGCAACGGGAAAGAGGCCACGGTTGGATACTGCCCGGATGTGTGGGCAAACTGGACGTGACGAAAGGGGGCGCGTTCCATGGAAAAGCGTCCGTTGTTCACGCCGCCGCGCAACCGGTTCGCGCGCTGTGTGTATATCATGGCGCGCCGCTATCTGCGGCATCAGGTCGGTATGCGGAGTGCCGCGCTGGCCTTTTACCTGTTGTTCGCGCTGTTCCCGATTCTGATTTTCATCAGCGCGCTCGTGGGGATTCTCCACGCCGACATTGAGGCCGAATTAGCGCGGCTGGGCGACTTCCTCCCGAAGTCCGTGGTCATGATTGTGCGGCGCTATCTGACGTTCGTCGCGGCAAACCCAAGCCCACGCCTGCTGACGTTCGGGCTTGTGTTCTCGGTGTACTTCCCGACGCGCGCCGCCAATTCGCTGATTCACTCCGTGCGCAAGGCGTACCGTCTGGGACCTCCCGCCGCCGCGCTCGGTCAGATGTTGAAAACGTTACTCTATACGGTGCTTCTGACGGCGGGAATTGTGCTGACGGTCACGCTCATGACGGTCAGCGACCGTATTTTAGCGTGGGGCGTGGAAAATGTAAACCTCCCGGTTTTCGTGGCGGACTTGTGGGGGGTGTTGCGCTTCCCGGTGATTGCAGTGACAGGTTTTTTCGCGCTGTTCGCGCTCTACGCCTTCGCGCAGGACGGCGCCATACGCCCCCGCGATATCTGGCCGGGTACGCTGGCCTCTCTGCTGGGCTGGATGGCGGTTTCGTGGCTCTACACCTTCTATGTCAACAACATCGCCCGCTACTCCCTGCTCTACGGTTCCCTCGGTACGATGATGGTACTGCTCATCTGGCTAAACTTAAGCGCAATGGTATTAATTTTAGGCGCGGAACTCAACGGGACACTCATCAGTCTGCGAAAGGAACGCCTCAACGCCGAACAGGGAAAGGAGCCGCTATGAATCGCAAACGGAAAGAACGCGTCTTTGAACTGTTGGAAGTCGGCTACGCCGGGGACTTCTACAGCCGCGCCTACGACTTTCTCGGCGTCCTTGCAATCGTGGTCAACATCGGCGTGAACGTGCTGGACACCTTCGACAGTTACCACGTACAGTACGGCGAACTGCTCTCCGCGCTGGAGACGGTCACGGTACTGTTTTTCACGGCCGATTACGCGCTCCGGGTCTGGACGGCCGACCAGCTATACCCGGAGAACCCGCACCCCGTCCGAAAGTACGTCTTTTCGCTGACGGGTATCATTGACTTGTTATGCTTTCTGCCGTGGTATCTGCCCGTATTTTTCCCGGCGGGGGCGGTGGCGTTCCGTATGTTCCGAGTCGTGCGCATTTTCCGGCTTTTCCGGATTAACACCTATTACGACTCCCTCAACGTCATTACGGAAGTCATCAGCGGCAAGCGGCAACAGTTGTTTTCGTCGGTATTCATCTTGTGCGTACTGATGTTGGGCGCAAGTCTTTGCATGTACAGCCTCGAACACGACGCACAGCCGGACGTGTTCGCCAACGCCTTTTCGGGAATCTGGTGGGCGGCGTCCACGCTCCTGACGGTCGGCTACGGCGACATATACCCCATGACACCCGCCGGACGCCTTTTCGGAATCTGCATTACGTTCTTGGGCGTGGGCATTGTGGCCATACCGACGGGCATTATCTCGGCCGGGTTCGTCGAGCAGTATTCCAAAATCAAGCGCCTGAGCGAAATCGCCGACGAAGTGGACATCCACTTTATCAAGCTCCGCCTGACGCGTCAAGACGCTTGGACGGGCAGGCGCGTCAAAGAGCTTGGGCTTCCCCGGGGCGTCATACTGGCGGCGGTACGGCGCGGAAAGGCCGTGATTGTGCCTCGCGGAAACATCACGTTAGAGGACGGGGATACGGTGATACTCGGCGCGGAACCGCTCCGCGACGACCAGCATATAGATTTTCAGGAAGTCACGCTACGCCGCCAGCACCCGTGGAACGGGAAAGCCATCCGCGACCTCGACATTTCCCGGCATACGCTGATTGTCACGGTACGGCGCGGAAACCGGGCGCTGATTCCCAACGGCGACTTGGTGCTGAAAGAGGGCGACAGCGTCACGCTCTACACACAGATTCCCATGTCCGACGCCGAAAAAGTGCGGGTATGACAACAAATCAGGAGGGCTTTTATGGAAGCGAAAGAATGGCAACGCAACCACCCCAACGCGTTTATGGAACATAATTTCATGGAGGTGGCGGAACTGACGCCCGACCGCGCCGTTACGTCGCTGACCATCCGCCCGGAAGTGCGGAACCCGTACGGCGTGGCGCACGGCGGGGCGCTCTACACGTTAGCCGACAACGCCACGGGCATGGTCGCGCATATGGACGGCCGCTCGTACGTCACGCAGAGCAGTAACATGTACTTCCTGCAAAACCAGACAGAAGGCGTCGTCCGCGCGGAGGCCGCCGTAAAGCGCCGTGGGCGGACGACCTGTCTTGTGGAAGTGGACATCACGGGCGAAAACGGAAAATTACTCGCGTCGGGGACGTTCGTCCACTTCTGCGTTGACCAGACCGTCCGCCCGTTCCCGACGCCGGACGTGACGGAATCCGCGCCCATGGAATCTTAAACCGTCTCCGCGTTTTCGGAATCCGGAACCGTTTCCGGAACCACGCGCACAGGCATTCCGTTTACCGTCACGTCGTGGTCTGCCGGAATCAGCAGATACTTCCTGCCGTCAATCACGCGGTATTCCACGACGTAACTGCACGACGGGTTGACCGTGACCCGCGCCTCCGGCGTGATTATCTCGAAGCGCTTACTGTCAATGAGGTTTTCCGGATTCAGAACCGCGTTCTCCCCGAAGCGCTCCCCGCAGGAACGCTCAAACGCTTCCAGACGTTCGGCGGACGCGCCGCCGTTCTCCAAAATGTCGCACAGTTCGCGGGGCGTCATGGTCAGCGGTTCCGGGTTCTGCTCCTCGCGGTGTTCCTCCATGCGTTCGAGTAGCTGTTCATGGACGGTCTGCAACAGGTCATAGCCGCATTCATCGGCCAAGGATTCCGACAGCGCGTCGTGGAACGCCTCCCGCTGTTCGTCCGCCGACATGACTACCCCCGTGCGGAATACCGCGTCAATGAATTCTTGGTGCGGCTCGCCGGACTTCTGCGTGTAGTAGAGCGCGTTATAGATATTCGCGGCGCGGTCGTCGAACGCCGGGAACAGAAAGCCCAGACAGGTATTGTCGACCATGCGCCCGATTGCGCTGCCGTGAAACTCGTTGGCGTCGTGGAAGTAGCGCAACGCGTAACCCGCGTCTTTGACCGGGCAGACGGCGCAAATGATGTAAGAAAACATGTTTTCCGATTCGTCGAGGCGGTCTTTTCCGTCGCGTCCCCGGCGCGGCACGTCGTACACGTCCGACGCCAGCAGAATCAGATACCCGTTTTCGCCGAGGTCTAACTGCCCAATCACGGTATTGTAGAACGCGTCGCGGGCGTCGGCGTTCTGTAACTGGGAGTCGCGCAAGTCGGACAGTAGCTTGTGTTCGTCGCTGTCCATGACCTGCTGCGTCGAAAAGACAATGTCAATCAGGTTCCGGCCGAGGCCGCCCGTGAGCGTCTTTTTCAGGCGCGCTAAATACAGTTCGACCTCCTCCTCCGGCATGAGGCCGAGCGACGTGTCCAGATACGACACAATCTCCCGGTTTCCGTTGACATAACAGCCGTAAACGCGGCTGATGGCGTTCTTTTCAGGCCGGAAGCGGCGGCGCAGTTCGTTGACTTCCTTTTGGTTCATGTGAAAAAGTTCCCCTCCCCGTCAAGTGGCGTTGTTTTCCCGATTATAGCAGATTCCGCCCCCGGAATCAAGCGAAGCGCGAACTTTTACCACTGGACAGAATCGAAGCGCCGCTGTATACTCAATATCAGCAACAACGAAAGAAGGGGAAGCCATGCTGACAATCTGGATGGGACGGGCGCGGACGGGCAAATCAAGGCGGATTCTGGACGCAATCCGCGCCCTCGGCGACTGCGGCGGCGGACAGATTCTATTAGTGCCGGAACACGCGTCGCACGCGGCGGAAGTGGACTTGTGCCGGGTGTGCGGCGACACCGCGAGCCGTCACGCGGAGGTGTTGAGCTTTCGGAGGCTATGCGACCGGGTTTTGTCGGCCGTCGGCGGGGCGTCCGAGACCACCCTTGACGCCGGGGGGAAGCTGTTGACGTTACAGCGCTGTATGACGGAACTTTCGCCCATGCTGACAGTCTACCGCAGGCCGTCGCGCAAGCCCGCCTTTCTGCAAAAACTCTTGGACGTGTTCGACGAGTTGCGGGCATTTGAAGTCACGCCGGAGCTACTGTACGAGAAGGCCGGGGAACTGTCCGGCATGACCGCCGACAAACTCCGGGACTTGTCCATGCTCTACGGAGCCTACGAGGCGCGTCTGCGCGAACACGGCCACGACCGCCGCGACCGGATGAGCCGTCTTTGCGACAATCTGGAAAAGTCGGGGTACGTTGCCGGGAAGGATATCTTCTTGGACGGCTTCACGTACTTCAACGCGCAGGAGCGCCGGGCGCTGTCGGTGATGTTGCGTCAGGCGCACTCCGTGACAGTCGCGCTACTGGGCGAGCCGAACAGCGCGGAGGAAATGTTTACCATGGCACTGCGTACACTGTGGCAGTTGCGGCGGCTGGCCGACGACGCCGGGTGTCAGGCGGAGGTCGAGACGATGACCGCGCCCGCGCGTGGGGCGCTGGGACACCTCGAGCGACACTTTTTCCGGGGCGGCGCGGCGTACGCCGGGGACTGCGCCGAAATCCGCGTCCGGGAGGCCGCGAACGTCGTCACGGAGGCGGAACGCGTCGCCGCCGAAATCGTCAGACTTGTGTCGTCGGGGAAAGCGCGTTTCCGGGAAATCACGGTTTCCGCGCGGAACATGGAAGACTATCTCGGCACACTGCAAACGGTCTTTTCGCGCTGGGAAATCCCGGCGTATTTCAGCAGGCGGAGCGACATTTTGGAGAAACCCGCCGTCAGTCTGGTAACGGGGGCGCTGTCGGCGGTCACGGACGGCTACGAATACGAGGACATGTTCCGGTGGCTGAAAACGGGTCTCGGCGGGCTGTCGCCGGAGGAATGCGACATCTTGGAGAATTACGCCCTGAAATGGGAAATTCACGGCGCGATGTGGACGCGTGACGTAGACTGGACGGAACATCCCGACGGGTACGGGAACGACTGGACGGACGAACAGACGGAACATTTACGGCGCGTGAACGCGTTACGGGCGCGGGTACGGGCGGCGCTGTCGCCTCTGTCGGAAGGCCTCAAAAGCGGCGACACGGCGGCGGAGAAGGTGGAGGCGCTTTACGGCTTCATGGAGAAACTCCAACTCCGGGAGGCGCTCGAAAGCCGAATGCAAGAACAGGCCGCCGCCGGACGCCTACAGGAAGCGGAGGAGACCGCGCAATTGTGGGAAATCCTCTGCGGGGTGCTTGACCAGTTCGTGGAAATCGTGGGCGGTGAACGCATGGATTCCGACACGTTCGCAAGGCTGTTCCGGCAAATCCTGTCACAGTACAGCGTCGGCACGATTCCGGCGTCACTCGACCAAGTTTCCGTCAGCGAGATTACGCGCAACGACCGCCACACCGTCAAATACTTGTTCCTGCTGGGCGCGAATGACCACGTTTTACCCACGCCCGGGCAGGCCGGGGGCATTCTCAACGAGGACGACCGCCGCGAGTTGTCGGCGCGGGGCGTCGAACTCTCCCCCAACGGCGTCGAGCAGATGAGCATGGAGTTACAGAACCTTTACGCGGCGTTAGCCCAACCCACGCACGGGCTGACGGTCAGTTACCCCGTGACGGGTTCCGCCGGGGAGGAACTGCGTCCGGCGTTCGTGATTCCGCGCCTCTTGACGCTCTTCCCGGCACTGCGCGTCGAACGCGAGACCGGGCGGCACGAGTACCGCCTAACCGCGAAACTGCCCGCCATGGAGGCCGCCGGAACCGATATCGGCGGCGCGCTCTGGACGTATCTGGAAACACGCGGCGACTGTCAAGAGGCGCTGTCGGCGATGAAACGCGCTTCGGGACTGCGGCGCGGGGCGCTGTCGCGTCCGGCGGTACAGGCTCTGTACGGCGAACGCCTTTCGCTGTCGGCCTCGCAACTGGAACGCACGCGGAGCTGTCACTTCTCGTTCTTTATGCGCTACGGACTGCGGGCGCGCCCGCGTGACGCCGCGTCCTTCGACGCCCCGCAAATCGGAACCTTCCTGCACTACCTGCTGGAACATGTCTGCGCGGACGTAAAGAGCATGGGCGGCTTTTCCGCCGTCGACGACGACACTTTACACGCGCTTACCGAACAGTATATTGCACAGTTCGTGAAAGAGACATTCGGCGACCTGTCGAAAAAGACGGCGCGTTTCCGGTATCTGTTCCAGCGCCTGCGCCGGAGCGCGCTGGCGATTGTCGGGCAGACGGCGGAGGAGTTGCGGCACTCGGATTTTGTCCCGGTGGAATTTGAACTCGGAATTGGCACGCCGTCCGGCGACGGCAAAAAGGCCTTTCCGGCGATTGTGATTCACGACCCCGGTGGCGAACTCCGTTTACGCGGACGCGTCGACCGCGTGGACGCTTGGAAGCGCGGCGGAAAAACGTATCTGCGCGTGATGGACTACAAATCAGGCCGGAAAAAGTTCGACCTGTCCAACGTCCGCATGGGGCTGGACTTGCAAATGCTTCTGTACCTGTTCGCGCTGGAACGCGGCGGAAAACAGTGGTTCGGCGGCGACATCCGGGCGGCGGGGGTGCTGTATCTCCCGGCGCGTGACGGCATTCTGGACGCGGAGCGCGGAATCACGGAAGAGGACTTGGAGAAAGCCCGAAACAAGGAATTGCGCCGTTCGGGGCTGATTCTCTCAGAGCCGGACGTGTTGCGGGCGATGGAACACGAGGCGCTGTCGGAGCCGCGCTTTCTGCCCATGTACGTCCGCAAGGACGGCAACATTACAGGCGACTTGGCGTCGGCCGCGCAACTGGGCAAACTGGGAAAGTACGTCGAAAGCCTTATCCGCAAGATTGCCGGGGAAGTCCGCGCCGGGAACATCGACGCCGACCCGTGCTGTGAGACGGCGAACGAGACGCCGTGCCATTACTGCGACTGGGCGGGGGCGTGCCACTTTCAGGACGGGCGCGACCGTGACCGCCTGCGTTACGTCCGCAAAATCAAGCCGGAGGAGTTCTGGGAACTGCTCGACAAGGAGGAATTATCGTGAGCGTGACACTGACGCCGGAACAGTCCGCGGCGGTCGAGAACCGGGGCGGACAGTTGTTAGTCTCGGCGGCGGCGGGTTCCGGGAAAACGAAAGTTTTAGTGGAGCGCCTTTTCCGCTATGTCGAACGGGAACATAAGAACCTTGACGAGTTCCTAATCATCACCTACACGAAAGCGGCGGCGGCCGAACTGCGCGGCAAAATCGCCGGGGAACTCAGTAAGCGCGTCGGGGAGAACCCCGGCAACGAACATTTACGGCGGCAAATGTTGCGCGTCTATCAGGCCGACATTAAGACGGTCGACGCGTTCTGCACGGGGCTTCTGCGCGAGAACACGCACCTGTTAGCGCGGGAGGGAGACCGCCACGCGTTGACGCCGGATTTCCGCGTGCTGGACGAACCGGAGGCGGCGCTGTTGCGGGAACGCGTGCTACGCCGGACGCTGGAAGCGTTCTACGAAAACCTGTCGGAGGGCGGGGCGCTGTTGGCGGACACGATGGGCGCGGGGCGTGACGATAGCGCGTTAGTGTCGCTGGCGCTGGAAGTCTACGAGAAATTGCAAAGTCACGCGTGGCCTATGCGGTGGCTCGAACAGAGCCGGAACGTGTGGAAAATGCTGTCAAGCGGCGTGGTGTCGTTCGATACCACGGCGTACGCGTCGGAACTGCTGTCGGTGGTGCGGCGGCGGGGCGTGTACTGGGAAACGCTCCTGCGCGAGAGCGCCGCGAAAACCGTCGCCGACCCCAAACTCAAAAAGGGCTACGGCGACAAATTCCTGACGGCGGCGGCGGGCATGGACGCGCTTTCCCGCGTCGCGCACTGGGACGACGCCGCACAGCTTGCCGAACTGGTGACATTTCCGCGTGTCACCACGCCGAAAGGCCGCGCCGACGACCCGCTGATAGTGTCGCTGAAGCGCGTCTGGGAGACGTGCAAGGACGGCCTGAAAGCCCTGTGCAAAACAATCGCCGTCAGCGGCGCGGACGCCATGGAGGACTTGCGGACAATCGCCCCGGCCATGATAGCGTTGCTGGATTTGGTGTCGGACTTTTCGGAGGCCTACCGCGCCGAAAAGCTCCGTATCAACGCCGCCGACTTCCCCGACCAAGAGCATTTGTCGTTACAGTTACTGCTTTCCGAGGACGGGACGCCCACCGAAACCGGGCGGCAGATTTCCGGGCGCTACACGGAAATCCTTGTCGACGAGTATCAGGACACGAACGAGGTACAAAACGCGATATTCCGCGCCGTCTCGAAAGACCAGCAAAATTTATTCGTCGTCGGGGACGTGAAACAGAGTATTTACCGCTTCCGGCTGGCCGACCCGACTATTTTTCTGCGCAAGTACGGGCAGTTTCTCCCGTACGAACAGGCGGCAAACGGACAGGAACGGAAAATTCTGCTGTCAAAGAATTTCCGTTCCCGGCGTGAGATTCTGGACGCCACAAACTTTGTCTTTACAAACATCCTGTCGCCGGAAATGGGGGAAATGTCGTACGGCGCGGAGGAGGCGTTACATTTCGGCGCGGCGTACTACCCGCCCCGCGACGACTGCGCCACGGAATTTCACCTGATAACCGCCCGGCGGCGTTCCGGCGACGACGACCCCGAAAACCCGCCCGTCCGGCGTGTCACGGCGGAAGCGCGTTTCGTCGCCGGGCGTATCCGGGAACTGCTGGACGGCGCTTTTCCGGTCACGGACGCCGACGGCGGTTTCCGTGCCTGCCGCCCGGAAGATATCGTTATCCTTATGCGCTCCCCGCGCTCCCGGACGGCGGCGTTTTTCGAGGCGCTGTCGGAACGCGATATACCGTGTTCCTTCGACGAAAGCGGCGGTTTCTTCGACACCATGGAAGTTTCCACGGCGTTCGCGCTGTTGCAGATTGTCGACAATCCGCGTCAGGACGTGCCGCTGATTGCCGTGTTACGCTCGCCTGTTTTCGCGTTCACGGCGGACAGGCTCGCCGAAATCCGCGCCCGCCACACAAAAGGCGACTTCTACGACGCCTTACGCGCCGCCGCCGGACTTCCCGACGAGATTTCCGCGCCCGAGGACGGGCTTCCGGACGATGTTCCCGCGTCCGAGAACGCGGAAACGCCCGACACGGACGCGGAACCCGAACCCGGCGACCCGGATTGTGTCGCGTTTCTGGACACGTTATCGGAGTTGCGCCGCGCCGCGCCCGATATGGGCGTGTACGAGTTCTACTGTCACCTCTGCGGGCGGCTGAACCTGTTAGGCCTCTTCGGGGCGATGGACGCCGGGGAGGAACGCCGCGAAAACCTGCTGACGTTCGGACGCCACGCCGAACGCTTTGAACAGAACGGCTACCGCGGCCTGTTCGCGTTCGTGACGCAGACGCGGCGGCTTATCGACGCCGGACGCATGCCGCCCGGGCAGAGCGGCACACACAGCGGCGTCCGCCTCATGAGCATTCACAAGTCCAAGGGGCTGGAATTCCCGGTGGTGATTCTGGCCGACCTCGACCACGCCTTTTCCCGGCAGGACTTCGACGCCCCGGTGTTAGTACACCCGGAGTTAGGCTTGGGACCCCGCTATGTCGACTTGCGCCGCCGTATCCGCTACCCGACACTCGCCCGTATCGCGTTAGAGGAACGCTTGCGCCGCGAAAATCTGGCGGAGGAACAAAGAATTTTATACGTTGCCATGACCCGCCCGAAAGAAAAGCTGATTATGGTCGATACGGTCTACGGCACGGAGAAGAAGTTACAGAAATTCGCCTCTGTGACGGGTTGCCCGGTGCGCCCGGAGAGTGTCGCGGACGGAAAATCTTTCGGGGACTGGCTGTTACTGTCCCTGCTGACGCGCCCGGAGGCGTCGGCACTCCGTGACGCCGCCGGGGTCGAGCCGGATTCCCTCTGGACGGGCGACGATTCGCCGTGGGACGTGTTCACGCACGACGCGGAGGTGTTCCGCGACATCCCCGACGCCGCGCAGACTGTCCGCGACAAAAAATCGGCGTCCGCGGCGTTCGACCCGGCTTTGCTGTCGTGGCGGTACCCGTACGGCCTCGAGACGGCGCTTCCCGCGAAGCTCACCGCCACGCAGTTGAAGGGGCGTCCCGTGGACGAGGAGATTTCCGAGAACGCCGCGCATACGCCCGCCTTACGTCCGCTCTCTCAGCCGAGATTCCGCTGGGAGGCGCACGGCCTCACACCCGCCGAGCGCGGCACGGCGACACATCTACTCTTGCAACATCTGGACTTTTCCGGGGCGGCGGCGTCCGAACAGGCGGCGGAACTCGTCAAGCAACGCCTCTTGACGCCCGAACAGGCCGACGCCGTGAACTTCCGCGCCGTTGACCGCTTCCTGTCGTCGCCGCTGGCGGACGAAATCCGCAACGCGCATAATATACGCCGGGAGTACCGTTTCACGCTTCTGATGGACGCGTCCGCGTACGACGCCCGCGCCCGCGCCGGGGACACGGTATTACTGCAAGGCGTCGTGGACTGCTGTTTCGAGACGGACGCCGGAATCACGGTCGTTGACTTCAAGACGGACTATGTACGCAACGCGGAACGCTTGGCGGCGCGAGTGGAAGCGTACCGTCCGCAGTTACGCGCCTACAGTGACGCCCTGCAACGGGTGTTGGAAGTGCCTGTTGTCCGGCGGACGCTGTACTTTCTGGACACGGGCGCGACCGTGGATGTGTGACACATACGAACTTTCCGACCTGCAAAGCGGAAAATCGTATCAAATTTTGTCCCCCGCCCCTGAAAGGGGCGGGGTTCCTAAGTGAATGGCATTGCAAGGGAACGCGGTCAGCCCTTGTTCTGGCTCTCGACAAGGCGCGCGGCACCGTACATTTCGCGCAGTTTCGGCTTTTCGATTTTGCCCGTGGGGTTGCGGGGAACGTCGGAAAAGATAATCTTCCGGGGGCGCTTGTAGCGCGGGAGTTCCAAGCAGAAGTCTTGTATCTCCTGTTCGGTACAGGTCTCGCCCTCGCGGACTTGGATAATGGCGGCGGCGATTTCGCCTAAACGCGGGTCGGGAAGCCCGATAACCGCCACGTCGTGAATTTTCGGGTGAGTGTGCAAAAAGTCCTCAATCTGTACCGGGTAGAGGTTCTCGCCGCCGGAGATAATGACATCCTTCTTACGGTCTACCAGAAAGTAGAATCCTTCGGGATCCTGCTTTGCCATGTCTCCGGTGTGGAGCCAGCCGTCTTTCAGGACTTCCGCCGTGGCCTTGGGGTCGTGGTAGTAACAGCGCATGACCCCGGGACCCTTCACGCACAGTTCGCCCACGTCGCCGGGTTTCACGGGCGTGTCCCGTTCGTCGACAATCTTGCACTTCCAGCCGAAGCCCGGCACGCCAATCGCGCCGACTTTGCGGATGTTCTCCAGCCCCAGATGCACACAGCCCGGCCCCGTCGACTCGGACAGGCCGTAGTTGGTATCGTACTTGTGATGTGGGAAATACTCCATCCAGCGCTTAATCAGCGACGGCGGCACGGGCTGCGCCCCGATGTGCATTAAGCGCCACTGCGAAAGCTGATAGTCTTCAAGGCGCAATTCGCCCCGGTCGAGCGCCGCCAACAAGTCCTGACACCACGGCACCAGCAGCCAGACAATGGTACAGCCCTCCCGCGTGACGGCTTCCAGAATCGCCTTGGGGGAGTTGCTCTTGAGCAGGACGGCCTTTCCTCCGGTGTAGAGGGAGCCGAACCAGTGCATTTTCGCGCCGGTGTGGTAGAGCGGCGGAATGCACAGAAACACGTCGTCATGGGTGGTCTCGTGGTGTACGGCCTCCATGCGCGCGGACTGCAACAGCGCGGTGTGGTCAAGCAGAATGGCCTTGGGAAATCCGGTCGTGCCGGACGAGTAGTAGATAGCGGCCTCGTCGGTGTCCTGCACTAAAATTTTCGGCGCGGCTGAGGAACAGTTCGCGGTGGCGTCGTGGTAGCTCTCGGCGAACGACGGACAGCTTTGACCGACAAAGAACAGAATCCGGTTCAGGCCGATAGTGTCGGCGATTTCCTCCACGCGCCCGATGAATTCGGGGCCGAAGAATAAAATATCGGCGTCGGCCAGTTTGAGGCAGTATTCGATTTCGTCGGCCGTGTAGCGGAAGTTCAGCGGCACGGCGACGGCACCCGTTTTCAGGACGCCGAAGTAAATCGGGAGCCACTCCAGACAGTTCATCAGCAGAATGGCGACTTTCTGACCCTTGCGGACGCCGCGCGACAGTAACAGGTTCGCCACGCGGTTCGCCTTCTCGTCGAACACGCTCCAAGTAATCTGCCGTACGTACGGCGTGGGGGCGGTGGGCTGGATGAGTTCGTATTCCTTCCATGTGACGCGGGGCGCTTCCTGTATGTCGGGGTTCATCTCGACAAGACAGATTTCGTCGCCGTAAAGTTTGCTGTTGCGTTCCAACAGGTCGGTAATGGGCATAAAGGGCAACATCCTTTCTTGACGCTTTCACGGTTTTTCCCTCTAAAGCAAACGTAAGCATAGTCCATTCGGCGCGGATTGTCAAGCCTCAAATTTTGCGAGGCGGAAATGTGGTTACGGATACAAGCCGCCCCTTTCACGTTCCATACATGATTATCACACTTGGTGCCGTATGATGAATCGCGAAAAGAAATGCGGATTTCCCATTGCAAGACGCGGCAATCTGTTGTATAATCGGGCGGTCTAAAATTCGACGGGAAAGGATGGTCGATGATGAACATTGTGTGTCTGGATATGGAAGGGGTACTCGTGCCGGAAATCTGGATAGCCTTTTCAGAGGAGAGCGGCATTCCCGAACTGCGCCGCACCACCCGCGACGAACCCGACTACGACAAACTCATGCAATACCGTCTGGGCATTCTCAAAGAACACGGCCTCGGACTGCGGGAAATTCAGGCCACTATCGCCAAAATTGACCCGATTCCCGGCGCGAAAGCGTTTCTGGACGAACTCCGCACACTGACACAGGTTCTGATTCTCAGCGATACCTTTGAGCAGTTCGCCAAGCCGCTGATGAGGAAACTTGACTGGCCTACCATCTTCTGCAACACGCTGGAAGTCGCCGACAGCGGCGAGATTATCGGCTATCACATGCGTTGCCAGAAGTCCAAGCTGACGACCGTCAAGGCGTTACAGTCCATTGGCTACGAGACAATCGCCGCCGGGGACAGCTACAATGACCTCGCCATGATTCAGGCGGGCAAGGCCGGATTCCTTTTTAAGAGTACCGACAAAATCAAGGCCGATTTCCCGGAAATCCCCGCCTTTGAGGACTTCGGCGACCTCCTGAACGCCATAAAGGCCGTTCTCTAATCCGGCATGAAAGGACTGATACCGAATGAGTGACACCGTGAAGAAATGGGGCGACATCGGCTTTTACCCCGCCGACATCCTGCTCCCGAAAGCCGGAACCGATATGACAAAGTGGGCTGTCGTGGCCTGCGACCAGTTTTCCAGCCAGCCGGAATACTGGGCGAACGTGGAAAAGACCGTCGGGGAAGCGCCGTCGACGCTTCGGCTGATTCTCCCGGAGTGGCAGTTGCACAACCCGGGCATTTTCGGGCGCGTGGCGCGCATCAACGCCACTATGAATGAGTACGTCAACGCCGGAATGTTCCAGACCATCGAAAACGCCATGATTTACGTCGAGCGTACGCAGTCAGACGGGAAAATCCGGCGCGGCCTCGTGGGCATGGTCGACTTGGAACAGTACGACTACAACCCCGGAAGTACGTCCCTGATACGCGCCACGGAGGGAACCGTTATGACGCGTCTGCCGGCGCGTGTGCGCGTACGCCGGAAGGCGTCGCTCGAACTCCCCCACGTCATGGTTTTGATTGACGACCCCGGGCGGACAGTCATTGAGCCGTTGGAGGGCGCGCCGGGCATGGAGCCGCTCTATGATTTCCCGTTACAGCAGGGCGGCGGAGCCGTGCGCGGCTGGAAGCTGACCCCCGAACAGATGGACAGTGTGGAAACGGCCTTGCGGGCGCTGTCGACCCCGGAAGCGATGGAAAAGAAGTACGGCCTCAAAGACGCCGCGCCGTTACGCTTCGCGGTGGGCGACGGCAACCACTCCCTCGCCGCCGCCAAGCAGTGCTGGGAGGAAGAAAAGGTCACGTACTCCAAAGAGGAGTGGGAGAGCCTGCCCGGACGCTACGCCATGGTCGAGTTAGTGAACCTGCACGAGTTCGCGTTACAGTTCGAGCCGATACACCGCGTTGTGTTCGACACCGACCCCGACGCGTTAATAAAAGCGTTCCGGGAGGCCACCGGAGCCGCGCAGGGCTGGCGCGACACCGGACACAGCATGCAGTTCGTTTGGGAGGGTCACGATGTCTGGTACAACGTCCCGAACCCCAAGGCACAGTTGGCCGTCGGCACACTCCAGAGCTTCCTTGACGACTATGTGAGGCAAAACGACCTGACCGTAGACTATATCCACGGCGACGAGGCCGCCCGTACGCTCGGGCAGACGCCCGGAAACATTGCCATACTGCTTCCCGCCATGGGCAAGAATGAACTGTTTAAGACGGTTATCGCCGACGGCGTACTGCCCCGGAAAACGTTCTCGATGGGCGAGGCGCGGGATAAGCGCTACTATGTCGAGGCGCGGAAAATCCGCTGATTTGCCGCCTCTGCCGCCTGCGGCGGCAAGCGGAGAAAGGAAACTGCCATGTCCCGTTGGAAGGAACCCGCGCCCGCGAAAGTGAATCTTGCGCTGGACATTCTCCGCCGCCGCCCGGACGGCTATCATGACCTGTCCATGGTCATGCAGTCGGTGTCACTGTGCGACACCGTCATAGTGGAGGAGACGCCGGGCGGCTTCGCGCTCGACACTGGCGGCGGCTTCACGCCGCTGGCGGGGCGCTCCATGGAACAGCGCACGGCGGAAGCGTTCTTTTCGGCAATCGGCCGCCCCATGCCCGGACTGCGCGTGACACTCGAAAAGCGCATTCCGGCCTACGCGGGTATCGGCGGCGGAAGCGCGGACGTGGCGGCGTTTCTGCGGATACTCCGAAAAGTTTACTGTCCGTCGCTGTCGGCGGACGCGCTGGAACGGATTGGACTGTCAATCGGAAGCGACGTGCCATTCTGCGTACGCGGCGGCACGGCGTACGCGCGGGGGCGCGGCGAAATTCTGACGCCCCTGCCGCCGTTGCCGGACATGTGCTTCGTACTCTGCAAGCCGCCGTTCGATATCCCCACGCCGACACTCTTTGCCCGTGCCGACCGCCTCACACTGCCCCGCCGCCCCGACATCGACGGCATGACCGACGCCGTACGCCGCGGCGACTTCGACGCGATAGCGGCGCGGCTGTGCAACGTGTTCGAGGACGTGTTGCCGCCGGAGTTCGCGGAAGTCTTTACCGTCAAGGAGCGTCTGCTGGAACTGGGCGCGAAAAACGCGGTCATGAGCGGTTCGGGGCCGACGGTGTGCGGGATGTTCCGCGACGCCGATACCGCCCAAGCGGCGGCCGATACACTCCGGGAACGCTATCCGAATACGTTCACGGCGACGCCCCTGCCGCCTTTGGAATAGGGGGCTTCTCTATGAAAAGCCAACGAAATGAAGGCTCGACGGATGGCGGAAAACACGCTGAAAAAAGCGTCCATGCAAGAGTTTTCCGGACGATGCCTTTCCCGTCCCCGCAAATTTGAAAGAACACCCTTGCAAAACGGGAAACCTCTGCTATAATAGACACACTGCCGCGGGAAGTCAGACGTTCCCCGGATACCGCCAACCAACGGAAGGAGAACTGTTTTTTATGGAAAGTATGCTGATGATTGCGGCGATGATAGCGATTATGTACTTTTTCATGATTCGCCCGGAGAACAAGCGCAAGAAGCAGGCGCAGGAAATGCGCGACAGCCTCAAAAAAGGCGACGTTATCACGACTATCGGCGGCATCGTGGGCAAGATTGTCTACGTCACGCCCAACAATACCGTGATTATGGAGACCAGCGAAGACCGCGTACGGCTGGAAATCGCAAAGTGGGCGGTGTCGAGTCTGGGCGTGCAGGGTACCGAACAGGCCGAACCCGTCACAACCGAGGCCGCCGACAAGGAGAAGGTGGCGCTCGACAAAAAGCCCGAAACGCGCCTGAACGGTACCCCGGTCTCCGAGGAAGAATCCAAGTCATAACGTACGCGCCCGTCATAACGCGCAATCCCCGGACATACGCTGAAAGGCGAGAATGTCCGGGGAGGTTTTGTCATGGGCGCGGAAAAAACGACGGTGCGCCGGAAGTCCGGCGCGTTATGGGTGGTCGTCATGCGCGGCGTGGCGCTGTCAGTGGTCGTCTGGGCTTGCGGCGTGGGACTGCTGACGGGTATCATGACGGCGGGGGGCGTCGGGGAAGCAAACGCGTTCCCGGTACTCTCTGGGCTGACAGCTCTGGCGGCGTTCGTGGGCGCGGTCAGCGTCGTACGGCACACGCCGTGGGGGACACTCATTTCCGCCATGCTGGTGGCTGTACTGTTCACGTCGCTGTTGCTGTGCATGGGGCTTTTGAGCTGGCAACGGATTTCTTGGACGGGTCACGGCGGGACGCTGTTGCTTTGGTCGCTGTGCGGCGGCGGCGCGGCGGGGATATTAGGCCGTCCGCGCGCCAAAAAGAAGCCCCGGCGGACATGGTAGCAAAAACGGGCGGCGGGAGTGTTCCCGCCGTCCGTACGCGCTTATTTGACCCGGCCGAGATACTCGCCCGTGCGGGTGTCGACTTGGATTTTCTCGCCCTCGTTGATGAACAGAGGCACCTTGATTTCCGCCCCGGTCTCCAGAATCGCGGACTTCGTGACGTTGGTCGCGGTGTCGCCCTTGACGCCCGGCTCGGTCTGCGTGACCTCCAGATTCATGAAGTTGGGGACTTCCACGCCGAACACGGAACCCTTGTAGCTCAGCAGTTTGCACATGGTGTTTTCGGTGACGAACCGGAAGCCGTCGCCCAGAACGTCACGGTTCAGCGGGATGTCGTCGTAGGTGTTGGGGTCCATGAAGTGGTAGAGGTCGCCGTCGTTCCACTGATATTCGGCGTCGCGGCGCTCAATCGACGCCTGCTCAAATTTCGCCGTCGGGTTGAAGGATGTCTCCGTGACGCCGCCCGTGATGACGTTTTTCATCTTGGTGCGCACGAACGCCGCGCCCTTGCCGGGCTTGACGTGCTGGAACTCCACCACCTGCATAACTTTTCCGTCCATCTCGAACGTGACGCCGTTCCGGAACTCCCCGGCCGTAATGGTAGGCATATATCTCACTCCTTGCAAAAAGTGCGTCGCGGGCAGTTCCGCAACTGGTTTCTGAACGGGCTTATTGTAGCCGATATCGGCGCGGATTGCAAGACTTTTTTCGCGGCCGCGCGGCCAATTTTCAAAACGGCATTTACAAACGCCGCGTTTTCCGGTAAAATAGGGCGTTGGGAAACCGATGCACACAGGAAGACGATTTTGCAAAGGAGGCATTCAGCGTGAAAAAACTTTGGAAAATCCTGTTGCTGGCGGCGGTGTGCGCGTCCCTGCTGACGGGATGTTTCGTGGAGGACGTGGAAATGTCCGCCGAACGCGTGGAGGCGGCGTCGGGCGAAGAATCGTACGCCGACTGGGCGGTCTACTGGTACAACTGCGGCAGTGACCTTGAATCCAAGTGGGGCTGCGCGTCCGGGGACATCAAGGAAATGCTCAGCGTTGACCTGTCCGACAAGGTGCAGGTCGTCGTACAGACCGGAGGCGCGAAAAAGTGGCACAATACGCAGATGGACGCCGACAAACTCCAGCGCTACGTCTACAACAGTGACGGCTTCTACCTCGTGGACGAACAGCCCCGGGGCAACATGGGCAGTCCGGAGACGCTCGCCGACTTCCTGAAGTTTTGCAAGAGCCATTACCCCGCCGCGCATACGGCGGTCGTGTTCTGGAACCACGGCGGCGGGAGTGTCGACGGCGCGGCCTTCGATGAGAATTACGACTACGATTCCCTGAAACTCAACGAATTTTATCAGGCGTTCCAGTCGGCTTTTGACCTCTCGACGGACAATCCGCCGATAGACGTTGTGGGCTTCGACACCTGTCTGATGGCGACCGTTGACACGGCTTACACCTTCTGCGACATTGCCCGGTATCTGGTGGCGTCGGAGGAGACGGAACCCGGCTGCGGCTGGTATTACACCGGGTGGCTGGAGGCGCTTTCCGAAAATCCCGGCATGGACGGCGCGGAACTCGGAAAGGTTATCTGTGACGCCTTCGAGAAAGGCTGTCAGGACGAGGAGGTAGCCGACGAAATCACGCTGTCCGTCACGGACTTAAGCCGTATCGGGAACCTCATGGAAGCATACGAAAGTCTGGGGCAGGAAGCGCTCCTGAACGCCGTGGACAACCCCGGATTCTTCCCCGCAATGGGGCGCATGGCCAGCCGCGCCGAAAACTACGGCGGCAACACCGAAGACGAGGGCTACACGAACATGGTCGACCTCGGCGACCTTGCCTACCACTGCGCCGAACTCCTGCCGGAGAGCGCCAACGCGGTACGGGAAGCGTTAGCGGACTGCGTCACCTACAAAGTCAACGGCCCCTACCGCGCAAAGGCCACCGGGCTGAGCTGTTACTACTCCTACAACAGCGACAAGAAAGATTACAGCGGCTTCGCCGATATCGCCGCCTGTGACGCGTTTACCTACCTGTACGGCTACGAAATCGACGGTTCGCTGGACGACCGGGGCATGGCGTACCTTAACGGAATCGGCTTTGAGCGGGAGGAACTCGCGGAGGTTCCGACGCTGGAAGATGTCAGCACGGAGCAGGATTATCCGGTGTACATCGACGACGAGGGCAACGCCGTCATGGACATTGGCCCCGACATTGCCAACATGCTGAAAGGCGTCTACTTCCGCCTTGTCTACGTCGACGAGGAACAGGACATTGCAATCCTGTTAGGCCGGGACAACAACATCTATATGGACTGGGAAAACGGCGTCTTTCAGGATAACTTCCAAGGCACTTGGGGAGCCATTGACGGCTATCTGGCCTACATGGAACTCATCTATGAGAGCAACGACTACAATACCTACATGGTGCCGATTCTGCTGAACGGCGAAAAGTACAACCTCCGCGTGGTCTACGACTACAACGACGGGCAATACTACATTCTGGGTGCCAGAAAGGGTCTCGACGCCAACGGCATGGCCGACAAGAACCTTGTCCAGCTCCAACCCGGCGACGAAATCACCACACTGCACTATGTCGCGTCGATGAGCGGCGACGATTCCTTTGCACTCTACGAAATGGACACGTTCAAAGTCACGGAAAGCACGTCCTTCGGGGAAGTCGACATGGGCGACGGCGAATTTGCGATGATGTTTGAACTCGTGGACGCCCACAACAACACGACATGGTCTGAAATGGCGGTCTTTACCGTGGAAGATGGCGTCATTCGCACGGAAGCGGCGGAGTAACCCGGAAAACGCCCCTCTGCCGCCGTCAGGCGGCGAGAGTACGCGGTCACGCGACTTTAGAGACCGCCGACGGAATCGCCTGTCACGAACGGACAAAGGCGGGTCTGAAAGCCCCCGGCGCGATGCGCCACCCTCCCCGCCCCCCTGTCGCCTTGCGGCGACAGGGGACTGCCGAGGGGGAAAACGTGACAATTCCACGGGAAATGTCGGCTTTGTGACTTCCCCGCACGGCGGCGAATGAACCTTGCCAACAAATCCTTTAGCCATACTTCGACACGTACCGCCCGGAATGGTACAATATTCCCCTAATCAGGCGGTTGAAAAGAGGACAAGCGTATGTTTCAGGTACTTTCCACGGACGGACAGGCACGGCGCGGACGCTTCCACTGCGCCCACGGCGGCGCGGTCGAGACGCCCGTCTTTATGAATGTCGCCACGCAGGCCGCTATCAAGGGCGGCGTTTCGGCGTGGGACTTGCGCGAGGTCGGCTGTCAGATTGCTTTGTCCAACACGTACCACCTGCATTTACGCCCGGGTGATGAGCGTGTCCGGACACTGGGCGGCCTGCACCGCTTCATGAACTGGGACAGCCCCATTTTGACCGATTCCGGCGGCTTTCAGGTGTTTTCGCTGGCACCGTTGCGCAAAATCCGGGAGGAGGGCGTACAATTCGCGTCCCATATCGACGGACGCCGTATCTTCATGGGTCCCGAGGAATCCATGCGGATACAGTCCAATTTGGGCAGTGATGTCGCAATGGCGTTTGACGAGTGTGTCGAGAACCCCGCGCCGTACGACTACGCCAAGGCCAGTTGTGCGCGTACACTGCGCTGGCTGGAACGCTGTAAGGCCGAGCATGAACGCCTCAACGCGTCGCCGGAGACTATCAACCCGCGCCAAATGCTGTTCGGAATCAATCAGGGCGCGACATATGCCAACTTGCGCGTGTGGCACATGGAGCGTATCGCCGAATTAGACTGCGACGGCTACGCAATCGGCGGACTGGCTGTCGGCGAACCCGCCGAAGTGATGTACCGAATCATAGAGGCCGTGGAGCCGCATATGCCCGCCGACAAGCCCCGCTACCTAATGGGCGTCGGGACGCCCGTCAACATACTGGAAGCGGTGGGGCGCGGCGTGGACTTCTTCGACTGCGTTATGCCGTCACGCAACGGCAGACACGGGAAGCTGTTCACTTGGGACGGTACAATCAACATTTTGAACGAGAAATACGCCTCTGACGACCGCCCGGTGAGTGAACGCTGTCATTGTCCGCTGTGCCAACACTATTCGCGGGCGTATCTGCGGCACTTGTTCAAGGCCGGGGAGGTGTTAGCGTTGCGTCTGGCGGTGTTGCACAATCTGCAATTCTACAACGACCTCATGG
This sequence comes from Oscillibacter sp., assembly GCA_017526785.1. Classification (GTDB taxonomy): domain Bacteria; phylum Bacillota; class Clostridia; order Oscillospirales; family Oscillospiraceae; genus Oscillibacter. Next base: position 101,280 of record JAFXQV010000018.1, on the reverse strand, counting down.
CGGGAATCCGGCAGGCCATCGAGGCCAAACAATACGCGGCGTTTTATACGGAGTACGTCGAACGTCTGGCAGGCCGCATTTAAGAGCCTGTTCGTATCTGCCAACGGGCTTGAAACGTGATATCACCTCCTCTTCCACTGCTATCCGCTCAGGCAGGAAATAAGTACCCTCCCCGTCGCCGGGGGAGGGTACTTTCATGATGTCGCGGCGGCGCATTCGTCGACCAGTGCCGCCAGTGACCGCGCCGTGACGGCCGTACACGGGACATAGCGGTGTGTCGGATTGCCGTTGAGAAGGAAGCCCGCGATTCCGTTGGGGTTGCGCGTGGCGTGCCAGACGCCTTGATTTTCCGACGCACCCTCCCGCGCAATCAGCGCGTCACAGATACGCTCCCACAGCGCCATGTCGACGGCCTCGCCGCGCGTCAATACCGTGGAATGTATGGCAACGTCCCGGAAAATCGTCACGCCGAATCCGGCGTTGTGCGTCCTTACATAGCGGTTCAGCGGCCCCGGCGCAAGTCCGCCCGTCGACGACAAATCATAGATTCTGAACGGCACGCCGTTCTTGTCTTTGAGGTCGCAACTGACAACGGCGATTTGTCCGGCGGGGGTTTCGAGCGCGTCCGTGTCCGGGCAGTTTTTCGGAATCGCCCCGCAAAGCCCCGCGTACGTCCGCGAAAAGAGCATTTCCTGATAAAATCGGCTCTCCCACAGGAAGTACATCACCAGCCGCGACACCTTCCCGCCCCACGCCCGTTCGCACAGATACGGCAGATACGGCACCAGTAAATTTAAATCGGTCTCGTGTCCGGTGGCGCGGCCTTTCACGACGCGGTTTCCGCTCTTGTCGGTCATGGTAATTTTCAGTTCGCCGTTGGCCTGACTGCGCGCGAAAGTCGTGGTGACGTAGCGCGTGATTTTCCGCGCGGCGGCGTCAAAATTGGGGTCGTCCTTCATGGGCGTGCGCTCCCGGTAGTCCGCCAGCGAAGCCCGAAGCGGTGCCTCCCACTTGGCGCGGTCGCGGAAATTTACGGACGGCTCCGACAGTCCCAGATAGAACGCCGTCAGACACGCGTCGATAACGGCGCTTTTCCAGACGGGTGCGGACGCCTCCCCGCCGAAGCGGTCAACCGGCAGCGTGTTCAGATACTTGACGTACGTCGCCAGATTTTTGGAGTGTCCGCCGCCGTACATGTCGATATAGTTCACCTCGTTCAACATCTGATAGAACGGGTACGGGGGATGCTGCTTGCCCAGCAGGTAACGCTTCATCAGAATCACAAGGGAACTGCTTTCGCGTTCCTCTCCGTACGATTCGTGTTCGTCGAACAGTAACAGCGGCTCCGCGCCGCCCTTGGCCGTGGCACCGATTCCGAGTACGGCCGCGCGCGGCCAACGCGCTTTGGCGTCGGGGTCGTCGTCGCGGGATATTAAAAATGTCTCGCCCAGTTGCAAGCGGTACATCTCATCGGGCAGGCACGCCCGCAGAAACAGCGACGACAAATACTCGTCCATGTGGGGTCGGAAGTGCGACAGGATATACTCCCAGCGTCCGAGTACGTCGGGCGGGAAAGTGTGAATGTCGAGGCCTTGGAAACTGTCCCGGACGACGGCGGCGGCCACGCGGGAAATGGCTTGCGGCAGTCCGCCGCTTTCACGGACGATATCGGGCGTCAGCGCGACAAGCCCGGGGGTGTCCGTACGCTTCCCGGCGATATGGTCTGAAAGTGTCCCGTTTTCGAGGGAAAATCCCGTCTGCGGCGGGATGTGGTCGGTTTTGTTCACAGAGCGGCTCCTTTCCGACTTGAAACGTCTGTTTTTCTCGCACAAGCCGTTAGTATACTCTGACTTTACGCATAAAGCAAGCGTTATTTGACAGCAGATTTGTAGAATTTCCGCCTGTGCTGTCTTGCAATAGGGTTCCGCGTTGTGTATAATTTTCCAGATACAAGCGCCACAATCAAAAGAACAGGAGGCGGGACGCCATGAGAAAACGTCTGTTTAGTACGCTGTTGGTATGCTGTATGCTGGCGGCGCTGTTTCCGTCGTACGTTTCGGCGCGGGTGCGCTACGGCGATTGGAGCAACTGGAGTGAATGGAGCCGCGATTTACCGCCGTCTTCCACCGCCGACTGGGATGTAGAGGCAGAATCCTGGGCTGTGGAAGATGTCGCGGCGCATACGGAATACCGTTACGGCAGGTGGGTCGGGGCAACTGTCAACTGGTGCAAGGAGTACGGCGAATCCCTGCACGGCGGGACGTACTCCGTAGAGGAAACCGCGTGGTCAACCGTACGCGCCACCGACACCAATACGCATTGGCTGTGCGGACATTTTGACTGGGAACACTCCTCGCATATCCACGCTTCCGGCACCGACCACAGAGGGTATCCCATGTGGACAAAGTACAAAGTCGACGGTTACAGTAACCCGGATTTCTTCTGGGAGGAAAGCCGCTGGGTTGACGCTGTTTCCCATCCGGAATATCGGTACCGTATCCGCCCGATTTATTATGATTATACCGCCTATTTTGACGCGAACGGCGGGAGCGTCAGTCCCACACAAAAGGACGTTACCAACGGCGAACGCTACGGAGACCTGCCCACGCCCTACCGTGAATATCACGATTTTTCAGGCTGGTTCACAGACCGCGACGGCGGCGCACAAATCACACCCGACACCACGGTAAATCTCTCCGGAGACCAGACCCTGTACGCACACTGGACGTACGTACCGCCGACGTATACCGTGACTTTTGACGCGAACGGCGGGAGCGGTTCCATGCCTCCCTTGAAAGTGGCGGACAACGGAATCTTTGTGTTTCCAAAGTGTGGCTTCACACCGCCGCCCACGCCGCCAAACGCAGAGTTTGACGGCTGGCTGATGAACGGCACGGTCTATCAGGTTGGGGACACAGTGGAACTCCACGCCGACGCCGTAGCCGTTGCGCAATGGTACGGTATCGCCGTCAGCGACATTCTCCCGGGCTGGAAAAACGCCGTCACGGTACAGTTTTCCAACGCGGTCAAAAGACCCGTGTCTGTGGTCGTTTGCGCGTACTCAAATGAAGAAAGAATACTGCCCGCCAATGGAGAGGCGGGGCGTGACGGAAAAATGCTCTCTTGCGCGGCGCGTACGGTTGACAGCGGCACTTCGGCGGATTTAAGCCCGGACATAACCGGAGCCGCGTACTTGAAAGCGTTCCTGTTGTCCCCCGACACTTTCGCCCCGCTCTGCGCCCCCTTCCTGAAAGACTTCTGACAAGCGCGGACAGTTGCCGCCCCGACAGAGGGGCGGCACACTTTTTCGGTTGCGTTTTGCCGGACAGTGTGCTATACTTTCCGGCGCGGGAGGTGAGGTTTTGCGGATACTGGGCATTGACCCCGGATACGCCATTGTCGGCTTTGGGCTGATTGAGGCCGAACGCGGTCAGGCGCGCATGAGAACCTACGGCGCAATCACGACCCCGGCGGGGTTGCCGCTCTCGAAACGCCTCTTGCAGATTGACCGCGACATGGGACAGCTCTTAGACACCCTGAAACCGGATGTCGTGGCGGTCGAGGAGCTGTTCTTCAACACGAACCACACGACCGGAATCGCCGTGGCGCACGGGCGGGGCGTGATTCTGTGCGCGGTGGAGCGCTACGGCGTCCCGCTGTACGAGTACACGCCCTCGCAGGTCAAGATTTCCGTCACGGGCTACGGCAAGGCCGCCAAACGGCAGGTCATGGACATGACCCGCCGCATTTTGAGGCTTGACGCGCTTCCGAAGCCCGACGACGCGGCGGACGCGTTAAGTATCGCGCTCTGCCACGCCAGAAGCGCCACGTCCCGCCTGCCGCGCGCGGACAGAACCGGGAAAACCGTTTGATGGGAGACCACACGCATGTTTTACTATCTGAATGGCACGGTTGCCGAACTGTTGCCCGGCATGGCGGTCATGGACTGCGGGGGCGTCGGGTACGCGTGCCGCACCACGTCCAACACGCTTTCGGCGCTCAAACGCGGCCAGAACGGGAAGATGTACACGTTCCTGCATGTCGGGGACGCCATTTTCGACTTATACGGCTTCGCCACGCGGAACGAGCTGGACGCGTTCCGCATGCTGATAGGGGTTTCGGGCGTGGGACCCAAGGCCGCGCTGGGGCTTCTGTCGGCGATGACCCCGGACGCGCTGACGCTGGCGATTGTGACGGAGGACGAACGCGCCCTGACTTCCGCGCCGGGTATCGGCAAAAAAATCGCCCGCCGTATGATACTCGAACTTAAGGACAGGCTTTCCGGGGAGACGTTCGGCGGCGGCGCGGACGTATCCGGCGGCGCGGCGGCGGCGTTCGTGGACAAGGCCACGGAGGCCGCGCAGGCCTTGACCGCGCTGGGCTACTCCGCGCAGGAAATCCGCGCGGCGATGAAAGGCCTTGACACGGCCTCCCTGCCGCTGGAGGAAATCATACGCCAGAGCCTGAAAAAAATGGCGAAGTAATACGGAACGGACGTGAAGCATGAGCATTGATTTCGGGAACGACATTTACGAGGAGCCTCTTGTAGCCAAGACGTTTCTGCAGGAGGACGCGCAGGAAGGCACACTCCGCCCGAAAACGCTGCGGGAGTACATCGGGCAGGAGAAGGCCAAGGAGCAGTTGCAGATTTTCATAGAGGCCGCGAAGAAGCGCGGGGAGTCACTCGACCACACCCTGTTGCACGGGCCGCCCGGACTGGGCAAGACCACACTCGCGGGGATTATCGCGCAGGAAATGGGCGTGAACATTCGCATTACGTCGGGACCCGCCATTGAGAAGCCCGGCGACCTCGCGGCGCTTCTGACGAACCTGAACGAAGGCGACATTCTGTTTGTCGACGAAATCCACCGCCTTGACAGGAGCGTGGAGGAGATTCTATACCCCGCCATGGAGGATTACGCCCTTGACATCATCGTGGGGCGGGGGCCAAGCGCCAACTCCATTCGGCTGGACTTGCCGCACTTTACGCTTATCGGAGCCACGACCCGCGCCGGACAGTTGTCCGCGCCGTTGCGTGACCGATTCGGGGTAACACTGCGTCTGGAACTCTACACGCCGGAGGAGTTGTCGCGCATTGTGACGCGGAGCGCGAAGATTTTACGCGTCGAGATAGAGCCGGACGGCGCTTTCGAGATTGCGCGGCGCAGTCGCGGAACGCCGCGTATCGCCAACAGAATGCTACGGCGCGTCCGTGACTACGCGCAAGTCCGCGCCGACGGCGTGATTACGCGTGCCGTCGCGGATATGGCGCTTTGCGCGCTGGAAATTGACTATTTGGGGCTTGACCCGGTAGACCGCCGCATGCTGGGGGCGATTATCGACCACTACAAAGGCGGCCCCGTGGGGTTGGAGACGCTCGCCGCCACAATTGCAGAGGAGGCCGTCACGCTGGAGGACGTGTACGAACCCTATCTGATGCAGTTGGGCTTTCTGACGCGCACCCCGCGCGGGCGCTGTGTCACGGAGGCGGCCTACAGGCATTTGGGGAAGCCGCTCCCCGAAAATTCCGCAAACGAAGCGAAATAGTCCGCGACATGTGGAAACCACGAAAGCCGCTTCATGAATGAGGCGGCTTGTGCCGTTGCGCGACAGCGGCGGACATGACACGCGCCCGCGCTCTCCGGAATAGACTGTACGGAAAGGGGCGGAACATTATGGAAAAAGAGGTATGGCGGCGCGTCGCGCCGACGCTGAACCCGTGGCCGGGCGCGGACGCCGTGGGAAAGGCCTTGCGCGACGGCGTGAAGACTGACGGCATTGTGTTGGCGTCGGACGCGTTGGCGGAAACGAACGCCGGAAGCCTGCCCGGCGCGGAGCCTGACCCGTGCTGTATGGGTACCGAGGCCGAAAACGACACGGCCGTGGTTACGGGCTTTGTGGAGGACGAACAGGCCGAAAAGCGGCAGTTACAGGCACTCGCCCGGCAGTCCCCGTTATGGGCGCGGCAAACGTTGCTGACACTCGCGGCGCGTGCCGCCGGACGCGCAAGGCGTCTTGTCGCGGCGTACTACCTGATTACGGGAGAGACGTACATTCCGGCGATTTGCGAGGAGCGAATCTATGTGGGGAAATGGTGTCCGGCACTGCGGGAACGCTATCACGGCGCGGCCTGCACGGCGATGAACTATGAACGCGCCGCCGACGGCACACCAGACCCGTGTCTGGGTGAACTGTTCCGGGCGCTGAGTGCGGACGCGTTCGAGTGCGCCGGAACCGTGACGCGCATACTGGAACGTTCCCTTGTGGGATAACGCGTCTAAACTTTGCTGGAATCATAACAACGCCGCTTCCGGCACGAAACCGGAAACGGCGTCTAATTTTCCCTTGCCCTCTGGGGGAGAGGGGACGCTTGCCCCCTCTGTCGCCTTGCGGCCGTTGCCGGAGGAGGCAAGAACGATATCAGGAACCTTTCACGAGGGAGGCGATTTCCGCCGCGAAATTTTCCTCTTTCTTCTCAATGCCTTCGCCCTTCTCGAAGCGGACGGCGTTCTTGAACGTGATAGTTCCGCCCAACTTCTTGGCGGCGTCGGCGAGATACGCGCCCACCGTGCCGTCAAACACGTCTTTCCGCACGAACTCCTGTTGCAACAGGCAGTTTTCGGCGTAGAACTTGTTCATCTTGCCCATGACGATTTTTTCCTTGACCTGCGCGGGCTTTCCGGCCATTTTGGGGTCGTTGTCCATTTGGGCAAGCATGATTTTCTTTTCCTCGGCCAGCACGTCGTCGGAGACCTGCGACTTGTCCCAGAAACGCGGATTCAGCGCCGCAATTTGCATGGCGGCGTCCTTGCCGGGGGTCTGGATTTTGTCGGCGGGGAGGTCGGTTTCAAAGTTGACGAGTACGCCGATTTTGCCGCCCATGTGGACATAGGACACCGACACGCCGCCCTCAAAGCGCGTGAAGCGGCGCACTTTGATATTTTCGCCGATAACCAGCACCATTTCCTGTTGCTGTTGCAGTACGGTCTTGTCCGTGCCGTTGTAGTTGGCGTTCATGAGCGCGTCGAGGTCGGCGGGGTTCTCCTTGGCGACGGTCGCCGCCACGCCCTTGACGAAGTCGACGAATTTTTCATTCTTGCCGACAAAGTCCGTCTCGGCGTTGACTTCCACCACGACGCCCACGCCGTCAATGACCGCCGCGTAGGCCATGCCCTCGGCGGCGATACGCCCGGCCTTTTTGGCGGAGGCGGCCATACCCTTTTCGCGGAGCCACTCGATGGCCTTGTCCATGTCGCCGTCGGTGGCGGAAAGCGCCTTTTTGCAATCCATCATCCCCACGCCAGTCATTTCGCGCAGGGTCTTTACATCTGCCGCTGTGAATGCCATAGTTTGTTACTCCTTACCTGTATCGTTATTCCGCGCTCTGGACGGGTTCGGCCGCTTCCGGCACCGCTTCGGGGGCGGCTTCCTCGTTCTGTTCGCCCTGACGGCCTTCCAGCATGGCGTTGGCCATAATGGAGGAAATCAGCTTAATGGCGCGGATTGCGTCGTCATTGCCGGGGATTACATAGTCGATTTCGTCGGGGTCACAGTTGGTGTCGGCGATAGCCACAACGGGGATATGGAGCTTGTGCGCCTCGGCGATGGCGTTGCGTTCCTTGCGGGTGTCGACGATGAACAGCGCGCCGGGAAGCGTTTTCATGTCCTTGACGCCGCCCAGATACTTTTCGAGCTTGGCGATTTCGCCCAGATGTTTCATGACTTCCTTTTTCGGAAGCATGTCAAATGTGCCGTCCTCCTGCATGCGCTTCAACTGGTTGAGGCGGTCGACACGCGTCCGCATGGTCTTGAAGTTGGTCATCATGCCGCCGAGCCAACGGGCGTTGACGTAATACTGACCGCAACGCGTGGCCTCCTCGCGGATGGCGTCCTGCGCCTGCTTCTTGGTGCCGACGAACAACAGGGACTGGCCGCTTTCCGACAACTCGCGGACGAAATTGTAGGCCTCTTCGAGCTTGCGGACGGTCTTTTGCAGGTCGACAATATAAATGCCGTTGCGCTCCGTGTAGATATAGGGAGCCATTTTGGGGTTCCAGCGGCGGGTCTGGTGTCCGAAATGGACGCCCGCTTCGAGCAGGGACTTCATGGAAACAATGCTGGAATTTGCCATGTGTGATTCCTCCTGAAATGGTTTCGTTGTACCTCCGGCGGCCTCGCCCCGTCGGCTGACGGGTTCGCACGAACCGACAGTCCGCCGCCGTGTGGGATAACTTGTAAACTTTAACACGTCCGCCCGGTTCTGTCAAGCGTTTTTTGTCAAGTTCTCGCGGGCTTTTGGCTCTCCGGCACATGCCGGGCGGCATGGCTTTTTTACAACGGAAAAAACTATAGAGAACCGACAAAGACGCGCCAAAAATTGAACCCCGGAACAGGCTCTTTTCATACCGTTTCCCCGTTTCCAGTCCCTTTCGGGAAATCCATACAACAAAGTGACATCGGCCTTTTCACAAATAGCGGTTGCGCGACATTCAAAAATGTGGTAGAATGTCGCAAAGCCGCAAGCCACCCCGTACACGAAAGGAGGCCGCTATGAAGCGTTACACTGTCACCATCGACGGCACCGCGTACGACTACCCCGCCGGGGTCACGTACGCCCGGATTGCCCGCGACATGCAGAGCCGTTACCCCGACGACATCCTGCTTGTCAACCGCGACGGCAAGCTCCGCGAACTCTACCGCCACCTCGACCGCGACTGTCACCTGACCATGATTACCGCCCGTGACAAGCCCGGAATCCAGTCCTATGAGCGTTCCGCCGTGTTCCTGCTCCTGAAGGCGTTCTACGACACCGCCGGGGCGGAGAACGTCGACCGGGTGGTTGTCGAGTTTTCGCTGAGCAACGCGCTGTTCCTCCGCGCCACGGGCAATTTTAACCTTGACGCCGCGCTGCTCGAACGCGTCGAGGCGCGTATGCGGGAACTCGCGGCCGCCGATTTGCCCATTGAAAAGAAAGTCCTCCCCACGGACGACGCCATAGAACTGTTCCACAAGAACCGCTTTGAGGACAAGGCGCGGCTGTTTCGTTACCGCATTGATTCCCATGTCAACGTCTACACGCTCGACGGCTTCTCCGATTACTTCTACGGCTACATGCTGCCCAGTACCGGATACGTGAAAGTCTTTTCACTGGAAGTCTACGAGGACGGCTTTTTACTGCACCTGCCGTCGATGAAAGACCCGTCGAAAATCGGGACGTTCAACCCGTCGCGGAAGGTGTTCCAGACGCTCCGCGACGACACCGCCCACGCCGCCGCGCTCGGTATCAGCAACGTCGGCGAACTCAACGACCTGATTGCACGCGGACAGTCGGAAGGCCTCATTTTGACCCATGAAGCGCTTATGGAAAAGCGTATCGGCGACATCGCCCAGACAATAGCGGCGCGGCACGATGTGCGCTTTGTCATGATTGCGGGGCCGTCGTCGTCGGGCAAGACCACGTTTTCCCACCGCCTCTGTACACAGCTCCGGGCATGCGGCCTGCACCCGCACCCCGTCGCCACGGACAATTACTTTGTCAACCGCGACAAGACCCCCCGCGACGAAAACGGCAACTATGACTTTGAAGGCCTCGGCGCGATGGACGTGGAACAGTTGAATCAGGACATGACGCGCCTGTTAGCCGGGGAAACGGTCGAGATTCCCAGTTACAATTTCAAGAAGGGCTGTCGGGAGTACAACGGCGACTATCTGACTTTGGGACCCCAAGACATTTTAGTGATTGAAGGTATCCACTGCCTGAATGACGCGCTGTCGTACACACTCCCCCCCGAAAGCAAGTTCAAGATTTATATCAGTTGTCTGACCATTCTGAACGTTGACGACCACAACCGCATTCCCAGCACCGACGCCCGCCTGTTGCGCCGTATCGAGCGCGACGCCCGTACGCGTGGACACAACGCACAGGCGACAATCCGCATGTGGCCGAGTGTCCGGCGCGGCGAGGAAAACAACATTTTCCCGTATCAGGACAGCGCCGACGTGGTGTTTAACTCGTCGCTGATTTTCGAGACCGCGCTGTTACAGGCGTACTTGGAACCGCTACTGTTCGCCATTCCGCGTGACAGTGACGAGTATGTGGAGGCCAAACGGCTGTTGAAGTTCATGAACTACTTTCTGCCTTTGCCGGACGACGTGGTGCCGAAATCGTCAATTGTCCGGGAGTTCATCGGCGGCGGGTGCTACAACGTCTGACAATTCCGGCGCGTTCCACGGGACGCGCCGTCATAATGTGACAAGGAGAGACGAACACATGGATTCCATTGTTTCTATCCTGTCCGCCGAACTCGGACGGGACGAACAGCAGATTGCAAACGTTATCCAGCTTCTGGACGAGGGCAACACGATTCCGTTTATAGCCCGCTACCGGAAGGAGTTGCACGGCGCTATGGACGACACCGCGCTACGCACACTCGAAACGCGTCTGGCGTACTTACGGGGCTTGCAGGAGCGCCGGGAAACGATTCTCAAGGCCATTGAGGAACAGGGCAAGCTCACGGAGGAACTGTCGGCGGCAATCGCGGAGGCCAAGACGCTGGCGGAGTTGGAGGACTTGTACCGCCCCTACAAGCCGAAACGCCGCACCCGCGCCACCGTGGCGAAGGAAAAGGGATTGGAACCGCTGTCGGAAATTCTCTTTGCACAGCGGCGCGACGGCCCCAAGCCGGAGGAAGCGGCGGCGGCGTACATCGACCCCGAAAAGGGCGTGGAGACCGTCGAGGACGCCTTGGCGGGCGCGTCGGACATTATCGCGGAGAAAATCAGCGACGACCCCGAACTCCGGAAATCGCTCCGCTCCCTTGTCAGCCGTACGGCGACCGTACACGCGGAGGCCGCCACCGACGAGGATTCCGTATACCGGACGTATTACGACTTCACGCAGCCCCTGAACCGCTTGCAGGGCTACCAGATTTTAGCATTGAATCGCGGCGAAAAGGAAAAGTTTCTGAAAGTCACCGTCGACATGAACCACGACCGCGCCATGCAGACAGTTTACAAGGCGTCGGCGGTACCCGGCACGCCGTCCACGGACTTTGTCAAGGCCGCCGCGCTGGACGCCTACGACCGTTTGATTTTCCCGTCCGTGGAGCGCGAGACGCGTTCCGGGCTCTCCGATACCGCCTATGACGGCGCAATCGGGCAATTTGCGCTGAATCTGCGCCCGTTGCTCATGCAGCCGCCCGTCAAGGGGAAAGTCACGATGGGGCTTGACCCCGGCTACAGAAACGGGTGCAAAGTCGCGGTCGTCGACGGCACCGGGAAAGTATTGGACACCGCCGTAGTCTATCCGACGTTCGGGGAGCGCCAGAAAGAGGAGGCAATCGCGAAACTTTCGGCACTGGTACGCAAGCACCACGTCGAACACTTGGCAATCGGCAACGGCACCGCGAGCCGCGAGACCGAACAAATGGCCGTCGAGATGATACGCCGCAACCCCGACGCCGGACTTAGTTACATGATGGTCTCGGAGGCGGGCGCGTCTGTGTACTCGGCAAGCAAGCTGGCGGCGGAGGAGTTCCCGCAGTATGACGTGAATCTCCGTTCGGCCGTGTCAATCGCCAGACGCCTACAAGACCCGTTGGCGGAACTCGTGAAAATCGAGCCGAAAGCAATCGGCGTCGGACAGTATCAGCACGACTGCCCGCCGAAACAGTTGGAGGCCGCGCTGGACGCCGTAGTGGAAGATTGTGTAAACGCCGTCGGCGTGGACTTGAATACCGCTTCGGCGTCGTTACTGAAACGGGTGTCGGGCTTGACCGCCGCGACCGCGAAAAATATTGTGGCCTACCGTGAGGAAAACGGCGCTTTCACGAAACGCGCCCAACTGCTGAAAGTCCCGAAACTGGGGCCGAAAGCGTATCAGCAGTGCGCGGGATTCCTGCGCGTTCCGGAGAGCAAGAACGTACTCGACAATACCGCCGTACACCCCGAATCGTACGACGCGGCGGAGAAACTGCTTCGTCTCATGGGCAACACGGATGAGGACGTGAAAGCGGGGCGTCTGGGCGACTTGCGGAAGAAAGTCGAGGCCTACGGCTTGGAGAAGGCCGCGCGGGAAACGGGCGTCGGCGTCCCGACGCTCTCGGACGTTATCGGGGAACTCATGAAGCCCGGGCGCGACGTGCGCGACAGCCTCCCGAAGCCAATTTTGAGAACGGACGTTATGGACATTTCCGACCTGAAACCGGGTATGAAGCTGTCCGGCACCGTGCGGAACGTGATTGATTTTGGCGCGTTCGTCGACATCGGCGTACATCAGGACGGGCTTGTGCACATTTCGCAGATTGCCGACCGCTACCTGAAGCACCCGTCGGAGGCGCTCCGCGTCGGCGACGTGGTTCAGGTCGTCGTGCTGGACGTGGACGAGAAAAAGAAGCGTATCAGCCTTTCTATCAAACAGGCCAAGGCGCAATGAGGAACTTTCATGAACATCAAACAGGCAAAACAGGAGATTTCCGACGCCTTGCGCGCTTATCTGACCCGTGACGGGCTGGAAAATTACCTGATTCCGCCCATACGGCAACGCCCGATTCTGTTAATGGGGCCGCCGGGTATCGGCAAAACACAGATTATGGCGCAAATCGCGGCGGAATCGGGCGTTGGGCTGGTGTCCTACACCATCACGCACCACACCCGACAAAGCGCCATGGGACTTCCGTTTATCTCGAAACGCGTCTACGACGGCGCGGAGTATTCCGTCACGGAATACACGATGAGCGAAATTCTCGCTTCCGTGCATGACCTCATGGAGAAAACCGGAATCCGGGAGGGTATCCTGTTTCTGGACGAAATCAACTGCGTTTCCGAGACGCTTGCCCCCATGATGTTACAGTTTTTGCAGTGCAAGACGTTCGGGAATCAGCGTCTGCCCGACGGCTGGATGATTGTGGCGGCGGGGAATCCGCCGGAATATAACCGTTCCGTCCGGGAATTTGACGTGGTGACGCTCGACCGCGTGAGGAAAATCGATGTCCGGGAGGATTTCGGCGTCTGGAAGGAGTACGCCACGCGGAAGGGGTTGCACGGCGCTGTCGTGTCCTATCTGGACATCCGCAAGGAGAACTTTTACGCCGTCGAAACGACCGTGGACGGCATGGAGTTCGCCACGGCGCGGGGCTGGGAGGACTTGAGCGAATTACTGACCGTCTGCGAGAAAATCGGCGTCAAAGTCGGGCGCGACACAATCGGCGAGTATATCCAGCTCCCCCGGATTGCGCGGGACTTCGCCAACTATTTGGAACTCTACAACAAGTACCGTAAGCGTTACCGCGTGGAGGAAGTCTTGCAAGGCCATTGGCAACCCGTGACAGTCTCCGAACTGCGGGACGCGCCTTTCGACGAGAAACTGTCCGTCATGGGGCTGTTGCTGTCGCGGCTGACGGACAGCGCCAAAGCCGTGTGGCGGCAGGACGGCTTCACGTCGGCGCTTCACGCGGCCTTGACGGAGTTCCGGGAACGTCTCCCGGCGGAGGAGCCGGACGCGATTTTGGAGGAATTATCGCAACGCCGCCGCGACAGGTTGCGTCAGGCGCGGGAGGCCGGACATCTCGACCCCGAACACCGCGACGCGTTGCAGCGGGAAATCGGCGCTTTGGACGACTACCGGACGCGTATCCGGGGCGGGACGTTCCCGAATCGTGACGCGGTTATGGACGCCGTGCGGGCGTGGTTCGGGGCGGAGGTCACGCGCCGCGAACAGTTCGCCGACGAGACCGGGAAGCAGTTCGACAACGCTTTCCGGTTTCTGGAAGAGGCAGTCGGAGAGGGACAGGAACTGGTGTTATTTGTGACGGAAATCACGGCGGGGTTTCATCTGTCTTGGTACGTGGAAAACTTCGGGTGTGACGCCTATTTCCGGCACAATCGGGAACTGCTTTTCGACGACCGAAAGCGGCAGTTACGCGAAAAAATTGTCCGCGCCGTACACGCGGAGACAGAAACGTGATACCAATCGGAACGTGGGAAAAACATTGTAGCCCCCTTGACAAAGCAAGACATATCTGCTACTATACAGAGTGCCGGGATTCCTTGAAATGGGGTGAGTATGATGGCAACTATGTTCCCTACAGTCAAAGACGCGGTTTCCATATCTGATTTAGACCGCAGTCTTGTGGAGCAGATTTTGAAAGAAGTATGGGAAACCGGCGTGAAAGTAGTCATGAAAGATGATGTTGTTGAATGTGTGCTACTCTCTCCGGCAAATTATGCCCACTTAGTGGACGAACTGGAAGACGCGAAACTTTACGCGCTTGCTATGGAGCGTATGTCGCGCTATGACCCTTCCCAAACAATTTCACAGGAGGAAGTAGATGCCAATTTAGGCATTACGGAAGAAGATTTGGCGGGATGGGAGGACATCGAACTCGAATAAATCTGTAAGCAACCGTAACGCTTGTTTGACGCTGTTCCTTATTTGTTTTATGGTTTGCTGTAATGCTTATATACTCGTGAGCGGTAAGATTTGCCGCCCGACGCTTTGAATCCCGCTTGACGTAAGCGCGGCGGAGCAAGAGACGGCAAATTTCATCGCTCGTGAGTATATGTACCCCAAGGGGTAGAACTACCATAACACAGGAGGAACATACAGATGAAATGGACTATTCGCTATTTACGGGAAGCGGAAGAAGACTTAAATCGTCTGGATGGCAGTGTAAGCCGTGAAGTTCGGAAGGCAATCGAGAAATTAAAAACCGACCCGGAAAATTTCGGCAAAGCACTGGGGCATAAACAAGTAAATTTAACCGGACTCCGGGAAGTTAAACTTCGGAAAGCGGGTATCCGTATTGTTTACAACGTGTGCCGTACGGAAAGTAGTCTGCTGATTGTAGTTGTGGGGTTCAGAGCTGATGATGAAGTCTACAAAATCGCGGACAGGCGCATGAAAGATTTAAAATGATTGATGTACCACAGCCTATAGTCTTACATCGGACACACTCCTGATGAAATGCGCCGCAATCCTGAACGGATTGCGGCGTTACTGTTTGGTTACGCTTACTTTTTGCTTAACGCCTCGTCAATGGCCTTGGCGGCGGTCTTGCCCGCGCCCATGGCCAGAATGACGGTTGCCGCTCCGGTCACGGCGTCGCCGCCCGCGTACACGTTTTCGCGGGAGGTCAGGCCGTCCTCGTTGACCACGATTCCGCCCTTGCGGTTGATTTCCAGTCCCTCCGTCGTGGACTTAATCAGCGGGTTCGGACTGGTGCCTAACGCCATAATCACGCAGTCGACCTCAAGCTCAAACTCACTGCCGGGCTTCTCAATGGGGCGGCGGCGTCCGGACGCGTCCGGCTCGCCGAGTTCCATTTCAATGCAACGGATTTTGGTCACATTGTCGTCTTCGTCGGCCAGAATCTCCACGGGGTTGTTGAGCGTCTTGAAGATGATGCCTTCCTCAATGGCGTGTTCGACTTCCTCTTTCCGGGCGGGAAGCTCCTCCATGCCGCGGCGGTAGACAATGTACACCTCCGCGCCCAGACGCTTCGCACAGCGGGCGGCGTCCATGGCGACGTTGCCGCCGCCGACGACCGCGACTTTCTTCGGGTGGATAATCGGCGTGTCGGCACCGGGCAAATAGGCCTTCATGAGATTGATACGCGTCAAGAACTCGTTAGCGGACAGGACGCCCTTGTAGTTCACGCCGGGGATGTTCATAAACATGGGCAGTCCCGCGCCGGAACCGATGAACACGGCCTCGAAACCCTGTTCCGTCATGAGTTCGTCGACGGTAATGGTACGGCCTACGACGGTGTCCGTGGAGATGGTGACGCCCAAATCTTTCAGGCCGTTGACCTCCTTCTGCACAATGGCCTTGGGCAGACGGAACTCCGGGATTCCGTACACCAGCACGCCGCCCGCAAGGTGCAGAGCCTCAAAGACCGTGACTTCGTAACCCTTACGCGCAAGGTCTCCGGCACAGGTCAGTCCGGCGGGGCCGGAGCCAATCACGGCGACGCGGTGTCCGTTGGGGGTGGGCTTTTCGGCCTTCGCCGTGACGTGTTCATTGTGCCAGTCGGCCACAAAGCGTTCCAGACGCCCGATACCCACGGGGTCGCCCTTCTTGCCGCGCACACAGTATTTTTCGCACTGGCTCTCCTGTGGGCAGACGCGGCCGCACACCGCCGGGAGTGCCGACGTGGCGGAGATAATCTGGTAAGCCTCCTCGAACTCGCCCGCTTCCACCTTCTCGATAAATTCGGGAATGCGCACCATGACGGGACAGCCTTCCATACAGGGGCGGTTCTTGCAACGCAAGCAACGCTGTGCCTCGTCGAGAGCCTGTTCCTTGGTGTAGCCCAGCGCGACTTCCTCAAAGTTATGGTTGCGTACGTCCGGTTCCTGCGACGGCATGGGGTTCTTCTGCAAGGACATATTCGCTTTCCGTGCCATGGTTCACGCCTCCTTTTTCAGGAGATTGCAAGTCTCCTCGTGCTTTTTGAGTTCCCAGTCGTGGTACATCTGATTCCGTTTCACTGCAATGTCCCAGTCAACCTGATGGCCGTCGAAGTCGGGGCCGTCGACGCAGGCAAATTTCATTTCTCCGCCGACGCTCAGACGACAGCCGCCGCACATGCCCGTCCCGTCAATCATAATCGGGCTCATGGAAACGGTGGTCTTGATTCCGTAGGGTTCCGTGGTCTTGCTGACGAACTTCATCATAACCATGGGGCCAACGGCAAAAATTTCGTCGTACTGGTTCCCGGCCTCGATAAGTTCTTTCAGGGCGTCGGTGACAAGCCCCTTTTGGCCGTAAGAGCCGTCGTCGGTGCAGATTTTCAGGACGCTGGTCGCGGCGCGGAAATCGTCCTCCAAGATGACAAGGTCTTTGTTCTTGAACCCAACCACGGCGTGGACATCGGCTCCGGCGTCGTGGAACGCCTTCAGGACGGGGTAGGCAATCGCGCAGCCCACGCCGCCGCCGACAATGCACACCTTTTTCGTACCGTCAATGACGGTCGCCTTCCCCAGCGGCCCCACAAAGTCCGCCAGACAGTCGCCCTCTTTCATGGCCTTGAGTTTCTCGGTGGTCGCGCCGGCCGTCTGCACGATGATGGTCACGGTACCCTTTTCGGGGTCGTAACTGTTGATGGTGATGGGAATGCGTTCCCCGCCCTCGTCCACGCGCAGGATGATGAATTGTCCGGGGTGGGACTTCTTGGCGATTAACGGCGCTTCGATTTCGTAGAGTGTGACCGTGGGGCGCAGTTCCACTTTTCTGACGATTTTGTACATGTTGTTCCTTCTTTCCCCTGTAATGCGCGTTACGTGTGGTCTGCCATTGCGTTACGCGAGATTGTCACGATTTTAACAGATTTCGGCCGCGCCGTCAATTCCTTTTTGCGGGTTGTATTGCAGGACTTTTCAGAGTTGCCGCAAGCCGCATATTCTGACAGCAAACGGGGCAACTTTCAGGCAACGCCGCGCGGCGGAAGTCGAACTGCACCGCGTCAGAAGTTCATGCAACGCAACCAGTGACGCCGTAACCGTAACAAAACACCGCGCCAAGCCGCAATGAAACCGCGCCGGGGAACCGTTCCCGGCGCGGCTGATTCATTGGAAACCTCCCCGGAAACATGACATTTCCGGGGAGATGGTTTCGCGTATTAATACTTATCGTGGGCGGAACTGGAGGCGGAGAAGCTGTCGCCGGAGTGCGCGGCGGCGACGGTCGAACGCGCGCCGCCCACTTCCTTGCGGAGTGTGAAGCGTCCGATAAGCTCTTTCAGGAGGTTGGCCTGCCCGGACAACTGCTCGCTGGCGGCGGCGGATTCCTCGGCGGTGGCGGAGTTCGTCTGGACGACGCTGGAAATCTGGTCGATACCCGTGCTGACCTGCGCGACATCGTGCGACTGCGCGTCGGTGGCCTTCGAGATACGCGTCACGGCGTCCATGACCTTCTGGGCGCGGATAACCACTTCTTTGAGTGCCTCGTCGGTCTCGACGGAGAGGCGGCTTCCCTCGTTGACGGCCTTGACGGTCTCCTCGATAAGGGTCGCGGTACTCTTGGAGGCCTCCTGCGACTTCGTGGCAAGGTTGCGCACTTCGTCGGCGACGACGGCGAATCCCTTGCCGGCGCTTCCGGCGCGGGCGGCCTCTACCGCCGCGTTCAGGGCGAGAATGTTCGTCTGGAAAGCGATATCTTCAATGGTCTTGATAACCTTGCTGATTTCAAGGGACTTGACCTCGATGGCCTTCATAGCGCCCATGAGGTCGGCCATATGCGCGGAGCATACGGCAATCTGGTCGTGGGAGGCCTGATTATCGACTTTGGCGTTCTGGGCGTGTTCGGCGGTCTCCTCGACGGCGTGGGAGATTTCGCCGATGGTGGCGGCGAGTTCCTGCACGCTCGACGCCTGTTCGGTCGCGCCCTGCGCCATGGCCTGCGCGGAGGAAGAAATCTGTTCGCCGCCGCTGTTCACTTGGTCGGCGGACACGTCAATCTGCGCCATGGTCTCGGAGACGGCCATTGTCAGCTTGGTCATAGCGGTCTGGAGGCGGGCGAACGAACCGAGATACATTTCCTCTTTGCGGCTGCGGACGTTGAAGTTACCGTCACCCATGGCGGCCAACTGCATTTCCACGTCGGTGATAATTTCCTTGATAGTGGCGGTGAGGTGGCGCATATTGTCGGCGAGACTGCCGAGGGCGTCCTTGGAGTGGTACTTGATATCGGACTCGAAATCGCCTTGGGAAACGGCAAGCGTGACCTCCTGCATTTCGTTGACGGGGTTCACAATGCCGTTGGCGATGACAATCGCCAGCACGATTCCAACGGCGGCGCTCAGAATCACAAGGGTGATGACAAGGACATTGGCCGTGGTGGAGAGGGTTTTCCCGGTGTCGACGGTGTCAAGGGCGGCCTGGTCGGCGTCCTGACCGATTTTGTCCAACTGGGCACGGACGGAGTCCGCCAGAGGCTCGTACTGTTCGCGGAGATAGAGGTAGCCGTTCTGCACGTCATGGTTATTGGCGTAGGTGAAGAGGCGCTCCAGCGTGGGGCCAATGTTGGAGATAGTAGTATCCAGCGTGGTAAGGACGCTCTTATCGCCCGTGTAGGTGTTTTTCAGCGTGGCGGCGGCGTCTTGAAGGGTCTGGTACTCCGTGCGCGTGGAGGTCATGTAGCCGTTACTGCGCGTGTCGTCGTCGTCAAGCGTGGCTTGGAGGACGTTCGCGCGGATGAGGGCGGCGGCGCGCTTGCCTTTCCACGACTGCTCAATGGTCTGCAAGGACGTGTCGTAGAAGCCCTGCAGGCTGGCACCGACCTTGGAGAGCATGACAATGGACACCACGCCCGTAAGCGCCATCATGAGAATGACAATCAGAAACGCGGTAATCAGTCTTGTGCGGATTTGCATGTTTTTAAGCATTTAACATTCTCCTTCTCTAAGCGTCCGGGGAGCCGGGCGGCCTGATATAATCCTCCGCCGGGTAGGGCGGAAGTCCGACAAAGTTTCGCGCTGTCCGGGCGCGGACATGTCACGTCCGCAAGGCCGGAGCAGTCGCCGGGGAAGCAGTCATCAGAAGCGCCCACCTCCTGAAAAGCGAAAAACTTGCAAAGCCTGTCTTTCCCTATTTTATTACAAATTTCCCGTTTCGTCAACTGTTTCCCGGGTGGAACGGGAAAAAATCATTTCCCCAAAAACGGGCGGAACGGAAAAAACAGGCAACGCGGAGAGTTTCCGGTTACGCGGGTTCGGCTTCGGCTTCCGCGCCGTCCCCGGATTCCGGGAGCGGTTCGGGTTCGGGTTCGGGGCGCGGAGGCTTCCAGTTCAATTCCGTCACGGTATTGGTCGCCTCGTCGAGCTTGTAGATTTTCCGCGCGCCGCGCTGGGTCAGCAGGTAGAGGCCTTCCACGGAATTCGTTCCGGCCTTCCCGGCGACGCTGTAGACGTGGAACTCCTTGCACGGCACGCCGTCGACGAGAATCAGGTGTTCGGAGGCGAAAATATCGTAATCGGCCATACTCTCGCCGGGCAGTCCGAGCGCCTCCGGCGGCAGGGAGCGGAAATAGCTGATGGACTCGGAGGTGGTCATAGAAACCACGATGTCCACGTCCGCGGGCTTCTTTTCTTCTTCGGGAGGCGGTACTTCGGGGGCGGCTTCGGCGTCGGCCTCGTCATTGGGAGGCGGTACTTCGGCGTCGGTGTCGCCGCCGTCGTCCGCTTTTTCGGTGCCGCCGCCGTCCTTGTCCGGCTTATCGCCTTTTTTTGCGCGTTCGGTGTTCTCGACCTGCGCCGAAAGCGGGGCGTCGGGGTCGATTTCCTCTTCCGCCGGGGGCTTCCGGAGTTTCGGCAGTACCACGAAAATCACCACGAGTGCCGCCGCAATCACTACCACAAACACCGGAATCAGAATCAGAAGCAACGGCAGTCCCTTTTTTTTGCCGCCCTCTCCGCCCTCGGCACCCTCGGGAGTTTCCTTACCCTTTTTGGGTTTCTTCTCCTTTTTAGGCTTGGGGGGCTTTTCCTTCTTGGGCTTTTTCTCTTTCTTTTTTTTGCCCTTCTTCTCCTCGGTAGCTTCGTCACTCATTTGTTGCTGTCCTCCAATCTGGCATGCGCCGCTATACCGGCGTATCTATGCGCGATATCGCCGCCTCGGTCTCGTGGACGCACATCCTGTATTTGTTGTCAACCTGCTTCATTGTGGCGTGGGCGTGTCCATTCTCTCTATGGCCGCCTCGGTCTCCTCCATGCAGGCCTTGAAGGCGTCCTCAATCTTGTACTTGTCCAGAGAGACCGGGAAATCCGGCACAAGTCTGCCGTTGGGGCGTGTCTCGTAGAGCCGGGCATAGCGCAGGAGGGCGGCGTAGTCGTTATCGGCGTTTTCGAGCAGGACGCCCCGGAGTTCGGGCGGCAGAGGGAAGCCGCGCAGGAGGTACAGCGGCCCCTCTCCGACGATTTCCTCCATCATGCTCATAATGCCGAGCAGGAACACGTTCCCGCTCTGCACGTCCACATTGAGTTGTGACCGCGCCGCGAGCGTGTCCATGAACAGGGCGCGGCGGTAGGCGTCGCGGGGAAGCTGGTCGTCCCCGGAGGCGTTGTTGTGCCGCAGGAGCGCCAGACAGACCCAGCGCCGTACCCAGTGCGGCCCCATGCGGTAGATAACGGGACTCCAGTCGTCGGGCGGGGTGTAATGCTCTGGCTTTTTCCCGGTCGGGGTCGGCACCGTGGCCATTTCGCGCGGGAACAGGTACGACAGAAGCAAGTCACTCTGGATAATGTCGGCGCACTGCCTCTCCCAGCGCACGTCCGGCGAGACGACCAGAAGCGCCGCGAGGATTTTGCCGTAGGCGGTCTCCATAAGGGGAAGAATCGGAATGGAGAGCATGTCCGGCGTGCCGAAGTAGTAGCCCTGAAAGAGCTGGTAGCCCATGTTCAGGGCGCTTTGAAATTCCTGCTCGGTCTCGATGCGGTCGGCCATGAACACGGTTTCGGGGGTGCCGTACTTGCGGACGGCCGAGCGCTGGAATACAAAGTTTGTCTTTCGGAAGTTGACGCGTATCACGTCGAACAGGGACAAATAGGGGTGGTAATGCTCCTGCCCGAGATAGTTTTTCAGCACCAGAAAGTAGTCGTCGTCGCGGAGGGCGCGGAGCGCGTTTTCCATGTCGTCATTCATGACGGCGTTGCCCATGACCTGCACGACGACTTTCGAGGGGTCGGCGCGGCGCACAAAGCCGTCGAGTATGAGGCGAGACGTGAAGTTAATGTAGGAGTAGCGCCCGCCCGTGAGGTTGTCGAGGCCGAAGAGGTTCACGGCGTCCGTCAGGACTTTTCTTGTGGCGGCGTCGTTGTCCTTGACATGCGCCGCGTTGCCGGAATTGTTGCGGAACAGCAGTTCATAGCCTACTGTCTCCTTGCGCTGGTTGAGAATCGGCTGACGTGCAATGTAGGCGTTCAAGAGACAAACGCCTCCTTTTGTCACACAATTTCCACGCTGTCGCCGTCCTTGATGATTTCCTGAAACTGCCCGGGCTGGCCGTTCACGCGCAGTTCCACGGGCTTTTCGAGGTTCTGGAAATCGAGGTCGGAGAATTTCAGCAAATCCATCAGGTAGTAGGGGTCTCCTCCGGGCTTGCCAAAGAGCATGAGCTTTTCCCCGTTGAGGGTGACACGAATTTGTCCGGCGTCGCCAGCGGGGGCGGCGGGTTTGGCAACGGGTGTCGGCGTCGGCACGGGTTCGGGTTCCGGGAGGGGGTCTTTCCTGTCCGCCCAGATATCGTCCCCGGTGTGGATGAGGGCGTCAAGGCGGGCTTTCGCGCCGTTGACGGTGACGGTACCCTTGAAGTCAGCGCCCAGCAGGTCGGAAATACGCTTCGACGCGTCCTCCCCGGGCTTGGCGGGGACAAATTGCAGGTGGTCTCCGGCGTGTACGGTGTCGGTCAGCGCGGCCAGTTCGCCGTTGAGCAGGATGACGGGCGGCACGGGCAGTCCGCCCCGGAAAAATTTCCGTTCGCCGTTGAGCGTGAACGTGAGATTTTCCCCGGTGCGCCCCATCATGTCGTTGTAGTTGTGGCCGTTCATCATGAGCAGGTCGCGGATAATCAGAGAGCCGCTACGGAATAACTTTGCGGGTTCGCCGTTGAGCAGGATAACGTAACTGTCATTGATGAGGCCGAGCCCGGCCGAAATGGCGATTCCCAGCGGGGTGGCGTATTCGGGGTCGTTCAGGTTGTACTCTTCCGCGTACGAGTTGCGCTGGAAGTGGTTCCCGGCGACGGTGACGCGGTTGGGGTCCATTTTGAGCGCTTCGGCGACTTTCTCGCGCAGTCCGGTTAATTTGCACCCGCCGCCCGCGAGAAACACCGCCGACGGCAGACGGCCGTTCAGGTCAAGGACGCGCTGGGCGATTTCCCCGGCGAGCGTCGAGACCGACGGCGAGACGAGTTCCTGCAACTCCTTGGGGTTCACGTCGTGCGAGAGGCCGAGGATGTCCGTGTAGGTCACGGCCTTGTCCTGATTGAGCGACATTTTCAGTTGTTCCCCGGTCTCGAAGTCGACCAACAGCGTACGCATGAGCAACTCTGTGATTTCGTCCCCGGCGATAGTCGCCATGGTGTAGCCGACTACGCTTCCGTCGCGGCAGATGGCGATATCCGACGTTCCCGCGCCGATGTCGACCAGAACCAGATTCAGCAGGCGGATGTCGGCGGGAATGGCGGCGTTCAAGGCGGCAATGGGTTCGAGCGTCAGACTGGCGACTTCCAGACCGACTTTCGACACCACGGCATACAGACTATCCACGACGCCCCGCGGCAGGAACGTCGCCACGACTTCCGCTTCCAGCACCTTCCCGCTGTGGTCCTTGATACTCGACATGGGGTAGCCGTCTATCCGGTACCCGGTGACGGTGTAGCCGACCATGTAATACTGGTCGTTCTGGTCGCCGGACTGCTCCATGATGACCTGCTCCGACTCGGACACGGCGCCGGCCTCCAAGTGGCTGATGTCGTCGTCCGTGATGGGCTGTACGGTGGGCAGTTCGAGCGTGAACGCGGCGGCCTCGGACTTCAGGGCGCGTCCGGCGGCCGCGACGCACACCCGCGCAAGGCGGATTTTCGTCCGCTTCTGCAGGCGCTCTATGACGCGCTTCGCCACCTG
Source organism: Oscillibacter sp. (assembly GCA_017526785.1). Classification (GTDB taxonomy): domain Bacteria; phylum Bacillota; class Clostridia; order Oscillospirales; family Oscillospiraceae; genus Oscillibacter. The sequence continues at coordinate 77,662 of JAFXQV010000018.1, read as the reverse complement.
CGCCACCTGCCCGATGTTCTCAATCTGGCCGTCCAGCATGGAGCGCTGTCCGTGGTTCTCCTTCTCGATGGCCAGTACGTGCAGTTTCCCGTCGACGACCTCGCCCACGACGCCGATAATACTGCGCGTGCCGATGTCCAGTGAAAATACGATGCTGGCGTCCTGCTCTCTCATTGCCTCGCCCATAGAAACTCCTCCAACCGGGGCGCGCCGCCCCTCGGTTTTTGTACGCGGTTTGACCGTCCTGCCACGCGGCAGAACGCGCGGCGCGACCTTTTCGGCCTTGCTGGAATCAGATATAGCCATAACGTCCCCTTTTCACGTCGCCCACTAACTTCCCGTCGGCGAGCGTCACCACGCGGCGGCGCATGGTGTTCACGACGTAACTGGAATTCGTGGACATGATAATGGTGGTGCCTTTGCGGTTCAGCTCGTTGAGCAGGTGCAGCATGTCCCAGACGGTGTCCTCGTCCATGCGGTCGGTGAAGTCGTCGAGCATGAGTATGGCCGGGGAGTGGAGTACCGCCTTGGCAATCAGCACGCGGCGGCATTCCGGTCTGGACAAATCGCGGGGGAACGTGTCGCCGGATTCGGGGACGCCCACCACGGCCAAAGCCTTGTCGGCAAGGGTCTTGTTGACGACCCGCCGCCGGAAGAAGAAGAACCGCCGCACTTCCTCGGAGAGATTGCCGTAAATCGTGTCGGAGCGGTCGAGTTCCGCGCCCTGCTCGATACAGCGGATGGACGAAAACGCCTGTTCGCGTTCTCTCGGCCTGAGTTCCTCCACGTTCACATTGTCCAGAAAGACCTTGCCGAGTGTCGGCTTGGTCACCCCGGCCATGATGTTGATAAGGGTGCTTTTGCCCGCGCCGCGGCTCCCCACCAGAAAGACAAAATCCCCCTGCTCAATGGTCAGGTCGACCGCCTGCACGGCCCAGTGTTCAAACTCCCCCAAGTGGTAGAGTTTGGATATGTTGTCCAGTCGTATTGTGGGCATTTCCGCGCCTCCCGTCTTGACATTTCCGCCAAAATTCGATATCATGACTTCCGGTGAAAGGAAGTGAAGCCTTGATGTGTGACATCATGATGGTTTTCCGCCGGGAGACGAAAATTCCCGGTCATGATGGGGGTAGGAACCATGTATAACAGCCCGGCAAAGATGATACTGGCGCTGGTACTGCTGGCGGTGTCGTGCGTACTTGGCTTGGAGTTGCTCCTGTGCCGCCTCAACGACCCGGAACTCTACGAGACCATTGTCACGCCCGTACGTATCTTATACCATGACACCCGGTCACAAGTCAAGGGGTACGCGGAATCATTTGACCGCTGGGAGGCCGAACAGGTCAAAGCGCGGGCGGCCATGGCGGAGACACAGCGCGTCGAGGCGGAGGCGCGGCGCTTGCGCGCCACGGCGCGGCGTCAGTCACGGCAGAACGCCGCCCTGCAACGGGAGGCGGAACGCCGTCAAAAAGAGGAAGAGGCCTACGCCGCCGAAATGCTCAAAAACGCGCAGGAGTTCGCGCAACTCGCCGGAGACCCCAGTATCCGGGAGAAGCTCGAAAAGGCAGACCCCGCCATTACGGAACTCGTCACCATGCACGGGCAGGAGTTCCTCACGGGCGGGAATATGACGCTCTGCTACTTCAATCAGGGCGACGCGCAGTGGGCGGAAAAGCTCTTCGGGCGCGACCCAATCGGGAAGTATGGCTGTGGCCCCACGGCGCTTGCCATGGTAATTTCGACCATGACGGGGAACCTCGTCACGCCGGAGGCCATGGCGGCGTGGACGGCGTCCGCCGGGTACGCGGCCTTGCACAGCGGCTCGTACCTGTCGATTGTGGAGGGAACCGCCAAGCGCTACGGCCTCGACTGCGCGTCGATTCCGGTGGAGGAGGCCAGCGCGGATACGCTCTACGACGCGCTCTCCACGGGCGGCGTTCTGGTCGCGCTCATGGGGCCGGGACACTTCACCTCGGGCGGCCACTTCATCCTGTTGCACGGCGTGACGCTCTCCGGGGACATTCTGGTGGCCGACCCCAACAGCCGGGAAAACAGTCTGGCCGTGTGGAACCCGGACGTTATTCTCTCGGAGTTCTCCAAGAGCCGCTGGGACGGCGCGCCGCTCTGGCTGATTACGGCTCCCCTTGGCCTGTAGGCGACAGGGGAAACCCGCCCCACCCTCCGGCGGTGGAGCGGGCTGTGGAAGTTCAGCGGAACTTCTTGTAAAAAGAGCGTTCCCCGCCAATCCGGATACTCAGGCGGCGGTCCATTTCTATGGTGGATTCCAGCAGGCGGCGGTACTGCCCCACTTGTTCGGACAACTGCGCCTCGCCGGGGGTGCCGGGTGGCGCGCCCTTGAGCAGTTCCGCCGCGCGGATGGCGTCGGGGCGCGGCAGGCTCTCCAAAAAGCGCTGCAGCCCGGCCTCCTGTTCCGTCAGGCGCTGTACGGGGTCGGCGCGCATGGACAGGAGCATATCCACCGAAACTTGGTCGCGGCGCTCGGCGGCCGCCAAAATCTGCCGCGTCAGGTCTGCCACTTCCATGAGCCGGATAGTCTGTGCCTTCTTGCGCCGCCAAAGCTCTTCAAGAGTAGGAGTGTCCATAGACGTTCCGCCCTCCCGTGTCCAGCCCGGGGATACCGGAATCCGTGTCGGGGATGTGGCGCGGCCCCGAAAGACTGCTTGTGGCGTTCGCGCCGTTCTGCTCGGCCACGTTGCGCTCGGCGATTCGGAACGTGTCGCGCAAGTCCACAATCAGCGGCCGCAGGCGGTTCAACTCCTCCTGATTCCGCCCGATTTTGATTCGGTTCAGGTCGTAACTGAAGAACTCGTAAAGGCGGTGCAGTTCCCGGCTGATTTCGTATTTCCGGTCGAGTGTGTCGTCCAGATAGCGCACAATGGCGATACAGCGGTCAATGGAAGCGTCGAACAGTGCATAGTCCTGCTGTTGCAGGGCTAAGTCGCCCCGCAACAGACGCTTGACCAGCTCATCGAGTACCAGAAGCAACAACTCGCCCGGCGTCATCGTGTTCAGGGACTGTTGCTTGTATTGCTGATAGCCTCTTGTATTCATAATTTCAACCGTCCGTATTCAGGATTACATGCCCATCAGTCCGGCCAGCGCGGAACTCTGACTGTTCATGGTGTTCATGAGCTTTTCCAGCGCGGTGAACTGGCGCGTGTAGTAGTCGATTTTGGTACTCATCTTGGACTGCCACTGCTCGATTTTCTTCTGCACGTTGTCGAGCTGTTTCTGGAGTTCGTTGTTGAGCAGGGACGTGGAGGAATACTTGTTTCCGGCCTTGCGGACGAGTACGCCCGGACTGACAAAAGAGGTCGACGCGTACTGCTCCATCGTGGTCTTTACGTTGCTCATGAGGCCGTCGGAGTTGGAACCGCCCTCTTTCGACCGGGTGAATACGTTGGTAACGCTGTCGGGGTCTTTGTTCAGGGCGTCGCGGAGCTTGGTTTCGTCGAGTGTGATTTGGGCTGTGTTGTCGGAGTAGTTGACGCTAATGCCGATATTCCGCAGGGCGGCACCGTCGCTTCCGCCGGGGTTGATATTGCGTACGAGTGTTTCGTAGAGCGCCCGGAGGTCGCTGTCACCGAAGAGCAAGCCCTGTTTGGCCTTGGCCTCGTAGTTCTCAACGGCCTTGTCACTCATGCTGTTTTTGTCGTCGTCCGAGAGGGGTTCGTACTTCTCATGGGTGGAGGAACTCTTTTCGGCGGGCATGGTGGCGTAGGCGTCGTGAACCTCTTTGAGAATGGCGTTGTAGTCGTTCACGAAGCTGGTAATTGTCTTGATGAGGTCGTCCGAACCGCCCGCCGTGGTGAACGAAACGGTATTGGCCTGATTGGCCGTGTCCGCGTCTTTTCTCGCTTGGATTGCGGCCGGGCTTGTGTCACTGTCCGGGGAAGTCTTGTAGGCACTCACGTCGCCGATGTTGCCCTTGAGCGTGACGGTCATGCCGTCCAAGTCGATTTCGTTGCTGGCGTAGGTACGCGTGATAGCCTCGCCGTTGACTGTCATCCTCACAGTGGCGTCCGTGCCTGCGGTGCGGTTTTCGCCAATGAGAGAGGTATCGCGGAAGAATTGCGTACCGGAAACAACAGAGGAAATACGGTTATCGGAGGCATCATAAGCGGAAAAGTTCCACGAAGAGGAAATCTTATCCGAACCAGTATTGTAGAATTTGCCTGCGTTGCTGTCATACTCTACAAAGCCCTTGATTTCATGAGACGTTGTAGTTTTGTCATTGATAACATCCATTACTGTTTGAATGTTATCTGTGGCGTTAAATGTGCCGACTGCCTTACTACCCAGTTTCAACGTGAAACTTGTCACACTATCAGCAAGCCCGAGGACATCCTTCAATGTTCGGCTTCTGGGGTCGCCGTTTCCGGTTGTAAAGAGACTTTGCGCAAGGTCATTATCAAAGCTGACACTGCCGCTCTCCCCGGTATCCTTGGCGGTAAAGACAAACTTGCCCGTCAGCTTGGAGTACGACGCGTTCACGCCCATGTCACTGCTGTTGATATCGTCCAGAACCGATTGCAGGGTGGATTTCTCCGAGACATAAATGCTCTTGCTGTTGATGGTCAACTCGTAGAGATAATCGCCGTCGTCGTTGACGCGGTAGTAGTCGCCGACCCCCGCGCTCTCCACGTATTCATAGCGGTCTCCGGTTGTCTCGTCAGTGTAGAAAGCGGAACCGTCGCTTTCCGGCTTCAAAGTGAGGTCAGCGGTATTGGCGACTTGGGGCGTGAAGTTGAATTTAGAACCCAGTATATCCTTAATGGCGGTCTTGGGGTCAAGATAGTTGCTGACGCCGTTTCCGAGGCCGAGCATTTCGGCGGCTTTCTCGTTCTTCGTCGTGATGGACAAATTGGAGGTGTCATTGGTGGGCTTGGGCTTGAATGTCAGTTTGTCGCCGTTCAGTGTGGCGCTGACATTCATGTTGACGCTTGCAAAAGCGTCGTTAAACGCCTGCGCAATCCCTTGGTTTTCAATGGTGTCTTTGTTCAGCTTGAAACTCTTGGTCACGCCGTCGAGTGTGACGCTGATTTCCTTGTCGGCGAGGTACTTCGCGCCCGTGGGGCTATCTGTAAAGTCACCCGCGCTTCCGAGGGTGTACTCTTTGTAGCCGTTGGAGCGCGTGCTTTCGGAGGCGCTCAGGGCGGATTTCAGGGAACTGTCAACGTAGGAGATGTACGGGCTGGCACCCTGATTGGTTGCGGCGCTGTTTTCGGTAAAGGTAATCTTGCCGTTGTCGACGCCGACCGTGATAATGTCTCCGGCCTTTTGCTTGCCGTTTCTGGTCTCGATATCAATCTTGTTGAGTTTGTCCTGAATGGCGTCCGCGAGTGTATGACCGTCGGTGCCGTCAATATTGTTGTCGGTCTCGTCAAACGAGATGTCGATGGACAGCCCGTCGTAGTCCAGCGTCATGGAGCCTTTCAGGGTGCCGACGGTGACATTATCGTTAAGATTCCCGATTCCGGCGGTGGTGGCGGAGGTGGTCTGGAGGCCTAATGCGTCGGCGGAGACATTGTAACGCGCCGACGTGGCGGCCTTGGCCGCTAAAAGCTGGATGTCGCTGGACGAGCGCCCGGTGGCGGAGACGCTGGCGGCGGCTTCCGCTGACGCGCTGACCGGGGTCGTGGAGACGGTATTGCTGAAGTAGGCGGGGCTGTAGAGGTTTGTCTTGGAGGTGTAGGAGGTGTATTTTTCGGTCAGGTCGTGCATTTTGTCCGTAATACTGCGGTACGCGTCCTGCTTCCACTGGTATTTGGTCTGCTCCTTTTCCAACTGCGAGATTTTGGTCTTGTAGCCGGAAATGCTGTTTTCAATCATGGCCTCGGTGTCCATGCCGCTGGCCAGACCGCTGAGGACGTTCCGGGTACCGTACAGACTGTTCGTACTGCTGGTAGAACTCATCAGACTGTTGATATTTGCCATGTTACTCAACTCCCTTGAATAGGGTATGCGAAAAAATTTGTGTTCCCCTATTAATTTTCTCATCCTTTATATCGACATAATAGATAGAAAGATTAATAGGTCCCGACAAATTTTTATCAGACAGGAGGACTTGCCTTGAAAAAAATCATCACCATCACGAACCAGAAGGGCGGCGTCGGCAAGACGACCACCGCCATGTCGATTCTGGGCGTACTGCATAAGATGAAGTACCGTACGCTGGGCGTGGACTTGGACCCGCAGGGCAGTTTGGGGTTCAGCGCGGGCGTGGATATCGAACACTGCGATACCGTCTACGACGTGTTCACGGGCGAGAAATCCATTGACGACGTGATTGTGTCGACGGAGGAACTGGGGGACATCCTCCCGTCGAACATCGACCTTTCCACGGTAGAGCTGGAATTCCGCTCGGAAGGCCGGGAATGCCTCCTGCGCAACGAGCTGAGAAAAATCGCCGGGAACTATGACTACATCATCATCGACACGCCCCCCGCGCTCAACGTGCTGACGATGAACGCCTACGCCGCCTCCGGCGGGCTGATTATCCCCATGGCGCCGGAAATTCTCAGCGTGCTGGCGGTCTCGCAGATTCGGGACACAATCGTGAACATCAAGGAGAACTTCAACCCCGGTCTGGAAGTGCTGGGCATTCTGCTCAACCGCTTCAGTCTGCGCCTGCGGCTCAACCGGGAGGTGGACGACATGGCGCAGAAGCTGGCCAAGAATCTGGGAACCAAGGTGTTCCGCACCAAGATTCACAGCAGTGTGTCCGTGGCGGCGGCTCCGGCCTACGCCGAAAGCATTATCACCTACGACCCTGGCTCGAAACCCGCCAAGGACTTCAAGGCGCTGGTCAAGGAACTGATGAACGGATGACGGGAAAATCGTGGACGGGCTTTTCAAACGGCGGAGTTTCTGCTATAATAAGTCCGCGCGGAAATCCGGAATGAAAAAGGGGGAATTACCATGCCAAAAAACGGAGCCACGGGAAAGAGCAGTAAAACGGCGCGGGTACTCAGTCTTCTGACCGACCCGGCGGCGTCTCTGCTGGGCAATTCCCATAACAATAAAGAGGAAGGCGACGGAACCGAGGTCATCAGCAACGGCAGGCCGCAGACACGCGGACTGGACGACGCCGCCACGGAAAGCCGGATTCAGGCGTCTTTGGCGGCGCAGGAAGATTCGCTGGTGTCGGAACTGTTCGGGAAGAAGGAGCCGCCGCAGAGACAGCCCGCCGCGACGCCTCCGCAACAGTCGCAACCCGCCGCCGCGACGCCGCCGCAGTCGCAACCCGCCGCGCAGGAACCGGACCCGCGGACGCTGGAACTGCTCTCTATGCTCAGCAATCCCTCCACGCTGGGCAACAGCGCCATGCCGCCCGTGGAGGAACGGCGTCCGGTGACGGCGATGGACTTCGCGGACGAACTAACGGCGGGCATGCCGCAGCAACCGAAATTCTACCCGGAGCCGGAACCCGAACCGCCAGCCGCGCGGCCGTACGTGCCGCAACAACTCGCGCGGGAACCCGCACAACCGCCGCAACAGGCCGCACAACCACGACAACAGCCCGCACAGCCGCAGTACGCGCAACAACCGCGACAACAGCCTGTACAACCGCAGTACGCGCAACAGCCGCAACAACAGCCTGTACAACCGCAGTACGCGCAACAGCCGCAACAACAGCCCACACAACCGCAACCGCGAAAGGCCGCGCCGCCCGACAATTCCGAGGACTTCTTGTGCTTCAATCTCACGCAGGCGGTCGTGGAAAACAAGGTCGACAAGCTGATGAAGCAGTTTGGAATGTGTACCTGCAGCCGTTGCAAGGTGGACGTGACCGCCATCGCGCTGACGAACCTGCCACCCAAGTACGTCGCCACGCAGAACCGGGATATCCTGCCCCTGCTGTCCATGTACGAGGAAAAGTACAGCGTGGCCGTGACGGTGCAGGTCATGAACGCCTGCCGCATGGTCATGAAGCGCCCCCACCACGGCCGATAAAGCCCCTGAAAACCACATACCGACGCAACGTCGGTATGTGGTTCGTTTGCGTTGTATTATTCCGGTTCGGCCGGATTCGGCGTACCCGCCCGGACTGCCCACGGGGGGACTTTCCCCGCCGCGTGCGCCGACTGCCCCGCCAGAAGCTGTAGTGACGCGGGACTCGCGGCGGCGTCGCGGTTCGCGTCGGCCGCCTGCAAGAGTTCACTGCGCAAAATCGGAATGCTCTTCGGCGCGTCAATGGCCAGCCGCACACTTCCCTCGTTGATGTCCAGTACGGTCACGCTGATGTTGTCGGCGATGACAATGGATTCGCCCGACTTGCGCCGCAGTATCAGCATGACGGCACCTCCTTGTCCTCCGCGCGGCCAAACTCGCTGAGCCGATGGCGCATGTGCCACGACGTGTCCTCCAGAATCACCTGCAAGGCGGTTCTGTCATCGTTAATGGCCACCGGACAACGCATGTTGACCGTGCTTTCCGGCACGGGTTCCTTGACAACACACATCACATAGTAAAAGAGGTTCTCGCTTCTCTCTACTTTCAGGAACCGTAGCTCTTCCTCCCGCAGTATCGGCGCGTAACTGCCGTCAAGGGAAAAGGGGTCCATCAGGATAAACGCCAGTTGCGGCGTCTGGACGCTTTGCAGGCTGAAGAGGGTGCCGTTTTCCGCGAAGGGAAGCAGAAGGAACGAGTGCTCATCCTCAAAGCCGTAAAGCCCATTGGGGAAGGTCAAAAGTTCGTCCGGTTCGTACGTAATCTCTCCGAAATACTTGGTCTCTGTTTTCATAGACTGGCACCTCCGAGCCGCGTTTGGCTTACGCGTTCACGTCCACGGGCTGATAGTTCGGGTCGGCGGAACGCGGGACGTAAATGGGGCCTCCGGTGTACTTAATAGTCAGGCTGGGCTTCTGGGCAACCGAAATCTCGATGTCGCCGGGCGTGAACTTGAATTCACCCTTGTCAATTTTCCAATCGAAGTTGAGTTTGTCCATGGCGTAGCGAATTTCCATAGCGCCGTCTTCCCACTTGACATCGACGCCCGTCTGGATATCGGGGGCGGTGTAGCCGCTACCCCCGGTCTGCGCGGGGGCGGCGGCTTGGGGGATGCTCTTGCCAATGCGGGCGCTGAGCTGAATCTGCCCCTGCTCGGCGTAGGCGGAGGTCGCCTCGTACTGCGCCTGAGAGGGCTGCCCCACGGCGGCGCTGACGGCGGCGTTGGCGGCGGAGAACTGCCCGCCGCGCTGTTCAAACGTGTCGAGCTTGACCTGAATCGGGCGGCTCCGGACGTTGACGCCGCCCTGCTCGGAACGGCTGATTTCCATCTCGGCCGTGCCGCGCGTGTACTCCAAAGAGGCGTTGGTTGTCTTGAACTGCAACTCAATGGGTACACTCTTAATCTCAATCAGGGGATACATTGCGAAAGCACTTCCTTTCATGATTCTACAATGCTTTATGGAAGTGCGCGGCGGGTGCCGCGCGGTTCCAAAGACGGACTCCGGCGTTTCCGCCAGAGACGCCTTTTTTACTTGAGATAGTCGAAGAGGGTCTGCGACACAAGGTCGTTTCCGATTTTGAGCGCGGCCTGATAGCAATACTGCGCCCAATACATCTCCGTGACGGACAAAGCGGGGTCCATCTGTTCCAAGTCGGCGATTTCCTCGTTGAGCGTGTACTGGGTGTTTTCCAGTTGTTCCAGATTGACTTGCAGATACTCGCTCTTGGACGAGAGCGCCACATGCTGTTCCTGCACGCGGGCGACAGAATCAAGGATTTTCCGTGCCAGCGTGTTCGCCCGCACTTCGCCGCCCCCCGTGTACTCGCCGGTATCCGGGTCGCAGTCCATGAGGATGTTGCCCAGCTCGTTCATCAGCACGGCGAGATTTTTCGACTCGCCGTCCTCGTCCAGCCCGTAGCCCAGAAACTCGATGCCCGCAATGGAGGAGTTGAAGGCGCTGCTGTCGATGATGTCCCCGTTTTCGTCCTCTTCGAGACCCAGCCCCACGTCCACATAGCCGGTTTCGGAGGCCATTTTCTGGAGCTTGTCGAAGTCTTCGGTACCCTCGGCGGCGCTGACATCCACGCCCCGGTAGAGAAGCTCCCCGTTCTCGCCCCACGAAAACGGAACGTTCATGCCGTCAATGCCCGCGAACACAAACTCGTCGTTGTAGCGGACGTTCATGCACATGACGACAGACTCGGCCTTTTCAATCAAATCCCGCCCCAGCAGTACGCGGCCGCCCCCAATCGGGTCGTTGATAGCGGCCAGACTGGTGGAGATTGCGTCCAGACTGGGTACGTGGCCGTCCCCGTCCACAACCGCGTCCGTGGAACTCCAGCCCATCTGTAACTTGTTGAGAAGGTATTTGGTGTTGTCGATATGGTCCTGCGCCCGCCAGTAGGAGCGGCGGAGCTGGAAGGCCTTGCTCGCGGCGGCGGGGTCCTCGGCGGACGTGCTGAAATTCCGGGTCGTCTGGACGCGTTCCATCGTGTCATACACTTTCGCGTTGACCTTGCCGAGACTGGTACGGTACGAGCGCATTAAGCCGTTAGTCGTGATACGAAACGCCATGCTTGCGTTCCCCCTCTCTGTCAGACCGCCATGCCGTTTACAAGGCGGTCAATCATTTCGTCGAACGATGTCATCAGGCGGCAGGCGGCCGCGTAGGAGCGCTGATACATCATCAGGTTCATGGCCTCGTCGTTGAGGTCGACGCCCATCACGCCGTCACGGTTGACGTAAACTTCGTTGGTGGACGCGGTGCGGTTGTCGTACATGACATTGACGTTCCGCTGGTCGCTGGCCAGTTGCGCCACCATGTGGTCGGTGAGCAGGGACTGGAAGGAGCCGACAAAAAACACCTCTCCGTTTGCGGCCTTTTCGTAAACGTCCTCGGTGTTGGCGTAGAACTCGTGTGTTCCCGTGAGGACGTTGCATATATGGGTCAGGTTGTCTTTGGCGGTGCTGGGCGGGTTGGGTTCCGTGGAGCGCAGGACGCGGAAAGAACCGTTTGCCCAGTTGCGGGAAATGGAGATGTTCGCGGCGGTGATTCCGGCGGTGTCGTTGCTGTTGCTGTGGTTGCTGAGGAGAATGCCGCCCTTGTAGTCGCTGTACTCGGGTTTGAGCTGGTAGAGGCTCTTGTCTCCGGTGACGACGTTGCCGTCCTCGTCGACAAATTCCAGCGTCTTGACGATGTTGCCGTCCTGGTCGACGGACTCGACATAGGTCGACTCGTAAATAGTCTCGTCGGGAAGCTGGTTTGCCTCGTTCAGGACGGTGGCAAGTTTGTTGGCAAGCGCGTCTAACGTTTTCTGGTAATAGGGAATGCCGCGCTTGCTGGCGGCGTTGGTGTCCATCCCCAAGTCGGTTTCAGAGGCGAAAACGCCCTTTTCCGTCAGGATTTCGCGGTCGGCCAGAAGCGTTCCGCCCAGCTCGGTGTCTAACGTCTGCACCTCGCCCCGGAATACCTCGAACTGGTGAATTTCAAACTGCCCGCCGCTGTCCAAAATGCGCAGGTCATAGCGGGTGACTTCGCCCAGTGAATTGACGTGCTTGTTATGGTCTTTCTTGATTTCGGCCAGCGCTTTGGCGGCGTCCTCGGAACTGGTGTAGACGGTGGTGCTGTATTCGTGAACCGTAAAGGAGCCGTCCTCCTCGGTTTCGGCGTGAAACTCCGTGCCGACGGCGGTTTTGTTCATCTCGGCGGCGGCCTCCTCGGCCTCTTTGAGGTTCCGGTAGTGGATAATCATACCGTCGGTGTCTTCCACGGCACCCACGTCGCGGTTTTTGACCACGCCCATGTCGTTTTCTTCCAAAGTCATTGTCTTTCCGTGGATATCGGTCAATTGGGCAAGGTCGATATCAAAATTGGGGTCGTCGCCCTCGTCGGCACCGTCGCGGAGCAGGACTTCGGTGGTGTAACGGCCGTCAATCAGCGTCCGCTTCGGTTCGGTGTCGGTGCGAACTATCAGCTTTTCGACCACCAGACCGGGGCCAATCTCCTCCTGTCCGTACTCCACATCAATGGCCATGTACTTGGAGAGGTCATCGAGCAGGACATTCCGCTGGTCGCGCTGTTCGAGTGCGTTGTCTCCGTAGATACTGCACTTGCGGATAGACGTGTTCAGTTCGCGGATACCCGAAATAATGGCGTTGGTTTGTTCGATATCCGCCATCAGCTTTTCTTGGCTCAGTTCCTTCAGGTGCGTGAGATTGTCCGCGCTCAGGTTGAGCTGCCGGACGAGCGTGGACATGGAGGAGCGGAAAAGCGTGTCGTACTGGTCTTTCCCGGCACCCTCGGCGGCTAAGGCGTTCATCTGGTCAATGGCGTCGTTGAACATGCCCTCGAGTACGCCCTCGCCGTCCTCGCCCTTGCCGACCTCGTCGAGTATTCCGGCGATATTGTCCAGCCCGTACTTCATGGCTTCCAGATTGTTTACGCTGGTGTTCTCGTTGCGGTAGCGGATGTCCAGATACACGTCCCGCGACTGCCCCACGGACGGAGCCAAGACGCCGGTTCCCATATGCAGGATGTTCCCGGACACATAACGGTCAGCCGACGCCATATGTAAACTCTCTTGGTTCAGGTGCTGGCGCGTGTAGCCGGGCGTCTGTACGTTCGTGATATTGTTTCCGGTCACTTGCAGAGCCTTACTGGCGGCGTAAATGCCCAGTTTGGCAATGGAGTAAGTGCCGAATGTGGATACCAGACCCATAGCGGTTCCCCCCTTAGATTACGTCCGATAGTCGGTGAACAGCCCGCCGCGGGCGTGTACGCCCGTCCGGCCGGTCGGCTCTTTCTGCTCGATGAGCTTCTCAATGTTGTGCAGACTGCATTCGAGCGTGGAGCGGGCGGCGTCGGCGGCACTGCGGTAGATGTCGCGCTTGGCCAGAAGCGCCTCGACGGCGGCGCGCGCGGCGGGGCGCAGTTCGGGCGGACAGCGCCCCGGAACGGCCGACAGCGGCACGCCGTCGAGATGTAACACCGTCAGCAGGCGTTCGCGCTGTTTGTCCATGCGGCGGAGGGTCAGGCCGATTTCCTGCTCTTCGCGCATGCACTCGTTGACGCTCAGCACGTCGCCGCGCTGGGCGGCGATGTTCTTGGTCTTGGCCAGCTCGGAGAGGCGGTCGAGATGCCCGCCCACTTTTTCAAGATACGTGAAAAAGGCCTCGTAGATTTCGTCCATGGGTTCAGCCTCCCCACAGGAGCATGTTCCGGGCGATGGCTCTGCTGTCAAGCGGATAGGTGCCTTGCCGGATTTCCTCCCGGATTGCGGCGACGGACGCGGTGGAAGTGGCGGTACGAACTTCGTTGGAGATGCGGCTTCGGGCTTCCATGGCGAACGCCCGGCCGCTCTCGCCGGAGATGGTCACGCTGTCGAATCTCCGGGAATACGAGGCGGGTTTCTGGGATTGCGCCGCGCTGGTCTGCGGCGGCTGATAAGCCCGCTGTAACTCAATGGGCTTGGGAAGATTGGTTGTCAAAGTTCCTGAGATTGTCATCAAGGACGCCCCCTTTTAGTCGCGGAAATGGCGCTTCTTCGCGCCGGATATACGGCACGGCACAAAACAGAATCGCGGGGTTCCGACTGCCTGCCGTGTCTTTGTAGAATCCATTCATAAGAAATATCGGAACATCTTCACAAAAAATTAATAGTATGCGTTGCATTTTTCAAAAAATTATATACAGAGGCGTGACCGTAGCCGCGCATGGCAGACGCCCCGGCCGTCACGGATGAAAAATTTACGCGTCGCGGGCGCGACAAAAGCCCCTGTCAACTGTAACGGCTGTACAGTTCGCAGAGGCTGGAACCTGTATGCGCTTTCGCGTCAGCGGCCGCCGGGGCGCGAGCGCAGATGGCGCAGTAAGGCCGTCGAGATATCTTTGCACGACGCCTGCACGGTGACCGCGCCGACTTCGTACGCGGCGCGGGGCATGCCGTACACGACGCAGGATTCCTCGTCCTGCCCGATGGTGTACGCGCCCTTTTTGCGCATGGCCAGCAGTCCGGCCGCGCCGTCGCGCCCCATGCCCGTCATGATGATTCCGTACATCTGGCACCGCACATTCTGCGCCATGGACAGGAAAAGCGCGTCGACGGACGGGCGGTGTCCGCTGACCCGCTCGTCGGGCTTGCAACTGACGCGGTACCCGCCCAGCGCACTGCGCAACACGCGGCACTGCAAGTCCGCCGGAGCCACCAAGGCCAGACCGCGCTTGACTTCGTCGCCGTCCTTGGCCTCCCGGACTTCCATCCGGCAAAGTTTGTTGAGGCGCTCGGCGTACATCTTCGTAAAGCCCGTGGGCATGTGCTGTACAATGACCATGCCGGGGATGTCCTCGGGCAGGCGCTTCATGACCTCCAGCGTGGCCTCCGTGCCGCCCGTGGACGCGCCAAGGCCGATGATGACCCGCCCCGACACCGACGCGCCCAGCGCCGCCGCCGGAGCCGCGGGCGTCACGGCCGCCGCCGGAGCCTGTACCTTCGCCCGCGAGGCCTCCACGACCTTCGCGGCGAGTGTGCGGACAAAGACCTCCGTGCTTACGTCGCGGTCGGGCTTGCGCACAAAGTCGACCGCCCCGGCGTGCAGGGCGTCGAACACGCCCAGATTCAGCGACGAAACCAGCACCACCGGCAGCGGGTTTTGGGGCAACAGGGATTTCAGGAAGTCCAGCCCGGTCATGCCGGGCATTTGCACGTCCAGCGTCATGACATCCGGCCGCAACTGCTTGATTTTGTTCCGCGCGTCGACGGCGTTAATGGCGTATCCCACGACTTCCAAGCCCCCATGCGCCGAAAGCCCGTCCATAATGACCTTTCGCGCGAGCATGGAATCATCCACCACGAGAACGCGAATTTTTTTACGGCCAAACTCCGCCATTCCGATTCTCCTTTCTATGGTGTTTTTCCATCGCAGAAGTTCCAAGCCCCCGCGCGGGAAAACGGAGAAAGCGGGCTACTTCTGGAAAATTGAGGTCGACACCCGTTTGTAGGGCGTGTTCGGCGGGAGGTTCTCCGACAGGCTGATTATCAGGTAGCCCCCCGGCACCGTGGCGTCGTAAAAGCGGCGAATGAGCGCGTTTTTCGTCGGCTGGTCGAAATAAATCATGACGTTGCGGCAGAAAATCACGTCGAATTTCTGCCGGAACTGTATGGGGTCCATGAGGTTGAACTGACGGAAAATCACGTTGTTCCGGACTTTCGGCGCGACTTGGTAGCGCGTCCCGCTGACGTGGGTGAAATACTCCTCTTTCCACTTCTCCGGCATGGAGTCGGGGAGCTGGTAAATGCCCGTCTGCGCCTTTTGCAGGACGTCCAAGGAAAGGTCCGTGGCGAGCATGCGCGTGTCCCACGCGCCCCACTGCGAGCCGAAATAGTCCATCATGTACATGGTCACGTTGTACGGCTCCTCGCCGGACGAACAGCCCGCGCTCCAAATGGCGAGGGACTTGTCCCTCTGCCGCCGCCGGGTAATCTGCGGGAGAATGCTTTTCTGGAAGTAGTCGAAAGACTCCGTCTCCCGCATGAAATAGGTGTAGTTTGTGGTCAGCTTCACTAAAAGTTCGTTGATATCGTCGCCGTTCCCATGCAGGAGCAGGTAGTCGACATAGGACTTGAAGTCGTCGAAACCGCGCGTCTTAATGGTCACGGTGAGGCGGCTTTGAATCAACTGCCGTTTCTGGTGCAGGTCAATCCCGTAATTACGCTGTACGAAACGGACAAGCCGCGTGAAGTCTTGGTCGGAGATGAGCAGAGTACCCATCTTGTCTTGCAGATTGCCTTGAGGAACTCCCATTTTGTCTTCGGAATCCAAGCGCCACGCCCCCCTGTCAAACCGCTGTGCGATTACTCGTGGACGTGTCCGAGGGCTTCCCCGTCCAGAATCATGATAGTGCTGACGCCGCCGGGTACCGTGCACATACCGCTGACAAGCCTGTGTTCGTTCTGGGACGGCACGGGCAGAATCGCCGAGCGGGAGATGTCCACCATCTGGTCAACGCTGTCGACCACAATGCCGACGCTGGTTTCCTTGATGTTCAGGATGATGACGCAGCTTTCCTCTTCGGGAATGCGCCCGAGCAGGAGCCTGAAATCGACAATCGGCACAATCGCGCCGCGCAGATTGATGACCCCGGCGATGTAGTCCGGCACCATCGGAATGCGCGTAATGCTGACGTTGTTGAGAATCTCGATAACGTACGTGGTGCTAAGGGCGTAGAGGATGTTACTGGAGCGGAAAATGAGATATTTTTCCTCGTCGGTTTCCTGCACCTTATCCGAAAGGGCGCTCTTGGCCTCGTCGGTTTTGGCGAACAGTCCGTTTTCCTCAGACATGGCGTTACTTCCTTTCCAAAGATATCCGGTACGCCGTCCGGGGACGGCGGAATGGCTGACAAGTGGCCGGGCGCAACCGAACCCCATGCCCGGCCTCCGGGGTTTTCTGACCTGAATCCGCGACAGCAGATGACTTTCGTCTTGATTCTTCCGCCCGACTTCCCTAATGGGCAAAGACGTGGACAACGAAAAGACGTGGAATCCCGCGACTTCCCTAAACCTGTCAAACCATTGTCGAAACGACAACTCCGGTACGGGCGCAACCCCGTGATTTCGCGGGACTCCGGTCACGGAAACGGCGGTTACAGGTCTACTTCAAACGTTTCCGTCAGATTGGCGATGTTAATCGCCTGTTGAATCTCCATTAAGTCCTGCACGACCTTGTCATAGGCGGCGCGGACTTCGGCGGCGTCAAAGTTGCGGCAGGTGATATCGGCCTCGCGGCTTCCGTAACTCCGGGAGCGCTGTTTCTCCGGGATTTGCAACAGGTCATAGAGGCGCTTCTTCTCGGCGTTCAGGAAGCTCATACGGCCTATGGCCTCGTCCAGCGTGCAGGCGTATTCCGGGAGAACTTTCCCGCTATTGAACACCGACACGGCGTGGCGGAGTTTGGCGATTTTCGCCTGAAAGGCGTGTATTTGCGTCTGCGTCTCCGCGAACGAGTACGCGGGAATCACGGGTTCTTCGCTGGCGCTGTAGGAGTACGTGGAATTTTGGGATTCCGCGTCCAGAAGCGCGGAGATTTCCGCGTTATAGTTTTTTATCAGCTTGTTGGCGGTGTCGGAATTGAGTTTCATGCTACCTCCCGCGACGCTTACGGATTCTGGGACGAGTAAATCGTGGCCACGTCCAGAATGATACTAATGCTTCCGTCGCCCAAAATCGTACAACCGGACACGCCGTAGTCCTTAATGCCGTAATTGTTGACGTAATCGGGCAGGGGCTTCACGACCACCTGCTGTTCCCCGATTAACTCGTCCACGAACAGGCAGAAAGAATTGTCCCCGGATTCCACCCACAGAAGCACGCCCTCGTCAAGATTATCCGTGCCGCCGTTGAGCTGGTAGAACTCCTTCGCGCGGACAATCGAGTAGAAGTTGTCCACAATCTTGACCATTTCGCCGTGGGTGGCGTCCTGAATGATGTTGATGTCCGAGACCTTGAAAATCTGCTGGATGTCGCTGATGGGTACCGTGAAAATCGAGTCCCCGACAGAGACTTCCATGCCGTCCATAATGGACATGTTCAGCGGAATGCGCAAAGTAGTTGTCATGCCCTTTCCGCGCTCGCTGGTGATAGTGACCGTGCCGCCGACGCTCTCGACGTTGCTTTTCACGACATCCATGCCGACGCCGCGCCCGGAATACTCCGTGACTTCGGTATTGGTGGAGAAGCCCGGCATAAGCAGGAAATTGAGAATGTCCTTATGGCTGTACTCCACGCCGGGCTGTGCCAGCCCCTGCCGGATGGCCTTATTGAGTACCGCGTCGTCGTCGACGCCCTGCCCGTCGTCGCTGACCTCGATAATGACCTCTCCTCCGGTCTGCCGCGCGGACAGAATAATCTTGCCGACGGGGTCTTTCCCCGCCGCGATACGCTCGGCGCGGTCGGATTCAATGCCGTGGTCCATGGAGTTCCGCACAATGTGCATAATCGGGTCGGAAATGCTGTCCACCACGGTCTTGTCCACCTCGGTGTCCTCGCCGACGAGTACAAGGTTTGTTTCCTTTTTGAGTTTCTTGCTCATGTCGCGGACGATGCGCTTCATCTTCTGGAACGTGGCGGAGACCGGTACCATGCGGAGCGAAAGCCCCACGTCTTGGAGGTTGTCCGTCAGGGAGCGCAACTGCCGCGCCGCCTTCGTGAAGTTGTCCAGTTTCAGGCCTTTCAGGTCGGGCGACGCCGTGACCTGCGCCTCGGTGATGACAATCTCGCTGATGACCGCCATTAACGAGTCAAGTTTGCTCAGGCTGACGGAAATCAGACTTTCCTTGACATGCGCCTGCTTCGCGGCGGACTGCTGCGCGGCGGCCGGGGCGGCCGACTGTTGCGCGGCAGCGGGCGCGACGGCCTGCGGTTCCTCCACGGGTGCCGCCGCCGGGGACGCTTCCTCGACGGGCGCGGCCTTCGGAGCCTCTTTCGCCGCCGGAGCGGGTGCCGCCTGCGGCGCGTCGAATACCTGCCAGTTCTTGACAGCGCCGTTATCTTTCACGGCCGGAATCGCTTCCTCACGGTCTCCGGCCGTCTGGAAACGGATGTAGAAGCCGTTGTCGATGATGAAATTCGCCGTCTCGGGGTTCATCTGCACGTCCGGCGGGTAGTAGTCGAACTGAGACTCTTCGCAGTAGTCCTTCACGGAGTTGACCAGCATCATCGCCCGCAGATTCTCCATGCCCACGCCCTCGTCAAAGAAGACGTGGAGGCCGTACGGAAATTCCGCGCTGGCGAACGCGGCCTCTTCGGCGGTCGGCGCGGCGGCTGCGGCGGGTGCCGCTTCCTCTTCGGGTTCGTCGTCGACGGCCTCGCCCGAAATTTTCGCGGAGAAGCTATTAATTTTGTCAAGGAACGTGTCGATAGAAGTAGAAAGAGGCTGGTTCGTCTCTACCTTCTCGATTTCCTCGCGGAAGAAGTCGATAGACTGGAAAATAAGGTCGAACATCTCCGGCTTGAGTTCCTCGGAAATGGCGTCCATTGTCTTTTCCCGGATGACGAAGAACAAGTCCTCAATCCGGTGGGCAATGGTCATCAGGGAGTTGAACTCCATCATGGCGGAGGAACCTTTGATAGTGTGCATAATCCGGAAGATTTCGTTTACGTCGTCTTGGGAGAAAGTATGGGCTTCTTCGGCGGCCAGCACCAAGTCGTCCAACTGCTCCAAAAGGGAGTGCATCTCGAACAGGTACGCTTCCAGCATATCGTTGTTCATGCTCATGGAGAATCCACCTCTGTTTTCTGATTTCGACCCGTAACGGCCTGTTTTCCCGGTTCAGGGTATAACCCACGTCTCTTAATCTATTTATCGGCACGTTTTCTAATAAATTAATAGTCCGTTCCCGTTTTTTTTCGACGCGGCCGGAAAATGCCGGAAGCGCTTCCAAATTCCGGGCGGTGTCACGTTTCCCGCGCAAAATTGACAGGAAACCATTGCATTTTCCCGCCGTACGTGGTAAAGTAGGAACGCGAAAACAGACTTTATCGGGCGTGTTCGCCGCGCCCGTTTCAATTCCCCCGCAAAGGAGTGAACGCCATGCCGGCACTGTTAGGCCCCACGAATCCGGTACCCGGTTACGACCAGCAGCCCGTACGGATTACCACGCCGCCGCCAACCGATACCAGCGTACAGAATATCGTAGACCCCGAGCGCGTCGTCCGACCCGACAGCAAGTCCGAGCGGCAGGACAACGCCGACACTTCCGGTGCCACCCGGTACGAATCCAATTACATGACGTTCCTGCAGCGTCTGCGCGGGGCGCGTGACCTGCCGGAAGTGTTCATGAGGATTCTGCAATGGGGCGGGGTGGAGGTGTCGTCGGGAATCCGCTCCGGCTTCGCGCAGGAAATGTCACAGTTCTTGGAGTTTCTCCGGATGGACGAGGCACAGCTTCTGGAGTTCCTGAAAAACCAGTTGGAGAGCGGCTCACGCTTCACGGGGCCGCTGTTCGGGCTGATTCGGGACGCCTACAACGGCACTTCGTCGGAAATGGCGCGTTCCGACATCCTGCAATTCCTCCGGCGCTACAGCGACTTTTCCTCTACCGAACACTTAGAGGGAAAACTGCTCCGCGAAACTCAGGACATGACGGAATCGTTACCTTCGCAGTGGGGCGACCAAGTCAAGGACATTTTAGCGAAACTGCAAAGCGGCGTCGAGGCGGGAGACCGTCAAGGGAATCTGAACCTGTTGCGGGAAAAGCTCTTCCCGCTGATTGCGCGCTATGTGACCACGACGCACGACCACGGACGCGCCCGGCAGATTCTGTCCATGATGACGCTGGACATTGCCCGCTATGAGAACGGCGACACAAAGGGGCTTCTGCACGCGTTCCGGCACTTAGCGTCGATGGGCGTTTTGCCGGACGAACTGGGGAAACTGTCCGACGCGGACATACTGCGGCTCCTGAAAGAGTCGGACTTCGCCAAGGCGGCGCAAAATAACGAGTTCGCGGCGCACATGGCGGAACTGACGAACGCGGCGATTCGCGGCGAGGCGGGCGCGAATACCCAAGAGGCTTTCCGCAACATGATGGCGGCCATGCTCATCAACGAGAGCGTGTACATGCCGCTGAATCATGTGATACTCCCGCTGGACTGGAACGGAAAAAAGATGTTCGCGGAGATGTGGGTCGACCCCGACGTGGGCGGCACGCGGCAGGAGTACGGGGACGGAGATTTCCGGATTCTGATTAAGCTGGACATTGAATCGTTAGGGGCGTTCGACCTGCTGTTTGACGCCCACGGGTCGAATGTCAACTTGCAGGTGGCGTGTCCGGCGGTCGTCGCGCCGCACGCGCAGACGGTTTCGGCGATGCTGGCGGGGATTCTCGCCCGGAACGGCCTCCGCCCGGAAAACGTCACCGTGGCGGAAATGCGGCGGCCTATCGCCATTTCGGAAGTGTTCCCGAAGATTTTAGCGGGCATGACGGGCATTAACGTCAGAGTGTAGCGGAAAGGAGAAAACAACGTGGCGAGACCGACGAAGCGGGCGGTAGCCCTCCAATACGGCGCGGACGACAGCGCCCCCGTGGTGGTGGCCTCCGGCATGGGCTATCTGGCCGAGCGTATTGTGAACGTGGCGCAGGAGAACGGCGTGCCGATTTACGAGGATGATTCCCTTGCCACCGTGCTGACGCAGTTGAACTTGGGGCAGGAAATCCCGCCGGAACTGTATCAGGCGATTGTGGAGATTTACGTTTACTTTCTGAATTTTGACGTGCAAAGTCGGCGTCCCACGGCGGAAGTGGCGGTACTCCCGCAGTCGGCCGACGCGGAAGGAGGGGAAACATAATGGCGCTTTTCGGATTCCTGAAAAGGGACAAACAGCAGGACTATTACTTTCTCATGGACAAGAACTCCAACTACCTCGCAAGGGGCAGTTTGCAGGACAACCCCGATAACGACAATATCCTGTTCAAAGTGCTGAACGGCGACACGGAGGAGATTCTGCGCTTGGAGATTGTGCAGGTCGTGCCGACGGACAAGACCAAGTCCGTGACGATGGGGAAGGCGGTGTCCCGTCGCGGGAACGTCGTCACCATTGAGCCCATGCGGGACATGGGCATGGGCGTACGGAAGAATTTCCGCATGCCCGTGGACTTCGAGAGCTTCATCTACCCGGATTCCGGCGGCCGATACATCATCAAGTCCATTGACCTGAGCAGCGGCGGGATTGCGTTCTACACGGTCGCCGACCTGCCCACCGGGTCGCGGATGGAAGTCGTGATTCCGATTACGGCGGAGGCTCCCATTATTGTGCGCTGTACGATTCTCCGGGCGTTTCCAGTCGCGCCGCCGATTCACAAGTACGCCTGCCAGTTCGTGGACTTGATTCAGGACGAGGAAAGTTTGATTCAGGAAGCGGTCTTTAATATCCAGCTTGCCCACATCCGGAGCAACGCCCAGCGGGGAAGGAGTTAAATTTGAAAAAAGTCAGAGTGTTTCAAAACGCCGTCGCGCTGGCGCTCGTGCTGCTTGGGCTTGCGTTCCCGACGCGCGCGCGTGCGGAGACGGTCTACGACGACGCCATTGAGAAGCTGGTCGCGTGGGGCGTGATTCACGGCTACGAGGACGGGCAGGTACACCCCGAGCGCATGGTCTCGCGGGCGCAGTTCGTGGCGATGGTCAACCGCGCCTACGGCTACTCCGAAAAGGGAGAGCATCCGTTTCGGGACATCACGTCCAGCGCGTGGTACTACGACGACGTGGTGATAGCCTACACGGCGCGCTACTTCACCGGGACAGACCGCTACAACGCCTCCCCCGACCGCCTGCTGACGCGTCAGCAGGCCATGACCATGCTGGCGAAAAACCTGCGCCTGACGCCGATTCCCGGGGAAGTGACGCAGTTTTCGGACGGCAACGCCTTCGCCGAATACAGTAAAGGCTACGTCAAGGCCGCCGTGGAAAAAGGCCTCATCAAGGGCTACCCCGACGGCACTTTCCGCCCGGAGGCGAACATCTCGCGCGGCGCTATGGCGCTTCTGCTCGAGCGGGCGTTGGGGAACCTGATACAGGAACCCGGCGTGTACGAACTGGACGACGTTTTCGGCAACGTCACAATTTCGAGTTCCGATACCACGCTCCGCAACACGACCATAGCCGGCAATCTCTACGTCAGCGGCGGTCTGGAACTGGGCGCGGTCACGCTGGAAAATGTCCGCGTACTCGGCGACATCATCGTGGCCGGTTCGGGCGAGAGCGAGACCGGAGAGGAAAGCGTGATTCTCCGCAATGTGGAGGCCAATAATCTGGAAGTGGACAGCGTCAAGGGACAGTACCTGTCTCTCCGCTCGGAGGGTACCACGTCCATTCAAAACACGTCCGTCCGCTCCAGCGCCTACCTGCAGGACAGGACGCCCACCGGGCGCGGCCTGATGAATATCACGCTGGAAGCCGGAAACGGCAGTGAGTTCTCGCTGTCGGGCAATCTGGAGAACGTGGTCAACAAGACGCCCTCCTCCACGCTCCGGGTCGCCGCCGGAACCCTGCAGACGCTGACCGTCGACGAAAGAGCGCCCGGGTCCTCCCTGACGCTCGACGCCAACGCCACGGTGAAGAATCTGAACCTCGACACCGGGGTACCCGTCACGGGCAACGGCGACGTGGAGAACGTCAACATCAACACGACTGGCTCCATTGTCTCCATGCTCCCGGACAACATCGTGATTCGCCCGGGCGTCACGGCGCTTGTCTCCGGGACGCGCATGGACACCACGCAGGCCGCCGAGGCCTCCGCCGACCCCCGCCTGCTGGCCGGATACCCCTACGTAACCAATATCGCCCCGACCACCGCCACGGCGTACTTTTCCGCCAACAAGACCGGAACCGTTTACTGGGCGGTCAGCGGCCTTCCGGACGGCTCCGTAAACGAGGAAGAGCTGATTAACCCCGCTTCGTACGGCTCCAAGGCCATCAGCAGCGGTTCCACGCAAATCAAGGAATCGCAGACGGACGCGCAGGTGAAGATTAACCGCCTGACGGCCGGAGGCTCTTATTACCTCTCCGCCATCATGGTGGACGCGCGCGGCACCCGCTCCCCGGTGAAAGTCGTCTCCTTCTCCACGCCGGACGGCACCATCCCCGCGTTCACGGCCGGATACCCCGCCATCAGCGCCAACACCTACGACCCCAACTCCACGAGCATCGACTGCTACAGCGCCCAAGTCATGGTCATGGCCAACAAGTCCTGCCAGCTCTACTGGGCGCTCTACAACACCGGAAGCGCCACGCCTGCGGCCGCGGATTTCCGCTCCGCCTCTCTCGGCGGCGCTATCGCCTACGGCGTTCAGGAACTGACGCGCAGCCTGCCCTCTCTGGTACAGTTGACCGGACTGCACGAACAGACCAAATACGACGTGTACCTCTGGCTGACGGACGCCGACTTCGCGCAGAGTTCCGCCGTCCGGAAACTCACCTTCACCACCGTGGACGGCACTCCGCCCAAGTTCCTGACCCCCATGACCGTCAACAGCGTCCGGGCAACGTCCATCCGCTTCACCTGCATGCTCAACGAGTCCGGAACCGTTTACTGGGTCGCCGTCCCCACCGGCACGGACTACCCCCTGCCCCCGCCGGGAAGCAGTCTCATCACCCCCGAATACGCGCAGTTGCAGATTTCCTCCGGCATGAACGGTATCAAATCGGGTTCCGTCAACGCCCGGCCGAATATGCTCGCACAAATCAACGTGACCGGACTTCAGCCCGAGACCTCTTACGATGTCTGGTATATCGCCAAGGACTTGGCCGGGAACTACTCCGTCTACCCCACCGGAGACCCCAAGAACCCCAACGACACCAACAACCCCCGCCGCACCTGCATGGTTACGGCCAACACCCTTGACAGCGCCCCGCCCACGGTCACGCAGGAGTTCACGCGTACCCCCGAATTTGTGCCGGATACCCCCTACGCCGACAGCGACATCCGCCTTGTGTTCAGCGAGAGTATCCAGCAGGCGTCCACGAACTCGCGCTTTATCGACCTCTACCAAGACGTGCTGATTGCGCAGTCCGCCGACGACCGCGCGACCGCCAAGGACAATCTCGCAGAAGCTCTTAGCGCCGTTATCCAGCTCTACGACCGCACAAACCCGAGCCTCCCCGTTCAAATCAACGAGCGCAACAGCCTCAACGCCGACACCATCACCAACTGGGGCATTGACTACCGCAACTGTACCGTGACCATGGAGGAGTCCCGAACCGTCATCACCTTCCCCACGTACCTTGAAACGGACGGGCGGCAGACCAGCGCCCTGCGCCTCAGCAGCGGCACGTCGTACTATTTCCAGATTACCG
The DNA here is from genome assembly GCA_017526785.1 of Oscillibacter sp. Lineage (GTDB taxonomy): Bacteria > Bacillota > Clostridia > Oscillospirales > Oscillospiraceae > Oscillibacter. The sequence goes on along the minus strand of JAFXQV010000018.1, from coordinate 52,840 downwards.
ACATTGCCGACACCTCCTCGGCACAGAACCGCATGCCCACGACGCGCCTTGACCGCTTCCGCACCGTGGCCTCGCAAGTGGCCTTGACAAACCTCAGCCTCGCCGCCGAAGCCTACCCCATCGGTATCAGCGACATTGACATGTCCTTTTCTGTCACGCCGATTTCCACCTCCATGGCCGACCCCACCACCACATGGGATATGCTCATCTGGTCGGACATCTCCTGCGAATACGAAATGTACGTCCGCTCGCGCCTCTCGGATTCGCTCTCGTACAACATTTCCGCCGAGACCGACGCCAACGGCTGGCAGCGTATCCAGAATCCCAAGAACGGCTCCGGCGGCTCCGGGAAGGTGGCCATCCCCTCCACGATGAAAAATCAGCGTATCGGGCAGAGCCTGCACTTCAACCTCTACAATTACAGCGTCGGCGAAACGCCCAACCTCACGAAACTGGCCGACGGCAGTGTGTACGAGTACGCCATCCGCTTTAAGGAACTCAACGGCGACGACCAGCGCGGCGGCTGGAGTCAGGAAGTACACTTCTATATTTCCGTGGTCGCCGGGTCGTCCAACGAGCTGGGCAACCTCGCCTCCAACATCACGGAAGAGCGCTTCAAAATCGCCAAGGAAGAGGAGACCGTAAACGAACTCAGCACGCCGCCCGATTTAATGTTCCGTCTGACTAAGGCGTTTCTGGACACTGTCGCGCCGACGTTCGCCTCCGGGCGGCCTATCTTCGACCCGGTGGACGTGAGCGTTGACATGCGTCTGCAAATCTCCCGGCAGGGTACCGTCTTCTACGCGCTGGCTCCCGCCGACGATACCATCAGCACCCGCGACTTGGACGGCTTTGTCGTCAACTGGTCGCGGAAAGAGGAAATCCCCCAGACCGGAAGCGATGTCCGGCTCGACAGCTCCGGAAACGAGGTGCGCGACGAGGACGGCAACCCCATTCCGCTTGCGCCGTTCTATGTCTCCACGCCGTCCTATCTGGAAATCGTCAACCCGGAGTACGACAACCCGGAGATTATCACGGGATACGTCCCCATCATCTCCGGCACCGTCACCACGGAAGTCGACGGCCTGATGCCGGATACCAATTACTTCGCCTACTTCGTGATTCGCGGCACAGGCCAGACCTATTCCCCGTACGTGCAGATTTTCCGCTTTACCACCCTGCCGTCACAGCGCCCCGTGCTGACGCTCGACCTCGCCAACCCCATTGTCAACGTCGCCACGGACAAGCGCGCCATCGTGGATTTCATGATAGCCAACTACAACTCGTCCGCGTTAAGCAGTCTGCTCAGCCGTCCCTTCTGGAACAACGAACCCAGCGGCAACGCCGACCCGCCTGCCGCTTTCCCCAGTTACGCGGGCATTTCCAGCGTGTTGCAGGCGCTGGCGACGAACGTCATCACCGCCGACGGCGACGGAAAGGGGTGTGTGTTCGACAAGTACGCCGACCAGTCCTACAAGGACCAAGTGGCCGAATATATCCGCGCCTCCTCCTCGAACACGGCCGGAACCATTATCGGCGTCGGACACGGTATCGAAATCGACGTGGGACAGCGCTACGTCGTGGACGCCAGCGAGTATCCCATGTCCGAACACGCCCAGTACGCCTTCCTCGCCGTCGGGCAGAGCAGAGCCGGCTCCGGCGACGCCTTCCGCTGTATCTACCCCATCACGCTCGTGGACAGCGACGCCCCCATTATCACTGCCATCCAGAACACGCTGACCATGGACGTGGCCGACGGCGTTGTGGGCAATACGTGCAGCGGGCGTATCTCGCTGACCTTCAACGAGTACCTGTACCACAGCGACGACAGCACCGCCCCGCCGACGCTCCGCCAGCTTGACCGCGGCCCCATCACGAGTTCCCTGCGGGAGACGCCCGAATTTGAGAACTTCCGCGCCGTCGCGTCCCTCATGCAGACGCGCTCCTCCCCGCAAATCAGCCTCATGGAGGACGACGAAGCCCAAATCGGAAAGCAGACGCTGACCATCGAACTCCGGCTTGACCACGCCGAAAACGGCTCGTTCCTTACGTTCTCCTCCGACATGTGCGACCAGTACAGCAACGTCAGAGGCTCGCCGCTGACGGTCTCCATACGCATCGTGCAGTTAAAGACGCAGGTCGACGTGGACGACAAGGGCGACCCGATTTACGGATTCATCTCCACGCCGCTTGTCGAGTTGACGCCCGCTTGGGACGGCACCACGTTTGAATCCCGGTAACCACCGTAGCATAGCGGCGTCCCGGCGACGGAGACGCCGCTTTCCTTCTGAATCGTGAAAGGAGTTACCACATGGAACAGAACGAAAAAGACGCCCTGATTGCGCAACAGTTCGACCTCATCCACACCATGACGCGCAACAATATGCGCCGCATGGGCGCGGACTTCTGGGGCAGTCCCGCCGACGCCGGGAAGCCGCAAGCGACGCCAGACGCGTCCAAAACCGCGACGCCCGGCGACACCTCCCAAGCGACCCCGGACGCGTCCAAAACCGCGACGCCCGGCGGCGCGGCGCAGTCCCCCGCCGAAAAAACAGAAGAAGTCCCCCCGCCCGAGAGCATGGAGGACTTGCAAAAGGAACTTGACGGCTACATCGGTTTGCAAGCCGTCAAGAAAGAAGTGCGGAGCCTCATTGACCTTGTGAAAGTCCACAAAATGCGCCGGGAGAACGGTTTGCCGGAGCCGGACTTGTCCTTGCACATGGTATTCACGGGCAACCCCGGCACGGGCAAAACGACCATTGCGCGGCTAATGTCGCGGATTTACCACAGTCTGGGCATTTTGTCGAAAGGACAGCTTGTGGAGACCGACCGTAGCGGGCTTGTGGCGGGGTACGTCGGGCAGACCGCGCTCAAAACAAGCAAGGTCATCGAAAAGGCCATGGGCGGCGTGCTGTTCATCGACGAGGCCTACACGCTCAGCGGCAAGGGGGAAAGCGACTTCGGACAGGAAGCCATCGACACGCTCTTAAAGGCCATGGAAGACCACCGCGACGACTTGATTGTGATTGTCGCGGGGTACGACGAACTTATGGACGGGTTCATACACTCCAATCCCGGGCTGGAATCCCGCTTCAATCGCTTCCTGCACTTCGACGACTACTCCGCAGAAGAACTGCTGGATATGTTCAAAATGCGCTGTGACAAGGGCAAGTACACGCTTTCGGCGGAGGCGGAGGAGGCCGCGAAAAAGCGTCTGGAAGCGGAAAACAGTCCGTCGTTCGGCAACGGGCGCGGCGTGCGGAACCTGTTTGAACGGGTACTCGTGCGGCAGGCCGGACGCCTCGCCGCGAAAGAAAACGTCACGAAAGACGAACTCATGGAGATTAAGCCGGAAGATTTCGGCGACGCGTAAAGGATACGCCCCCTCTTGCGGCAGAGGGGGCGCGTCCCTTGTCAGTATCGAAACAAGGGGGTGTTATGGAATCCCAGATAGTCGCCGAACGCCAGCCGATACAGCGCCTCCGCCACGGCGGCATTGTCCGCCTCAAGGTCTTTTGTCCCGGCGCGCCGTTCCAGCGACGCAATTACAGTATCACGCGGGACAATGGCGTGACGGGACTGCCCCACAACGTCCTGAATCACGGACGGGAGTACCATGCACATCTGATAAAACGCGTCCGCCTCGCCCGTCACAAGCGCGTAGAATTGGTCGATGCTCACCCGCCGGATACGCTTATCTCTCACTTTCTGCTTGTCAACCGTGATTTCCCATTTGACATTCTGCGACCTTTGCGCGATGACCTGCACCAGAAAACAGGCACAGTCGTCATTCCGCTGGGTACGGTCTTTCATTCTCAGGAACGTATTTCTCTCCGAAGAGGAGTTCATAGTGTTATGCTTGTTCTTCATCTCGACATAGATTGTGTGTACCTGTTTCCCCTCCAAGTCGATGGCTTGCGGACTGCGGAAAACCACGTCCCAGCCTTCGTCCGGAACTTCGCAGTTCCGGATATACCGGAAAATGTTCTGGTGGAAGTAGCCGATTTCGTTATTGTTGGACTTGTCGCGCTGACGGACGATTTCGTTTCCGATGACCGTTTCCCAAGTGGACTGGTACACGTTCTTGTCGAAAATCAGCTTGACAGGGTCAATGATGTTCCTGTTAAAGCGCTCCATGTCGATGGGTTCGAGGCTCTTTCCGTACTGCCGGATGGTGTCCCGGACGTGCTTTGTAAAGTCCTCTTCGGTGATGAAACTTAAAGGCCACATGATAAGTCCTCCAATGCCTTTTTGATTTGCGCCGCGATTGCGAAAGCCAGATTGACCGGCACCGCGTTTCCGACCTGCTTGTACTGCGCCGCGACACTCCCGCAAAACTGCCAGTCGTCGGGGAAACTCTGACAGCGGGCGTTTTCCCGGACGGTGAACGGCCGCGCCTCCAGCGGGTGACAGCGGTCTGTCTGCTTCTGGCTGGGGGAGGTCAGGACGGTCAATGACGGTTCGTCAAGGCTCATCCGGCGGAGAATGCCCGTGCGTCCGCCGCCCATGTTCCAGCAGCTTTTCATATACTCCCGGGCGATTTCCTCGGGAACGTCGCGCCAGCACCCGCCCGGCGGCACAAGCGCGAAGATTCCGCGCTTGTAGTCCGAGTAGGGCGTCCCCGCGCTGGGGGGGCAGTCCGGCAGAATGTCACGGAGTACGGGCTTGTAGGCGTGGGGCGCGGGGAACGAAAACCGGATTTTGCCGCCCAAATCGTTCCGTATGCCCACGGTAATCAGGCGTTCGCGCTTCTGCGCCACGCCGTAGTCCCACGCGTTGAGGACTTTCTTTTGGATACGGTAGCCTTGGCTCTCGAATATGTCCGCGATGGTCCGGTAAGTGCGGCCTTTGTCGTGGGAGAGGAGGCCGCGTACGTTCTCGAAGAGAAACATTTTCGGCTGTAGCTGTTCCAGAAATTTCGCGTAGTGGTAGAATAACGTGCCGCGGGCGTCCTCCAAACCGCGCCGATTCCCGGCGTAGGAGAAGGGCTGGCACGGCGCGCCGCCGGAGAGCAAGTCCAACTCCCCCGGCTTCAGGCCGAACCGGGAACGCAGGTCAAGGCCGGAGAGGTTGGCGATGTCGTCCTGAATCACAGGCCAACGGGGTCTGTTACGGCGGAGGGTGTCGGCGGCGTCCTTGTCAATTTCCACGAGTGCCAGCGGGCGGAACCCCGCCCGTTCCAGTCCAAGCGCAAGCCCGCCCGCACCCGCGAATAATTCAATTGTACTGGCGGCTCTTTCAGGTTTCATGACTGCGCCTCGCTTCAAAAAGATTCGCGGCTTGGCCGCAAGCGGCATTATAGCCTGTCCCGGCCGAAAAGTCAATCCAAAGCGCGGCCGCCTCTGTCGTCTGGCGGCGGCAGGGGCGGTCAGTCGATGTGATAGAGGGCGTCGGCGAGGAGCCAGATTTGGGAATACGGCCTCATGAGATTCCAGACGCCGCCGCCCTGCAGGCCGTAATCGTCGATAAGGCGGAGTTTCGCCGCCATGCTCCGGGCGTCCTCAAACCACACTTCGTGTACGGTGCCGAAATTGTCCGTGTAGTGGAAATAGGGCGCTTGCGCGGTCTCGTCAAACTGTATGGCAATGTCATAATCAAGCGCCAACTCCACCGCCTTCAGGTTCGAGATAGACCGGGCGCGGGTAACGCCTCTGACGAACGGTAACGCCCAGTCGTAGCCGTAATTCGGAATGCCCAGAAAGATTTGCCCGGGTTCGATTTCGGTCACGGCGTAGTTGAGCACGGCGCGGACGTTCGGCAACGGCGCGACGGCCATGGGCGGCCCCGCCGTGTAGCCCCACTCGTAGGTCATGAGCAGTACGGCGTCGGCGGCCGCGCCGATTGCACGGTAGTCGTGCGCCTCGTAGAGAAGCCCGGGCTGATTGGCGCGCACTTTCGGCGCTAAGGCCGCCCACAGAAATTTTCGCCGCTTGCGGAGTTCGCCCCGCAGACGCCCCAAGAATTCCGCGTACGCCGCGCCCAAGTCCTCCGGCAGGTATTCAAAGTCGACATCCACGCCCGCGCTGTTGATTTCTTCGGCGCGGGCTGACACGTCCCGGATGAGCTGGTTTTGTACGACGGGGTCGGTCAGCACGGCCGCGCCCCGCGCCGTGTTGAAGGTGCCGTCCTCCGTGAGCGTGGACAGATGTAAGAGCGTCCCCGTGCCGTGCCGCCGCGCCGCCGTCCGCATTGACCAGTCGTTTAACTCCAAAAGCCGCCCGTCCGCCCCGATTCCGTACGTGAACGGGGACAGATATGTTAAATACGGCAACTGCGCGCTGAGCAGGTCGGCGTGAATGTTCGGGTAGGCGTAACCGTTGAAAACGGCGTCCCCTAACGCGCGCTCCTCCCGGTAGGACAGGACGAGTGTTTGTCCGGGGTAAATGCTCTCACGCCCGCCGAGCGGCCAGTTCCGCCGCCACAGTGTGCGCGTCGACAGGCCGTGGCGCGCCGCGATACCGGTCAGCGTCTCCCCCGCCCGTACGCGGTGCGTCTGGAGCGGGAAGCGTACGACGAGTGTCTGTCCGACGGCAAGCCCGCGCCCGTTCACCACGTTGTCGGCGGCGAGGCGTCCGGCGTCCACGCCGTATTCCGCCGCGATACCCGGCAATGTCTCCCCACGCCGCACTACATGAATCGTCATGCAATCACCCCATGACAGACTATGCCGCCGCGCCGCCACATATTCAAAAAGAAACGCCGTCCCGCGAACGGGGACGGCTTATGTTATCGCGGCTCGTCGCGCCAGAGTTCGAGGACGTAGCAATCGAAGTGGCGCGCCCACGGGCGGAACGTCGACAGCCGTTTCAGGCCGCGACTGCCCCACGGGTACGCGACGCTTACCAATATTTCCGGCGGCGGCACCGGGAGCCACCCCGGCGGAATCACGCGCAAAAGCGTGGATTCGTCGAGGCGTCCGCCGGGGAGCGTGGCCTGTTCGAGCGGGACGGGAACCCACAACGACTTGACAGGCCGCTGTACATTGCGCGTACGGCGAAGCAGTTTCAGATACATAGCGGGTCACTCCGTGGTTTCGGTACATAGCGGGTCACGCGTGGTCTCGGTACATAACGGGTCACGCGACGATTGCGGATACATAACGCGTCACTCGGCGAAGGCTATCAGGACTTCCACGCGCTGGCCGTCACGCCAGAGCGTCAGCGGCATGGCCTCCCCGATGTGGTAGCGGCGTCGGGCGCGCAACAGGTCACGGCTACTGGATACCGTCTCCGTGTCGGCGACGATGATGTAGTCCCCGACCTGCACCCCGGCCTTTTCGGCGGGGGAATCGGGGTCGACTTTCAGCACGCCGATACCCCACAGACCCGGCTCTACCTCCGTTCCGAAGGAATCGACAGAGATACCTATCACGGGTTCGGGCTGGCTTTCGCCGTAGAGCAGCAAATCATTTACGAGGCGTTCCATAGACGCCGACGGAATCGCGAAACCAAGCCCCTCCACGGTGGAGCGGCGCGAACTCATTTTGACGACGTTGATACCGACGACCTGCCCGTACTGGTTGATAAGGGGGCCGCCGGAGTTGCCGGAATTGAGCGCGGCGTTTGTCTGAATCAGTGACATTGTACGTCCGTCCACCAGTACGTCCCGGTCAATGGCCGATATGATGCCGTTCGTGAGCGTCCCCCGAAACTCAATGCCCAGCGGGTTCCCGATTGCGTACACGTCATCGCCGACGGTTAAGAGTTCGGAGTCGCCGAACTGCGCGGCGGGGAGCGCGTCGGAACAGTCCATTTTGAGTATGGCGAGGTCGTTCTGCTCGTCGCCCGCGACGTAGAAGGCGCGGTAACTGTGGCCGCTGTGGAGCATGGCGCGGCACTCGGTGCCGCCCTGCACAACGTGGTAATTCGTGACAAAGTAGCCGTCGGGCGAGAATATGACGCCCGTGCCGACGGCCGCCGTCTTTTCGTCGAGGCCGACAATGACCGTGACCACGGACGGGTTGACGTTCTTATAGACTTCCTGCGCGGTCTGTGTCGCGCCGTGTTCGCGGAAGAGCGCGAACGTGGGGCCGTCCCCGACAGGCCAAGTGGGGATTTTGATTTCGAGGTCTTCGCGGCCGTTGTCGTTGTAGTCTTCGCGGAAGTCCCAGAAAAAGCGGTCTGTGAAGTCCACGGAATGGCGCTGTTCCCAGAGCCTGCCGCCGACGGCCAGCGCCCCCGCGAGTGCCACGCCGCACACAAAACCGAAAAACCAGTGACCGCGTTGTTTTTTGCGCGTACGCCGGGGCTTGTAGGACGACTTATCGGGCTGTGGCGGTTGTGCTGTGTCCACGGACACGGGGACGGGTTCCGGGGGCGGCGTTTCCGTCTGCGGAAATGCTTCCCTGACAGCGGGGGGCGGCGTTTCCGTCTGCGGGAATGCTTCCCGGACGGCGGGGGACGGGGTTTCCGTCTGCGGGAATGTTTCCCGGACGGCGGGGGACGGGGTTTCCGTCTGCGGGAATGCTTCCCGGACGGCGGGGGACGGGGTTTCCGTCTGCGGGAACGTTTCCCTGACGGCGGGGGACGGCGCGGGGACGTTTTCAAAATCTTCCATGCGTTCGCTCACTTTCCAGACCGGGCGGAACGCCGGAGCGCCCGCGCCCTACATGATACGTAACGAAAAGGCGAATTCCGTCACGCCGTTTCGGCTCGTGACGTAAATTTCCTCTTTGTGCCGTTTGAGAATCGTCTTGACGATATACAGCCCGAGGCCGACGCCGTCGCGGTCTTCTCCGCGTGACTTGTCGGTTTTGTGGAAGCGGTCGAACAAGAGGGGGAGTTCTTCGGGCGGAATCGTCTCCCCGGCGTTGCGGACTTTGACGACGGCTCTTGTGTCGTGCGCCTGCACGCCGAAATATAACACGGATTCCGGCCGCGCGAACTTGACTGCGTTTTCGAGCAGATTATAGAGGACTTGCGTTATCATGTCCATGTCGCCGAGTACGAAAATGGACGCGTCGGGGATGTCGGCTTCCACGTCCAAGCCCCGGTCGGTGATTTTCTTCTCCATGGAAATCAGCACGCGCCGCATGCTCTCGCACAGGTCGAAACTCCGCCCGCTGCGCAGTGGGTCCATCGTCTGGAACTGGTTCACGTCGAGCATGCGCCGCACCATACGGCTCAGGCGGCGGCTCTCCTCCGAGATAATTTCCAGATATTTCCTCTCTTGGGCGGCGGGAATCGTCCCGTCCAGAATGCCGTCCGTGTATCCGGCGATTGTGGTCAGGGGGGTTTTGAGGTCGTGGGAGAGGTTCGAGAGGAATTCCCCGCGCTGTGATTCCTGATGTTGGAGGATGTCGGCCATTTGGTTGAACGAGGCCGACAACTCCCCGATTTCGTCCGACTGGTCACAGTCATTCATGCGGGTGGAGAAGTCGCCGCGCGCGTACTGCCGGGTGGCACGTACCATCTCCTTGAGCGGCAAGACCATCTGGGAGGCCGTCACGGACACCGCCAGAAAGGATATGAGCATCATGGCGGCGGCGGTCACGAAATACAGGGAAATGAACGTGTTCCAGAGGCGGTCAAGGCGCGAGGCCGTGGAGGACGCGAACACAATGCCGACCGTCTCGCGGTTCCGGGGATTGACGGCGGCGACGCCCGCGATTAAGCGCCCCATGTCGGCGTTTTCGCGGAACTCGCGCACGGGCTTTTCTTGGGAGACCTTCCCGGCCAGTTCCCGGAACAGCTCCCAGTCGGCGTCGGTGTACGCGGCGATACCGTCCCCCGTGGCGTAGACCTGCTTCTGGTTCGTGTCGTAGAGGATAAACTGTACGCCGCTGATATCGGCGGCGAAGTCGGCCAGATTGAAGAAGTAGGGGTCGTCTTTCAGTTTGGTGAACGGCAAGCGGTATTCGTTCACGGCGTTGCGCTTGGCGTAGTTGACGCACTGTTTCGCCATGGCTTCTGCGCGCTGTGTCAGTTCCTCCGTCTGCTCCCGGCGCATGTGGATATAGCTCAGCGAGAAGAACACGAACCCCAGCAGAACCAGCGTGAGAAGCACCATGCCGGCGGTCACCAAGAGCTGACGCCAGTACATGCCCCGGAAGCGTTCCTGACGGTTTTTCATTTGGCCGCCCGCTTTCCGTCGCGCAGCTCGAACTTGTAGCCGACGCCCCAGACCGTGCAAAGCGCCCACTCCGGGGACACGTTCTCAATCTTTGTGCGCAGGCGCTTGATGTGTACGTCCACGGTACGGCTGTCGCCGAAGTAGTCGAAGCCCCATACCTCGTCCAGAAGCTGATTCCGGGTGTAGACCTTGTTCGGCGTCGAGGCCATATGATAGAGCAACTCTAATTCTTTCGGCGGGGTGTCGACCTTTTTGCCGTCCACGATGAGTTCGTAGGCGTCGCGGTTGATTGTTAGCTTGTCGTAGTGCAGGACTTTACTGGTGTCGTTTGGGATTTCGTAGCGGCGGAGTACGGCGTTAATACGGGCAATCAGCTCTTTCATCTCGAAGGGCTTGACGACGTAATCATCCGCGCCCATTTCGAGGCCGTGTACGCGGTCGAAGAGTTCGCTCTTGGCGGTGAGCATGATAATGGGTACTCTGGACGTTTCCCGGACGCGGGCGCAGACCGTCCAGCCGTCCATGACCGGGAGCATGATGTCAAGGACAATCAAATCCGGGACTTTTTTATAGAAAGCCTCCATGGCTTTCGCGCCGTCGGAAGCCATGCGGACGCCGAAGCCCTCCTTTTCAAGATACATACGGATAAGGTTGGAGATGTTAAAATCATCCTCCACTACAAGAATGTCGCGCCCCATATCGTGAAACCTCCTGTTTCTGTACGGCACATTCCAAATCGACGCGTAACGCGTCCCGTTCAGGCGGGATTATAGCACGGCGCGGACGCGATGTCTTGAATATTCTGTAAATGATGAAAAGTTTTTCAATACGGAGTGGTTTCCGTCCACGGCCGGAACGCGTGGCCGATTTCCAGCGCGTCCGAGAGAAACGTGTTCAGGCCGGAACGGCTGACGGTTCCGCCGAGCCAGAGAGAGAACGCTTCCGGCTGTTGGGAGACGGCGTCCAGCAAGGCGGCGGCCTGCCGGGACGTGCGAAGCGGCGTGTCCGCGGAACCGAGCGCGGGGCGCGGACACAGAAACCCCGCATTCCAAACGGCGCGGGACACTTCCTCGTCGGCACCGTCCACGAAGGCCAGCCGCGTTTTCTCCATTGTCGTGCGGAGCAGAAGCAGGTTACAGGCCTCCAGACGTTCCAGCACGGTTTCCGGAGCGCCGGACGGCACATAAAGCCCGATACGGTATCCGGTGGCGGCCATTCTCCGCAGGAGGTCGCCGTTGCCGGACAGAAACGCCTCGTCACAAAAGACCGTGGCGAAAAGCCCGTAGCGGTCGAGAACGTCCAGCAGGGAGGCGGTCACGTCGCCGCCGCGCAGGCATAGATACACGGTTTTGGGTTCGGGCGGCGGTTCGGGTTCGGGCGGCGGTTCGGGCGTAACGGGTTCGTCCGGCGGCGTAACGGGCTTATCCGTGTTCGGGGACGACGATGTAACGGGCTTATCCGGCGGCGTAACGGGTTTCTCCGTGTTCGGGGGCGGCTTATCCGGCGGCGTGTCCGGCACGGACGGCGCGGGGGGTTCTTCCGGCGCGGGTTCGGGTATCGCTTCCAGCGCCGCGACGTACTCCTGATAGGCCGTGTTCAGTTGGAACGTGGCCGCCTTGGCGAAAGCCCGCTCTGTCATGACGAAGGAATCACTCCGGAGCCAGACAAGTTTTCCGTGTTCCACGTCGGTCGTCGAGTAGAGCATGTCGAAGTAGTCGGCCACGATGTACGCCGGAACAAAGAAATTGTCGCCCCGGCAGATGAGGCCGGGAGAATATGTGCGTTCTTCCGGGTCTTTGGCGTAGGGGACATCCTTTTGGAACAAAAGGCACCTGTCCCCCCGGTAAATCAGCATGGAGTTCTGTATTTTGGCGCGGGAAATGCCCGTCGTGTCGCGTACGTTCCCGGTGAATATGTCGCCGGAAATGTACAGGTAGCCGTCGTCCCAGAAGGGCATGGTATCCCCGGAGAGCGGAAGCACCATTGTTTCCACGGCGACGAAATAAAGTTCCTCCCGCTGCTGCGAGGCGGCGGCGCGGGACAGCCCGAACAGGCACAGAACACAGAACGCCGCCGCGATAATTCGCTGTCCGCGAGACATAACACGCTCCTTTCCGTCACGGTTCCTCCAAAGAGACATCCACCGTGAACGACAGTTCAAAGGTACGGTTCCACGGAAAGAGGTAATCCCGTATGGAGACGCTTTCAATTTTCCGCGTCGCCCACGGCGAGAGGCCGCAGAGCAGTTCCGTGTTCCGCAGGTTGCCGCACACCTTTTGGCATTCCGGCGCGAACAGTTCCGAGAGTTTGCGCGGGATTTGCGTCCGGTAGGGGGTATCGGGCGGGATGTTGCCCGTGTCGAGGTTCAGGGACTTCAGGTAAGCGTTGAGGGGGTCGCGGGTGTGCAAGATGTACTCCGTCAGCGCCATGGAGTTGGCCATCTGCCGGACTTGCGCGGCGTCGGCGTCGAGGCCGCCCGAAGCGTCACAGCGCAGGTATAGATAGCGCGAGAAGCCCATAGCGAAAGCCGCGCCCGTGACGTTCGCTTGGTCGTACTTCCCGGCGTACGCCACCAGCGCCGCGAACGGGACGCGCTTTAATAGTTCCTGTTCGAGCGCGTCGCCGTAGGCGTTGTTGCTGGCCTCGTTCAGGACGGTTGGAATGTGCAGGGCTAAATTCCGTTCCAGCGTCGAAACCAGTTCTTCTATATACGCGCCGGACTGCTCCGGGTTCTCCGGGGCGGTCATGACCAGAAACTGTAACTCGGCGTCCTTTTCGTCGACCTGCTCGGCGCGGAAAAAGTCAAGGTGTAACTTTACCACATCTTCCAGCGTGTACAGGTCGAACTCCGACGAGTGTTTTTCCTCCGTGCCGCCGACGTAGCGCACCGACGCCCGGACGCGATAATCGTAGGCTTCCTGCGCGATACGCCCCACGAACAGCCGCGCCAGACTGTCCAGCCCCGCCATGACCGCGATTCCCGACGACACGTCGTCGCCGATTCGCGTTCGCAGATAGCGCAACTCATTATACTGGATGTTCTCCCGGTTCGACGAATCGTCCACGCCGATGAGTAACTGCACATTGTCGTAGGCTTGGATTTCGGACAAAACCTCGTCCGTGAGCGTGAGTTTCCGCCGCCGCACGCCCAGATACATTTCCAGCAGTTCCGGCGTGAGCGCGTCCCGGAAACGTTCCTTTTCCAGCGCGTGTTCGGCGGGGGTGTGCCTGTCCCCGGCGTAGGGGTACAGCGAAAAGACATGTTGGAGTGTCAAATCTTTGTCGGGCAGTACCGGGCGCGGCACCATGCCGTATTCCCGCAAAGCGTAATATTCGGCCTCTCCGATTCCACGGTAGCCGACCGTCGGCGACAGCCGCGCCAGACTGTCAAACAGGTACAGCCGGTTCCGGGGGTTTTTCGCTACCGGAAGCACGTACTTTCTGAACGCCTCAATTTCGCCCATTGTGGCGCGCTTGGAGAATGTCAGCGGCCACGTCTCCCGCACGGAGCGGGAATGCACCAGACCGCCCGAAAAGAGCTGGTCAAGCGACAGTATGAACGTCTGGCACCCGGCGCGCCCCATGTCGCGCACCCACTGAAAGAGCGCCTCCCGGTTGCCGTACGGGGTACCGTTTTCGTTCCGGGGCTGACCGTCCAGCGCGGTGCGGAACCAGTCGCGGGGCGGCATGACGATTTCCCAGCCCGACGCCTCCGCCGCGTATGCCACATCCTCTAAGTTGTCGGTACGGTCGTCGAGCGGCACATAGGCGATGACGCGTGACCAGTCGCGGAAACGTTCCGGGTACAGGCGGCGTTGCGCGAGTTCCCACGCAATCAGCGCCAGCAAAAGCACAATCACGCCGACGAGAATTGGACGTAACGGAAATTTACGATGTTGTTTTTTTCTGCGCCGCATGGCCTCCGCCCCTTTCGCCGCGATAGCGTGACTATTTTACAAAAGCCAACACAAATTGTCAATACCGCGGAAATTCCCGTCTTGACATTGTATGAATCATTGGCAAAGTCCGTTTTACCCCCTCCGTCACTCCGTGACACCTCCCCCGCGCGGCGGGGGAGGCGGAAAGCCCGGCAGTTCTTTTAAAATTGTTACGTTTTTCTCGTCGGCAGTCCCGCGCCGGGTGGGGTAACGAACATTTGTTTGTCCAGAAAAATTTTACACATACCTTGACATTTCCTGATAGGTGTGCTATCATGCGTTCAACAAACATATGAACAATTGTTCATATGAATCATGGAGGAATGGCGTATGAAAAAGACGTATCAAATTGACGTGGACTGTGCCAACTGCGCGAACCTGATGGAGGAGACCGCGAAAAAGACCGACGGCGTCAAAAACTGTACGGTCAGCTTCATGACGCTGAAAATGAAAGTCGAGTTTCAGGACGGTGCGGACGCGTCCGAAGTCATGGAGCGCGTCCGCGCCAACTGCCGCAAGGTCGAGCCGGACTGTGAAATCTATCTGTGACAGAAGGGGACTTGTCATGAACCGGAAACAGAAAACACTCCTGTTACGGATTGTCGCGGCGGCGGTCTTTTTCGTGCCGCTGTACCTGATTTCCGAACAGTTCGTTTCCGCGCAAATGCCGCCCGCCGCGCTGTTCGCGCTCTTTCTGTTGCCGTACCTGCTGGCGGGTTACGACGTTCTCCGGAAAGCGTTACTGGGAATCCGCAACCGGCGCGTGTTCGACGAAAACTTCCTCATGACCGTGGCGACACTCGGCGCGATTGTGCTGGGCGAGTACGCCGAAGGCGCCGCCGTCATGATTCTGTATCAAGTCGGGGAACTGTTCCAGAGTTACGCGGTCGGAAAGAGCCGCCGCAATATCACGGCGCTGATGGATATCCGCCCCGATTACGCTAATTTGGAAGTCGGCGGCGCGTTACGGCGCACTGACCCCGACGAAATCCCCCCGGGAAGCGTCATTGTCGTACAGCCCGGGGAGAAAGTCCCGCTGGACGGCGTTGTGCTGGACGGCCACTCGTCCCTGAACACAAGCGCACTGACGGGGGAAAGCGCCCTCCGCGATGTCGCCCCCGGCGACGAAATCCTGAGCGGCTGCGTGAATATGCACGGCGTCCTGAAAGTCCGCACTACCAAGGAGTTCGACGAATCCACCGCTTCCAAAGTCCTTGACCTCGTGGAGAACGCCGTAGCCCGGAAAGCGAAGTCAGAGACGTTTATCGCAAAGTTCGCCCGATACTATACGCCGTTCGTCTGTTACGCCGCGCTGGCGCTGGCGGTTGTCCCGCCGCTGTTTTCCCCCGCCGCGTGGGGGACGTGGATTTTCCGCGCCTGTACGTTTCTGGTGATTAGCTGTCCATGCGCGCTGGTTATCAGTATTCCGTTGAGCTTTTTCGCGGGAATCGGCGGGGCAAGCCACCGGGGCATTTTAGTCAAGGGCGCGAATTACCTCGAAACGCTTGCCGATGTCCGCGTGATTGCGTTCGACAAAACAGGCACCATGACCAAGGGCAGTTTCAACGTGACCGGGGTACATTATCCGTCCATGGACGAAAGCGCGCTACTCGAATACGCCGCCCATGCCGAGTGCGCGTCGTCACACCCTGTCAGTCGAAGCCTACAGACCGCGTACGGCAAAGCCCCCGACAGAAACCGCGTCGACAACGTGCGCGAACACCCCGGAGAGGGCGTCACGGCGAACGTCGACGGCGTGGAAATCGCCGTGGGCAACGAGAAACTTATGCAACGCTTAGGCGTGCCGTTCCGGCCGTGCCACCACCCCGGGACAATTCTGCATATGGGCGTCGGCGGCGCGTACGCCGGACACATCGTGGTTTCCGACGAACTCAAAGACCACGCCCCCGAAGCCGTGCGGCAGTTACGCCGCGCCGGGGTCGAAAAGATTGTCATGCTCACGGGCGACGCCGAAGCCGTCGCCGAACGCGTCGCGGCGGAACTCGGCCTCACCGACTACCGCGCCGGACTGCTCCCCGCCGACAAAGTACGCTGTGCCGAAGAACTGTTACAGACCTGCAAGCCGGGGCAAAAATTCGCGTTCGTCGGCGACGGAATCAACGACGCCCCGGTACTCGCCCGCGCTGACGTGGGAATCGCCATGGGTGCGCTCGGCTCTGACGCCGCAATCGAAGCCGCCGACGTGGTACTCATGGACGACGACCCGTTAAAGATTGCGACCGCCATTCGGATTGCCCGAAAGTGTCTGCGGATTGTGCGGGAAAATATCGTCTTTTCGCTGGCGGTCAAGGCGACGTGTCTGCTGTTGGTGGCCGTCGGACTGGGCAATATGTGGCTTGCGATAGCCGCCGATGTCGGCGTGATGGTGCTTGCCGTTCTCAACGCCATGCGCTGTCTCGCGGTCGAGAAATTATAACAACAACTTGACACCGACTGATTCCGCGAAACACTTGCAATCGTGGGCGGACTGTGTTACACTGCCCTGAACAGATACGCAAGGAACGGTGAAAGCTATGTCAGAAATTCGCAAAACGGCGATGGTCACGGTGTGCGGACGCCCGAACGTCGGGAAATCCAGCCTTACGAACGCGCTGGTAGGAGAGAAAATCGCCATTGTGTCCAACAAGGCGCAGACAACGCGTAACCGCGTCTGCGGCGTCCTGAGCCGCGCCGACACGCAGATTGTCTTACTCGACACGCCCGGGCTTCATAAACCGCGTTCGGCGCTGGGCGAGTATATGGTCAAGGTTGTGCGGGAGAGCCTCGACGGCGTAGACTGCGCCCTGCTGTTGGTCGAACCAATCGCGCATGTCGGCGCGCCCGAACAGGCGTTGATAGCGCGTATCCGGGAGGAACAGATTCCGGCTATTTTGTGCGTCAACAAAATTGACACCGTGGAGAAGGCGTCACTGCTTCCGGTCATGGCGGCCTACCATGAGGCTTGGGACGGCTTCCGGGCGATTATCCCGATTTCGGCGAGAACCGGGGAGGGCTTGGAGGAACTCTGCGACGAAATCCGCAAGTACGCGGAGGAGGGGCCGCAACTCTTCCCGGACGGTCAGACCAGCGACCAGCCCGAGCGGCAGGTCATGGGCGAACTGTTGCGGGAAAAACTGCTCTTGTGTCTGGACAAGGAAATCCCGCACGGCGTCGCGGTGGAAATCAGCCGCTTTTCGGAGCGCGAAGATTCCGGTATTGTGGACGTGGACGCCGTGATTTACTGCGAAAAGGCCAGTCACAAGGGAATCATCATCGGCAAACACGGCGACATGCTGAAAAAAGTCAGTTCTCTGGCGCGGCACGACATGGAAAAGTTCATGGGTACAAAGGTCTACCTACAGACATGGGTCAAGGTCAAGGAGAACTGGCGCGACAGCGTGAGCGCCGTCCGGTCGTTCGGCTACCGTGACAGCGACTGACAGCCACATGCCAAGGTCAGATTCTTCTTGACAGAACCGTGTTCTTTCCGTATCATGGGAAAATCGGAATATCCGCGCAAAGGAGATAATGACTGTGGATGTGATATTGGGCATTGATGTCGGCGGCTCGACGACAAAAGTTGTGGGACTGCGGGAGGACAAAACGGTGCTGTCGATGTTGCGGGCGAAGGCCGAGGACCCGCTTACAAGCCTCTACGGGGCGCTGGGAAACTACCTGAGCGGCAACGGGCTGTCACTGGAAAACGTGCGGCGCGTGGCGCTGACGGGCGTCGGGGCGAGTTACGAGGAGGGCGGCGTCTTTCATCTGCCCACGCGCCGGGTCGACGAGTTTTCGGCCAGCGGCACGGGGGCGCTTGCGCTGTCGGGGCGGGAATCGGCGCTTGTGGTGTCCATGGGAACCGGGACGGCGTTTCTGTGGGTCGAGCGCGGGAAGCGCGTGGAACACCTCTGCGGAAGCGGTATCGGCGGCGGGACGCTCGGCGGACTGTGCCGGAAACTCGTGGGCATGGAGCGCTTCGGGAGTATCAAAAAATTGGCGGAGCGAGGCGACCTTGGCCGCGTTGACCTGACCATCCGGGACTTGACGCGCAATCCGGCCGTGACGCTTGACCCGACCTTGACGGCGGCGAACTTCGGCAATCTGGCCGAGGACGCCACCCCCGCCGACTTGGCCGCCGGAACCGTCAATTTAGTCTTGCAGGCAATCGGGACAATGACCGTGCTTGCCTGCCGCTGCTGCGACACGAAAACGGTCGTGCTGACGGGTTCCATGACCACACTGCCGCAGGCCGGGGAGAATTTCCGCAACTTCGAGAAGCTCTACGGCATCCACTACATCATACCGGAGAGCGCGACCTTCGCCACGGCCATTGGCGCGGCGCTGTGCGCGTTCGACTGAACAAAACGCCGTCCCCGCCACGTCACGGGAACGGCGTTATGAGCGGAGAGCCGCCCGCGTGTCGCGGGACGGCTCTCTTTTCGCGAAAGCTATCGAACGGAATCCAGTATCTTTTCCACGTTGCGGTGTCCGTTGCGGATACTGAGGTTCACGAGCAGGAGCAAAACAAAGCTGATGACCGCGAACACGACCGCCGCCACCCCCGCGACGAACGCCGCGCCACTGTTGCGCAGTCCGAAAAACGCCACAACCATTGAGGAAGTTGTCAGGATAAACAGGTAGTTTCTCCAGCGTCCCATCATGGCAAGGGCTTTTTTCTGTTGGCGGGCTTCGTCGAGGAGCTGTTGTTTCGTGAGCATGGAATCAGTAGCTGAGACCCGGGTCGAAGAAGCCGACCAGCACGCCCACAAACGCCACGGCGACCAGAATCAGCATGACCACTAACGGGCTCATACGCTTTTTGGCCAGCAGGTACCAGCAAATCAGCACGAAGACCGCGCTCAACAGGGACGGATACACGTCATTGAGGGTCTTTTGCAGGTCGACAATGACGCCGCCTTCCGAGTTCAGCATCTTGAAAGACGTGGTAATGTTAATCCACGACGCGGTCACGCCGCCGATGACCATAGTGCCGAGCATGATAATGGATTCCCGGATTGCGTTGGCCTTCTCGCCGACAAGGACTTCCACGGCCTTTCCGCCGAGTTCGTAGCCCTTGAAGTACATGAAGCGCATGAGGAAATACATACCGAAGTTCCACACCAGAATGTAGAAAATGGCACCCAGCGGGGAGCCGCCGCCCGACAGTCCCAGCGCGATACCCAGCAGGATAGGCAGAAGCGTGCCGACAACCAGAGAGTCGCCGATACCCGCCAGAGGTCCCATGAGGCCGGCGCGAATACCGTTAATTGTCTCGTCGTCCACGTCCTCGCCGTTGGCGCGGGCTTCCTCCATACCGGTCGTAATGCCCACGACCACCGAGCCGACCTGCGGCTCCGTGTTGAAGAACGTGGAGTAAGTTTTCAGCTTCTGCGTACGCTCTTCGTTGGTGTCGTAGAGTTCCTTGATGACCGGGAGCATGGAGAGCATGTAGCCGAACGTCTGCATATGCTCCTGAGAGAAGCAGGTCAGGTTACCGTAGAACCAGTGATTGAAGGACTTGTTTAAGGTCTTTTTAGAGAGCGTTTTCATGGTCAGATGTCCTCCTCGTCGTCGTCAGCCGCCGCGCCGACCGCCGCGACCGGACGCAGCGCGAGGACACGAATGTTATAGTTCATGATGGCGAAGAATCCGCCCACAATGGCGCATCCGATGAGGTTCAGGTGCATGAACGCGCACAGCGTGAAGCCGAAGAAGAACGTCAGGAAATCCACGGGCTTGGAGATAACCTGCTTCAGGAGAATGGCGACACCGACGGACGGCAACAGGGAGCCGACCGTAAACAGTGTTTTCATGGCGAGGCCGTCCATGGGCAGGTAGTCCTTGATGACCTGAACCATGTTGGAACCCATCAGGCAGATAATGAACGTGGGGATAAAGGAGCAGACAATGTGGGAAATCCACGGCAGAACCCAGTCGACGAGATAGAGGCTGTCCAGCTTGCCCTCGTCAACCTGCTTCATGCCCCAGTGTTGCCAGATAAGGTTCATGGTGGCGGTGCCGTAGAAAAGCACGGTGCCGAGTGTGCCGACGGTGGCGGCCATGGTCACGGCGAAGTTCTGCGCCTCCGACTCCGCGCCCGTCCAGCCCATGCCGTTGGCGTAGAGCATGGCGAGCGGAATGCCGATATAGGAAATGGCGCGCACGTCGGCGGAGACGGTGCCGCCCGGCGTGACCAGCGCGATGTAGACGACCTGCACGGCCGCGCCGAGCATAATGCCCATGGGTACGTTGCCCAGAATCAGGCCGACGACCAAACCCGCCACGAGCGGACGGCCTAACGTGTAGTTACCGAAGGTCGTGCCGCCGAGACCCGGCATGGAGGAGAGGCAGGCGCACAGACCTAAAAGCGCCGCCTGTACAACATTAATTGTCATGTTTCAACTCACGCCCCGCTTTGGGGCGATACCTCCTTGTCAACAGATTTCAACGCGATGACGGTGCCGGAATCAGTTGTAACCGAACTGTCCGCGGAACTTCTTCCAGTTGCCGATGGCGGTTTCCTTGACAAGCGCGAACTCGATATTGTAGCCCGCCGCCATGAGCTTTTCAAACGCCGCCGCCTCTTCCGGGATAATCGACTGGTTGTTGCCCAGCTTCACAGCGCCGGGGCGGTCGTTGCAGGGGCCTACGATAATGTCCTTAATGCCGGGGTCGAAGGGCTGGTCAAGCAGAACCGTCGCCATGTCCACGGGGTCTTTCGTGATGAGGAAATACTGGTCTTTGGAGGCCAGCACCTTGTCCTTTTTGGCCTGCCAGTCGGCGATAGTCCAGACGAACGTCTTTTTGTCGGGGATGGCGTTCTTGTAGGCGGCCTTGAGTACGGAGTTGGTGGCGGCCTTGTCGTTGACGGCGATAAGCCCCGTGCAGGGATACTCAATCGCCCAGCGGGTGCAGGTCTGGCCGTGAATCATGCGGTCGTCAATGCGGATAAAGGTAATCATGAAAAGCAGTCCTCCCGGTTTGAAATGTCAGATGTCGTCCTCGCCGCCGGCGTCGAGATTGAACGGCGTGACCTGTTCCTTGGCGACTTCCATCATAGCGGCCACCGTGTCCTCCAGCGGTTCCTCCTCGTTCTCGACGGCGGTCAGCGCCATGGGCAGATTCATGCCCGCGACGGCGCGCACCTTCGACAGGTCGACATGTTCGGAGAGCGCGTCCATGGTCGTCGCCAGCGGGGAGCCGCTGACCAAATCCGCCATGACAATGATTTCGTCGTCCGGCGTCATGGGCGCGATTTCCTTTTTGACGTGTTCCTTGAACTCCGGCAGCCCCATTCCGTCGCGGAATGAGACTTTCACAATGTCCTCCCGCTGTCCGACCATCATGCCCAGAGCCTCCGTCAGCCCGTCGGCGAACCCGCCGTGACTGATGAACAAGAGATAACGCATAAACATTCCCCCTTCGTGCAATATGCAATTTTCCGCGCGTTTTAGAAACAGCTCACATTATACCGCAAACCACGCCGGATTGCAACTGATTTCTGTCACAACTTTTCTAAATTACAACGATAGAGCAGTAAATTTTCAAAGTTCATATTTGTGCAAAAAAGCAAAAATATGACGCCGCCCCGCATCGGGACGGCGTGTCGTGTCAGTTTGTCAGCACGCCGGAGCCGCCGTAGGGCGCGGCCTCCAGACGTATAAAGAATCCTTGCGGGTGATTGCACACGGGACAGGCTTTCGGCACTTCCGTGCCGTAGTGGATGTGGCCGCAGTTGAGGCAGAGCCACGCCTGTTCGGTGTCGGAGACGTACAGTCCGCCGCTTTGCAACAAGTCCATGTACCGGGCGAAGCGGTTCCCGTGGGACTGCTCAATGGCCGCGATACGCTCAAAGGAATCGGCGATTTCCGGGTAGCCCTCGTCCCGCGCCGTACGCCCGAACGCCGGATAGAGGCCGCCCGCCTCCTGATACTCGTTGTCCCGCGCCATGCGGAGCAAGTCCAAAACGTCGTTGCTCAGGCACACCGGGAAGTCTCCGGCTATCGACACCTGCCGCCCGGCGACCGCTTTCATGTGGTTGCAAAAGACTTGCGCGTGTTCCTTCTCCTGATTCGCCGTGAACGTGAAAACGGCGTCGAGGACGTGAAAGCCCTGCTTTCGGCACAGCGCCGCCGCGAACGTGTAACGGTTGCGCGCCTGACTTTCCCCGGCAAAGGCCAGCATGAGATTTTTTAAGGTCTGGCTCTCCGGAAATGTCGTATCCATGCGGAACCCCTCCTTGTCACGGGTCGCGGACTCACGCCGCGCCCTGTCATGCGGGAAGTGTTCCCTGTCGCGGCGCGTTTTATACCGCCGCGCAAAGAAAAAGAACTCCCCCGCTATGCGGGGGAGTGCAACAGAAACATTACAAAAGTCCGGCTAATGTACGCGCCACGCCGGATATAGCAGAGGCTTCGTTATGTGTGAATTATTCGTAATCCCATTCACAAATCAGCCAGCCGTCTTTGAGGGATATGCCTTCCTTCTCGCCACTGGCTAATTGGCTGGGATTCGGCAACCTGACCCAATATCCAGTCTCAACATTCTCGCCAATCTTAAAATAATAAGGCGGTCTGTAATTTGAAAAAGCGGCGTATCCATCCGAATTGAGGAATTTATGCCAGTGGCTGTAATCGCCCGTCTCCAGAATCTCTCCCGTCACCAGCTTATTCCAGTTCCCGTTGTTGCTCATTACGCCTATCCAAAGGCAGTCGTAGGGAGTAGCGACTTTCTCAGCATACTTTTCTATAAAATCCTGCTCGTTAGGAGACGTGATTGTAGCCAAATGCCCACCGAGAGATTCGCAGAACGCTTTTGCGTCCTCCCATTCAAGACAATCGTGGTATGCGCATATCCAGTAACGATGTTGCTTCCCTTCAGAATCTGTCCATACCACGCTACCTTCGGGCGCGGGAACGCTTTCCGACAGCCGATTCTTCAATTTTGAAACGCTGTCTTTTAAATCCACGTTCTCAGCCTGAAAAGCCTCTGCTTTTGCCTTCCATTCTTCCACGCTGGAAGGAAAAGGAATATAGTCCTTGCTTATCAAACCTCCAAGCAGTCCGAGGATACCGGTTATGACGGCGGCTATAACCGTCGCCGCCGGGGCGGAAAGCCTTTTCTTTGCTCCTTCCATAGTGAACACTTCCCTTTACATATTAGACCATAAACATCATACCAGAAAACTTTCTCTTTTGCAATACATTTCAACAAAATTCCGCAAAGTTTTCGACCTGTGCGGTGAAATGTTGGCACCCCCACCCGGCGCTACGCGCCACCCTCCCCCAGAGGGGGAGGGCAAGGGGACAGTGTT
Source organism: Oscillibacter sp. (assembly GCA_017526785.1). Lineage (GTDB taxonomy): Bacteria > Bacillota > Clostridia > Oscillospirales > Oscillospiraceae > Oscillibacter. The sequence continues at coordinate 29,518 of JAFXQV010000018.1, read as the reverse complement.
CCGGCGGCGTACTTGTCGCCCCCCTTTGGGGGGAGATGTCGCCGTAAGGCGACAGAGGGGGGCGAAATCGCGCTTCACCGCACAGGTTGAAAGTTTTTCCTGCCGCGCCTGTCCGCGACGGGAACTTTTTCCATTTTCGCCCCGTCGCCACGCGTCACGGCGGGGTTGCCGTTATTACGCCAAGTCGTCGCCGTTGGAGGCGATGACCTTCTTGTACCAGTCAAAGGACTTTTTGCGCTTGCGGGACAAGTCCCCGGTGCCGTCGTCGTACTTCTCCACGTAGATGAAGCCGTAGCGTTTGGCCATCTCGCCCGTGGACGCCGACACGAGGTCGATACAGCCCCAAGGCGTGTAGCCCATCAAGTCGACGCCGTCTTTGACCGCGCCAATCATCTGTTCAATGTGCTGGCGGAGGTAGTCAATGCGGTAATCGTCGTTTATGGAGCCGTCGGCCTCTTTCTTGTCGTACGCGCCGAGGCCGTTTTCCACGACCATCAGCGGGATACGGTAGCGGTCGTAAATCTCGTTGAGACTGTAGCGCAGGCCTTTCGGGTCAATCTGCCAGCCCCAGTCGGAGGCGGGCAGATACGGATTCTTCGCGCCCGTGGCAATGTTGCCATCTGTCTTTTTGGCATTGGGGTCGGTGCTGACGCAGTTCGACATATAGTAACTGAACGTGTAGAAATCGACCGTACCCTGTTTGAGGATTTCGGCGTCTCCGGGTTCCACTTTCAGCGTCACGCCGAGTTTGTCCCAAATACTTTGGGCGTAAGAGGGGTATTCGCCGCGGACTTGCACATCAGAGCAGTACCAGTTCATTTCGCGCATGCGCGCCTGATTGGCCAAAATGTCGTCGGGGTTGCAGGTCAGCGGATAGGACGTGATGAAACAAATCATGTTGCCCATCTTGAACTGCGGGTAGTTGTCGTGGGCGTACTTGACGGCCAGCGCGCTGGCCACAAACTGGTGGTGCAAGGCCTGATAGCGTTCCTGCGGCCTGTCGGGTACTTCGTTTGTGTAGCCCTCGAACCCCTTGACGGTACCCGTCGCCAAAATCGCGCCAAAGGCCATGGTGCCGCAGTTGATTTCGTTGAACGTCAGCCAGTATTTGACCTTGTCCTTGTAGCGCTCGAAAATGGCCTTGCAGTAGTTCATGTAATAGTCGATGACCTCGCGGCCTTCCCAGCCGTTGCACTTCTCGACCAGCGCGTAGGGCATTTCGTAGTGGGAAATCGTGACAAGCGGCTCAATGCCGTGCGCCTTGCAGCAGTCAAAGACCTTATCGTAAAATTCAAGGCCTTTCTCGTTGGGTTCGCTCTCCATTCCGGTGGGGAAAATGCGCGTCCAGTTAATGGAGGTGCGGAACACCTTGAAGCCCATTTCCGCGAACAGGGCGATATCCTCCTCATAGTGGTGGTAGAAGTCAATCGCCTCGTGGGACGGGTAGAGCGTGCCGGGGTCGATTTTGACGGTGATACGCTTGGGGGTTTTCGCGCTTCCGGTGGTGCAGTGGTCGGAGACCGAATCGCCCTTGCCGTCGACGTTCCACGCGCCCTCGAACTGGTTCGCGGCCACAGCGCCGCCCCACAAGAAGTCTTTACGCAATACGGACATGTTTGTTTTCTCCCTTCGCAACGATTCCGAACGCCCCCGCCGTTACGGCGCGGCGGGGGACAGTTCGCGCATTATTTCACGGTCATGAGCTTCTGTCCGGCCGTGATTTCCGCGCCGTCAACGGGCGTAATCTCCGTGTAGTCGTCGGAGTTCGTGATAATCACGGGCGTGTAGAGCTGTTTCCCGGCTTTCTTCACGGCGTCGAGGTCGGCCGTCAGAAGCAGGTCGCCCTTCTTCACCTCTTGGTCGGCCTTGACGTGGTACGTGAACGGGGTGCCGTGGAGTTCCACCGTGTCGAGGCCAACGTGAATCAGGATTTCTACGCCGTTGTCGGCGACAATGCCGATTGCGTGGCGCGTGTCCATGGTCTGCGCCACCACGCCGTCGCAGGGCGCGACTACCTTGCCGTCCGTGGGCAGGATTGCGATACCCTCTCCCAGCGCTCCGGAAGCAAACACTTCGTCGGGTACGTCCTTCATGGGGACGAGTTTCCCGGTCATGGGGGAGTCGATTTCCACGGGGGCGGCAATGGCCTTTTTCTCGTGTTCCTGTCCGGCCATGGCGGCGTGGGCGGCCTCAATGGCGTCCGTGTTGACTTCGGTTGCCAGCCCGGCGTCCTTGTCGTTGAACAGGATGTACGTCAGCACAAACGAAATGGCGAGGCTCAGCACGCCGCAAATCGCCCCCCAGATGACGCCGTGATAGGGATTCGCAATGGTGCTTGCCGGGTTGATATGGAGTACACGGCAAATGGCAGCCCAGATATTTGAAATCGTACCTGTAGAGTCGACGCCGATAAAGGTAATCAGGGACATGAACGACGGCGAACCGCCCATTGAAAAGCCCTTGACGCCCGTAATGCCCGCGAGAAGTCCGGAGACGCCCGCGCCGCAGACCGCCGCAATCATGGGCTTCACGAAACGGAGGTTGATACCGTACATGGCCGGTTCCGTGACGCCCGCGACGGTGGCCGAAATGCCGCAGGCGATACCCTCGGAGCGGGTTTCCTCGTCTTTGGTCTTGGCCGCGACGCCGAACGCCGCGCCGCCCTGGGCGATGTTGGAACAGAACATGGTCACGAGAATCACCACGTCATAGCCGAACGTGGCAAGGTTCGAGAAGAACAGCGGCATAAGCGCGTAGTGCATGCCGGTCATGACGATGAACGGCATAGCCGCCGACAGCAGGCCGACCGTCAGCCAAGGCACGTTTCCATACAGGAACGTGGTGACAGCCGCCAGAAGCTGTCCGACAATGGTTCCCAAGGGGCCAAGAACCACGAGTACGACCGGGGTGCAGATGAGGAAAAACAGCATGGGCTTCAGGAACGCTTTCAGGACGTTTGGCGAGACGCGGTCGGCGAAGTCCTCCGCCCAGCCCATGACGGGAGCCATCAGGAGCATGGGAAGCACGGAAGAGCTGTACGACGCGCAGACTACAGGCAGGAAGCCGAACATATACGCGCAGTTCTGCCCGAGGAACGTACCGTACTTGACGCCTTCCACCGCGCCGCCGAGAATGGTAATCAGGTCGGGATACACCAGCATGGCACCGATAACCATGTACATAGGCACGCTGTGATTGGTCTTTTTGGCGATAGACCAGCCCAGCATGACGGGCAGGAAGTAGAAGAAGCTGTCCGCCATGGAGTAAAGGAACGTGTAGGTGGGGCTGGTATCGGTCATGACTTTTAGTGTCGTGAGGAGTACCAGAAGCACCTTGACCATACCAGTACCGAGCATGGCCGGGAGTAGCGGCGTCAGACACCCGGCCACGAACCCGAACAGCCGTTGCACGGGATTGCCTTCCGGCTTTTTCGCGGCGGCGGGCGCGGCGTCCTCGGAGAAGTTGCCCAGTTTGTTGAACTCCTTCATAAGGTTCGAGACCTCGTTCCCGATGACGACCTGATACTGTCCGCCCTGCTTGATGACGCTCTTGACGCCCTTGATACCCTTCACTGCGTCGTCATTCGCCTTGCCCTCGTCGGCCAGCACCAGACGCAGCCGGGTCATGCAGTTGGTCGCGCTGACGATGTTGCCCGCGCCGCCAACCGCGTCCACAATCTTTTTCGACGTGGACACGTAATCCAATGCCATACGGAGACCCCCTTGTTCTGTATTCGGCGGAAACCGCCATTTTTGCTATTATAGCACACTTTTTTGGCTTGTACAATCCAAAATTTCGCCGTCGGAATTAGAAGATATGACAAATGTCAGCCCGGCGCACATCGAAAAACCGCGCCCCATGAAAGGGAACGCGGTTTCGTTGTCACCGCGCGGACAGTCTCCCGTTCCGCGCCTCGATATGCTCATTGACGGTCGTGATTAACTGCGCCACGTCGAACGGCTTCGCGATGTGCTGATTCATGCCGCTTTCCATGGACATTTTCCGGTCTTCCTCCCTTGCGTTGGCGCTCAGGGCGATAATGGGAATGTCGGCGGTATCGGGGCGGCCAAGCGCCCGGATAGCGCGTGTCGCCTCGTAGCCGTTCATGACGGGCATTTGAATGTCCATCAGAACAAGGTCGAAGTACCCCGGCGGGTGACTGCGGAACGCCTCCACGGCGTCGCAGCCGTCGGGGACGGATTCCACCAAAAAGCCCGCTTCTTCCAAAATGGTCTCCGCCAACATGCGGTTGATTTCGATGTCCTCCACAAGCAGAATACGGCGTTCTCCGCGCGCCTTGTAGAGTGCGTCCGATTTCGGGGCGTAGGACAATTCCTCCGGCGCGGAGTCCCCCGACGCGATTTTCAGGGGCAGGTCTACGATAAAGGTACTCCCCTTGCCCTTTTTGCTCTCCACGCGAATGGAGCCGCCCATGATGTCCAAGAGCGTTTTGCAGATAGTCAGTCCGAGACCCGTTCCGGGCTTGCCGGAGTGCGTCGACGTATGCTCGCGCTCGAAGGCGTCGAAAATCTTGTGCAGGAACTCCTCCGAGATTCCGGGGCCGTTGTCCGTGACGCGGAACTCGTAGCGGGCGTAACCGGAATCCGAGACCTGTTTCCGCCGCGCCGCGACAGTCACCGTCCCGTAATCCGGCGCGAACTTCACGGCGTTGCTGAGAAGGTTCCCCATCACGCGCCGGAAGCGCAGGGCGTCGACGTACACTTCCTCGTCGGGCAGGTCGATTTGCTTCTGCAAGAGGATGTGTTTTTCCTCCATGTCGCCCCGGAACATGTCCAAGACAAGGTGTAACTGCTGACGCAGGGCGCGGCGCTCGGTCTTGAGTTCAATCCGCCCGTAGCCAATCTGGCTCATTTCGAGAAGGTCGTCAATCAGAGCCAGCATGTGGTGGTTGGATTCGTCGACTTTGGCAAGGTATTCTTTGAGGCGTTCCGGCTCCCAGATGTGGCGCTTTGAGAGTTCCGTAAAGCCCATAATGGCGTTCATGGGCGTGCGGATGTCGTGGGAGATGTTGAACAGGAACGACGATTTAATTTCGTTGGCGCGCTTCTCCTGTTCGAGGGCAAGTTCCATGTTGAGCTTGTCGGACATGTCGCGTTGCAGGCGTAAAACCTGTTCCGTGACATTGCGGTAGCCCATGACGACGCGGGAGCGCTGGGTCTCGCTGTCAATGCGGACGACGGACATTTGCATGTAGACGGGCTGACCGTCGCGCCCCGGGCAGCGGTAGTCGACCGTGTAAGAGCGCTGGGCGCGGAGGTGTTCCCGGATTTTCGCGTCGGAGACCTCTTCCATATAACGCGCCCGGTCGTCGGGCAGGACATACTTTTCCGCGTACAGGGAGAGGACATCCCGCCAGTCTGGGTTCTCCCGCTTGCGCGGCGGCAGTTCCGACAGGAGGCTTTGCACCGTGCCGTTCGTGTCCCGGTAAGCGTGGACTGTCCCCGTGTCGAGGTTCAGAAGCAGGATGGACGAAAAATCGACGCTCAATCCCTCAATGACTTCGTTTTTCCGGACGTTCTCAGCCCGGAGTGTGCGGAGGCTGGTAATGTCGCGGGCGATAACATAGTAAACATCGCCGTACTTTTCGGTATGGGCAAGGCGTCCGCAGTCGTCAAGCCAGCGGATTGCGCCGTCTTTGCGGGTAACGCGGTACTCGACATAGTCCAAGTGCCGCTCGTCTTTGCGTATCTGTTCCTCTATGGACGCCTGAAGGCCGGGCAGGTCGTCGGGGTGAACCATGCCCGGGAAGGTGCCGCCCGTCAGCTCCCGGAACTCCTCCCACGTCCGGCAGCCGAACATTTGCAACAGAATTTCGTTGGCGTACAGGACTTTCCCCGTCTCGTCGGCCTGATAGATGAAGAAGCCCCCCGGCATTCGCTCCAGTTCGGCCAGCACGGCGTCGGTCTTCCCTCCCATTCTGAACCGCTCCTTTCCCTTGTATAATGTGTGGCTGGTCATGTCCTGTCCCGAATCAAGGTTTCCAGCGTGTCAAACAGGCGTTCGGGGTCAACGGGCTTGCTCAAATGGGCGTTCATCCCGGCCTGTAAAGAGCGCTGCACATCCTCGTCGAACGCGTTCGCGGTCATGGCGATAATGGGGATGGTTTTCGCGTCGGGGCGGTCAAGGGCGCGAATCGCGGACGCGGCGTCCAGACCGTCCATAACGGGCATGCGCACGTCCATGAGTACGGCGTCGTAGTACCCGGCGGGATGTTCGGCGAAGAAATCGACGGCCATTTTCCCGTTTTCGGCGTGGTCGGCGCTCATGCCGCGCATGTCGAGCAGTTCCAGCATGATTTCGGCGTTAATGGGCATGTCCTCGGCGAGCAGAATGTGACGGTTGCTGAGGTCGGCGCGTTCGGGTTCCTGCGGCTGGCCGTACGCCCGCTGGCGGAAGGCCTGACGCAGTTCGGAGAGAATCCCCGCCCCGAACAGCGGCTTTGACATGAAACTGTCCACCCCGGCCTCGATGGCGTCGGCCATGATATCGTCCCAGTTGTAGGCGGTCAGGATGATGATGGTCGATTCCCCGTTATAGAGTTCCCGTATTTTGCGCGTGACCTCGATACCGTCCTCTTCGGGCATTTGCATGTCGACAAGAATCAGATTGTAGGCCTCGCGGCGGGCGTGGCGGACTTCAATCATTTTGAGTGCCTCCGCGCCGCTCATGCAGGTGTCGGTCGCGATGCCGACCTCTTCCAGCACCAACTTCCCGTGTTCGCACGCTATGGGGTCGTCGTCGATAATCAGCACGCGCATGTCCTGCGGGTGGAAGTTGTCGGCGGCCTCCTCTGTGCGGTTACTGTTTTTCAGCGTGACGTTGACGGTGAACTCCGAGCCGACGCCCTTTTCCGACTGTACGGAAACCGTACCGTTCATCATCTCGACGATGTTCTTTGTGATGGCCATGCCGAGGCCGGTACTGCCGTATTTGGTGGTGCGGCTCTCGTTCTCCTGACTGAAGGCGTCGAAGATACGGGGCAGAAAGGCCTTGTCCATGCCGATTCCGGTGTCCTTGATGATAAAGCGGACGGTGGAATGGTCCTCGAAGCACGCGGTACGCTCCACGCTCATGGATACCGTACCCGGGGCGGGCGTGAACTTGACCGCGTTGCCGAGAATGTTTATCAGCACCTGTTTGAGTTTCATGGCGTCGCCAATGTAATACTCGTCGATTTTCCCGTGTATGGCGCAGTCGTAGTGGAGGCCGCGCTCTTGGCACTGGCTGTGAATCATGGTGTTGATTTGGTCGAGCATGTCGCCGAAGGAAAATTCCTCGTTTTTGAGTACCATGCGCCCCGACTCGATGCGGCTCATGTCCAAAATGTCGTTGATGAGGCCTAACAGGTGCCGGGCGCTCCCGCCGATTTTCTCCAACTGCTCCCGGGTGTGGGCGGGGAGGTCGGGGTTCCGGAGGGCGATACTGTCAAGGCCGATGATAGCGTTCATGGGCGTTCGTATTTCGTGGCTCATGCTGGACAGAAACGCCGTCTTGGCTACGTTGGCCTGCCGGGCTTCTTCCAGCGCCCGCGCCATGAGGTTGTTCTGCTCGCGCTGTTCGCGGAGCAGTTCCGTGATGTCGGATTTCAGCAGAATGTAGAATTTTGTCTGCCTGTCGACCGTGAAGAACATGAAGCGCTTGTTGTAAATCTCCCCGTCGATGTCGCATGTCACGTCCACGGTATAGGGTTCCTGTTCGGCCAGTTTCTTTTCAACGGTCGCGAGGGAAAGGGATTTCATTAACTCGTCGTGGTCGTGGACATGCTCGGAGGCCGCCGGGAGTACCTGTTCGCGCAGGTAGTCCGAGTAACTGCCGTTGCGCTCTTTGGGAAAGATGTTGCCCTTGCTGATGTTCGCGGCGTCCCCGATGGCGACGCCGTAGTTGTCCCCGACGAGATAGCAGACCATGTCGTACTGCTGCGCCAGAATCTTTCCGTTCAGCACTTCCGTGACCATTTGGTAGTTGTACTCCGACTCGACGCCCAGCGCCACCCAGTCGCTTGTCACGGGGTCCTTGCGCATGGACGCCGAACAGCGTACAAAGCACTGCCGCCCGGACTGACGCTTCGAGAACACCACCACGGATACGGGCTCCTCGCCCTTGTAGTAATGCTCGCGGAGGTTGTCCATTGTGAAGAGTTTCAGGCAGTTTTCGCGGTCGGATTCCAACGGCATGTGGCGCAGGCGGACGTGGAACATCTCATAGACCGACATGCCCACCCGGTCTTCCGCGTACATGTCCTGACCGTGGATTTCCTCCACGACGCCTTCTGTCAGATTGAATCGCAACACGGACAGGCTCTCGTTGGCCAGTGTGCTGAGTTCGCGGTTAAGGCCTTCGTACATGGTCTGTGTCTGGCGCTGGCTCTCCTTCAAGTCCGTGACGTTGAAGTAGGTACAGTAGGCGTACTGCGCGCCGTCCTCCTCGATAAAGGCGTAGTGAATGCACACCCAAAGAAGATTGCCTTTGAGCGTGTATATGCGTACGGTCACGCTGTTGGAGCCGTCCCGGGCGGTGTGGTGCCGGAATAAATAGGCAATTTCCGGCTGGTCGTCGGGAAAAATGGTGTTCATGGTGCCGCCGCTCTCCAGACTGATAAACTCCTCTTCCGTACCCTCAATCATTTCCGTGAACTCGCGGGAACACCAAACCGGATAATAGCGCCCGTCGTCTTCCACCCGCATAATCACGGCGTTGTTGTCCAGAGACTTGAATAGTTTTTCGTAGAATCCGGTTTGAAAATCCAACATGAAAGCACTTCCTTTGTCGCGTGATGAACGGGCGGGCGGGTGAAAAGACGATATTTTTATGATAAACTTGACACTTTATCATACTCCACTTTGTCCGGAATGTCAAGAAGCGTTTCGAGCGGGTCGGCGATTGCGCGGCACTGTCAACGATTTCCAAGGAGAATTGCGCGAAAAAACCGGTGGACAAACGCCGCGCTTTCGCGTACAATAGGTGCGTAATACGAACCATCATGCGGGAGGCACGCAATGGACAGATACGCACAGAGGGCGGCGGAAGTCGTGCGGCAGGCCGGACGGGCGCTTTTCGGCAAAGAGCGGGAAATACGGGAAGTTCTGCTTTCGATTCTGGCCGGCGGACATATTCTGCTGGAGGATATCCCCGGCGTCGGCAAGACAACGCTTGCCATGGCGTTTTCAAAGACTCTGGACTTGGATTACAGGCGGGTACAGTTCACGCCGGACGTACTCCCGTCGGACTTGACGGGCTTTTCGGTTTACCGCCGGGAGCGGGAGGCGTTTGTATATCAGCCGGGGATTGTGTTTTGCAACCTGCTTCTGGCGGACGAGTTAAACCGCACGTCCCCGAAAACGCAGTCCGCGCTGTTGGAAGCCATGCAGGAGGGGCAGGTCACGGCGGAGGGCGTCACGCGGAAGTTACCGGAGCCGTTTTTGGTGATTGCCACGCAGAACCCGCTGGGGAGCGCCGGGACACAGCCACTCCCCGAGTCGGAGGCGGACAGATTCGCCGTGTCGCTGTCGCTGGGCTACCCGGACTTGGAGAGTGAACTGTCTATGGCGCGTTCCGTGGGCATTACGCGCCCCGTGGACAACCTGTCGCCGATTCTCTCCCGCGACGAGCTGGCCGCGATTCAGACCGCGATTCACGATGTCTACATTCATGACAAAGTGTACCGCTATCTGGCGGAGCTTGTGCGGGCGACGCGAGACCACGCGCTTCTGTTGCAGGGCGCGGGACCCCGCGCCACTATCGCCTTAGTGAAGCTCTCCAAGGCGGCGGCGTGGTACGAGGGGCGCGACTTCGTGACGCCCTCGGACGTGCTGGGGCAGTTCCCGTACGTCGCCGCGCACCGCCTGACGCGCAACGCCGACGCCGTGGCGCGGCATGTCACCGTAAGGGAGATACTCCGGCAGATTGCCGGAACCGTCCGGAAGCCCCCCATTGAGGCGCGGCGATGACAAGACAGGGTACTTGGCTGTTATTGGTCGCGCTGACGTGGTATCTGGCGGGGATGTTCCGTACGCTGTCGCTGACCGTGCTGTTGCTGTCGGAACTGGGGCTGCTGGCGGTCATGGCCGCGGTGTCCGTGTATTTCCGCGCCACGCTCGACGCCTCCTTCCCCGCTGACGCCGTTTTCGGCGAGAAAGGGCGCGACTGCCCGTGCCGCGTACGCCTCGACGCGAAAGGCCGCCTCCCGATAGGCCGCCCGCGCCTGAAACTGTCGTTCCGCTACCCCGCCCAGCGCCGTAAGACGACGCAATATTTCTACGGCGGCGCGGAACCCGGCCGGGCGACGGAAGTCGAATTTTACGTGCGGCCGCCCTATTGCGGGGCGCTCGATATCGAACTCCGGCAGATTCTGACTTGGGACTACCTCTTTTTGTTCCCGGTCAGGCGCAAAAAGCGCGAACATATGACGCTGGCGGTACTCCCGCCGCCGCGCCCGTTGCGCATAGACCCCCGCGCACTGCCCGAAATCCCCGGCGGACAGACCCGTGACGCCGTTCCCCTGCCGCTGGACGGCATTTCCCCCGAAGCGCGGGACTTGCGCGAGTACCGCCCCGGCGACTCGGCGCGGTCGATTCACTGGAAGCTCAGCGCCCGAACCGGACAGCTATGGAGCCGTGACTATCAGGACGAACGGGAGGAGCGCTTCACGCTCTCGCTTGACCTCCCGGACGCGGCGCGCATGCGCCCGGAACAGTGGGACGCGTTTTATGAGGTGCTGTCGGCGGTCATTCTGGGGCTTCTGCGCCATAGAAACGCGGTGCGTATTTTCTGGCGCGACGGCGCGCGGGACTTGCAATGGGACGTGGCGGACACACAGAGTTGTCGGGCGTTTTTCCTGCGCCTGTACCGCTCGGAGCCGCCCGACGGCACCCCGGAACCCGTTTTGGCAGATTTCGCCCTGAATACGAAACTGTGCTGGACGCGCGGCGCGGAACTCCTGTGGCGCTTCGACGCCTCCGACCCCGTGCCGGAGATTCTCGAAAAAACGTTTGTGGTCTGACAGCCCCGAAAGGAATCTGTATGGCGAAAAAAGCGAAAATTATCGTGCATACGGCGCGGGAAGCCTCCGAACCCCCCGCCGTCGCGCATTTGTTACTGTTACTCTCCGGCGTCTGCTCTCTGTTGTTGCCCATGGCCGACGGCCTGCTCTACTCCGTGCCGCGTACGCTCTTGATTGCCGCGTCGCTGTGCGTCTGCCTCTGGACTGTGGCGCGGATTGGCTGGCGCTGGGCGGTGCTGTGTTCCATGCTCTGCGCGGCGCTCTGGTGCGCCGCCTGCGTGCTTTTGCAAGACGAGTTGTCCGTACAGCTCACGGGCGCCGTACGGCTGTTACTGCTGAACCACGAGAGCGGCTACACAGTCCCCTTTGACCTCGCCGCCGCGCTCATCGCGGTTCTGCTGGTACTGCTCTTTTTCAGCAGTGAATTGCTAATCGGCAGTCATGTCATACCGTACAGTCTGACACTGGTCGTCTTTCTGCTCGGGTCGCTGATTGGGCTTCACCTGTCCTTGGAAGCGGCCGTTTTGGCCTTGCTGTTCCAGTTCTGCTACTGGGCTATGAACGGCTCCGGCATGCGGCAAAGTCAATTCGATTTCGCGTTACCGTCCCGCGCCCGCCTCACGGCGCTGACGGGCGCGGTCATGTCGCTGACGCTGGCGGCCGTGTTGCTGTTGGCCGTGCCGCTGTCCCTGCGCGACGACGAGAGGCTTTACGCCCCCGCCTACGCGGCGGAGGGCTTCCTGAAACGTTCCATCAGCCGCCTGACCGGTTCCGACACGACCCCCGTCACGGGCGGAAATCTCAACCGCGGCAACCAGTATCCCACGGGCGCGACACATTTAATTTTGACCACGGACAGGAAGCCGTCAAAAGCCGTCTATCTGCGGGGCTTCTCCGGCGGAGCCTACACGCGTTCCGGCTGGGACTGGACGCTCGACACGGAACTGCAGATTTTCCGCGACATGGCCTCGGACTGGCTGGCGGGCTGGGAGGGTTCGTCGTCGGAGACGGATTTGTTAGTCAGCGGCATGTATCGTCAGTTCGACGGGATGTACTGGCGGCGGAATTCCGCTTCAAACCCCGACGCCCCGGACGGTATCCGCTTGACCGTGCAAAACAGCAGCCGCGAGTACCTCCACGCCTACACGCCCTATTACAGCGCGTGGGGACAGGAAAGCCTCCGCTTTATCAATCGGGACATCAACGCGCCCATGTTCAAATTCTACGAGCAGAGCGAACTTTCCATGGACTGGGACGACCCCGACGCCGACACCGACCAATGGATTGAGGAACACTATCTCAAAAACTGCCTGAGCGCCTACACGCAAGTCCCCGTCGAACGCGTGCCGCGCCTCGCGCAACTCTGCCGCGAACACCCGTTGACCGACACCGACGAAATCACGGCCTTTATCCTGCACACCCTGCAAAGCCGCGCCTCCTACTCTCTGACGCCCGGCTGGACGCCGTTCAACCGGGACATGGTCGAGTATTTCCTGTTTGACAACGGCCTCGGGTACTGTCAGCACTTCGCGTCGGCGGCGACGCTGATGTACCGCCTGTACGGGATTCCGGCGCGCTACGCCACGGGCTATATCGCTATGCCGGAGGACTTCTACAGCGTCCGGGAAATGTTGGACAGTACCATAATACTTGACCCCGCCGAACGGGAGGCGCGTTACGCGGAGGGAACACAAATGGCGGTGCTGACCGACTTTTCCGCCCACGCGTGGGTTGAAATCTTCCTGCCCGGCTACGGCTGGACGCCCGTGGAGGTCACGCCCGCCGCAGACGGCGTGATTGCGGCGGAGTACCCCGGACTGAACCTCGACCTGCTGGCGCAACGCCTCGCCGACCTGAATTTCACGTTTCCGGTCTCGGACAGGAGCCGCGCCCCCGGCCACGCGGGACAGTCCCTCGTGCTGTCCATGACAAAGGGCATGCCCCGTCGGACACGGGAAGCCGCGCTGGACATCCTGCAAGCGGTACCGTTTTTCGTTCCGGTTCCCGTCGCGCTGGGGTTCCTGTACCGGAGACGCCGCAAGTTGTCGCGTTACGCGGCGGCGGACTGCCGGGTGTCGTTCGGGCGTCTGCTGTCCATGACGCAGTTTTCCGGCCTGCTGACCGACTGCGACGGACAGGAGCCCGATTTTCCGGCGCGGCTTTCGGCGGCGGTGCCGTCGATATCGCAAGCCGACGCCGCGCAACTGCGCCGGGCGGCGGAGGCAGCCGCGTACGGTCACAACGCCGTCCCCGACGCGGCGCACAGCTTCGCCCGCGAACTCTGCCAGCGCGCGGCGGACAGCCTCTACAGCCGCCTGAATCTCTGGAAGCGCTTCCTGTTCCGCTGGTGGCACGCGTACGCGTAACGAACAGTATATGAAAATGCCCCCATTTTGACAACAAATAGCCCCTCCCCCGAAACCGGGAGAGGGGCGCTTGACAGTCCCTTATTTCGCTTCCACGCGGAGAATGAACAGGTTGGTAATGTCCTTGTTGTCGAGCGTGTAGTAGACCCACGCCTCGCTGTCGGCCTTTACATTGCTCAGGTTGATTTTGCTGATAAGGCCGCTAGTGCTGACGGAGTAGACGTTGACGGAGTTGCTCAAATCCATGAGAGCGCCCTTGGAGCCGCCCAGACGGATAGCTCCGTTAGACGGAGCGGCCAGACCCTGTACGCGTCCAACCGTGACATTGGCGTTGTTGTAGGTGCCGCCGATAATCAGCTCATCGGCGTTGTACTCGGTATTGTCCAGAATGACGCTGCTTTCGGGAGCGGGTTTCACGCTGTCATTGCTGACGGTGAACTGCGCGCCGGACTTCGGATTTTCGCCGTCGTTGCCCAGAACGCTGTCCACCAAGACGTTGACCTTGGTAATCTGCCCGCCCACAACGGCGTTGAACGTGCGGTAGGTGGACTTGGCGCGTACGGGGTTCGTGGCGGAGTTCGCCGCGATGAAGATTACGTCGCCCTTGCTGGTGGTAATCGTCGCGTTGGACACAAAGACCATGACCGCGCTTCCGTTGGCGGAGTAGACGTAGGCGTTATCGGTCTTGATGTTGGGCGTGTTGCGCATGCCGCTGTAGACCTTGTAGGTCTTGGAGGCGCTGTCCTCCACGATAAAGGTCGTGTCGTTGTCGGCCACGATGCCCTCGGGCAAGCCCGCGGCGTTGCGGTTCTTCACGGTCAGCGCGCCGGAGGTCGTTTCAAGGGGCTTGAGGGTGTAGCGGTCGTTGCTGTCGACGGAGTAGGTGACTACGTGGTGGTTGAGTGCGTCCACGTCGTCGACGACGTAGGTACTCAGGGACACGGCCTGCTCGGAGCCGTTGGAGAACACGAGTTTGGCCTGCGCGTAGTCGAAGTCCTGACGGCCGTTGCTCAGGTTCTTGACCCACGCGTAGCTGTTGGCGGAGGCCTGCACGTTCTCGACCCACATGACCATTTCTTTTCCGTCGAGCGTGAACAGGTAGATATTGTAGTTATTGCTGATGGCCAGCGCGTTTTCCGTCCCCTCGGCGTTGCCGTATACGATGTTCAGGGCGTTTTCGTATGTGTTGCCGTCGAGTACAAGGCCGGTGGCCGTGTTGACGCGGGTCAGCGCGCCGCTCTCGTTGTCGAGCAGTTCCACGGACTGAATGCCCGTCTTGCCGGGCATGGCGGAGAAGGTGTAGGCCACGATGTCGCCCGTCTCAAAGTCCTCGGTCTCGAACTGGTTATTGGTGGCGGACAGCGCGGAGGGGGCGCGTGTGTCGCCGACGCCGTTAATGGTGATATAGCGGCCTCTGGTCTCCGTGGCGCTCCGCACAGAGGCGACCGTGCCGGGATAGTATACTACCGCGCTGAGTACGACGGAGGGCGTACTGCCGCTGTCCGTACGGAAGGCGCGGACTTCGACGCCGTTGCCAATGGTGTTGGCCGTGGTAATCAGGGCGCTGAGTTTGGTTTGGTCGTTCTTGCTGATGGTGGAACCGGATTTCGTGACATCCACGCCGTTGACGTAGAAGGTCAGCGGGGCGGAGGCCGTCAGCCCAAGGTCGTTGTAGACCTGCCCGGCGGTGACATCCTCGTTATAGTAGACCTTGTCCACGGTGGCCAGATACGTTCCCACGTCGGAGTTTTTCAGCGTCCACTTGGTCGCGGGACAGCCGAAAGCGTCCGTAGTGTTGGCGGCTTGCTTCAGGTCGCTGAAATACTGCTCGGCGAACTGGAGCGTATAGGGAGAGGCGGCTTCGGCGGTGATGTACGTGCCTCTTTCGGCGGTGGTGGTTCTGACGGCGCGGTTGTTCCGGTTCCCGGTGTACTCCACGAGGTCGGATTTCAGCGTGTTGAACGCGAACAGGCACGCGTCTTGACGGTTGACCATGGCCGGGCCGTTCAGCGTGTTGGCAAGGCCGTTGTTCAGGCCAATCATCAGGGACTGGTTAATGACGTTGTTCGACCAGCCGCTTCCGGTGTAATGCTCAATGGTGGCGTCGTAGCCGAGGGCGCAGAGGAGCATTTTCAGGAACGCTTGGGCGGTCAGGGAGTCGCCGGGGTGGAAGGTGCCGTCGGAGTAGCCCGAGACAATGCCCTCCTGCACACACCACGCGATGTAACCCGCGAAAACGTGGCCTTTGGGAACGTCCTTGAATTTCGTCCCGGTATCGTTGGACATATTTCCGGCGATTTGCGGCGTCAGCATCATGTTGCAGATGATTTTGGCGGCCGCGCCGCGCGTCAGGGGGCCGTTGGGACGGAAACTGCCGTCGGAATAGCCGCCCATGATTTCAAGGGAATAAATGACATCAACGGCTTCCTTATAGGTAATGCTGCCGCTGTCCGTAAAGGCGGCGCTCGCGCTGGCGGGGGCGAAGGTGAAGAGAGACACCGTCATGACCAGCGCAAGAGCCAAGGAAAGGATTTTTTTCATTGGTCATTCTCCTTTTCAAGAATTGCCGTGGCCGGGAATGGCCGCGTTCCGAGACACCCCTCTTTTGCAAGTCCCTCCGGCGGACATTTTACGGTTTCGGCGTGAGTGCATGGAAGTGGACACAATGTCCCGCAATCTCGCATTTCATAATAGCAAATCCCATTGGGAATTGCAAGGGGTTTTCGTGGGAAACTTTTACAAATATGTTAAATTTTCAGTAAAAACATCAGTCGTGCCGGGTGCCGTCGGAGAAGCCCCCGCAGAAACGCGCCGAAAATGACGCCTCCGCCCCGGCCTGCCGTACCCGCGTAGAAGTCCCCCGCCGCCTGCCCGGAAGCGTTGACTTTTCCCGCAGATACGCTATAATGTTGCAAAACGGCCGTCAGCCCGAATCCGACACCACACAGGAGGAACGATGCCATGACATACTCCATGAATATCGCGGGACTTACGCGGGAACTGCCCCTCTGCAAAGTCACGGATGACCTGTATATCGCCGCGTTCATCTGCTTCGGGGACGCGGAAATCACCGTGGCCTGCGCCCGGGAACTGCTGAAACTGGTTCCCGCCTCGGAGTACGACTACCTTTTCACGGCGGAGGCGAAAAGTATTCCCCTCATCCACGAAATGGCGCGGCAGTCCGGCGCGGAAAAGTATTTCATCGCCCGCAAGGGGAAAAAGGCCTACATGCCCGACCCAATTTACGTGGAGGACAAGTCCATCACGACCGCGAACCCCCAGCGGCTCTATCTCGGACAGGACGACGTGGCGCTCATTCGCGGGAAGCGGCTCCTCATCGTCGACGACGTGATTTCCACGGGCGGCTCCCTGCGCGCCATGGAGGAACTCATTCAAAAGGCCGGCGGCACCGTCGCCGGGAAAATCGCCGTACTCGCGGAGGGCGACTCCAAAAACCGCCCCGACATCCGCTATCTCGCGCCGTTGCCGCTGTTCAACGCCGACGGCACCGTGAAGGCGTAACCCATGCGTGTCTGCGCCATCGACTACGGCGACGCCCGCACGGGGCTGGCCGTCTCCGACCCCACCGGACTGCTCGCCGGACATACGGAGACCGTACGCGCCTACCGCCCGGAGGACGTGATAGCCCGTATCGCGGCCGTCGCGGCGGAGTACGGCGTCGGGAAACTCGTCCTCGGCCACCCCGTCAACATGGACGGCTCCAGAGGCTCCCGCGCCGAAAAGGCGGAGGCGTTCGCCGAACGTCTCCGCGCCGAAACCGGGCTTCCCGTGGCGCTCTGGGACGAGCGCCGTACCACCATTGACGCCCACCAGATTCTACGCGCCAACGGCCGCAACAGTAAAAAGCACAAAAACGTCGTGGACGCCGTCGCCGCCGCGCTCATTTTGGACGGCTATTTGTCGTGGGAACGCGGACAGGCGCAGTCCGGGAAAGCGTGACGCCGTGCCAAAGACGCTCACGCCCCGCGAAACCGCCGAACGCGCTTTGATTACCACGTACCGGAAGACGCTCTGGAAGCCGTTCATAGCCGCCGTCAAGCGCTACGAACTTGTCTCGCCGGGGGACAGAATCGCCGTCTGCCTGTCCGGCGGCAAGGATTCCGCCGTGCTGGCCAAGCTCATGCAGGAGTTACAGCGCCACACCGAACGCCCGTTTGACCTGTCCTTTCTGGTCATGAATCCCGGCTACCGCCCCGAAAACCTCCAACTCATTCGCGAAAACGCCGAATTATTGGGCATTCCCATCACGATTTTTTCCAACGACATTTTCGATGTCGCTTTCCGGGCGGAAAAGAATCCCTGCTACCTCTGCGCCCGCATGCGGCGCGGCTTCCTCTACGAGAAAGCCCGCGACATGGGCTGTAACAAAATCGCCCTCGGCCACCATATGTCCGACGTTATCGAGACCACGCTGTTAGGCCTCTTCTACGGCGCGCAGCTTCAGGCCATGCCCCCGAAACTGCACAGTCAGAACTTCCCCGGCATGGAACTCATCCGCCCCCTCTACTGCGTCCACGAGGACGCCATCATAGCGTGGAAGAACTATAACAACTTGCGTTTCCTGCAATGCGCCTGCCGCTTCACCGAAGCCCGCGACGCCGCCCCGGACGGTATCGGCGAGAGCAAGCGGCAGGAAATCAAGGCGCTTATCCGCACCCTCAAACGCGACAACCCCAACATTGAAAAGAGCGTGTTCCGCGCCATTCACGGCGTACAGCTCGACACCTTCCCCGGCTTCAAGCGCCACGGCAACGCCTATTCGTTTCTGGACTTCTACGACGAATAACGCTTCACTCCTTTTCCCGCCGCCGCATAGCATGGGAAAAGGAGTGATATTTCATGCCGACTGTCTTTCTCAGCCCGTCCACGCAGGACTGGAACCCGTACGTAACCGGAAGCGGCTCCGAGGAATACCAGATGAACCTTTTGACGGACGCCCTGATTCCGTATCTCGACGCCAATGCCATTCGGTACGGCCGCAACGACCCCGACGGCACCGCCGCCGACGCTATCCGGCGGGGCAATTCCAGTAACTATGACTTCTATCTCGCCCTGCACTCGAACGCGTCCCCGGAGGCCACAGCCGGGCGTCTGCGCGGAATTATCGTGTTCTACTACCCCGGAAGCGCAAAGGGATTCCGCGCCGCTGAACTCATCGCCGACGAACTCCGCGCCATTTACCCCCTGCCCGAACTCGTCACCACGCGCCCGACGACCTCTCTGGGCGAAGTCCGACGCCCAAGCGCCCCCTCCGTACTCGCCGAAATCGGATATCACGACAACTACGACGACGCCCGCTGGATTGAGAACAACCGCGAAGAAATCGCCGCCGCGCTGGCGCGTGCCTTGACTGAATACTTTGACGTGCCTTTTATTCAGCCCGTGGAACCGTTCCCCGCCGTGGTGCGCCTCAACTACGGCACGCTGAACCTCCGCGAACGCCCCGATTCCGCCGCGCCGATTCTCGCCGACCTCCCCAACGGGGCGCGGGTCGACGTGTACGGCGAGTGGGACGGCTGGTACGTCGTCCACTGGCGCGACTACGCCGGATATGCCGCCGCTGCGTATATCGACCGCGAGTGACGGCAACGCGCCACCCTGCCCCGATAACGGGAAAGGGTGGCGTGCAACTTTTTTCCAAAAAAACGCTTGCATTCTGTCTACGGATGTGGTATAGTGACGATGGAGACACAGTAAAGGCGGCAGGTCGCCGGGTGCGCGAGACCCAAACGACCCTGCGTCGAGTGTACCCCCACTCAACCCAGCGATTTGTTGTATTTATATGATAAATCGCACCGCGTAAGCCTTATTATACCCGTACGCCCGATTTTTTATCAAGGACGGATTGCGGGGAAAAATAGGGTCAATGTGGTATGCCTGTATAAAGGCGGCGTTGAGTATGGTACTCAACGCCGTTATTGTGTTTCCGGCAGACCGGAAAGGCGGAACGGCGGCCTTGTCCGTCGTTCTATGCCCCCGGCTGTCGGACACGTTCGACTTTCGATGTGAAAGGGGTTGCTATGAAGAAAAGACTGTTACCTATAATTCTGGTGTGCTGTATGCTGGCGGCTTGGCTGGCGGTGTACGCACAGGCAGACGACGTTGTAGCCAAAGGCGAATGTGGCGCAAACGGCAGTAGCGTACAGTGGACGCTGGATAGTAAGGGCAATTTGTCAATCACCGGAACTGGCGCAATTCGTGATTATGGGCGAAGCCTTCTATGGAGTGAATGGGAACATAGCCGCTCCACTGCTCCGTGGTATGGAGACCACGACGGCATGAACAGAAGCCTCAACCTAATTACATCACTCACAATCAGCAACGGGATAACCTGTATTGGCACTAATGCCTTTTTAGGCCTTGAGAATTTGGCAAAGGTTACTCTGCCAGATAGCCTTGTTCAAATTAAAGAAGCCGCATTCCAACGGTGTACCAGTCTGACAAAAATCACATTTCCCAATGGTATCGCAAGTATCGAAGCCCATGTATTCAATAACTGTTCAAATTTGCTCAATTTTACCATGCCCGACAGAGTAACCAGTATCGGGGAAGGTGCATTCTATAAATGTAACCGACTGACGAGTGTGGTGCTTCCGAAAAGCGTAGAATATGTCAGCGCAAGCGCGTTTCAAAGTTGTGAAAAACTGAAAAACGTAACCATTCTGGGAGAGATTCCTGTTGTTAAAACACGTACATTTCAGAATTGCCCTGCACTGACAGAAATCACAATTCCTGACAGCGTATTGATTATGGAGGAGAACGCGTTTTCCGGTTGTTCTGCCCTGAAAGATGTTTATTTCAACGGCTCAGAAAGCATGTGGAAGGAAATCAGCGTGGACGGGGGAAATACGGTGCTTGACAGTGCGAATATCCACTTTGACACGTCCGTTGAAGCCACATACCGGATTAATGCTTTGTCTGTCTCCGACACGGACGGAAAAACGCTGACGGCTATTCCGACAGGCTCTTTCCTTGCAACGGTCTCCATTACAAATCGCGCTTCCGGCGCGACGCCGATTATCTTGCTTGCGTCCTATACCGAAAGCGGACAATATCAAGGCCTGATGTACGCCACAGTCGAGGAACCCACGGGCGCAACGGTGAAAATTACGCTTCCCGTGGACAACTCCGGCGGGAAAATCGCCCAGTTAAAGGCGTTCGCGGTCAACTCGTTCGCTGACATGACCATGATTGGCAATCCGGTCAGTTTCCCGGCCTAAGTTACGCCCTCTCCCGTTTGCGCGGGGGAGGGATTTTCAAAAAACGCCGTCCAAAGCAGACTACGAGTGAAGGGAGAGCAGAGGGAAATGTTGACTTTAGATGAATATCTCGCGGAAGCAATGAAAAACCCGGCATTTAAGGCCGAATGGGACGCGCTGGAACCGGAATTTCAGATTATCCGGGCGATTATCGAAGGCCGGGAGGCGCGGAATTTCAGTGAGGAACAGCTTTCGGAAGTGACTGGTATTTCCTCTGCGGAAATCGCGCGTCTGGAGGAGGGAGCCGCCAACCCGACTTTGACAGACTTAAAGCGTCTGGCGGCAGGCTTGGGAATGACACTGCGTCTGGACTTCCAGCCGATAGCGTAACAAAAATGTCCTTGCGCCCCTCTGTCGCTATGTGACAGGGGGCGAACTTTGCCCTGAATCCGTAAAATTTCCCCTTGCATTCCGGTTCGGGGTGTGCTATAATGTCCCCCGTCAACCCGTATGGAGCGGTATCGAAGTGGTCATAACGGGCCTGACTCGAAATCAGGTAGGGAGCAATCCCTCGTGGGTTCGAATCCCACCCGCTCCGCCAAATCCCCAGACGGCCAGTCATTCCGATTGGCCGTCTGTACTTGTTTCCGCCGGAGGTCTTGCCCATGAAAATTCTGGTCGTCGACGATGAGAGAACGTTAGTAAAAGGTATCAAGTTCAATTTGGAAAACGAGGGCTACGCCGTGGATTCCGCCTACGACGGCGCGGCGGCGGTCGAACTGGCGCGGAACGTCGGCTATGACCTGATAATCTTGGATGTCATGATGCCGGAACTCGACGGGCGTGAGGCCTGCATGAGAATCCGCGAGTTCTCCAACGTGCCGATTATCATGCTGACCGCCAAGAGCGAGGACAGCGACAAACTCATGGGCTTCGAGTGCGGCGCGGACGACTACCTGACCAAGCCCTTTAACCTGCTGGAACTCAAAGCGCGTGTCCGGGCGCTGTTGCGCCGCGCCGGGAGGTCACAGGAAAGCGCCGTACTCACGGCGGGGAAGCTGTCCCTGAACACGGAGGAACGCGTCGCCGTACGCGACGGGCGTACCATTGACCTGACGGCCAAGGAGTACGACTTAATCGAGTTACTTATGCGCAATCCGCGCCGCGTCTACAGCCGCGAGAACCTCATGAATATTGTCTGGGGCTACAGCTACACAGGCGATTACCGTACCGTTGACGTACACATCCGGCGTCTGCGCGAGAAGCTGGAAGAGAATCCCGCGACGCCCGAACACATCATGACCAAGTGGGGGGTTGGTTACTATTTCAAGGCATAGCCGCCGCGTCCGCAAGCGCGACAAAAAGCGCTTCTGGGACAGTCTGCAGGTACAGTTTGGGGTCTCGTACGTCCTGATATTGGCGGCGGTTCTGATTCTGCTGAACACGTACCCGCTTTTCGTGTCGGAAAACATGGTATTCCGGTCGAAGGAAAGCGCCATGATGTCGTCGGTGTCGGTACTGGTTTCGTCGCTGTCGGGGCTTGACCACCTGAACGAGGAGAACGTGTCGGCGGTCATGCCCGCCGCCAAGGAGAGCGGACAGAGCCGGGTTCTGATTGCCAACGCCGCCGGACGCGTCCTCTATGACACCCGCGAGACCCGCGAGGCCGTCGGCAATTACGTCTTTTACACGGAGCTGGTACTTGCGCTGTCGGGAAATGACGCGTTCAGTTGTATCTACAAAAATGGCGCGTTCCGGAGCCGCGCCGCGTCGCCGGTGCTGTACCAGAATCAGATTATCGGCGCGGTGTACGCCTACGAGTACGACCGCACGCAGGCCGCGTTACTGGAAGGCTTGCAGTCGAACTTGATGCGGATTTCGATTGCAACGGGAATCGGCGTGTTAGTGTCAAGTCTGTTGCTGTCGGCGGTACTGGCGCGGAAAATCGGCGCGTTGCTGACCGCAATACGCGAAGTACGCGAGGGCGCGTACAGTCAGCGGGCGCGGATTTTCGGGCGCGACGAAATCGCCCAAATCGGGCAGGAGTTCAACAGTCTGACCGACCGCCTACAGAAAACCGAGACGGCGCGGCGGCGGTTCGTCTCCGACGCGTCCCACGAATTGAAGACGCCCCTTGCCGCCATACGGTTACTGTCGGATTCCATCTTACAGACGGACAACATCGACATGGACACGACACGGGAATTTGTGTCGGATATCGGCGCGGAGGCCGAGCGGCTGACGCGTATCACAGAGGACTTATTGCGCCTTACGCGTCTGGACAGCGGCATACTGGACGCCCCCGCACCCGTGGACATGCTTCCGGTACTCGAACAGGTATTACGGATGATGTCGCTTGTCGCGCAGGAGAAGGGAATCGAATTGACGTACCACGCGGAGGAAAGCTGTACCGTGTCCGGCACGAAGGACGAAATTTATCAGGTGTTCTACAACCTCATCGACAACGCCGTGAAGTACACGCCCCCCGGCGGTACGGTGCAGGTCACACTCCGCCGCGAGGGAGCCGAAGTCGTGCTGAAAGTTGAGGACAACGGAAGCGGCATACCGGAGGAGGACTTGCCGCGCATTTTCCAGCGCTTCTACCGGGTGGACAAGGCGCGGTCACGGGAGGCGGGCGGCACGGGGCTTGGGCTGTCGATAGTCAGCGACACCGTGACGCGCCGGGGCGGTACAGTCGCGGCGGAAAACCGTTTTTTAGGCGGCGCGGTCTTTACAGTCCGCTGGCCGGCACTGGACACCGTACCGTAAAACGCCGGAACGCCCGAAAAGGGCGTCCCGTGTAGCGGTTATCCGAATTTCCGCGCCGATTCGGCGCTGTCCGTGCGGGGGTTGACGCGCTTGAACTGTCGAAGCTGTTCCTCTGTGGTTTCGGGGCAGTCCTCGTCAAAGACAATCGGGCGGTCTTTCAGGGCGTCCAACTCCGCAATCTGCGCGGGTGTAAGCGGTTGACCACGCTTCAAAGTGTATCTAACAGTCATGATAGAGCCTCCTTTCCATTTTGGTGGCTTTCCGTGCGGAAATAAGTCTGATTCGTTCCTTGCGTTCCGTGTACACCACGAACAGGATTTGATTTACTTTGCCGATTACCTGATATCTTTCTTCCGAACCGCCGTGGTATTCATCGTAGTATTCAATCAGGTTTTCGTCCTCAAATACATGGGCGGCGGTCTCGAACCGGACGCCGTGTTTTATATAATTGCTCCGGGCTTTTTCCTCGTCCCACTCAAATTCCAGCTCGTTCCATTTACGCATTCCAAGCGCTCCTCTCTTTCGTATGCTCCTGACTGTATTATAGACTGTTTTAGGGGATAACGCAAGAGAAACATTTCAAAGGAGGAACTCAACATGAAAAAACAGGTACTTGGCATTCTGGCGGCGCTGTTCGTGTTCGCGGTACTGCTCCCCGTGGGCGCGTACGCGGCGGCGGATAACGTGTACGCGATTCTCTACGAGGACGGGACGCTGGTTTTCCAGTACGGCGACACCCCCGAACCCGGCAAGACGGTCACAAACACATACAAGGTCGATTTGAACGCGTCCTACGTATGGGATTCTTACGCGCCGTGGCACGACAAACGTTCCTCTATCCGTGTTGTGAATTTCAAAAACAACGTCAGTCCGACCTCAACGGCTTTTTGGTTCCACGGCTGTAAAAATCTGGAACGCATAGACAATATCAAAAATCTGGATACCGCACATGTCACAAATATGCGCTATATGTTTTGCGACTGTAACGGATTAACAGAGTTGGATATGTCCTACCTTAATACGACTAACGTTACGGATATGAGTGGGATGTTTTATGGCTGTAGCGGATTGACATCACTGGACATGTCTCATTTCGATACCGCGAATGTCACGGATATGTCCGCTATGTTTAATAGCTGTCTTGGCTTAACAACATTGGATGTGTCCCATTTTAATACCACAAACGTTACAGATATGTATTCGATGTTTTCCGAGTGTAGCAGGTTGACGATACTGGATTTGTCCCATTTTGATACCGCTAAAGTCACAAATATGCAATTTATGTTTAACAAGTGCGGTAGATTGAGAACACTCAATGTTTCTCATTTCAACACCGCTAATGTCATGGACATGTATGCGATGTTTTCAGAGTGCGATAATTTGACGGCGCTGGACGTGTCTCATTTTGATACCGCGAACGTTATGAATATGTCTCATATGTTTTCCGGCTGTAGTGAGCTGACAACGCTGGACGTGTCTCATTTTAATACCGGAAATGTCAAGGATATGACAGCTATGTTTCAGTTGTGTAGCAGTGTGAAAACATTAGATGTAGCCCGCTTCGATACCGCTAAAGTTACAGCTATGTCCTTTATGTTTTCTGACTGTAGCGAATTAACAAAATTGGATGTATCTCATTTTGATACTACAAATACCACGAATATGGATGCCATGTTTCAGTCATGCGGTAATCTGACGGCGTTGGATGTATTCTATTTTGACACCGCCAAAGTCACGGATATGTCTTGGATGTTTGCGCACTGCAACAACTTAGCGGCACTGGACGTATCCCGTTTTGACACCGCTAATGTCACAAATATGGAAGCCATGTTTTACGGTTGTAGCGAACTGAAAATGCTGGATGTGTCCCATTTTGATACTGCTAAAGTTACAAATATGTGGAATATGTTTTGCTGGTGTGCCAGTTTATCAACGCTGGACGTATCTCAGTTTGATACCGCCAATGTTACAGATATGTCATATATGTTTTATGAATGTAGCCGCTTAAGTGTGCTGGATGTGTCCCATTTTGATACCGCCAAAGTTACGAATATGGCTGCTATGTTTTACAACTGTAGCGGATTAACGGCGCTGGATGTGTCCAGTTTTGATACATTTCATGTTACAAATATGAGCATAATGTTTTATATCTGCGACAGTCTGAAAATGTTGGACTTATCTCATTTTGACACCTCTAATGTCGCGGATATCAGCGGAATGTTTCAAGGTTGTTTCAGTTTGAAAACAATCTACGCTTCTAATAAGTTCACGACCGTATCTGTACGTGAGCTTAACGAGTACGAAGGCAGTAAAAACATGTTTTCTGGCTGTACGTCTCTGGTCGGAGGGAATGGGACAAAGTATAACTTCAATTATACAGATAAAACGTATGCCCGGATTGACGCGCCGTCCGCGCCCGGCTACTTTACCGACAAAAACGCGTCCGGCGCGTACGCGATAACCGCTGTCAGACCGTACAACGGCAATCTGTTCGTAACGCTGGACACGCCGGACGCCGTGACCGTGGCGGTGTCGTACTTCGCCGCGAACGGGCAATTTGTGTCGGCGAACACGCAAGACGTACCCGCCGACATTGCCACGGTGACAAGCGCCGTCCCGGCGAACGCGAAAACGGCGCGGGTCATGCTCTTTGACAGCGTATGCCGCCCGCTGTGCGCGGCGTTCGAGGCCGGATTATGAGAGTTGCGGCGTGGTTGTGCGTGTTCGCGCTTCTGACGGGTTGCGGGGCGCGGCCGGGTTCCGGGCGGACGCCCGAGTATTATTCGCTGTACTTTCTGCGCGGCGACTTGCGCGACGCCGCCGGGGGTGGCGCGTTACAGGCGGTGCCGTCGGCGGTGCCTGTCGACCCCGACGCCGCCCCGGAGGACACGGCGCGGGAACTGTTGTCGGCGCTGTTGCGCGGCGTCGACGGCGACGCCTACCGGAACACGCTCCCCGCCGGAACCGCGCTCAACGCCGTCACGCTGGAAGGAAGCCGCGCAACCGTGGACTTTTCGCGGCCTTACGCGTCGCTGTCGGGAATCGGGCTGACGCTCGCCGATTACGCCGTCACGCTGACGCTGACGCAGATTCCCGAAATTTCGATGGTGCGTATCACGGTCGGCGGACAGACGCTGGATTACCGCGACAGGCAGTCGTTCACGGCGCGGGACGTGCTGTTACTCCCGGACGGTGATGTAGTGGGTACAGTGACGCTTCCGCTGTACTTCCCGGATGCGTCCGGGGAACTGGTGCCGGAGGAACGGACGTTGAATCTGTACGAGGGCGACACACAAGTAGAGGTCGTGGCGCGGGCGGTGGAGAACGGCCCCGAAAACCGCGAACTGTCCGGGGCGTTCCCGGAGGGCTTCCGGGTGCGTTCGGTGTGGCAGGAGGACGACATTTGCTTTGTAAACCTGTCGTCGGCGCTCTTGGAGACGTTGCCCGACAATGTAAATGTGTCGCTGGCGCTGTTGTCGCTCGACCGCTCCCTGCACGCGCTGGACAGTGTGCGCGAGGTGCGCTATCTGGTCGACGGCGAGTTTCTGGACTACTACGGGAATGTCCGACTGCTGGAACCCTACGAAATCGCATAAATTTTTCAAAAAACGGTTGACCGCGCAAACAAACTGTGATATACTGTCCGCTACCTGTAAGAGGGTCTTTTCTTTTGCGCGTTCGCGTCCGGGACGCGGGGAGGGAATCCGTTCCGAACAGGGAGGCCGCGGCACCCGCCACGGGTGCCGACATCTAAGGAGGTGCGCCGCTATGCGAGTAAAAGTCACGCTGAGATGCAACGAGTGCAAGCAGAGGAACTACAACACCATGAAGAACAAGAAGAACACCCCGGACAAAATCACCCTGAGCAAATACTGCCCCTTCTGCAAGAAGCACACGCCCCACAGCGAAACCAAGTGAGAAAGGGCGAGTGACACACTATGGCAGATTTGGAGAAGAAGAAAACCGCCCGCGTCTCGTGGCTCCGCGAGACGAAAGGCGAACTCAAAAAGGTCGTCTGGCCGAACCGCGAGACCGTCACCAAAAATACGGCTACCGTGCTTTTGTGTTCTCTGGTCATCGGGGCTTGTATCTGGATTTTCGACTTCGCCGCGACAAGTCTGGTCAAGATGATTCTTGCCGTGTTCGGCGGCTGAGGCGATACCATGTCACAGGGTGCGAAATGGTATGTCATCCATACCTATTCCGGCTACGAGAACGCCGTCAAGACCAGTATCGAGAAGTTCGTCAACGGCCGCCACTTGGAGGACAAGATTTTCCGCATGGAAATTCCTATGGAGACCGTCACGGAAATCACCGAGAGCGGAGAGGCCAAGCAGGTTGAACGGAAAGTTCTCCCCGGTTATGTGCTCATTAAGATGGTCATGTCCGACGATGTCTGGCACTTGGTGCGGAATATTCGCGGCGTGACAGGCTTTGCCGGTTCCGGAAACACGCCCATTCCTCTGACAGAGGAAGAGGTTCTCAAAATGGGCATGGAGAAGCACGAAATTGTCGTACGCTATCGCGTGGGCGATACCGTACGCATCGTGGACGGGCCGTTGCAGAGTTTCACGGGGACGGTGCAGGTCGTCGAACCCGACAAGAACCGCGTCAGCGTCATGGTGTCGATGTTCGGGCGCGAGACCCCCGTTGACCTCGAACTCGACCAGGTGGAAGTCGTGACCTGACCCGCCGTGGGAGGGACGCCAAGGCGTCCCGCCTTACCACAATTGATACAGGAGGTGCCGCGTTATGGCACAGAAAATCACTGGTTATGTAAAACTTCAGATTCCCGCCGGACGGGCGACACCCGCGCCGCCCGTCGGCCCCGCGCTCGGCCAGCACGGCGTCAATATCGCCGCGTTTACCAAGGAGTTCAACGAGCGCACAAAGGCCGACATGGGCATGATTATTCCGGTCATTATCACCGTGTACGCCGACCGCTCTTTCTCGTTCATCACCAAGACGCCCCCGGCGGCCGTGCTGATTAAGAAGGAATGCAATATCGAATCCGGTTCGGGCGTACCGAACAAGACCAAGGTCGCCACGATTTCCAAGGCGTCGGTGCAGAAAATCGCCGAAATCAAGATGAAAGACCTGAACGCCGCCAGCCTTGAGGCCGCCATGAGCATGATTGCCGGGACATGCCGCTCGATGGGCGTCGTGGTCGGCGACTGACAGCGCCGGAACCAGTGGGAGGAACTCTTTCCGCAGAACCACTATGAGGAGGAATCACTTTGTTCAGAGGTAAGAAATATAAGGAGAGCGCCAAGCAGATTGACCGCTCCGCACAATATGAGGCGCAGGACGGCTTCGCGCTGGTCTGCAAGACCGCTTCCGCCAAGTTCGACGAGACCGTGGAACTGCACGTAAAGCTCGGCGTCGACTCCCGCCACGCCGACCAGCAGGTGCGCGGCGCTATCGTGCTGCCCCACGGCACCGGAAAGACCGTGCGCGTACTCGTCTTCGCCAAGGCCGACAAGGCCGACGCCGCCCGCGAGGCCGGAGCCGATTACGTCGGCGACATGGACCTTGTCGAGAAAATCCAGAAGGAAAACTGGTTTGACTTCGACGTAGTAGTAGCCAGCCCGGATATGATGGGCGTGGTAGGCCGTCTGGGTCGTCTGCTGGGTCCCAAGGGCTTAATGCCGTCCCCGAAAGCCGGAACCGTGACGCCCGATGTCGCCAAGGCCGTGCAGGAAGTCAAGGCCGGTAAGATTGAATACCGCCTCGACAAAACCAACATCATCCACTGCCCGATTGGCAAGGTCTCCTTCGGCCCTGAAAAACTGGTCGAAAACTACAACGTCCTGATGAACGCCATTGTCAAGGCGAAACCCGCCGCCGCCAAGGGTCAGTATATCCGCAGTTGCGTGGCCGCCTCGACGATGGGTCCCGGCGTCCGCATGAACACCGCGAAACTTATCTGACAGCATAAAAACGCGCTCCCCCGGATTTCCGGGGGAGATTTTCATTTTTGATACGGTTTCAAGCGCCGCGCACAATTAAACTACCACCGGCTAAAGCCGGTGGAGTTATAAGCGACTGAAAGTCGCGCTCAGGCTAAAGCCAGCTTCTGTCAGACTGAAAGTCAGCTAACAGAACTACTGAAGTAGCTAAGCCAGTATCGCAAACCACAAAGG
>JAFXQV010000002.1 GCA_017526785.1 Oscillibacter sp. | reverse complement strand
TTCCAATTTGCACAGTCATGTCCTCCTTGTCGTCCATCATTTGGCATAAATATAAACCTCCGTCATTTTCCATGCTATTGTCAAAACGGCTTTCCGTATGTACAAACAGGATGTGTTGCGATAAATGCCGGAGAGTGGAAAACTGAGCGAAAGAGCCGTCCCGGACGCGTTTTGCGTTCGGGACGGCTTTTTTTGTCCCCGTGAGGGGCGCGGGTTGCATGCAGCGGATGGCAGGCAGACTTTGACGGCGACCAGATGGTTGCAGTCCCCGTGAGGGGCGCGGGTTGCATGAAAGTCCGTACTCCGGTTTATTGCCACGTAGACTTGTTGCAGTCCCCGTGAGGGGCGCGGGTTGCATGGGCGAACGCGCCCGTTGCGTCACGTACTTGTTGGAGGAAGTTGCAGTCCCCGTGAGGGGCGCGGGTTGCATGCCGCGCAGAACGCGAAATCGAACGCCAGCGCAAAGAATAGTTGCAGTCCCCGTGAGGGGCGCGGGTTGCATGTCTCGCCAAGGTGTACTGCGGCTACCAGAGCCGTGTGTCGTTGCAGTCCCCGTGAGGGGCGCGGGTTGCATGAGCTTGAGTGCTCGTGGGGTGAGCTGATGGCGGCGGTGTTGCAGTCCCCGTGAGGGGCGCGGGTTGCATGAGCAAACATGCACAAACCGCGTTTGCGTTTTTTGGGCGTTTTGGGCGTTCCGACAACCCGTGAAGTGTATTATAGCATACGCGCAAGGGGATTGCAAGCGCTTTCCACAATTTTTTTTTGCGGGGGCGGCACTTTTTTGACATCCGCCCGCGCTAACCCCCCTTTCGGGAGGCCTTTTCCGCCCTTGCCGGAAGGGGGTTAGCGCTTTTCCGGAGATTTTTTCAGAAAATTTCCGCGCAACCCTGAAATCTTCCCCGCCGGGGCGGATACGATGACAGAACAACTTCCCGCGAAAGGAGGCGAGCGTATGGAAAGTCTGATGGGCGGCAAGCCGCGCATTCCGACCGTAGACCCCGACGACCCCATTGGGACGGTCATCCGGATTCTGTCCGAAATCATCGTGGCGTGAGCGCCTTCCGCGCCGTCCCGGACGTTTTCCGGGGCGGACGCGAAAAATCGGGCTTGCGTAAAGGGGAAAACTGTGGTAGGATATGAAAAGAAAGCGACGACAGTTTTTGACGGGTTCCGTCAAAAGCGGCGTATGGAAGGAGGCGGCGCGTTGACACTTGTCATTTTGGAAGTCTCCCGGAAGCAGGACTATATTTTCTCCAGCCGCGCCCTCAAGGACAACGTGCGGCGTTCGCAGGAAATCGCCTATGTCACGGGGAACGGCGGCGGCGCGTTCTTCAGGAAAGCCGCCGGAGAACTCTTTCGGGAAGAACAGCTCGTTTCCACAGGCGGCGGGCATACGGTTCTGCGCTTCCCGGACGACGGACAGGCTCGGGCGTTCGTCTCCCGGGTGACGGAGGCGGCGCTGCGCCGCTTCCCCGGTATGGAGCTGTACGCGAAAATTATGGAGTACGATTCCGCGCTGAGCTTTGGCGACAACCTTGAGGCGTTGACCAAAGCGCTGGAAGCCAAGAAAGCGCGGCGGCGGGCGTCGTTCGGGTGGCGGAGCGTGGGCGTGGAGGCGCTCGACCGGGAACGCTGGACACCGCTTCCCGTGGGCGCGGCGGAGCGCTACGACCCCGATATTGAACGCGCCATAGACGAAATGGAGGAGCGTTTGAGCGTCCCCGGCTGGACGTATCCCCGGGAGTTTGGAAAAATCCTGAAAGCCGCGCCGGGAGACGATAAGGACGATAACTTTCTTGCCGTGGTGCATATCGACGGAAACGCCATGGGCAAGCGTTCCCGCGGACTGTATGAAGACTTTGAGAAACGGGCGCTGGACTTTCCCGACAGTTGCGCCCATTTGCGCAGATTCAGCGACGGCATACAGGATGATTTCGAGACGGCCTTCCTGATGACGGCGGAAAAGCTGGCGGATTACTGTCAGCGCATGGGCAAGGAGGGCGGAGAACTTCCCATACGCCCCGTGATTCTGGCCGGGGACGACGTGACGTTTGTGACTGCGGGGCGCTACGGTCTGGAGTGCGCGAGATTGTATCTGGAGGCGCTGTCCGATTTGCGCAACCCGGAGGACGGCAGACCCTATCCGGCCTGCGCGGGCGTGGCGCTGGTACACAGAAATTACCCCTTCCGCCGCGCCTACGATTTGGCGGAGGATTTATGCTCGGAGGGTAAGCGCTTCGGAGCGAAAATCGACCCGGACAGCGGCGTTTCCGTTATGGACTGGCATATCGAGTTCGGACAACTCAAAGACAGCCTGTCGGAACTGCGCAAGGACTACCGCACGGAGGACGGAAACCGTCTGGAACTGCGCCCGGTGGCGGTGACGGCGCTGGACGGCGACGGAAACCGCGTGGAACTGCCTCTCGTCCCCGTAGAGAGTTCGCATGAAAAAGGAACGGCAGGTTTGCGGAAAAAATTATGGGAGCAAACGGGCGGCGTCCGGACATGGCGCTTTTTCCGCGGAATGTGCGAGGCTATCCGGGGCGAGGCCGGGAAAATGGCGCGGGGGAAAATCAAGAACCTGCGCGAAGCCCTCAAACAGGGCGAAGTCGAGAGCGAATTTTATATGCTGGACAGCGAGATTCACGATTTGCTTTACCACGGTCTGAACGCCCAGTACGGCGAGGAAGCCTATAAGAAAGCCCATGAGCAGATAATCGGCGGCGGGGGACTCGTCAAGGACATTTTCCGCACGGTGGGCGACGAAAGCAACAAGCGTTGTCTGTTTTTCGATGCCATTGAAATGATGGACGACTGCGTATTTTTCGGGGAGGTGGAGACGTGAGCGGACAGGCGCGCCTGCGCGTGGAAATGGAACTGCTTTCGGACGTGATTTTCGGTTCCGGCTACAGTATCCCCGGCGGCGAGGACGTGGCTCTGTGTCAGGACGACGAGGGCTGGCCGTACCTGAAAGGCAGCGCCTTCAAGGGTCTTCTGCGCGAAAGTCTGACGAATTACCTTGTCTGGACGGGCGGCGCGGAGGGCGACCTGGCCGCCCTTTTAGGCAATCAGCGCGGCGGCTGGAGCGGCGATATAGAGGGTGAATGGAACGGTGCCGACAACGGGCGAAAAGTCCACTTGACGCCCTTAATGCTGTCCAAGGCGGAAAAAGAACGCATGAATAACGCGCCGGGAGAATGCGGTCTCATCCGGGCGTTTACCAGTCTGGAAAACGGGACGGTTCGCCCCGGGACACTCCGTCAGGCGCGTTGCGCCCGGCAGGGACTGCGCTTCACTGGGGAACTATACTGCGCCCCGGAGGATGTGGAACTTCTGCAAAAGGCGCTCATGGGGATACGCTGGGTCGGAACGATGAGAAGCCGCGGTTTCGGGGAAGTGCGCGTACGCGCCGTACGCATGGACGATTCCGGCGCGGGCGTCGCGCCTGTACCCAACGCCCGTTGCGTCCGTTTCCGGATTCGCACGGACACCCCGGTTTTCATCACGCATTTGGGCGAAAGTCAGGGCAACCACTACGTCACACGGGGCTATCTCCCCGGGGCGGCTCTGCGCGGGTTTGTCATGGGGGCGCTGTCGGCCTCTGACCCGGACTGGTTCGCGGAACACAGAATGGAATTGCTTTCTGATTCCGTTCGATTTCTGGACGCCACGCCGATTCATGACGATGTCGCCGGGATTCCCTCCCCGCAGTGCTTCTACGAGGACAAGAGCGAAAGTAAAAGCGAGAATGACGGCAAGGAAATTATCAGCGTGCTGACCGGGAGCGGCGATGTTCCCCACGGCTACAAGCGGGCTAAACTCAGCGCGTTCTGCCGTCTGGAAGGCGACACTCTCCACAGTTGGAAAGCGGATGTCGGCGGCGTAACCCGTATCAACCGGGCGGCGATGTCCGGCGCGGCGGAGGAGTCCGACAAAAACCTGTTCAGCGTGCAGACCATCAACGGCGGACAGGAATTTGAGGGCTGTTTTTTTACGGATAATCCGGAACTGTCCGGGAAAATCAGTGCGTGTCTGGGCGGCACCGTCTGGCTGGGCGCGGACCGCTACGCGGGTTTCGGGAAGTGTACGGTTCTCTCTATGGAGGCCGCAGAAGTTCCGTCTTGGGTCTCCGGGTACGGCTTCCGGGCGGGGGACGCGATTCCCGATACGCTCTACCTGCTGGCCGTCTCCCCGCTGTCCATGCTCGACGGCAACGGCGCGCCCTGCGGAATCGACGAGGCGAAGCTGGCCAAAAAATTAGGCGTCGCGTCTGTGTGCGTGGACAGGTGCGCGGCGTCCCTGACGGAGTTCAGCGGCTACAACCGCACATGGGGGTGCCGCACGGCCTGCGCGTCCATGTACGAGCGCGGGAGCGTGTTCCGCCTCCGTTTCGATGGCGGCGCCCCGACGTTCGACGCCCTGCGGCGCGTGGAAACTGCGGGGCTGGGAATCCGTCGCGCCGAAGGTCTGGGACAAGTCCTCTTCCTGCGCAACGACCTCTTTGAAAACATCCGTTTCCGGGAGAAAACGGACGAACCGAAAGAGAAATCCTCCGAACAGAATCGGCAAATTCAGGCGCGTCGGAAAAGGTATGAATGGCTGACGGACAAAGTTCCGAAAGTCCGTGACAGCGGGCTGTCCAAAAGTCAGTTGGGGACGCTACAATCACTTTGCGAGGCGTCACTCTCACGGGGCGGCGGCCGGGACGCGCTGGACGAATGGCTCGACAAAAACCTTTTCAAGCGCGGAGTACGCCACGGAAGCCGCTTTGTCCATATAGGAAAGTTCGTGCGGGACACGCTGGACGCGCCCTTGTCGAAAACGCTTTCACTCGACGCCTGCCCGGATTCCCCCGAGGAACGTCTGCGGCTTTTGATTGAATTGTTTAATTTCAGCCGAAGGGGGCGAACGAAAGAATGAACGCGACCTTCACACTTGCGGCGCGTTATCGTATCCGGGCGCGGTGCGTCACGCCCCTGAGAACTGGCGGCGCGGACGCGAACCCGGAAAGCGTACTCTGGGACAGTCAGGGGCGACCCATGCTACAGGGCAGTTCCATCGCGGGGGCTCTGCGTGGCTGGCTGACGACCTGCGGCGAAACGCCGGAAGAGGTGATTTTGGGACTTTTCGGGTTCCCGCCGCCGTCCGGGGAAAACCGCCGGGCGGAAGTCTCCGGACAGGCCGGACGGCTTATCGTTTCCGACGGAAAATTTCCGGCCGGAACGTTGTCGGTCATGCGTCCCCGCCTGAAAATCAACGGCGCGACCGGAAGCGCGGCCAACGGCGCGAAATTTGACATTGCCCACATTCCGCCCGAAAGCGAGTTCATCTTCACGCTCACATGGCTGGGCGGGGAGGGGTTGCAAAAGGAACTGGAGGCTGTCGAAAAAACACTGTCGGCTCTGCACGGCGGGGAAATCCGTCTGGGGGCGCAGAAAACCAACGGTTTCGGACAAGTCAGAATAGACGTTTCCAAACGCCTTTACGATATGTCGCAACAGGCGGACAGGGACGCGTGGCTGGAAGGACGCGAAGACGGCGGAACGCCTCTGAAACTGCCCGGTTCCGACCCCGGAGAGTATGTCGTGTTCCGGCTGAAAGGCCGCGCCGACAGTCTGCTGGTCAAGGGGGCTTCCGTAGAGCTTGAAAAAAAAGGCGCGGAGGGCGAGCCGCCCCGGAGTTATACCGCCCATCTGCGGGAGAACGGAACGCCGATTTTGCCCGGTTCGTCCGTCAAAGGCGCGGTACGCGCCCACGCCGAGAGAATCGCCCGTTATTTCAACCCGGAGCAGTCCCTGACGCGGGAACTTTTCGGCTCCGAGCCGACGGACGGCGACGAGCATACGCCGGGACAGGTTCTTTTTGAAGACGTGACGTTTCGGGGCAGTGAACCCGACAGAAAAATTACCCGTATCCGCATAAACCGCTTTACCGCCGGAGTGATTCGGGGCGGCTTGTTCTCCGAGGAGCCGGTCAGCGGAACTTTAGAATTGTGTGTGCGGGTTCCGGCGAACTGCGGCGCGGGTTGCGCGCTGGTTCTCTACGCCCTGCGGGACTTCGGGCTGGGGCTGTGCAATTTCGGCAGCGGCGGCGCGATTGGGCGGGGCTACTTGTCGGCGCAGTCGCTCAGCGCCGAAACCCCGGACGGAAAAAGGCTTGCTTTGGCGTTTGACGGGAACGGCGTCCGCTCCGTTTCCGACGCGGGCGGTATTTGGACGCGCTGGCGTCAGGCGTGGGAGGAGGCTTTTCCATGAAATCTACCCCTTTTTTATCGGAAACCCTGTCCCCGGAAGCGGCACTGGAACGGGGGCGGCGTCTCCCGTTCGCGTTACTGCGAACCTTCAGCGCGGTGTCGCTGGGGTTCACGCCCCCGACGCTTCCCGCCGACGGGGAACTTTTGGACGCCCGCTTTTTCTCTGCGGACGAGGAAATCCGCCTCTTCCGCGACGACGGCGTTTTACAGGCCGTCAGCCTGCGGGAGACGCCCGAAGCCCATACGCTGGAAACCGCGTATGAAATCGGAAATCCGGTGTTCGGACGCCTGCTGACCGTGCGGGAGACCCTGGACTTTGACGAGGACGGGCAGGCCTATGTCGCGCTGTCGCGTCTGGCGGACTGGAAAGGAGCGTAAAAGCCATGTCTGAAACGAAAATTCGTGCGCCCTTCCAGTTTGTCCCCTTCTCCACCAAGGTCTTGATTCCCTACCGGAGTGCCGACGAACTGCCCCGGCACGACGCCATTCTCCCGAATCTCAAAAGCGGGGAAATCCATATTTCGCTCCGCGCCGAGACGCCGATTTTCGTCTCCGACGGCAAGCGGTACCCCGACAACATCCAGCGCTTTTTCCGGGGTGCGAATGGAAAGCGGATGATTCCCGGCTCGACCCTGCGCGGCCTCCTGCGCGAGAATATGCAGATTCTGGGTTTTGGCGTCATCCGCCCCGGCGAAGACCTCGAAGATTATCAGATTTACTACCGCGAAATGGCGGGGGCGCGCACCGGTTCCGCCGGACCCCTGAAAGAGCGCTACCGCAACACGCTGGATGTCAACGTCGGCAAGACCCCCGACGGCACCCCCTATTCCGAACCCAAAAACGTCCGGATAGGCTGGCTGAAACGAGAAGATTCCGCCGACGGGAAGCCGTCGTATTGCATTTATCCCGCGCTGGGCGAACTTATTCGAGTACCCCGAAGCCATGCCGACGTACTCCAGTTTGGCGAGGGGGACGCCCGTTTGGTATCGGTCTCCTATACGGAGGCCAACGGGCGAGCCGTGCGGATTGCCCCGCGTGGGCGGGAAACACAAGAAAATATGCGTCCGGGAACGCTCCTCTACACCGGACGCCCGGTCGCCAAGCCGAACTGTCTTTACCTGTTCCCGGAAATGGACGCGGTGTCCACGACGGCGGAGAAAATTTCTGACGACGACATCCTCTCCTATCAGGCGGACTTGGAACAGCGCCGGAACAGTCTCCCCAAAGACCGCGCCAGCTTCTGGGAACTCCCGGCGCGGGACGGGGAGAGCAAACCCGTCTTTTATCTCCACACCGAGGGGCATATCTATTTCGGAATGTCCCGCTTTCCGCGTATCGGCTACCCGCATTCCATCGCCGAGGGACTGCACGAAAGCCATCGAAAGCGGGTCGGGCAGTTAGACTATCCCCGCGCCATTCTGGGCTTCGCCGAACCGCGGGAGGGTGGGAGCGCGTACCGTTCCCGCGTCAGCGTGGGCGACCTGGAAGCCGTCGGAGACCCCGCCGAGGGCGCGTCGGTCTCCATGATTCTGGGAAACCCGAAACCAAGCTGGTATCCCGGCTATACGGAGGAAGGCAGGGACTACGCGCAGGACGAGTTTTGTCTGCGCGGCTACAAGCAGTATTGGCTCAAGGACACGCAAAAAACCGCAGTCAAAGAGGGCAAGGAAAAAGTCGGGACTACGTTCCGCCCGTTGCCGATTGGAACCGAATTTCGCGGCGTCGTCCGCTACCGTAATCTGTCGGAAGAGGAATTAGGACTTCTGCTCTGGTGTCTGCGCCTGGAGGAAGACTGTTACCAGACCGTCGGCATGGGTAAGCCCTACGGTTACGGGCGCGTGAAGCTGACGATTCGGACTCTGCGCGAGTTCAACCCGGACAGGCTCTACGGTGCCGATTTGAGCGCGACGCCGTGGGACGAGTTCCGGGGCGGACAGGCGGCGCAACGCGTCGAACGCTATATTAAAACCTACGATGCCAGCGCGGGCAGGGAACTGAAAAGGCTGTATAAAATCAAAGGTTCGTCCGCCTCCTCCATGTCGGAGATTCAGGACTTTTTCTTTATCAAGCGCGTGATTCGCAATTCGGACGAGGTGTCCTATTTGCAACTGGAGGCCGTGGAGGACGGGCGGAAAGTCAACGAGTACACGGCGTGCAAAAACGCGGGGCAAACCTTGCCCTCTCTGCAAAAGGAGCGGACAGACTGGGAACAGACCCGCGCCGAAGAGGAAGCGTCCCCGAAATCCATGGAGGACTTGCTGAAGGCGCTACAGGACAAGTACGGCGGGCGCTGACCAAACCGGGGGAAATTTGTATGCTGACACAATACCGGATTCAACTTATCCACGACGGCCAATACTCTCTGACGCCGGAATGGGCTTATGCCCTGTACGCCGCCTTGCTGGAAAACGCTCCGCCCGCGTTCTCCGAACGCGTCCACGCCGCGATTGTGACGCCAGTAAGCCAGTTTCTGCGCGTCGACCACGGGCGTCTGCTCTGGGTTGTGAATCTGCTTGGAAACGCCAGTGAGGACGCCTTATCCGGGTATCTGGAAAGCGTACAGTCCGTGACCCTGACCCGGAAACGGGTCAGACTTCACGTCTCAGGCCGGGAACGCCGCTTTGTCCCGGATGTGGAGGCGTTGCTGTCCGCGACGGATGGAAAATCCGGCGCTTATACGTTGCGATTCCTTACGCCCGCCGCATTTAAGAGCCGGGAAAAATACCGGAATTTCCCGGACAGTTTTTTGATTCTTCAGAGCCTGATGAAAAAATGGAACGCCTGCATTCCCGAATGTCTCATAGAAGATGAGGACGGGGAGGGAATCCAAGCTATGGCGGACGGCCTGTCTTTTCGCCATTTCTGGATTCGGGACAGCGCCTATCATCTGAAAGGAAATCAAATTCCCGGATTTGTTGGGGAATTCGTGATAGAAAATCATCTGCGCGGATTTCAGCGCCAGTTAGCGGACGCGATTTTGTTTTTTTCTAATTTCGCGGGGGTAGGCATCAAAACCGCGCTGGGAATGGGCGGGGTGGAGGCGTTGCGGTTTTGAAGCGCGGGCGAACGGAACTGAAAAAAATCCGCCTGTGCGGTTAGAAGAAGCGCCCCTCCTCCTGTTCCCCTCCCCTTTGGGGAGGGATTCAACTTTCTGACCGCTCAGGCACGTAAGTCTGAATTTGCTTTTGGCCGTACGGATTAAGAAAAGAAAGGAAATCCGCCCTGCTTGAAATCCGGACGGCGGGCGAATGATAAGCGGAGTGTCACAAAGCGGCGAAATTAAGAAACGGAGGAGTATGCTTGAAGAAAATCATTCTTTTCATGAGTACCATGTCTCCCAAGGCGGGCGCAAGACCTTATTTGTGTCCTGACGGCGAACGGGTAGAGGGTACCCAGACCAACGAAGCCCCGGTCAAGTATCTGCTTCGCAGATATGGAGAGGAAATCACGGGCATTCTATGCGTGGTCAGCAAAGCCTGTAAGGAAACGCTGGAAGGGAAAGCGTACAGTACGCTGGAACATTTCCGGCGGGACATTGCGCAATTCTGCGCGGAAAGCGGTCTGCCGTATCTCGAAAAAGCCGGAGACGGCGACG
The DNA here is from genome assembly GCA_017526785.1 of Oscillibacter sp. Classification (GTDB taxonomy): domain Bacteria; phylum Bacillota; class Clostridia; order Oscillospirales; family Oscillospiraceae; genus Oscillibacter. The sequence goes on along the minus strand of JAFXQV010000002.1, from coordinate 12,678 downwards.
CGACGCTGAAAGAAGCGTTTCTGAAAGAAATCGACTTCCGGGAGGATGGCGGCTCCGACACGGAGGCCGCGCTGGTGCGGGACGTGAGCCGGGAACTGAATCCCGGGGACGAGATTCTTCTGGAAACCACCGGAGGCTTCCGGAACAGTGTCATGCTTCTGCTAATGTTGAGCCGGGTTCTTTCCTATACGGGTCACCCTACGGCCTGCGCGGTGTACAGCTTCTTTGACCGAACCAACCAGGGGAAGGACAAGATTTTCGACGTATCCGACATAGCGGGCTACTTTGACCTGATTGGCGGAATGCAGGAACTGACCAGTTTCGGGAACGTCCGCGCCCTGCGGGCGTACTACCGCCGACGCCCCCACGACAAACGCATTGACCGTCTTCTGGACGCCGCGCAAAAACTGCTGGATACTATCGCTTTGTGCCGCACGAAACAGATTCCCGGCGCGGTGGAACGCTTCAACCGCGCCATGGATAACGCGGAGGCTTGCGCTGACCCCCTGCTGCCCCAACTCCTGCCCGCTTTCCGGGAGAAGTTCGGCGGCCAGATGGACATTCCCGGCCTGATACGCTGGTGTGTGGACAGCGACATGGTTCAGCAGGCCTTGACTATCTACAAGGAGAACATTCCCGGCTATCTGCTCCAGCGGGGCGGCGTCCTGCGCGTGGACGAGGACGCGCCCCTGCCGGAGGGCAAACAGGAGTATCAAAGCAACGAAGAGGCCTTCTTCCGCGACTTTGTGGAACGCAAATTCTACAAGTCCGCGATTCGCGGGAACTCATGGGACTGGCGACCTGACCAGTATGCCGGATACCGCGTCCTCTGCGGCTTTGAGGCCATGCGGCGCATTGCGCTGGACTACAATTACATTCTCCTGCTCCGCAACATGACCAACCACGCCGCCGACACCGTGGGGGAGAAGAAAGAATGGAAAATTCAGGAGTTGAACGATTACAACCACCGTTTCAAACACCCCAAGAACACCACCGCGCAGGACGTGAAAGACGCCATTCTCAGCGGACTGAAAAACCTGAACGTGAACAGGGAAGGGAAGGAATGACATATGAAAAAGTTTTTCACCAATGTTCCCATTCAACTGCCGGGAAGGCTGGACCATGTAGTTTATACGGCGGTGGGGAACGAGCGGCTGTCCATGCGGGAGGCGACGAGCTTTCCCATTCTTTGCGCCGTCAACGGCTACGTGGAGAAAGGCGAGGAGTTCCGACTGATTGCGGTGGAATCCAACGGGGGCGGCGGGAGTCACAATCTGGGTCTTCTGCGGGAGGAGCTGTCCGCGCTCTGCGAACGGAACGGCGTCGTGTGCGCTGACGTGGAGACCATCCCCGCGCCGGAAAGCGAGCGGGTTGTCAGCCAGATAGATACCATTCAGAAAATCATCGACAAGACCGAGGACGGCGACGAGCTGTTTGCCTGCGTGACCTACGGCACAAAGCTCATGTCCATGGCTCTTCTGGGCGGTGTGCGGTACGCCTATCGGCTTCGGAAAAACATGACGGTTCCCTGCGTGGTGTACGGCGGCGTGGACAGAAGCGCAGGCGATGAACGAAAGGAACTGTGGAAACACTGCGTTTACGACGAAACGGCTCTGGTTCAAGTAGACGAACTGGTTCGGTTGCTGGCGGGAAGCGGTGTCCGGAATCCCCTTGCCGCGCTGGAAGCCATGCTGTCCTTGTGAGAAAGGAGGCCGAGGACATGGAAAGCGGGAACGCGGCGTACGCTCCCCGGAAGGAGAAGCTCAACCGTCTGGGGGAGGCATGGTGCGCGGTCAAAAGCGCGGGCGAATTGGAGCGGAAACTGGCGCTGGAAGCGGAAATTTTTGAAACGGCGGATTTCCTGTTTGGACACGGGAAAACGGGAAAAATCTGGGAGTGTGCCATCGGCGACTTCTACGAAAAGGACTGGGAGAAATTTGACGCCGACCAGGGCAGTTTGTACGCCTTCATGCTGAACCGTCTGGAAAAGCGCGCCCTGAGCATCCGGAATCAGGAAAGCGGCGTACGGCGTGTAAAAAAGAGTGCGCAGGAGATTGAGCGGGAGGCGCGGGAGACGCGTACAGCCCGGGAGAAAGTCGACAAACAAAAATACGTTCGTCCGGAGTCTTTCGACACCCCAATGGGGGACGAGGACGGGCTTACCCTCTCCGATGTCTATGAGGACTCCAGAAGCGAATACATGCCCCATGAGGCCGTCGTCAGCCGGAGTTCGGTTGCGTCCATGCTGGCGGTGCTGTTCCACTTTCAGGAACACCTCCACGGACACGCCAACAACCCAGACAAGCGGAATTACTACCGGATGTTCTACACGGACAGCATGGTGGACTACATTCACGGAAACACCCTGCCCCCGGAGAGTATCGCCCGGGAGCGGGAGATGTTCGAGGCGATGAAGCTGGAATTTCTGGACTTCTTTATGAGGAACAAGTGTCGGACGGCGGCGCAGATTGCGGACAGCCCCCTCAAAGCGTGGGGGGAACTGGTTCCCGGACGACCCATGGAAAAGGAACCCGCTCAACCTCTGCCCAATGATGTCTATTTGACGTACCTGAACGACCGGGAGGGGAAGAGCTTGAAATCGGAGAGCGCCATTGCAAACCAGAGAACCGCGTACAAAGCGTTTTTGCGTGAGATTCTGGGCGATTACCGGAACTGACGGAGGGGAATATAAGGAAAAGCGGAGAGACGCCGCACAGTTTGAAAAAACTGCGCGGCGTCTCATTTTGCAGTCCCCGTGAGGGGCGCGGGTTGCATGGGAGAACCCCGCGAATCGCAAGTGGATGGGCGGCCAGTTACAGTCCCCGTGAGGGGCGCGGGTTGCATGTATCAGTGGCGAAGAGCATATCACCGCCAGCAACCTGAAGTTGCAGTCCCCGTGAGGGGCGCGGGTTGCATGAGGAGCGGCTCCGCGATGACCAGGGATGGAGCCTGAAGTTGCAGTCCCCGTGAGGGGCGCGGGTTGCATGAAGGGGGACACTGTTACCACGTACAAGCGCAATGGCGCGTTGCAGTCCCCGTGAGGGGCGCGGGTTGCATGGGGGATGCGGGAACCTACCACCTGGTCTTCGACACGGAGAAGTTACAGTCCCCGTGAGGGGCGCGGGTTGCATGTGGGCGTGATTATCGGACTGGACGGCGGCGGCTACAATTTCTAGTTGCAGTCCCCGTGAGGGGCGCGGGTTGCATGGTTACGCCACCGGGAACGAGCGCGGGAACGAACTTGTTGCAGTCCCCGTGAGGGGCGCGGGTTGCATGAGCAAACATGCACAAGCCGCGTTTGCGTTTTTGGGCGTTCTGACAACCCGCAAAGCGTATTATAGCATACACGCAGGTGGATTGCAAGCGCTTTCCACAATTTTTTTTGGCGGGGGCGGCGCTCTTTTGACATCCGCCCGCGCTAACCCCCCTTTCGGGATGGTCTTTTCCGGGCTTGCCGGAAGGGGGTTAGCGTTTTTAGAAAATTTCCGTCAAACCCTGAATCCCGCACCGTCGGAACGGATAAGCGTACAGAGCCGGCCGGACGGCGCGGCGGAAAGGGGGTGAGAAGATGAAGCGTGTCCTTTGGATTTCCCGCCACGAGATGACGAGGGAACAGAGGGCGGATTTGGAACGCGTTCTGGGTGACCCCGTGGAATTGACCGTCTGGGCGGAGACGGTGGAGGACGTGTCCCAACTGCGCCCCGCGGTGGAGGCGGCGGACGTGGTGGCGGCGGTTCTGCCGCCGAACCTGCTGGGGGAACTTGTGAATCTGGCGGGAGAAAAAATGGTTCTGCGCGCCGTCACCCTCCGGATTCCCCTGGACGCCGTCCGCACGCTTCCGGACGGGCGGCGGGAACGGGAGTTCGCCTACGTTCATCAATATTGGGAGCAGGTGTTGCGCCTGCGCCTGGAGACCCGCCGTCTGTAGGGGCGGCGGGTTCGGAATCGGCGCGGCGAGTTTTACGCCCTTGTTTTTCCGCTGAAGAGGGTGGCGCGTCACCGCACAGGTCGAAACTTTTCTACAATCTCGTCCGCCCCGGTTCCTGCTTCCCGCAGAGCGCCCCGGCGTAATCTCACTGACGGGCGTCTCGGCGTCCGGCGCGGCGGGAAGCGCGTTTTCGGGGTTGGAGAGCGGATACTTTCCATGGAAAAATTCCGGATTTTCTCAAGCCAAAGGAAAATCCGGAATTTTTGCTGGACATTTCGGAACTTAGACAGCGGGGAACGTCATGTCCTTGTAATGCTTCATCAAGTCCTTGATTTCTCCCTGACGTGCAAAGAAGTCCTTGCGGGTCTCCATAATCTCGTTAAGGTGTTCGGCGCGGGCGGAGTTGATGTTGCGGTCGCGAATCAGCCCGTTTTCCGCGAGTACGAACTTGTAAGAGCCGTTGCCGTCGGGAACCAAATCGCCGCCAGCGCCGCAGACCGCGCACTCAAACGGGAATTGAATCCCGTCCCAGTGCTTTTCGCCCTTGTAAATCAGGCTGGAATGGCAGTTGGGACACATGCCAAAATCGGGTTCTCCCATCCAGTGGCGTTCCTCAACGGGCGTGTTCACCGCCTCGACGATATGTTCACCCATTTTCCGCGCTCGCGCCAGTTGTTCCGGACGCAACAGCACATTTCCGGGGCGTCCGTTGCGGGTCGCCATCATCTGGTCGACCACCCGGACGGACTGCGTGAACATCGTCGCGCCCATAGCGTCAAGGGTCAGCGTCTGCCAGTCGCGGCAGGAGCCGCCGCAGGCAATCAGCCCGGCGACGGTGTGCGGGTCCTCGGTCACGTCGCCGATTTGCAGGCGGAACGAGAGCTCGTAGGCCAAGAACCGTTGCGCGAACGTGAGATAGAGCGCGCTGGGCGTCAGGTCGTACGTAGGGACGCCGATAATGACGCCGTTGCAGGTCTGCATGACATTGACGATTTTGTCCATGTCGTCCTTGTCTTTCAGGACGCAGCCCTTGTATTTCTTGGTGGGGTCCATAGCGACCTGTCCCATTTGCACGGTGCAGGATTCGCACCCGGTGCAGTGCCGGATGTTGTAGTCAAACAGGTTAATCAGGACGCACTCCGCGCCCGCCTCCTTGCAGGCCGACAGAGCTTCCTTGACCAGAATTTCACTATTGCCGCCGTGCCGTCCGGCGACGATTCCCATAATTTTCATGATGCTTTCTCCTTTATTCCCCAATGTCCGCGTCCTATGACACGGTTTTCACTTAAAACCGCCCGTTGTTTCGCCTTTGTTTCCCTTTAACCGCCTTTGCCGCAACCGTCCCGGACGCGCCGGGACGGTTTTCCGTAATGTTTCCGTCACTTCGCGGCGGCGAACTTCCGGTGAATCCGTTCCACGAGTACGCCCACATACCAGACGCCCGCCAGCATGGCCGCGCCGATTTGCAGGGGAAACGTGCCGATTGCCGCGAATCCGACGGGAGCCATAATCGTAAGCCCGATTGCCCAGCCGCACAGCCAAGCCGGACAGTACAGCCACGCCGGACATAGCGACGACAGCACCACCGCCAGTCCGCCCAGTACGAACAGCGTGCAGAACAGTTCCGCTTCCGGGTTGAACGGCAACGCCTCCATGATACCGAGCGCCAGTACCGCCCAGACATCCCCCGCCAAGAAGCCTAACGACATGGGAAGCGCGTCCTGTTCCTTGTTACCGTTGGCCACGTATACCCCGGCGCAGATTAGCGCCACCGCGCCCGTCTGTATGCCGATATGCGGGGCTAACACAGCCCAGACAGGCGGGAACAGCGCGATACAAAGCGCTAACGTCAGGTTGTCCCTGTTGAGTTTAGACGCCATAGCCGCTCACTTTCTCTTGCAGGGGACGGGGCGCGGCGGACAGCGGGGCTTATCCGCTCCGGCCTTGACAATGGCCTCCTCCTCGCAGGCTTCCAGACACTTTCCGCACTGGATACAGTCGGCTTGGCTGATGACGTGGACAAACTTCTTTTTGCCCGCGATAGCGTCCTCTTGGCATACGTCCATGCAGTCGCCGCAACCCGTGCATTTGTCCATGAGAATGTGATAGGTGACAAAGGCGCGGCACACTCCCGCCGTACAGCCCTTTTTAGCGATATGCAGGGCGAACTCGTCGGCGTGGGCGTCCAGAACCTCCAACGCCGTCCGGCCTAATTCCTCGCCGTCCTCGCACAGGGACTGCTCCGTCATATACTGCGCCAGCTTGCGCATTTGCTCCAAGTCGGTCGACTTGCCGCGCTTGGCGGAAATGTCCTCCAACGCTAACAGAATCTGCGTCGCGCCCTCGTAGCCAAAGACACACTTGCCGCAGTCAAGGCACTTGTGGCCTCGCACATACGACAGCAGTTCGTTGACCGGACACTGTTTCTTTGTCAGTTTCAGCGTCATGTCTCGCCACCTCCGAAGTCACTCCACAGCTTGATTTTCTCAAACTGTAGCCGCAGGTCACATTGCAGGCAGCGTTGCGCCTCGCAGGACGCCTCCTCGCAGGAATACGTGCGGTACACGTTCTCATTGTTGGTCTTGCGGCTTTCGGCGCTGATGACTTCCTGTTCCACGCGGGGCAGTGCCGCGAAGCCCGGGAACTCTCCGATGTGCGGGTCGGCGGAACGCTCCACGAGTGTTTCGTCAATGTCGCCGTCTCCGCCCAGATACTTGTCAATGGCCGTGGCGGCGTCGCGGCCTTGGGCAATGCCCTTGATGACGAAGCTGATGCCGGTAATGGCGTCGCCCGCCGCGAAAATGCCCCCTTCCGACGTTTTCAAGCCGTCAATTTCCGGGTAGCCGCGCCCGTTCAGCTTGATTCCAAAGTCCGCGTAATCGTTCAGCCCCGTATACTGTCCGGTGGCGAATACCACGCTGTCACAGGGAATGACCGTCTGACTTCCCGGCTCCGCGACTTCCGTTACTTTTCCGGTAGCCTTGTCGTACGTCGAAGACAGAACCGTATGAACCCGCAGACCCGTTACCTGTTCCGGCGTTCCTTCAATCACTTCAAAGGCGCGTCCGGGCAGGATATTTACGCCTTCTTCCGCGCCCTCCTCTTGGTCTTCCGCGTCGGCAAGAATTTTATCCGCCTGTTCCAGACACGCCAGATTGACCGTCATGCCGTGACGAACCAGACTGCGCGCAACGTCAAAGCCCACGGAACCGCCGCCAATGACACAGACCGTCTTTCCGAGATAGCCCATGTCTTTTCCGGCGCGGTTGTCCGCCAACACGTCCATAGCGGTGTGAACCTGCCGGAAGTCCGCGCCGGGAATGGGGAGCTTGCGTCCCTTGCTGACGCCGACCGCCACAAGAACGGCGTCGAAGTCTTTACGGAGTTCGGCGGCGTTCGTAATTTCGCGGTTGCACTCCGCTTTCACGCCCGTGTCCAAAATGAGCCGTATTTCTTTCCGCACCTCGTCCAGCGGCAGACGATACGCCGGGATTCCGCCGGTCATGGGGCCGCCGAGTTCCGGACGCTTTTCAAAAACCGTCACGTCATGTCCCTTTTTGCGCAGGTAGTAGGCCGCGGTCAGTCCGCAGGGGCCGCCGCCAATGACAGCGACTTTCTTACCCGTCGGCGGCGCGGTGCGCAAGTATTTCTCTTTCCACGCCTGTTCCGTGTCGTTGTCCGCCGCGAAACGCTTCAGGTTGCGGATACTCATGGGCGCGTTGATATCGGAACGTTTACAGCCCGTCTCGCACAGGTGATTACAGATGTAGCCCAGCACGAGCGGGAACGGCACCTTTTCCCGGATAATGCCCACGGCGTCGCCGGGACGCCCCTCCTTGACGGCGCGGATATACGCGGGAATGTCGATGTGTGCGGGACATTCGGCGCGGCAGGGTACCACGTTGTCGGCGTAGGCGGGATAGCGTTCCATACGCCCGACAACGTCCACGATAGAGCCAGTGGGGCAGACCTCGATACAAGCCCCGCAGAAGCGGCAACCCGCGTCGGCCAAACTCTTGCCGCCGGGGACGCCCGCGTGAATGCCTACCTTGTCGTGTACGTAGTCGAGAACCTTCACGCCGCGCTTGTCCTGACAGGCGCGGATACAGCGCCCGCAACGGATACAGCGTATGAACAAATGCGTAATGAGTGGGTTGGATTCGTTCGTCGGAACCGGGCGCGGATGATGCCGCCAGCCTTGGGCGCTGACGCCCATAAACTGATACATGCTCTGCATTTCGCACTTGCCGTATTTCGGACAGCCCGTACACTCGGACGGATGGGTAGCCAGCATGAGTTCCATACTGGTACGCCGTACGGCTTCCGCCGCTGCCGTGTGACTGTCCACGACCATACCCTCCCGGACTTCCGTGGCGCAGGACGGAACCGGCTTTTCCGCGCCGTCAATCGTCACGGAACACATACGACAGCCGCCCTTGGCCTCTAAATCCGGGTGGTCGCACAGGTGGGGGATGTAGATACCCGCGTCAAGCGCCGCGTGAAGTACGCTTTGCCCCTCCCGCGCCTCCACGGTTCGACCGTCTATGGTCAGTGTAATCATAACTTTTATCTCCGCCTTCCCCAGACTGATGTTTTCGTCACGGACGGGAACCGCGCGGAAAGCCTTTCTCTCATGCGTTCCCCGCGCGGTTACGCCGCCATTCCCACGCCCGCCGCCATTCGCGGAGCGCGGAAAATTACGCCTCCATGTTGCTGATATAGTCCATGACGCTTTCTCCCGCCATACGGCCGGAGTTCACCGCGAATCCCATGGTATTTCCGGGCAGGGTGAAGTTGTAGCTGTCGCCGTAAATCGTGTTCGCGTCGGAACCCGCGCTGTACAGTCCCGGAATGGGCTTCTGGTCTTTGTCGAGTACCTCGCAACGCTTGTTAATGCGTACGCCGCCAATCGTGCCGTACGCCCCCAGATAGAACTTGCCCGCGACGAAATTGCCCTTTCCGGTAATCTCGTGCAAATATTTCTGGTCTTTGTGGAACTGCGTGTCGACGCCGCTTTCACACATGGCGTTGTAGTCGTCAAGCGTGTTGGCAAGGGTTTCGGGGTCAATGCCCATTTTCCCGGCGAGTTCCTCGATGGTCTCCGCCTCGAAATAGGCCGAATAGCCCTGTTCGACGGCCATTTCCGCCTCTTTGTCGAAGCCGTGGAAAGCGTCGGCGGGGTGTACGATGTCCATAATGTCGGGGCCGTTCTTCTTGTAGCTCTTGAGAATCTTCCTGTCCATGATACAGTAGGCGTAATTGCCCGGCTGCATGCGCAGGGCGTTGCCGACATAGGTCGTGTTGCCCATGTAGCCCTCGTTCATGAACCGCTCGCCGCGCTGATTGACCAGCAAGTTAGGCTGACGGAGAACCGCGTCTAAAATGAACCAGTTCATATTGTCGGGGAGCTGGTAAATGGCCTCGATATTTGCGCCGAACTTCTGCGCCCCGACTTCCCACATCATATTGAGGCCGTCGCCGTTGACGCCCGGAATCATGAACGGATAAAAGTCCTCCATGAGCGTCAGGCCGAACTCCTTTTTAATCATGTCGCCGTTGTTGCCGAAACCGCCCGTGGCGACGATGACCGCCTTGCCGCGCACTTCCAATTCGTTGCCCCCGGCGTCCACGGCTTTCGCGCCGACCACTTTGCCGTCCTCCATGATTAAGGAAGTCGCGGGCGTTTCCAGCAGAATTTCCGTGCCGTATTCCTTGGCCTTCTCCGTCAGAACTTTGACCATGCCACTGGCGGCGCGGGGGCCAATGACGCCGTTTTCCGGCTTCACGATATGCCAAGTGGCCTCCGATTCCCGGAAGTACCGGAACGCCCCCGCGAACTCCACGCCCAGTTCCTGCAACCACGCGATGGTGTCCGCGCTCTTGCTGAAATAGGTTTGCACCAAATCCGCGTCCACGTTGTAGTGGGTGTAGTTCATGTGCAGGTCGAAAGCGTAGTCCACGCTGATGTCGTTGAACTGTTCCTTTTGAATGGTGGTGTTAATGCCAAGCGGCCCCATGCCCATGTTGGCCGCGCCGCCAGTCGTCCGCGCCTTCTCCAAGAGAATGGAACTGAGACCCATTTCTCCCACGGTGACAGCCGCCGCAAGTCCGGCGGGGCCTCCCGCCACGATGACAACATCCGTTTCCAGTTTTTTCATGTGTGTACTCCTTTCAATCCGTCCGTTAATCCTTCACAAAGGCAAAGCCCTCGAACACTTTCCGCCCGGAATAGGTTTTCAACTTCTCTTCGCCGTTCAGAACCCGGACAGCCCCCGCCGCCATAGCTTCCATTTCAAACTCGCCGGGATACGCCGTGACAGGCGCAATCCAGCCGCAACTCTCCTTAATCTGGCTGACAAGGTCTTTGCTGTGAACCATGCCGCCGCCTAACAGAATGCCGTCGACTTTGCCGTGCAGAACCGCCGCCATAGAGCCGACAGCCTTCGCAATCTGGTAAATTAACGTGTTCCAGACCATGGCGGCGTATTCGTCGCCGGCCGCCGCCCGCTTCGTCACTTCGATGGCGTCGGAAACGCCCAAGTGACTGACAAAGCCGCCTGTGCGGGTACAAAGATTTCTGACGGTTTTCGCGTCCGTGTCCCTGTCCCGCATATAGTCCAGCAGGTCGTACACGGACACCGCGCCGCAACGGGTGGGAGCCATGGGGCCTTCGCCGCCCACAATGTCGTATCCGTCAATCATTTTCCCGTTCCGGTGAGCCGAGACGGAAATGCCGCCGCCGATATGGCACACAATGAAATTGCAGTCCTCGTACTTCTTTCCAAGGACTTCCTTACTGTGCCGGATGGCGGTTTCTTTCAGGTTCAGGGCGTGCAGGTGAACCGTGCGGTAAACGCCTTTTATGCCCGTCATGCGAGCCAAGTCCTGCAACTCGTCGGTGTCGGGCGGGTTGACTACCATGGCCTTCGCTCCGAAACGCTTTGCGAACTCGTCGGCGAGTTGCGGCCCCAGTGTGGCGGGGTGAACCACGCCGTTTGCGCAAGTCCGGGCGTGTTCCAAAACAAGGCCGTCAATGGCGTACACGCCGCCCTCGATGGACAGCAGTCCGCCGCCGCGCCCTACAAATACGTCCACACCCTCCAGCGAAACGCCGTTTTCTTTCAAAATGTCCAGAATCATGTCGCGGCGGTAGGGGAGCTGCGCGGACATGTCGGAATACTTGGCGAGTTCCGCCGCGTCGTGGGCGACGTTCTTGGAAAAAAGACAGGTTTCGCCGTCGAAAAGGGCGATTTTCGTGGAAGTGGAGCCGGGATTAATGGCGAAAACGCGATAGCTCATAGGCGGTTCCTCCTTGTTCTTTCTTCTGGCGCATTACTTTTTCATGCCCGCCGCCCGGACTGCGGAAATAATGATATTGCCCTTGATTTCCGACACCGGAGCGCCCCGCGAGCAGTCGCACACCACGGCGTTAAAGCCCTGCAACATGGGGCCGTAGGCGTCGGCGTGTCCGAACTGCTGAATCAGCTTTACGCCCACGTTGCCGACGTTCAAATCCGGCCAGATGATGACATTCGCCCGCCCCGCTACTTTGCTTTCGCGCTTGACCTTCTTCGCGGCCACTTGCGGACTGATGGCGGCGTCAAACTGAAATTCGCCGTCAATGAGCAAATCGGGGCGCTTCTGTTGCGCGATTTTAACCGCTTCGGTCACTTTGTCGATGAGTTCGCCCTGTCCGCTTCCGAGTGTGGAGTAGCAGACAAACGCGCAACGCGGTTCCCAGTCCAACAGGCTCTTGACGGTCTCACAGGCGGAAATGCCGATGTCCGCCAACTGTTCGGGCGTGGGGTTCGTGCATACGGCGCTGTCGCCGATAGCCAGTAACGAGCCTTCGCTACCTTGGAATCCGGGGATGTCGCACAGCCCGATACTCGAAACGGTGCTGATTCCCGGCACAAGGCCAATCATCATCTGTCCGGCGAGAAGCACGTCTCCGGTGGTGTTGTCGATACCCGCGAACGTGACGGACGCCTCCCCGACTTTCTGCATGGCCATAGCGTAATAGAGCGGGTTCTGAATCCGGCGGCGGAGCGCCTTTTCTTTCAGAAGCGTGTCCTCACGGGCGACGTAGGCGGCGACGACTTTGCTTTTGTACTCTTCGTCGTCCATGTCCACGAACGTGAACACGGCCGGGTCGTAGCCGCGTTCCGCGCACAGGGATTTCAACTCTTGCGCGTTCCCGACCAGAACCGGGATAATATAGCCGTCCCGCCCCGCCTCGTAGGCCGCCCGCATCATTTTTTCGTTGGCGGCCTCCGGAAAGGCGACTTTCTGCGGGTTTTCCTTTGCCTTGGCGTAAATCTGTTCCAGAATGTTCATATTGTGCGATTCCCCCCTGTTTTCCGCGTTCCGAAAACGCCGGACAGAGTATGACAACACTGTCCGGCGTTCGTGAAAATTACAGTTCGGCTTCGACCGCGTTCACCAAGTCCGCAATGGTCTGGCAGGCCGCCGCGTCCTGAAGGGTAATGCTGGCGTCGGTCTCGTTCTCGATTTCCGCCACGAGAGCGACCATCTGCACGGAAGCGCCCTGCAGGTCGTTTTTGAAACTGGTGGACAGGCTCAAGTCCGCCACGTTCTTCTTGTACGCCACCGCTACCAGTTCGAGAATCTTCTGTTCGAGTTCTTTTCTGTCCATGCTCGTACCTCCTTATTTGCTATTGGACAAAAGGGCGCGATTACGCCTCGTCCAAGTCAAAGACCACCGTCTTGAAGCCGTCGCGCTGGTAAAT
>JAFXQV010000034.1 GCA_017526785.1 Oscillibacter sp. | reverse complement strand
GGGGCTACATCTTCAAAGATGATTTAGTCGCTGAGTCCGGCTGAGGCTTATTCAAGCCCGCTTTTTGAACCGCCTTTCCGGTGGTCTTGTTATTGCGCTCTTTTTCGGGGCATCTCGGCTATTGTGTTGTTTCAAACTTATACCAGCCGTCAAATTTATGATTGTCCCATTTAGGCGTGGGCAAAGTTCCGTAGGGACTGCCATTTTTGACGGTTTTGCTTGCGGGGTTCACGCTTGCCCCCTCGCCGTTGGCGTCGAAGTACACCGTGAACGAGATTTTATATTTGACATAGTGCCGGACATTGTAAATTTCATCGGACTCGGAGACGGGCGAAGAGGATTCCAGATTGGTTTCATTCCGAACATAGTGGAAGAGCCTGTAGTAGTCTGTATAACTGGACGTGTAGTAGTCGAAACGGTGGAAGCCAAGCTGTCCATCGTCCTGCCACTTTCGCGGGTCTTTTTTAAACTCGGAGGTGCAGTCATAGTACATCGGATTCCCGTTGCTTGCCCAGTGCTGTTGACAGGGGTCTGTGGACAGAAAGGCTCTGAAGACATCGAAGTAATAGCCATCAGCCCAGCCGCTGTAGTTGTTGAATACGCGGTTCAGGCCAAATTGCAGCGTCGTCCAATCGGTCACGCCGTCAATTTTATACATCCAGTGCCAGTATACGTAACCCTTCCAGACGTTGGAGACATCCCGCTTCTTTGTTTCAGTTTGGGACTCCGTGTATGGCGAATGGGCGAGTTGTGCGTAAATCGAGTGGCCGGTGTCGAAACCGGACGGGAAAGAGGCGTAGTCGGTACTGCCGCCGCCCTCACGAACCCATTCCGCGCTTTGGAGCGTGTAGCCGGACAAGTTCGCCTCGCGGGAATCTTTGTAAGTCCGCTTATCGTAAACCCACTTCTCGGCGACGATTTTCGCGCCGTCCGGCACGGAAGCCGCTAACGTCCAGTCCGATACGGCTTTTGCGCGGGGAATCATGTCCCCAAAGCAAGCGAACAGGCAAAGAACACATAGAATACTTGCAAGCTGTCGTTTCACGCTATCTCCTCCATTTAAAACTTTCCGTAATGCGGTTGAGAGACCATCTTTATTATACCCGGCGCGGGGAATCATTGCAAGCCCATTGTGGCGGTGATTTTGGAAGAGGCGGAAACTTTCCACATTCCGCCGTGGAATTGTGGAATGAGAACCCCCGCGCCCCTTTCAGGGGCGGGGAACGAGAATTGGGACGTAAAATCAATGAAAGTCCCACCTGAAAAGGGGGATTTAGGGGGGTGTTCATCAAACGCTTAGGGAGATAAAAGACCGCGCCGGGGGAACTTCTACGTTCCTTCGGCGCGTCAAGCCTTGCGGCGGTTCCTCGAACGGCGAGCCGTCTGGGGAACAAACACCCCGCGAAAGCCGTGCGAACCTCGTTATAACCTGCCACATAACCAGCAGGTGGGTTGCCTACAGTCCGCTTTATCGCTTCCAACGTCCGGCGGCTTTTGCCGCCGGGAGGCCTGCAAACCACGAACTGACGTAGCGTCCCGTATAACAAAATGTGGGTTAAAAAAAGGCCCGTACACAAACCCCGCAGGGCATTTTACAAATTTTAGTCGTCCTCTTCAAAGCTGTCCTGTAACCGCTCCATGAAGAGGTCATAGACAATGTTGAGTTCCTCGTCGCTGTCCGGGGTGGAAAGAACGTCCTCCCCGTCTTCCTGAACGGTTTTGAGAATCACAAGCCCGTATTCCTCATCGGGGGTATCTTCCCCCTCGACTTCCGCCGGGAAGAACGCCGTATAGGCCACGCCGTTGTATTCCAGCGAGTCCACGACTTCGAGCGTGATTTCCTCTCCGTCCTCGTCGGTGACAGTCAGGAACGTGGGGCCGAAATCTTCATTCACGGCGGTGTCCCTCCTAAGTTCTATCCCTGTCTGATTGTTTAGGCCATTTTACCATATGGCGTCCGAGAATGCAAGGGGGAATTTTGACAAAAAGACGGAAATTTTTGTACATTTCCGACGGTCACGCGGGCGGCGTCCAAACTTTTTTGGAAATTTTGCCGGACGGGCGTTGACATCCGCCCGGAAAGCGTGTACAATAAAAAAATTGCAAACGCATACGGAGCGCGGAACAGTCCGCGAACGCGCAAAGGAGGCGAATTTTTTGGACGAACAAAAGCCGCGTCGGCGGCGGGGATTCAGTCCGCTGGGCTTGATTGCGGGAATCTTCGGCAAGTTGTTCTTTCTGCTGGGTACGCTCTGCCTGATTGGTCTTTGCACGGGGCTTGTCTTTGCGGGAATTTTCATGACCTACGTACACACGACCCTCGGCCCGTCTCTGGACGTGGACCCCGACGACTACACCCTGAATCAGAGTTCGATTATCTACTACCACGACGACGCGGTGGAGGAGAACGAAGGCTGGGTTGAATACAAGATTCTCCACGACCGCGAAAACCGGATACTGATTAAATACGACCAGATGGCTCCGGCGCTCTGGCAGGCGGCGGTAGCTATCGAAGACCACCGCTTCTTTGAACACAAGGGCGTCGACTGGAAGCGTACGGGCGGCGCGGTCATTATGTCGATGGGCATGCAGAGCAGTTTCGGCGGCTCGACTATCACCCAGCAAATGCTCAAAAACATGACCAAGTCCAACCAGAACACGGTCAACCGGAAGGTGACGGAGATTTTCCGCGCGTTGGAGTTCGAGAAGAACCACGCCAAAGAGGAAATTCTGGAACTCTACCTCAACACGATTTACTTTGGCATGGGCTGTTACGGCGTGCAGACGGCGGCGCAGTATTATTTCGGCAAGGACGCTATCGACCTGTCCGTGGCGGAGTGCGCCAGTATTATAGCGATTACCAATAACCCGTCCATGTATGGCCCCATGTACAATATCACGGTCAAGACGAAGGACGAATACGGGAACCCGATTGAGAGTACCCCCCGCGAGATGAACAAGAAGCGGCAGGAAATGATTCTGTACCGGATGTACGACCCGGAACTGGGGTTATGCTACCTGACGCGGGAGGAGTACGAGGCCGCCAAGGCCGAGGAACTCCATTTCGTCGAGCGCAAGGGGAGCGCCGAGGACATGGACGCCCTGACCGGGAAGCAAGAGTACAATTCGTGGTTCATGGACCAAGTTTTCAACGACGTGGCGGCGGATTTGGTGTCGCAGTACGGCATAGAGCGCGACACGGCGGAGTCGTGGATTTACAACAGGGGCTACCGGATTTATACCACGCTTGACCCGAAAATTCAGGCAATCGCCGATGAAGTGTACGTGAACCGCAAGAACCTGAACCTGACCAGCGCGGACGGGCAGCCGATTCACTCCGCCATTACGATACTCGACCCCAACACGGGCAACATTGTCGCCATTGTCGGCGACATGGGCGAGAAGACGGGCAACCGCGTCTTTAGTTTCGCGTCCACGAAAAAACAGCCCGGCTCTTCCATCAAGCCTCTGACGGTCTACGCCCCGGCGCTGGACGCGGGGGTAGTCACTCCGGCAACGGCGCTGGACGATTACCCCGTCATGAAGTACAACGGCAACGCGTGGCCGAAGAACTCCCCCGCCGGATACGGCGGCATGACCAATATTCGGACGGGCGTCAAGAAGTCCATTAACACAATTGCAGTCCGGACATTGCAGGCGCTGGGCGTCGAAAACTCGTACGAGTTCGCCACGAAGAAGCTCAACCTAAGTCTGGTGGAAAACGACATGTCGCTGTCCCCGCTGGGCATGGGCGGCCTGACGTACGGGCTAAGCACCATCGAAATGGCGGCGGGCTACGGAGCCATTGCAAACCGCGGAATCTACAACCGCCCGAGAACCTACCTGCGCGTGGTCGATTCCAAGGGGATTGCCGTCATTGAAAAGCCGTTCGGCGGCGAACTCGCCATGAAAGAGACCACCGCCTATATGATGACGAAAATGCTGGAAGGCGTCGTGGAATCCGGCACGGGTACCTCCGCGAAGTTCGACGGCATGCACATCGCCGGGAAAACCGGCACCACCAGCGACAATTACGCCCGTTACTTTGTCGGCTACACGCCCTACTATGTCGCGGCGGTGTGGGTCGGCTACAAGTCGAACGCCAGAATCAGCTATTCGGGCAACCCCGCCATTACGATGTGGAAAAAGGTCATGCAGCGCGTCCACGAGGACTTGCCGGACAAGGAGTTTTTCAAGCCCGACAACGGCCTTGAGACCGTCGCGGTGTGCGCGGACAGCGGCCTTTTGCCCACGAAGGCATGCAGGGCGGACTTGCGCGGCTCGCGCGTCATAGAGGTGGAAATCGGCGCGGGTACCGCCCCCACACAGGAATGTAACCTGCACGTCTACAAACGCTATTGCACGTCCGGACACGTCGTGGCGGGTACCAGTTGCCCGTCGTCGAAATGCACCTACGTCGGACTGCTGGACATCACCCGGGAAAAGTTCGGGTCGAGTATTTACGCCGAGGACAACACTTACCGCCTCGGGGCGCGTTCCGGGAAATGTTCCGTACACTACGGCGCGGCCGTGTCCTCCGGGAAGTCGAGCGGTTCCAGCGGAAATTCCAGCAGTTCCAGCAAGTCCAACTCTACGAGTAAGAAATCCGGTTCTTCCAGCAGTTCCAGTTCTTCCGGGAAGTCCAGCGGTTCCAGTTCTTCCGGGAAGTCATCGGGCAGTTCTTCCAAGAACACGGACAGCAGTAATTGGGAGAGCCAGAAGCCCGACCCCCAGCCGTCAGGCGGCGGCGGTGGCGGCGGCGGCGACTGGAGCGACGAATACTGGGATTAGCCCCGCCGCAGGATACGCCGGAATGGATTCCGCCACGGACGGACAGCGGTTTTTCCCGCGCGCGTTGATATTTCCCTTGCGCGGCGGGAAAAACTGTGCTATGATGATTGCACAAAAACAACGGAGGTTGTCACATGAAACTCTTTATCACAATTTTGCAACTGATTTGCGGCTTGCTGGTCATTACGGTGGTACTGTTGCAGTCCGGCAAGAGCGCGGGGCTGTCGGGCGCTATCGGCGGCGTTGCGGATTCGTTCCTCGCCCGCAACAAGGCGCGTACGTGGGACGCGAAACTCGCCCGCGCCACAAAGTGGATTGGCGCTGTGTTCCTGATTCTCACGCTGATTCTGCTTATCATCGGCTGAATAAGGCGGCTCGGACGTTCCCGCGTCCGCGCCGTTTTTTGACGCCGTTACCCGTCGGCGCTCCGGTACGCCACGCCCGGAAGCGGCGTGACGCCGTTTTGTTTCAGGAGTTCCTCCACGGTCACGAATTGGTAGCCGTCGGCCGCGAGCGCGTCCATGAGCCGCAAAGCCGCCTCCACGGACGTGGGGTAGATGTCGTGCAAAAGCACGATGTCGCCGGGCTTGACGGCCTCCATGACGGCCTGCACAACTTTGTCGGCGTCGCGGCTCTCCCAGTCGCGGGGGTCGACCGACCATTTCACGACGGGAACCCCGAGAGACTTTTCCGCGCCCTCGCCCAGAAAGCCGTACGGCGGGCGTAACCAGTATTCCGCCTCCCCGGCCACGGACTTTAACAGCGCGTCCGTTTTGCCGATTTCCTGCGCGGCCTCGTCGGCGGAAATCTGGTCAAGGCGCTTGTGGCTCCAAGTATGGTTTCCGATTTGGTGTCCCTCGTCGCGCATACGTTCCACGATGTCCCGCGCCTCGTCGATTTCCTGCCCGACAAGGAAAAACGTACCCTTTGCACCGCGTTCCCGGAGACCGTCCAAGAGGCGGTCCGTACTCCCCCGGTGGGGGCCGTCGTCGAATGTGAAGGCAAGCAGTTTCGGCGCGGCGTCCACGGGGATTGCGCTCATATTCTGCGCCGGAACGGCACGGTTACGCGGCTTCGCCGACAATAACGCCGTGGCGGCCGCCGCCAGTGACAATAACAGCAGAAGTTTTCTCCACATGGGCAGACTGTCCTTTCCGTGTTTCGGATAGTCTACCCGGATTCCGGGAAATCATAAGCGGCGCAATTTCCATAAAACACTGTAAAAATACGGAAAAATAAACTTCTTGACAGAATACGCCGGACATGGTATGGTAGAAAGTACCGAGAAACGGGAGGGACTTGTCATGCTGTTAAAACTGGTGCGGACTGTCAACGCCTGTCTGACGGATTACGTTTTGCTCTTTTTGCTGGTCGGCGTCGGGGTATGGTATTCGGTCAAGACGAAATTCGTACAAGTCCGCTGTTTCCGGGAGGGCGTGCGGCTTGTGCGGGACGGCTTCGCCGGACAGGGCGGCCGCCCCGAACACGGCATGACCGCCGTACAGGCACTGTCCACGGCGTTCGCCGCGCAGGTCGGGGCGGGAAACTTTGTCGGCGCGGCCGCCGCGATTCTGTACGGGGGTCCCGGGGCTGTGTTCTGGCTGTGGGTCGTGGCCTTCTTCGGCATGGCGACCGCCTACGCCGAAACCGTGCTGGCGCTCCGGAACCGTCCGAAAGCCCGCGAGCGCCACTATCAGGGCGGACCCGTGTACTACATCTCCGCCGCGTTTCCGGGCGGCTGGGGCGAACGCCTTGCCAACGGGTACGCGCTGGCGGCGGTGCTTGCGCTGGGCTTCTTCGGCGCTATGGCGCAGTCGAACGCCATTGGGAGCGCGTGCCGCTACGCGTTCGGTATCCCGGCGTGGCTGACGGGGCTTGCACTGGCGGGCGTATGCGGGGCGGCGTTTCTGGGCGGCTGTCGCGGGATTATCGCCGCCGCAGAGAGGCTCGTAATTCCGGCGGCGGCGCTGTTCCTGTTCGCGGGAATTGTGATTTTGTTAGCGCGCGTCGCCTACCTGCCCGCGACGCTCTGGATGATTTTCAAGTATGCCCTCGCGCCGCGTGCAATCATCGGCGGCGGGTACGGTGCCGCGCTGAAAATGGCGCTCAGTCAGGCCGCGAAACGCGGGCTGTTCTCGAACGAGGCCGGGGCGGGTTCGCTGACCCACGCCCACGCGCAGGCCAACACGGACAGTCCCCACCGACAGGGCGTTTTGGCGATGATGGGCGTTTTCGCGGACACGTTCCTTGTGCTGACGCTCAACGCGCTTGTGATTGTCTCGACGCTCTACGTAAAGGGCGGGGCGCTGGAGGCCGGTTACACCGGACACGCGTTAGAAACGCTGACACAGGCCAACCTCACGCAAGTGGCATTCGGGTCGGTATTCGGCGGGGGCTTCGGGGGGGCGTTCGTGGCGGTGTGTCTGTGCGTGTTCGCGCTGTCCACGGCGCTGAACTGGAACCTGTTCGGGCGGCTGAACATGATTTACCTGTTTGGGCGCGACTCCAATACCGCCTACAGCGTCGCGGCGCTGGTGTTCTTGTTTCTTGGGGCGCTGGCCTCCACGGAGTTTGTATGGGAGCTGGCGGATTTCTTCAACCAGTGGATGGTCGTCCCGAACGTCGCGGCGCTTTTCGCGCTGACCGGAAGCGTGGTAAACTCCGGGGAAAACAACTGAAAAACAGTCAAAGCCCCTCCTCCGCGACGCGGAGAAGGGACTTTTTCATAGTTTGCGCCCGTAAACGCGCTTCGCGACGACCCACGACAGCGCTACGCCGCCGATAACGTCCAAAAGGCTGTGCTGTTTAATCATCACCGTGGACAGGCACACCAGAAAGGCCAGCGCGTACACGCTCAGGCAGTAGAGGCGGTCACGGTTCCGGAGTGCGTCCCACACGGTCAGCGCCGCGCCGATGGAGCCGACGACGTGCAGGGACGGAAAGACATTGGTACTCGTGTCGACGCTGTAGAGCGCGGCGATTGCGGAGCCGAACAGGCCGCCCGGGGACGCCGGGCGCAGGTCTTGGCCGTTCGGGCAGACAATCCAGAATACCACGCTGACCCACGTCGTGACGGACATAAAGCGCATGTAGCGCCGGAACGCGGCGCGGTCTGTGTAGAACACGCGGATTCCCGCCAGAATCATCAGGAAATACCACATGGAGTACGGGACAAAGAACCACGAGCAGTAGGGGATGAACTGGTCAACGGGCAGTTGTGTCGCCCAGTAGCGGCGCAGGGGGACGGCTTCCAGCAGGGCGAAACAAATCAGGTAGCCCGGAATCCAGAACGTATAGCGCAGGTCGTCCCACGGCAGCCCCCGGACATACGCTAACACTTGCGATAGCCGGAGCGGGTTCCGGCGGGGTACCCACGGCGTCAGGACGGCGGAACCGTCCCCGGCAAAACGGCGGTCGAGAAGGGACAAGGCATATCACAGTCTTTCAGTAGAAATTTGTCGAAGTGTAGCAGAAGCGGCGGGGAAAATCGTTACAAAGCGGTAACAAAATCCGCGTTTACGAGAGCGCGCTTTTCAGAGCCTCCACGCGGTCGGCGCACTCCCAGCGGACGAGTAAATCTTCCCGTCCCATGTGGCCGTAGGCGGCGAGGTCGCGGTAGATGGGGCGGCGGAGGTCGAGGTCACGGATAATCGCGGCGGGGCGCAGGTCAAAGACCTGTCCGACGGCGGCGCGGAGTTTCGCGTCGTCACAGACGCCCGTGCCGAACGTGTCGACAAGAATGCTTACAGGTCGCGCCACGCCAATGGCGTAGGCTAACTGCACTTGACAGCGGCGGGCGAGTTTCGCGGCGACGATGTTCTTTGCGACCCAGCGGGCGGCGTACGCGGCGGAGCGGTCAACTTTCGTCGGGTCCTTGCCGGAGAAACAGCCGCCGCCGTGCGGCGCGCTCCCGCCGTACGTGTCCACGATGATTTTACGCCCGGTCAGTCCGGCGTCGGCGGCGGGGCCTCCCTGCACAAAGCGCCCCGTCGGGTTGACATAATATTTCGTGCGCTCGTCGAGAAGTTCGCCGGGAATGACAACTTTCGCCACGAGTTCGACCATGTCGCGGCGAATCTGGTCAAGTGACACGTCGGGGTCGTGCTGTGTGGACAGCACCACCGTGTCGACGCGTACCGGGCGGCGGTTCTCGTCGTACTCCACGGTCACTTGGCTTTTGCCGTCGGGGCGCATGTAGGGAATGACGCCCTGCTTGCGGACGGTGGCCATTTGCCGACAAAGCCTCTGCGCCAGCGACAGCGGAAGCGGCATGAGTTCGGGGGTCTCGTCGCAGGCGTAGCCGAACATCATGCCTTGGTCTCCGGCACCCTCTTCGAGTGCGCCGCCCTCCTTGCTCTCCAGCGACCTGTCTACGCCCATGGCGATGTCCGGCGACTGCTCGTGAATCGACACAATGACCCCGCATGTCGCGCCGTCGAAGCCGTAGTCACTCCGGTTGTAGCCGATATCCCGTACGACTTTCCGGGCGGTTCCGGCGATGTCCACGTAACAGCTCGTGGTGATTTCGCCCATAATGTGAATGATACCCGTACACGCGGTGGTCTCGCAGGCCACGCGGCCGCGCGGGTCCTGACGGAGAATCTCATCCAGAACGGCGTCCGAAATCTGGTCGCACATTTTGTCGGGATGTCCCTCCGTCACGGACTCCGATGTAAAGAGATACTTGTTCATGGGTTCGCCTCCTTTGCCGAATTAAAAAGCGCGCTCCGAAACGGAACGCGCAGAAAAGACGCTGCTTGCTCCTCATCTCTCGTTCCCGCCGAATTTGGCACCTTACAAAGCAGGTTGCCGTGGTTTCACAGAGTCGGTCTCTCCGCCACTCTTGATAAGGGATTATGCAGTTTGCCGATATTGTATCAGATTTTCGGGAAATGTCAAGACATTTTACGGTTTCCGCTTGCGCTGTACCAGTCCGTAGAACACGAACCTGTCCGGGTGGTGCCGGGACTGCGTATACTCGAACAGCACCCCGTTGTCGTTGTACGTCCAGCTTGTGACGACCGCAAGGCAGTTCCGGTCTCCCAGCTTCATATATTTGCGGTCTAAGTCCGTACTCGGCTCGACGGTGTACTTTCTCTGCGTGGTGACGATGCTTTCGCCCAGCGTGTTTTCCAAGTAGGCGTACACGGAATTCTCGGCGATTTCCGGCGTCAAGCCGCGCACCACGTCGCGTAGAAAATAGTTGTCGTCCAGAATGAGCGCCTGCCCCTCGATGTAGCGCAGGCGGCGCAGGTGGTAGAGCGGGCTTCCCTCCGGGAATCCGGCCAGCGCGGACAAAGCCCCGTCGGCCGACAGTTCCGTAAAGTAAATGACTTTCGTCGTCAAAGACAGATGATTCCGCGCGGCGGCCTCCTCCATGCTCTCAATGCCGCTGATGAGGAACTGGCTTTCGACCGGGGGCGGCAGACGGCGCAAAATCAGCACGCCCTTTCCGTGGACGCTCTGCACGTAGCCCTCTTCGGCCAGACGCGCCACGGCGCGCCGGACGGTGTTCCGCGAACAGGCGTAGCGCTCCGTTAGCTGGTGTTCGGACGGCAGGGAACCTTGATATTCCTTTGTCTCAATGGCGCGGCGCAGATGTTCGTAAATCGCCGCGTATTTCGCCGCTGGCACAGTATCTCCTCCCCGACAAGAGACTACCGTTACTATATCACATCTGACGTACCGCGTCAAGAAGCGCCGGAATTTTTGCGCGCCTCTCCCGGTACCGGGGAGGGCGACGCCGCGCTTAAATGACATAGTCGTTTCCGTTATCGTGGCCGCGCATGAGGTCGGCGATAGTGTACTTGTCGAGGTAGTCGGAAATCACGCGGTCAAGGCCGCGCCATAGGGGCAGTGTGCGGCAGTTGGCGGCGTGTTCGCACGGCACGGCGTCCGCACCCAGACAAGACACCGGCGACAAGTTCCCCTCGCACAGCCGCAGAACGTCGCCGACGCGGATTTGGTCGGGCGGACGGCGCAGGCAGTAACCGCCGCCCTTGCCGCGCAAGCCCTCCAGAATTCCGCCCCGGACTAACAGCTTTACGACGCTTTCCAGATACTTTTCCGAGATATCCTGCCTGTTGGCCACGTCGCGGAGCGGCAGGAAGTTTCCCGTTTCGTGTTCGGCCATGTCCACGAGTACGCGCAGGGCGTAGCGGCCTTTCGTCGAAATCAGCACGGCGCATTCTCCTTTCGGTCAAAGTCCGTCGCGGTATTGCTTGGCCTCGTCGAGCAGTTCCCCGGCGCTGTGCAGGAGCGTTTCCGTGACCTTGTTGCCGCCCGTGATACGCGCCAGTTCGCGCTTCCGCGCCTCGCGGTCGAGTGTGCGCACTTCGGTGAACGTCCGCCCGCCGCGCTCGCCCTTTTCCACGGAAAAATGGGCGTCGGCCATTGCGGCCAGTTGCGGCAGGTGCGTCACGCACAATACCTGTTTGTGTCGGCTGACTTGGGCTAATTTTTCGGCGATTCTCTGCGCGGCGCGTCCCGAAACGCCCGTGTCCACTTCGTCAAAGACGAGTGTCGAGACGGTTTCCTGTTCGGCCAGCACGTTTTTGAGTGCCAGCATAATTCGCGCCAGTTCGCCGCCCGAGGCGACACGGGCGATAGGCCGCAAGGCCTCCCCGGCGTTCGCCGACATCAGAAAGCGTATCGCGTCGAGGCCGTCGGGGGACGGCGCTTTTTCCTGAAAGTCGATGGAGAAGCGCATATTTTTCATGTCCAAGTCGCGCAACTCGCGCAGAATACGCGCCTCTAACGTCTGCGCGGCCTGTTTCCGCGCGGCGGTCAGACGCCCGCCCGATTCCCGCACGGCCTGTAACGCGGCGTCGTATTCGGCCTGTAAGCGGTTCAAGGTATCGTCGGCGGTCTCGATGGCGTCGAGTTCGGCGCGGCACCTGTCTAAATACGACAGCATCTCCTCCACGCCGGAGCCGTACTTCTTTTCGAGACGGTAAAGCAAGTCGGAACGGCTCTCAACGGCGTCCAACTCTTCCGGGGAGAAGTCGAACTCCGCGCGGCGGTCACGCACGCTTTCGGCGAGGTCGAGCGCCTCACAGCGCACCGCCTCCAGACGCTGATACAGTTCCGCCAAGTCGCCGCCGAGTGTGCGGATGGAGTAGAGCGCGTTCCCGGCCTGTTGCAACTGGCTCACAGCCCCGGACGCGTTCTCGTCACCGTTCAAGAGAAAGTCCGCCTCCGACAGCGCCGACAGATACTTTTCCGCGTTGCGGAGCAGGTTCCGCCGCGCCGTCAAGGCCTCCTCCTCGCCGGGGACAAGTTCGGCGCGTTCGAGTTCGTCTATCTGGTAGCGCAGACTGTCTAATTTCCGTTCGCGTTCGGCCTCGTCCATTTGAAGCGCCCGAATGCGGACGCGTAGCGCGTTCATGGCGTCGTAGTCGCGGCGGTACGCCGATAACGGCGCGTCCGTGCCGCCGAAGCGGTCTAAATACTCCCCGTGGCGGCTCTCGTCAAGGAGTTGTTGCCCGTCGCGCTGGCCGTGGATGTTGACAAGTTCCTGCCCGAGCGCCCGCAACTGCGACACCGACACCGGGCGGCCGTTCACCCGGCACATGTTCCGGCCGTCGGCGGAAAGTTCGCGTTGCAGGAGTAGAAGCCCGTCCTCGTCGGGCGCGATACCGCCGGGGAGTTCCGGCGGCACGTCCGTAAAGGACGCGCTGACAAGCGCCTTGTTCGCGCCCGTGCGGATTAAGTCGCGGGAAGTCCGGCCGCCGAGTACCGCGCCCAAGGCGTCAATGACGATGGACTTTCCCGCGCCGGTCTCGCCCGTCAGGGCGTTGAAGCCGCCGCGGAAGGCGATTTCGGTCTCCTCAATGACGGCGACATTTTCAATATGAAGCAGTTCCAGCATGATTTCCCCTCAAAGCACGCCGTCCGCGCCCGTCCAAGGCGCTTTCGGAACCGGAACGCGTTTCGACATTTCCAGTTTCCAGCGCCGCAGGAAGCGCGTCAGCATGCACCATATCACGACGACATAGGCCGCCGTCACGCCCAGAAGCGTCCAGACCGCCCACCGCGCCGACGGTACGAACTTCATCAGCAGGAACGCGGCCAGCAGTAACAGGTACGGAATCCACGGCGCGAACGATTCCAGCGCCCCGAAATAATGGCGGTAAAATTCGGCGCGGCCGAAGGCGTTTTCCCGTTCCTTGCGGGGGTCTGGCTTCCGGAACGCGAACAGCACCCAGAAAACGCCCGCGAATATCCAGAACATTGTACTCTGTGCGCTCTGCAGGTCGTTGGCGTAGCCAAAGACCGCCAGCATTAACAGCATGAGCCCGGCATGAAAGGAACTCCGCCGCCGTACCTTGAACGAGTTGCCCATACCATCGCCTCCTGTCAGACGTTTTCGGGGGGTAGCATTTTCTGCGCGAAGATTTCGCAGAAACTCTTTTCGGTCAGGCGTACCAGTTCGATAACGTGCCGACTGCGCCGGACGACCACGCGGTCTCCGCTGAGCAGCGCGAATCCGCGGCTTTCGTCCACGAACAGAAACACGGGTTTATGTCCGTTGCGGTCGAGTTCGACCCATAGTGTGTGTTCCGGCGAGAGGACGTACGACGAAAAACGCATGTTGTGAATGCAGATGGGGCAGACGAGCAGACTTTGTGACACGGGTTCGACCACGGGGCCGCCCGCCGATAAGGAATACGCCGTGGAACCCGTGGGCGTCGAGATAATCACGCCGTCCCCGGCGATGTCGGTCAAGTGCCGCCCGTCGGAGTAAACTTTCAGGTGGATAACGTGCGAAATGGGACCCTCGCGGATTACGGCGTCATTGAGACCCATGTTTGTGTAGACCTGCCGCCCGTCGCGGAACACATTCACGTCCAGCATCATCCGGCGCTCCATTTTGAGGTTCCAGTCGCGGAGGCGGCGGAGAACGTCCAACTGTGTCGCTTCCAGTTCGGCGATGAAGCCCAGTCCGCCCATATTGATTCCGAGTACGGGGATTTTGTGAAGCGCGGCCAGCTTCGCCAGATGGAGGATTGTCCCGTCACCGCCGAACGTAATTAGCAGTGACGCGCTCTGGATTTCCTGTAACAGCGGCCTGACCTGATAATCCGCGAACATATTCGGCCGGACTTCCCGGAACGGCGAACAGACTACCGTCTGAAAGCCCATGTCTTGCAAAATCGCGTCGGCCTCGTGGGTAGTCCGCATGCCGTAGTCCCGGCTTGGGTTCGGGCAGAGGATGATTTTTTTAGGATTCATAAAAATGTTCCCTTCTCCCATCGGCGGGGGAATTTCAGTCCGGCACCTCGTGGGAGGCGTCGACAAGCGCGGGAATTTCGCCGGGGGTGACGGCATGCGGCGCGGGGATTCCGTCCGGCACGGGGCGGAGAAAGCCCAGATATTCAATATTGCCCTCGGGGCCGCGAATCGGGGAGTAAGTCAGTCCGTCGACCGCGAATCCCGACGCCGACGCGTTCACAAGGAACTGTTCCAAGACTTCCCGGTGTACGGACTTGTCACGCACCACGCCCTTTTTACCGACTTTGTCGCGCCCGGCCTCGAACTGCGGCTTGACCAGACACACAACGCGGCTTTCGTCACCGCGAAGCAGTCCGCGCAACGGCGGGAGAATCAGCCGCAACGAAATGAAGCTCACATCGACCGACGCGAAATCCAGCGCTTCCGGGATTTGTTCGCGGGAGAGGTAGCGGGCGTTCGTGCGTTCCAGACAAATCACGCGGGAGTCCGTGCGGAGTTTCCACGCCAGTTGCCCGTAGCCGACATCGACGGCGTACACTTTCGCCGCGCCGTTCTGTAGCATGCAGTCCGTGAAGCCGCCCGTCGACGCGCCAATGTCCGCGCACACCGCGCCGTCCAGCGAAATCGGGAACGCCGTCATAGCCTTTTCTAATTTCAGGCCGCCCCGGCTGACGTACGGGCAGAGCGTCCGCCGGACGATAATTTCGGCGTCGTCGGCGACCTGCGCGCCGGGTTTGTCGACGCGCTTCCCGTCGACCGTGACAAGTCCGGCTAAAATAAGGGCTTGCGCCTTTTGTCGGCTTTCGGCTAACCCCGCTTCCGTCATGCGGACATCCAACCGTGATTTCATAGCGCCTCCCGAACCGCCGACACAATGCCGTCGGCGTCCAGTCCTAATTGGTGTTCCAGTTCCGCCACACTCCCCGCCGGCACGAACTTGTCCCCGGCGTTGCGGAGCAGTAACTTTCCCGGCGTCGCGCCGCGTTCCGCCAGACACGCCCCCACGCGCTCGCCCACACAGCCCGTATGGAAACAGTCCTCCAACACAAGCAACACGCGACACCCGCCGAACACGGCTGACAGTTCGTCGGCGTCCAGCGGCGCAATACGGTTGAGTTTCCAGACCTCGACCGGAATCTGTTCCGCGTCGAGACGCCGCGCCGCGTCCAGCAGGTGATTGACCAGTATGCCGTAGGACAGGAGCATGATTTTCCCGGCGTCGCCGACATTCTCCACGGTATCCCGGAGTTCGTCGGGCGCGTCACCCTCCGAACGCGACGCGGGTTCGTCCGGCCAGAGGCGGGCAAGCGCTTTGCCGGACGTGTCCGCCCGAAACGCGCCCTCCGCGCCGCGCGGATAGCGTACCGCCACGGGGTTCTTTACGTCGAACAGCGCCTGACGCAACATCGAGCGGAGTTCGGCGAAGTTCGCCGGACACAGTACCGTAAACCCCGGTATCTGCGGCAGGTAGAGCGCGTCCATGCAGCCGTGATGGGTTTCGCCGTCCGCGCCGACAAGCCCCGCGCGGTCGACGCCGAACACAACGTGTAACTGTTCAAGCGCCACGTCATGGATGAGCATGTCATAGCCGCGTTGCAGAAATGTGGAGTAGACCGCGAAAACGGGTATCATGCCCTGCGCGGCCAGCCCGGCGCACATCGACACGCCGTGACCCTCCGCGATTGCCACGTCAAAAAAGCGTTCCGGGAACGCCTTTGCGAAGCCCGAAAGCCCGGTGCCGTCGGACATGGCCGCCGTCACGGCGCACACTCGCGGATTTTCCGACGCGTACTCCGTCAGCGCGTCGCCGAACACGCGGGAGAAGTCCGCTCCGGACGCTTTCAGCGGCTGGCCGCTGTCCACATCGAAAGAGCCGATACCGTGGAAGCGGTCGGGGTTCTGTTCGGCGTGGGGGTATCCGCGCCCCTTGCGCGTCCGGACGTGGACGAGTACCGGAGTTTTCAGGTCTTTCGCCCACTGTAGAACCGTGCAAAGCCGTTCGATGTCGTGGCCGTCGACGGGGCCAAGATACGTGAAGCCCATGTCCTCAAACATCGAACTCCCCGGGAAAATCGCCTGTTTCAGAATCGTCTTGACCCGGTGAATACGGCGGTAAACCGGATTCTGCGCGGGGTGTTTCCCGAACATTTTACGATAATATTTCTTGAAATGGTAGTAGGCGGGTTTGCTCCGTAAGTGGCTTAGATGTTCCGACACCCCGCCCACGTTCGGGTTGATAGACATGCCGTTATCGTTGAGAATCACAATCAGCGGTTCGCCGGACGCCCCGGCGTTGTTCATGCCCTCGTAGGACAGGCCGCCCGTCATAGCGCCGTCGCCGATGAGCGCCAAGACGCTGTAATCCGCGCCGGAGAGCGTCCGCGCCCGCGCCATGCCCAGCGCCACGGAAACCGAGTTGGAGGCGTGTCCGGCTATGAAAGCGTCGTGGACGCTCTCGTAGGGTTTCGGGAACCCGGACAGCCCCCCGAATTGTCGCAACGTTGAGAAGAGTTCCCGCCGCCCGGTCAGCGCCTTGTGTACGTAGCATTGGTGTCCGACATCGAACACAAGGCGGTCTTGCGACGTGTCGAACACGCGGTGTATGGCTACCGTCAACTCGACCACGCCGAGATTGGAGGCCAAGTGTCCGCCCGTGCGGGAAACGCGCTCCACTAAAAATTGACGCAGTTCCGCGCACAGTGCCGGGAGTTGTCGCGGGTCAAGCGCCTTCAGGTCCGCGGGAGAATGAATCGATTCCAACAACATACGCAAGCCCCCCACGGTCAATGTTTTCCGCGTCGGCGGAAGATGTACAGGAAGCGTCCCACCCAGTGCATGACGTCCGTGCCGCGCCGGATGGCGAACGTTTTCGACAGCGCCTTCCCGCCGATGGTCAGGCCGGATA
Organism: Oscillibacter sp.; assembly: GCA_017526785.1. GTDB lineage: Bacteria > Bacillota > Clostridia > Oscillospirales > Oscillospiraceae > Oscillibacter. The sequence continues at coordinate 9,779 of JAFXQV010000034.1, read as the reverse complement.
TCAGCGCCGTGACGCCCACGGAGACCGGAATCGACGGCGCGCCGAACGTCTGGCAAATCCGCGCGACAATCACCGCGCCCGTCACGCCGCTGACAATGCCGCAAATGTCGCCCACAACGTCGTTGCAGACGCTCGAAACGCGGTTGGCGTTCTTGACGAGGCGGAGTGCCTCTTTCGCGCCGCGCTCCTTGTGGGCGGCCATGGAGTTGAGCGGGCGGGGGTCGGCCGCCGTCACCGCCACGCCGATGATATCGAACAGAATCCCAAGCAGGATGAACAGAAGCAGGACGCACACCGCCAGAACAAGCCCCGCTCCCGACAGCAGAAACTCCGAAGTCAGGCTTAGTCCCGCCGACATCACCACCGCCAGACAGAACACCACGGCCGCCCAGCGTATCGGCGACGACGGTTCTTTTTTCTTCCGCTGTTTCTGGCTTCCCAAAACGCAACCTCACTTTGTGTCACAGTCAAAAAAATCCAACAGGCGGCGGCGGCGGGACAGATTAATCTTACGGCTTAGGTCGGGCTGGCTTTCCCCGGAACGCGCCCCCCGTTGCCGCGGAGGCGGTTCCCCTTTCAGCGTTCCGGCGCGGCGTCGCCCTCCGCGCTGCCCGATTGCCACTTAGTCCGTACTGCAATCTCCGCCCCGCCCCGTCATGGACAGCCGAGGTGATTTCCACTCCAGTCCGTCCGCTTCTTTAGCCTCTTTTGCAGGGCGGGTTTCAAGAGGCAATCACAGCGCCGCTCCGGCCAGAGCAGCGCCGCGTAGGTCCTCTATCCACCCGTCCCACGCAAGGCAGGCTACGACCGCGCACAGCTTTTACACCGCGACGCGGGTTCCAAATCCGTTTCGTACGCGAGCCGGAATACCACGCGGGGAGTACGTCCGCGCACAAGAACGGGTCTCCACGGAAACAGGGTCGGGTCGGCCATGCCATTGACCGGCGCCCTGAGTCCGCAAGCGGACCGATGTCCGTTGCCTGTCCTGTCCGCCGCGACGGCTGACTGTGCCGCTTGACCGGTACGGTCGCCCTTACGGATGGCACGTTGAGACAGGGCGTGACACTGCCGCGCTTCCCCCCAGCATCCACCCGGAACTGGGCGTACCAAGCAGACACCACGGGTTTCATCGATGTGCCCTTCAGAGGATTTTTAGGCCCTCCCTGAGAAGCGGCGAATCTGACTACGGATACTGCGCCGCCGCCTGTTGGTCATGGAGTATACCACAATCCCCGGAAACTTACAACCGTTTCCGGGGATTTTTTTTGGGGCTATCCGAGTTTCCGCAGGGATTCCGCGTCGCCGGGAGAGGGATTGACCCGCCGGAAGTGCCGGAGTTGTTCTTCGGTCATTTCGGGGCAGTCCTCATCGTAGACGACGGGCAGTTTTTTCGCGGCCTCAATCATTGCGATTTGTTCCGGCGTCGGCTTAGCCCCATGGACGCGTTTTCTTGTAATAATGTGGATTTCTTTACGCTGTTCCATTTGTAATCTTGCCAAGTGAAATCCCCCGCTCTCTATTCTTCACTTCGCTTGCCTGTTATCATATCAGGTGTGACAGAATTTGTAAAGCCTAATTTTCTTTTCGTCATTGTGACCAACTTTTCCGCCGAAAAAGTACACGCCCCGCGCTTGAATCGAGGCGCGGGATGTGGTATCATGAAAGCGGCGTCATGGCGGGGTATCGGGGAAGCGGTACGCATGAAAAAGCGGAAATTCCACCTATCTTTCCTTATATCGGCAGAATTTAGCGAAAAGAAAGAGCGGAGGCGGAAAAAATTTCCCCGCAACGCCGGAAGCGAATCCCCAATTTTTGTAAAAAAGCTGTAAAATATCGGTAAAAAAACTGTAAAGAATGTCATATTCCCTCAAATTTGTTACGGAATTGTCTTTCTTTTTTCTCAAATTTGAGAGGACATTTCCGGATATCTGATTTACAATACGGGTGAACGTTGAGGGTAACGCGAGGCGTTCACGGCGAAAGGAGTACCCCACACATGAAGCGAAGCAAATTCTTGTCCATTCTGGCGCTTGTCGCCGCGCTGTGCCTGCTGGCCGGCTGCGGCGCGAAGGATGTACATCCCGCCCCGGCGGACACTGACACAACGGAATCCGCCGCAGACAGTTCCGACGCCGTGACAGACCCCGCGCCCGTCGGTGACAGTCAATTCGTGTTCACGCGGAGCAACTTCCCGCGTCTGGACGGCTCGACCGCCACGGTACCGCTCGGGCAGGCTGTCGCAAGCGTGTTGCTCGGCGAGAGCCGCGAGAAGGTCGCGGATATCATCCACTTTTCCAAGACGACGCGCTCCTACCGGGCGCTCATGAACGGCGAGGCGGACGTACTGCTTGCGGCGGAACCCGCGCCCGTCATCTGGGCGGAGAAGGACGACGGCGGCTATGACTGGGATATGGCACCGTTCGCCGTCGACGGGCTTGTGTTCGTGGTCAACGCCTCCAACCCCGTGGACAGCCTGACGCAAGAGCAGTTACGGGGCATTTATAACGGCACAATCACGAACTGGTCGGAAGTCGGCGGCGAGAATCTGGATATTGTCGCGTTCCAGCGCGACGAGGAGGCCGGAAGCCAGACGGCCATGATGAATCTGGTCATGCAGGGCGAACCCATGACCGACGCCCCCACGGAACACATACGCGGGGAAATGGGCGACCTTGTGGAGGCGGTCGCGGCCTTCGACGGCTCCCCCGCCGCCATCGGCTACACCATGTACTACTACGCGCACAACATGGACGCGGCCGACGGCCTGAAAATCCTGTCCGTGGACGGCGTCGCCCCGGACGCGGACACCATTGGGAACGGCTCCTACCCGTTCCTGAACAGCTATTACGCGGTCACGGACGCCGGACGCCCCGCCAGTGACCCCGCGAAACTCCTCTACGACTGGATTTTCAGCGAGGACGGACAGCGTTTAATCGCGCACGAGGGTTATATCCCGATATCCTATGTGGGAGGTGGAACTTCACCATGAAACGCGCTTTAGGAGGCATATTGACGGTGTTGGCGATTGTGGTCGCCGGGGTACTGCTGAGCGGATGTCTGTCCGTGAGCAGGGCGGCGGAATTTTTCCCGGCGCTGCAATCGTCCACACGGTCAAGGGCGGGGAATATCCGCGCCGACTGGTCTGTGCTGACGCCCTATGTCGCGGAGAAAACGACGTACCGCTACTTTTCGCCGTACAGCGGCAAGGCCGGACTGATTCCCAACGACCATTACGGGGCGCTCCTGCCGTACATCGGCGCGGAAATGTCGCTTTCTGGCTACGTCACGGACGCCATTCCGCTTTACGGCCTCGTCACGGCGGACGGGCAGGTGGTCACGGCTCCCATTTACACGGAAGTCCTGACGATGTACCCGCCGTTCCTGCTCCTCTACCGCTCCGGCGATTACGGCGGACATGCCCGCGTCACCGTCGCCGCCCGTGACGGAAGCTGGGCGCGCGACGCCGGGGACTGGCGCGAGTTCATCCCGTTTGACGACCACCTCGCCATTTCCCGCGCCGACGGCTCGGTGCAGGTTCTCGACGCCGACGGGCAGGTGACGGCGAATTTCACCCGCGACGCCTTGACCCCGTTTCTCGGCGACGGCTACCAGTGGGGAGACCCCAGTATCGGCTACATTGAGGGTTGCGCGTTGAGTTATGAGCACGGATATCTGACGGCGGCCTTTTACGACGAGGACTCCCCGTGGGGCAACTACTGGCGCTATGAGTGCTTCCTTGACCCGGAGAGCGGCACCGTGACCGCCTCCGCCCCCGCGCACTGGACGCCCGACGACGGCTGGGACTACGAGAACCCGCCCGAAATCCCCGGCTACTGCTACCCGGAAGAGGTGCGGGACTTGGTCAACGGCACCCTGTACTACGCGGCCTACCCCGATTCCGCCGAACGCGAGGGCGACTGGACGCTTGACTTACTCGACGAGGAAGGCACGTTGTTGGCAGAGGATTGCATGACCTCTTCGGCGTTGCAGTGGCGGCCGTTCGTGGCGGACGGCATGCTCGGCACCGTACGGGACGGCGCGTTTACCTACGCGGACATCAGAACCGGAAAAGTGATATTCCGCTACCCTCTCCGCACGAACTCCGATTGACGGCACAACCAACACAGCCCGGAATGACACGGAACCCGGGGATTGTTCCGTTTTGATATATGGCAAACAATAAAATTGCTAAAAATTAACTGGAAAACCAAAAATTTCCAGAGCAGAACAAGGGGGTCATCACGATGGGACTGCACGCGGTTATGGGATTTCACGTCATGGAGTATATGGGGCGCATGGTTCGTAAGACTGGTATCGCCGTCGTGGCGGCGCTCCTCATGCTGGCACTGATGGGACAGGCACAAAGCCGCCGTCATGCGGCGGCGGTGCCGGGGACGGTGGACGCCAGCCCGTGGTCGGAGGAATTTTCGCTGACGCGGGACAATGTCATGGTTCGGCTGGGGACACAAAATGGCGCGTTCCCGTGGGGGACTGGCCTCGCCTCGACCAGCGTCGATTTCTGGCGCTCCGCCGGGCAGGACTTCTTTGAAATCACCGGGGAGGACGGGACGGTATTCCAAGGCGTACGCCGCGGAGGCACCGCCGACACCTCCAACGGCCTCCTGCTCGGCATGCGCACCGCAAGCCCCGACTGGCACACCCGGCGCGGCGTCGGCGTCGGAATGCCCATGGGCGACACGCTCTCCCTCTACCCCGAAGCCACGGCCGAGTATGACGCGCACCGTCAGGCGGGTACTTACCGCTATACATACTCCGGCACGCCCGAAAACGGTTCCGGCTTTTCCCGTATCAGTTTCGTGTTCGAGAATAACACGCTGGTCAGCATGGACATTTCTCACGTCTCCGGCTGAGTCCGAAGTCCGGGACGTGTTCGCGGGTCGCCTCCCCGGGGCGGCTCGCGGCTGTTTTATGCCCGGAACTGGTCGTACCAGCGCAGACAGGCACGGTCGCGGGTGCGCCGCAACATCACGCCCGACACAATCAAGTCCGCGCACACCGCGACAAACGCGAACGGCGTCAGCGCGGCGGGGATTGCCCGCACGAACGCGAACACCGCCGGGTGAACCCAGTACACGAGACACAGTGCCAGTACGCCCCAAGCCGCCGAGAACGGCACGCAGACGCGCCCCCACAAATTTCCGCGCTGTCCGGAGTAGTCCCAGAACGCCACGCCGAGGACGCGTTCATACCACAGCGCCATGAGGTATTCGACGGCGGTACAGACCGCCGCGCCCGTCAGGAATAACAGGCCGGGGTTGTCCCGCACGGCCGGGGCGGCCAGCAGGCACAGGCACGCCCCGAGGCCGTACACCGGACACAGCGGGAGAACGAGTAAGCGTTTCCTGTCCGGCCGGGAACGCGTCAGCCGTGCAAAGACGATTTCCAGCAGGCAGCCGAGAACGCTGTAGAGCGTGAAAAACCAGAACCAGTCCAAATAAAGAACCCTCCCCGCGTGTTGCTCTGTTCAGCATAACACGCGGGGAGAAGTTTATACAGGATGATTTTTACAGGGCGCGCCACAGCATTTCCGCGCCGATTCCGGCCAGCACGACCCCGCCCGACAGCGACGCGTGTCGCGCGAAGAGTAACCCGAAGCGTTTGCCGACGGCCAGCGCCGCGAGGCAGTCGCAGAATGTCACGGCGGCGATAATCGCGCACGCCGTGAGCGCGCGGGGCAGCGCGTGGACGGCGAGCGTGAAGCCCACCGAAAGCGCGTCGACGGACGTTGCCAGCCCCTGCGCGAACAGCGTCGCGGGCGTCAGAGACTGCGGCGGGGCGTCGCCGGGATGCCCGAACGCCTCCCGAACCGTATTCGCGCCAATCGCGAGCAACAGCGCCGCCCCGGCGCACGGAATCCAGCGTTGGAGCCACGCGAATCGGGCGGCGGCGAGGCGTACGAAACCGCGTCCGAGCATGGGCATGAGCGCCTGAAACGCCCCGTACACCCCCGCCACAGCGCACATCCGACGCCGTGACATGGCGGGGTCGTGCAGGCCGTTGGCAAGCGACACCGTGAAGGCGTCGGCGGACAGTCCCGCGCCCAGCAGGATACTGTTAAACAAAAACGTCCCTGTCACAAGCCACATCCCCCGCGTCCAGCGTATGCGGCGGCGCGGCGGCGTATGCAATCAGGGACGGAAGAAGTAATTTTCAATGCTTTTATAAAATCGCCAGTTCCGCTATTGATTCCTCCGCGCCCCCGCAAACGCCGCCGGGTACAGGCTGAACAACATCACAAGTCCCAGTGCCGCCGCGAACAGGCGCTTTGTTGCCTGTCTCATTGTCTCACCGTTCCTTTCCAAAAATGCCCATAATGATTAGCTTAGACTAACCAATGCCGCCGCGAAAGCCGAAAAGTTAGCGAAACTAACCTTTCGGCCTTGCGCGTCCGTTTTATCCGAACAGGGAAAAGCCTTTCTTTTCATACGCCCCGCTGGCAATCTCTCCGACGCCGTAACCCGTCCCCGCGATAACGGCGCGGAGGGCGTCCGGGTCTAACGGCGTTTCCGAGAGGATTTCCGTCAGGCGCTTTTTCCGGGAGGATGTCACTTTTTTGACGGCAAACGCTTTGCGTACCGCCTCATTGACATGATTTTCGCACATGCCGCAGGACATGCCGTCTACTTGAACCGTCGTCTTTATCATGTCACGCCGCCGCCTGTACGCTCGTCAGATTTCCGCTCCCCCGCGTCGGCTGATAGCCTTTCCGGAAAAGCAGGTACAGAATGACGGCAACCAGCGCGGCCGCCGCGACAGTCCCGACGCCGAAAGCGACTTCCCCGAGGAGCAATCCGCCCAACTGGTAGATAATCAGCGCGAGGACGTAAGCCCACAGGCACATGTAGCCTATCGCTCCCGCCGTCCACTTGGCGTTGTTCATTTCGCGCTTGATAGCGCCCATGGCCGCGAAGCACGGCGCGCAGAGCAGATTAAAGACCATGAACGCGAAGATTTCCAGCGGCGTGAAGTCACGGGCGACTTTCGCCCAGATTTGTTCGCCGTTCTCGTCAAGCTCTTCCTCTCCGTCGTCGTAGTTGTAGAGTACGCCGAAGGTGCCGACGACGTTTTCTTTTGCGACAAGCCCGGTGAACGTCGCCACCGTCGGACGCCAGCGCCCGAAGCCCAACGGGCGGAAAATCACGGACACGCCGTTTCCGATACCCGCTAAAATGGAATCGTCCATGGGCGACGCTTCCTCCGCGTCAATGTCCATGCGTTCGGCGACTTGGGCAATATAGCTTTCGTCCACGTCCTCCCACAGACTTTCCGTCATGCCGAAACGCCCGTTGACCGTGCCGAAGCTCGACAGGAACCAGATAATGATAGAGGAAATCACAATCACGCTTCCGGCGCGGACGATGAACGACCAGCCGCGCTCCCAAGTGGCGCGGAACACGTTCCCGGCGGACGGGACGTGGTACGCGGGAAGCTCCATAACGAACGGCGACGGCTCCCCGGCGAAAATCTTGAACTTCTTCAGCATGATTCCCGACAGCACAATGGACGCCATGCCGAGGAAATACGCGGACGTGGCAACCCACGCCGACTGCCCGAACAACGCGCCCGCGACAAGTCCGATAATGGGGGCTTTCGCGCCGCAGGGCATAAAGGTCGTTGTCATAAGGGTCAGTTTGCGGTCTTTGTCCTGTTCGATGGTACGCGACGCCATGAGGCCGGGAATGCCGCACCCGGTGGCCACGAGCATGGGAATGAACGATTTCCCGGACAGGCCGAAATGCCGGAAAATTCTGTCCATGACGAACGCGACGCGCGCCATATAGCCGACATCTTCCAGAATCGACAGGAACAGGAACAGCACGAGCATTTGTGGCACGAAGCCGAGTACCGCGCCGACGCCCGCCACAATGCCGTCCTGAATCAGCCCGTACACCCAGCCGTCCTCCGCGACGTTCAGCGCGTTCAGGAGACCGCCCACGAGGCCGGGTACCCATTCGCCGAAAATCACGTCATTGGCGAAGTCCGTCGCCCATGTGCCGATGGAAATCGGGAAGCCGCCGATTTCAAAGCTCCCCATTGCGATAGCGTACACGGCGAACATAATCAGCGCGAAAATGGGCAGGCCTAACACGCGGTTGGTCACAATTCTGTCCACCTTGTCCGACGTGGAAAGCGCGTGTTCCGCGTGGCGCTTCTTGACCGATTTCGCCACGGCGTTTGCGATGTACGCGTAACGCTGGTTGGTGATGATGGATTCCGAGTCGTCGTCCATTTCGCGTTCACAGTCGGTGATGTGGCCTTCAAGGTGTTCCGCGAGTTCCGGCGACAGGTGCAACTCCTCCATTACCTTTTCGTCGCGCTCAAAAATCTTGACCGCGTACCAGCGCAGATAACGCCCGTCCACCATGCCCTGTATGGATTCCTCGATGTGCGCCAACGCGTGTTCGACGCTCCCCATGAATACGTGGGGGAGTTCGCCCCTCCGGCGGTTCTGCGCGGCCTTGACGGCCTCCTCCGCCGCGCCGACGCTTCCCTCTCCCTTTAACGCGCTCATCTCCACGGTCTCACAGCCCAGCGCGTCCGACAGCGATTTCAGGTCGATTTCGTCGCCGTTCTTCCGCACAAGGTCTATCATGTTCACCGCGACAACAACCGGAATCCCCAGCTCGATTAACTGCGTGGTCAGGTACAAGTTCCGCTCGATGTTCGTGCCGTCCACGATGTTCAGGATTGCGTCGGGGTGTTCCTTGACCAGATAGTTCCGCGCCACGACCTCCTCCAGCGTGTACGGCGACAGGGAGTAAATGCCGGGCAAGTCCTGAATGACCACGTCTTCATGGCCTTTCAGCCTGCCCTCCTTCTTCTCGACGGTCACGCCCGGCCAGTTGCCGACGTACTGCCGCGAACCCGTCAGCGCGTTGAAAAGCGTCGTTTTGCCACAGTTCGGGTTGCCCGCGAGGGCTATTTTCATGTCCATGTCGTTCGCCTCACTGTACCTCAATCATTTCGGCGTCGGCCTTCCGGACGGAAAGCTCATAGCCGCGCACGTTCAATTCCATGGGGTCGCCGAGCGGCGCGACTTTGCGCACGAGAATTTCAACGCCCTTTGTGATTCCCATGTCCATAATGCGCCGCTTGACGGGGCCTTCGCCGTGCAACCGCGCCACGACGGCCTTTTCCCCTACTTTTACGTCTTTCAGCGTTTTCACGCTTCACTCCTCCTTTTCTGTCCGTCCGCCTCACGCGGGACGTTCGCTAAATCATAATCCGGCTGGCCATGCTTTTGTCAAGGGCAAGGCGGCTGTCCCGAACCTGCACAATCAGGTTTCCCCCGGCCTCACTGACGACCGTCACGTCCGCGCCGACGACAAAGCCCAATTCGGCAAGGTGGCGGCGTACGTGGTCTTGGCCGCCGATTTTTCGTACCGTGACGGGTTCCCCCGGCTTCGCCAACATCAAAGGCATCATGGCTCCCGCTCCTCTCTTTGTTTCCGTGAACCGCCCGCACGGGGTGGAATTAGGCGTTACTAACCTAAGCCGGGTTAGTTTAACATAACTCATTTGCGTTGTCAAGCCCTTTTCCGCAAAAGTACGCGGCGGCCTGCTTTTCCGCGACACACGCAAACAAGGAGCGGGAAAGCCACGTCGAATGTCGCCGCAAGTCGGCATAACTTTTTTGTAGGGGAATTTTCCAAAATATGGAAGCCTTGATTAAGACGGAAAGAAACTGTAGAGAATCGGCAAAATCACGCCGAAAATTGAACCCCGGAACAGGCTCTTATTCATGCCGTTTCCCCGTT
>JAFXQV010000017.1 GCA_017526785.1 Oscillibacter sp. | reverse complement strand
CTTTGCTTCCGTGCAACAGATATTCAAGAAGCCGCACAAACGGCAATTTCCGGTTGCGCGTAAAAAGTCGCGCCTCTGTGCGGGCTTCTTCCATGGTATGCGGGTTTGAAAAGATTGCCCGGATTCTTTCCGCACATTCTAATAATGTCATCGTAGAGCCTCCTGTCAGTTTTGTTTCCTACTGATATTCGGCTCTGTGACATTAAAAGTTAGACCTTCGTTTCAGTAAATTTGTGGCCTAAGTTGTTGACAGTGATTTATATGGGCATGAAGAACGACTTTTCGTTCCTGTTCAGCGCGGAAATCAACCTTTTTGAGCATCAAAGCACATGGAATCCGAATATGCCGCTCAGGGACTTCATTTATCTGGCGAACCTGCTGGAAGCCTACGTACAGCGGAAGCGGCTCAACCTCCACGGCTCCAGACTGCTGAAATTTCCCACGCCTCATTATATCGTCCTGTACAACGGAGAGGACGATATTCCGGACCGCAAGACCCTGCGCCTTTCGGACGCGTTTGAAAAGCCGGGCGGCTGCGCGGAGATGACCGCCGAGGTGTACAACATCAACTACGGACGGAATGCGGAACTGATGGAGCGTTGCAGACCCCTGCGCGACTACTCGATTCTGGTGGAGAAAATCCGCCGCTACCGAAAGTCGGGATTGTCGGTCAGCGAGGCGGTAGACCGTGCGGTGGAAGAATGCGTCCTTGAGGACGTTCTCGCGGATTTCCTGAGAGGCCACAAAGCGGAGGTAATCGGTATGTTGCTGACGGAATACGAGCAGGTCGAGCATATGCGCCTCCTGAAAGAGGAAGGCATCGAAGAGGGTAGAGCGGAAGGCATTGAGCAGGGTGTCGTTCATTCCATGAAAAGCATGATGAAGACATTAGGCTTGTCGCTGGAAGCGGCTCTCAACGCGCTGGAAATTCCTTCGGATAAGCGCCAGACCTATATTGACCTGTTCAATCGGCAGGGAACGCCGAACGTATAAAAGAAAATCGGCGTTTTTGACTTCCCAGCCGCCGAAAAAATCGGAACAGAGCTTTCTCTCCTCTTTCCACAAATTTCACGGACAAATTCGTGCGATGTCACGAATTTGCCCTTTTCGACGGCCTCCGGCGGTCAGATTTTCCCCGGATGGGAAATGGCATCTTTTTTGTCAACACAAGACATGATGCGACGTTTTTTTGGGAAAGTAGCCTTTTTGACCCGAAAAAGTTACAAACTGGTTTTGCAAAAAAGTTGGGTGACAAAAAAGATGTTATCGGTAAAAATTTCATAAAGCCATCCCCAAAACTCCCTGAGACACGCTGTGATAGATTTTGAATCCCATGCCTTTTCAAGAAAAAGTCCGTCTTTTTGATGAATGCGGCGCAGAAAGAGAAGGCAAATTTCATGCAAAATGACAACGCCCAAATTTGGGAAAAACCGAGAGGTCATCCCCCGAAAATCGGCGCAACGCGACTTCGTGCTGGGGCTTATCGAACATGCTCTGGACGAATCGGAAATAACCCTTCCAGATGAGTTCGCCCTCTCCGGTGCCGGGGAGGGCAACCGTATCCAAATTTCCCCTTGCGGGGGAGGGAATTTCATGGTAAAATACCCCCGGTTTCCCCATTTTGCGACAAAGGAGACAAAACCATGAAACGGATATCCATGTTTTTTGTTCTGTTCCTGACGGCGCTTTGCTGTACGCTGACGGTCTCCGCCGCTGATTACGCTATCCATAGCGTGACGATTCGCGGAAACGCCGTACAAGTCAGCGTCACGGCGAAATCGGACTGCGCGTTATGGGGCGCGGTGTACGAGGAAAGCGGCAAAATGACGGCGGCGAACTCCGCGAATGTCAGCGGCGCGGCGGACACGCAAACGGTCACGCTCTCTTTCGGCGACATCCCGGCGGACGCTTACGCGAGGGCGGTTCTTCTGGACAAAGACACATTTCGTCCGTTGTGCGTTCCCGGCGACAATTCCCCCGTTTATACCGATGATGTGTACGCGATTCTGTACGCGGACGGCACAATGGTTTTCCAGCACGGTGACACGCCGGACCCCGGACGGGAAGCTACAGACATATACTCCGTAGATATGACGGGAACTTATGGCTGGCGCAAGATTGATGGACAGGAGCCTTTGCGCCTTTTCACTCCTTGGCATGACAAACGGGAAGATATCAAAAGAGTTGAATTTTCCGGGAAGATTCAGCCGAAATCCACAGCGTGTTGGTTTGAAGATTGTTCCAGTTTAGAATCAATCAGCAATTTTAATTATCTGGATACCGCTGATGTCACAGATATGAGTTCCATGTTCCACTCTTGTTCGGCACTGACAACGCTGGATGTAAGCGGCCTTAATACCGCTAATGTCACAGATATGAGTGCTATGTTCCACTCTTGTTCGGCACTGACAACGCTGGATGTAAGCGGCTTTAATACCGCTAATGTTACAGATATGCGTTCTATGTTCTACTCTTGTTCGGAACTGACCGCGCTGGATGTAAGTAACTTTGATACCGCTAATGTCACAGATATGAGTTTTATGTTCAGCTTTTGCAAGAAATTGACAGTGCTGAACGTAAGCAACTTTAATACCACTAAGGTCAATGATATGATGTGTATGTTCCAAGCCTGTTCGGAACTGACCGCACTGGATGTAAGCAATTTTGATACCGCCAATGTCAATGATATGGGGAGTATGTTTAGCCAGTGCGAAAAATTGACCGAACTTGACATAGGTAACTTCGAGACCACGAATGTCAATAATATGGGATATATGTTCCAAAGTTGTGAGGGACTGAAGACGCTGGACGTAAGCGGTTTTAACACTGCCAATGTTACCCAAATAACGGACATGTTCGCCCATTGTTCCGCTCTCGTGAGAATATATGCCTCCGAACAGTTTGTGACAAATCAGGTCACGGCAGGCAGCGGCGTTTTCAATAATTGTCACGCTCTCATCGGCGGTCAAGGTACAAAGTTCAGTGGGTATCATACCGGTGTAAAGTACGCCCACATTGACGGCGGCGCGGCGAATCCCGGCTACTTTACCGCGAAGCCCTGAAACACAATCCCGCCCCGCGCGGCGGGACTACATAAAGAACGGAGGCGCGTTAATCATGAGACTGCAAAGCGCGATATTCGATATGGACGGCACATTATTGGACAGCATGCCGATGTGGCGGAACCTCTTGAACGATTTCCTGCACGCGCAGGGGCGCATGGCCAAGGGGAATCTCTGGGAAGAAATCCGGCCGCTGACGCTGTTGGACACCGCCGTGTATTTCCGGGAGGTCTATAAGCTCCGCCAGTCGGAGGAGGAGATTGTTTCGGAGATTGAGAAGCGGATAGCGGCGTTTTACGAAAAGGAAGTCCGCGCAAAGCCGGGCGTCGACAAATTCCTGTCCATGCTGAAAATGGAGGGCGTCTGGATGTACATTGCCACGGGGACAGACCGCCCGTTAGCGGAGGCGGGGCTGAAGTGCGCCGGAATCGACGGCTATTTCCGGGGTATCGTGACCTCTGCGGAATCCGGACAGGGCAAGGACAAGAGCGCCGATATCTTTGAACGGGCGATGGTGCGTCTGCGCTCCAACAAGAAGGACACGATTATCTTTGAGGATTCCCTGCCCGCCATTCGACTGGCCAAGGCGGCGGGATTCCGCGTGGCGGGCGTGTACGACGCCGACTGCCCCGGCGACCAAGACGAAATCCGCGCCATTTCTGATTACTACATCCGCTCTTTCGAGGAAATGTACACGACAACCGCCGTCTGACGGCTTACGAAAGGATTGCGTTATGATATTTACGGTTCCCTGCCTGCTGGGGCTGGAAAGCCTTGTGGCGAACGAACTGCGGCAACTGGACTGCAAAAATGTCCAGTCGGAAAACGGGCGCGTGTCGTGTACGGGGACAATCGCCGACGTGGCGCGGCTGAATTTGAATCTTCGTTGCGGGGCGCGTGTCCTGCTGAAAGTCGGGGCGTTCCCCGCGCCGGATTTTGAGGCGCTGTTTCAGGGCGTGTTGTCCCTGCCGTGGGAACACATCATACCGAAAAACGGGGAGTTTCCCGTCAAGGGCTGGTCTCTGAACTCGATTCTGCACTCCGTCCCGGCGTGTCAGTCGATTGTCAAGAAGGCCGCCGCGACGCGTTTAGGCCGCGTGTACGGCTGCCAGACGCTCCCCGAGACCGGGGAACGCTATCAAATACGGTTCGCCATTATTCACGACGTGGCGTCGCTGTACCTCGACACCACCGGGGAAGGATTATACAAGCGCGGCTACCGGGCGCGGAACATGGGCGCGCCGCTCCGGGAGACACTCGCGGCGGCGCTGGTCATGCTGTCGCGCTTTCGCGGGAAAGACCCGTTTTGTGACCCGTTCTGCGGCTCGGGGACGATTCCCATTGAGGCCGCGCTGATTGCCAAGAACCGCGCCCCCGGCCTTGACCGGACTTTCGCCGCGCAGAAGTGGAAGTCGGTGGACGCCCGCCACTGGATGGAGGCCGCCGAGGAGGCCATGGACAAGGAATATCACGGGCAATACGACATTCTGGGCAGTGACATTGACCCCGCCGCCGTGGAGTTGGCGCGGCACAACGCCGAGTTGGCGGGCGTCGACGACTGCACGCGCTTTGAAGTCGCGGACGCGCTGGCACTCCGGCGCGATAGCGAGTACGGACAGATTGCGACGAATCCGCCCTACGGGGAACGCCTCATGGACAGGCCGGAAGTCGAGAAACTCTACAGGGCTTTCGGCAAGACGTTAAAAGACTTGCCGGAACGCTGGCGCGTGGTGATACTGTCGTCACATGAAGATTTTGAGCGCTGTTTCGGGCGTCCGGCGGTCAAGCGCCGCAAGCTCTACAACGGCATGATTCCGTGTAACGCGTTCTTCTACGGCGGCAAGAAGCACGACGGCGAGACTCCGCAATGAAACGAAACCGTCCCCGCGTCCGGTGCCGGATACGGGAACGGCTTTTGTGTTAATCCATGTCCTGCAAGGCCTGATAAATCGTGTCCGCGCCGCGCTCCATGGCCAGTGTGCCGCTCTTGGCAATCTCCAAAACAGAGAAGTCCGCGAGCGTGTCGATAAGGGCGTCATTTTTGACGGGCGTGCCGAACACGGCGATTGTCAGCGAATCCCGGCAGATGTCGATAATTTTCGCCCGGAAGATGTTGGCAATCTGGATGATTTCCTCGCGGCCGTCGCGGTCTTCTGTCCGCACCTTGATGAGCGCGATTTCGCGGTGAATGGAGCCTTCGCTGTCCAGCACCTTGACGGCCAGAACCGGGAGGAGTTTCCGGCACTGCGCCGCGATTTGTTCAATCATCATCTCGTCCGCCATGACTTCAATGGAGATACGCGTAATATGGGGGCGGTCTGTCGCGCCGGAGACAATCGACTCGATATTGTAGCCCTTGCGGGAGAACAGCCGCGCCACCTGACTGAGTACGCCGGGCATATCCTGTACGAGAATGCAGAGCGTGTAACGCTTGCGCGAAGCGTCGAATTGCTTTTTCATGGGCGTTGCCTCCGTTCAGTCCAGCAGGAAGTCCGTCACGGGAGAGCCGCCCGCGACCATGGGTCTTACCATTTCGTCCATATTGAGCACGGCGTCGACGACCGCGCCGCCGTTGCCGTCGAGCGCGGCGCGGAAAGCCGCTTCAAATTCTCCCGCGGTCGTGGCGCGGTAGCCTCTGAGGCCGTAGGCCTCGGCGAGCTTCACGAAATCGGGACCCCTGTCCAGCGTGGTTTCCGAGAAGCGCTTGCCGTAAATCAAATTCTGCCACTGCCGCACCATGCCCAGACAGCCGTTGTTGAAAACGACCGTCACGACCGGGAAATGATAGTGTTCCACGGTGGCCAGTTCGTTGCAGTTCATGCGGAAACAGCCGTCCCCGGTGAGGTGTAACACGCGCCGTTCCGGGAATCCGGCCTGCGCCCCGATAGCCGCGCCCAGCCCGAAACCCATGGTACCGAACCCGCCGCTTGTGAGGAGCTGTCCGGGGTAGTGGAAGTGTATGGACTGAATCGCCCACATCTGGTGTTGGCCGACATCGGTGGAAAAGATAGTGGTATCCGGCGCAAGGCGGTTGATAGTGTCCATAATCTGCGCGGGGGTGAGGTTGCCGCCGGACGGTGCCGCCTCTTCCGCCGGACGAAGGGCAAAGATTTTTTCTTTCCACGCCGTATGGTTCATCTGTTCCATACGGGCGTTGAGCGCGAAGAGAACCGCTTTCGCGTCGCCGACGATGTGCAAGTCCGTGAGGATGTTCTTGTCAATCTCGGACTGGTCAATGTCAATCTGCGCGATTTTGGCCTGTTGGGCGAACGTCGCGGCGTCGGTGGCGATGCGGTCGGAGAAGCGACAGCCAACGGCAATCAGCAAATCACACTCCGCGCAAGCCGTATTCGACGCGTGGGAGCCGTGCATGCCAATCATGCCCGTGGAAAGGGGGTGGTCTCCGGCGATACCGCCGCCGCCCATGACGGTAATTGCTACCGGGGCGTCCAGTTTCTCGGCGAACGCCAGAAACTCGGCGCTTGCGCGTCCGCGCACGACGCCGCCGCCGCAGAGCAAGAACGGGCGTTCAGACTGCTGAATCAGTTCCAGCAGTCGGGAGATGTCGTCCTCGTCGGGCTGGGGCGCGGAGAGCCGACGCCGTAAGGCGCGGATTTCCGGGAGCCTGTCCCCCTGCAGAATCGCCGGGACGGGGGCGTACTCGACCATTTGCGAGGGCGCGGTGACGTTCTTCAAGAAGTCAATCAGCACGGGACCCGGCCGCCCCGACGCCGCGATGACGAACGCCTGCCGCATGACCGGGACAATCTCCTCCGGGTCGCGTACAAGGAACGTGGCCTTGGTAATGGGCATGGCGATTCCGGTAATGTCCACCTCCTGAAAGGCGTCCTTGCCCAGCAGGTTTTCCGTGACGTTGCAGGTGATGAACACGACCGGGGACGAGTCCAAGTGCGCCGTGGCGATTCCGGTTGTCAGGTTCGTGGCACCGGGGCCGGACGTGGCGAAGCAGACGCCGACTTTCCCCGTGGCGCGGGCGTAGCCGTCGGCGGCGTGGGACGCGCCCTGCTCGTGGGATGTCAAAATGTGGCGGATTCTGTCGCGGTAGCGGTAGAGTTCGTCGTAAAGGTTCAGGATAGTGCCTCCCGGATAGCCGAAAACAGTGTCTACGCCCTGCTCCAGCAGACATTCCAGAATGGCCTGTGTAGAACGGATTTTCAAGTCAGAAAGCCTCCTTCCGCGTGTCCCCCATACTATACGCAATTTTCGCGGAATGCGCAAGCCCTTTTTTCGGAAAACGGGTCGGCCGATTTCGTGAGTTTTGCGTAAATTTTGCGGCATTTTTTCGGAGACTTCCGGCGCGGTTTCTGCTATTCTGTACCCCGTAAGCACGAACACACAAAAGGAGTGAACGCATATGAAACGAACAGCGGCGGGAATCACCGCTTTTGTATTAACGGCGGCGCTGTCACTGTCCGCCTGCGGCGCGTCGGCGGACGCCAGCGGCGGCGCGCGGACACTGGATGTTAGCACCAGCGGCGGCGCGCTTCAGTCGCGGACACTGGATGCCAGCGGCGGCACGCTTCAGGCGCAGACACTGGATGTCGGCACGTTGGCGGCCGACGCCTTCTCCGACCGGGACTTGTCCGGGACTTGGGACGCCGCCTCCGCCGTCCTGATTGCGCTGAACGGCGACGCCATTGCCTGTAATTCCGGCGCGGTGACGGTCTCCGGCGCTCTGGCCACGATTACCGCCGCCGGGACGTACCGCGTGACGGGTACGCTCGAAAACGGCTCCCTGATTGTGGACGCCGGAAAAGAGGACAAAGTCCAAATCGTGCTGGACAACGCAAGCATTACCTCCGGCACCTTCGCCGCGCTTTACGTCAAGCAGGCGGACAAGGTCTTTCTCACGCTCGCGGACGGCACGGTAAATACGCTCTCCAACGGTGGCGCGTTTGAGACTATCGACGAAAACAACGTGGACGGCGCGGTTTTCTCGAAAGACGACCTGACCCTGAACGGCGGCGGCAAACTCGTCGTGAACTCCCCCGCGAAACACGGCGTTGTCAGCAAGGACGAACTGACCATTACGGGCGGGACGTACGAAGTCACGGCGGCCAGCCACGCCTTATCCGCTAAAGACGAAATCGCCGTTGCCGGCGGCACGTTCACGCTCAAAGCGGGCAAGGACGGCCTCCACGCGGAGAACGGCGAGGACAGCGCGAAAGGGAACATCTATCTGGCCGGGGGGACGCTGGCCATCTCCGCCAGTGACGACGGCGTGACCGCCTCCGGCGTCCTGCAAGTCGACGGCGGCGCGCTGGACGTTACCGCCGCCGAGGGTCTGGAAGCCAACTATATCCGCGTCAATGACGGCACAATCCGGGTACAGGCCGCTGACGACGGAATCAACGCCGCCCGGAAATCCGGCGCGGCCACGCCCACCATTGAAATCAACGGCGGCGACATCTCCGTGGCCGTCGGGCAGGGCGACACAGACTGTATCGACGCCAACGGGAACCTGATAATTACGGGCGGAACCGTCAGCGTTACGGGGAATTCCGGCTTCGACATTGACGGGACTGTGACCTTTACGGGCGGAACCGTGATTGTAAACGGCCAGAAAGTCACGTCGATTCCCAATCAAATGGGCATGGGCGGCCGGGGCGGCTTCGGAAGAAACCGCGCTTTCGCGGACGCGCAGACGGGTGCCACGGGCAAGGGCAACCGTCCGAACCAAGGCCAAGACGGCGTGACGCAATCCGGCGGCAGTGAAGGCCAGACAGGCGGCAATAAGACCCAAGACGGCATGGCACAGCCCAGAGGCAGGCGAGGCCAAGGCGGCATGGCACAGCCCGGAATCGGGCAAGGCCAAGGCGGCATGGCACAGCCCGGAATCGGGCAAGGCCAACGCGGCGGCAAAGCCGGAAAGCGTCAGCAAATCACACGCGAACAAATGACCGAACCGGAAAACGCTCTCACGATTTGACCGCGAAGCCCTCTCCCGTTTGCGGGGGAGGGCTTCGTGGCGTACCGGGCGGGGCTTCCAAGTAAGATTTGAACACATTTTTGTCAAACACCCTTGAAATCCGGTGCTTTGCATGCTATAATTTTTAAAAGGAAGGAGGCAACTCTATGGACGAGATTCACATTCTGCACCTGTCAGACCTGCACATGATGGAAAGCGTCAGAGCCGCCAACTTGAAAGACACTATTTTGCAATTTGCCGAGGAACACTTTGCAAAAATTCCAGAGAAGAAAAAACTGCTGGTTTTAACCGGCGATTTCCGTAATTTCAAGACTGATGACGACTTTCATAAGGCGGCAGAGTTTATCCCTCAGCTCTGGAAGAAAATGGGGATTCGTGACCCGTATAAGGACGTTTTCATGGTTCCGGGTAATCACGATGTCGACAAAAACCCTAAAGAAGACCAAGGCAAACCCCTGACTACTCGCAGACAGATGGTAATTAAGGCACTGCGAGAAGCCTCCACAGCCCCCACAGCCCCCACCGCACTCAGTCAAGCGGGAGATGCCTACGACGAATACATGGAAACGTTGCTTTCCTGCTACCGAACGTATCTGGACTTTGTGAAGGGTATGGGTGTCTACACCGAGGATGAGTGTAATCATCGGCTTCCGGTCAAGGTGCATGTCCGTACATGGCGTAACCAGCTTCATCTGCTCCACCTCAACACGACATTGGTCGCCGACGGCACGGAAAAAACAAACCAGATGGCGGATGTGCTTTCCGCCATATCGTCCAAAGACCAGTTGTTAGAGGGCAGACTGCCCTGTATCGCGCTGGGACACAACCATATCCGCGATATGAACACCCGACAGTGGAGTGAGGGTCTGGTAGGCGCGTTTTCTCGTGGAAATATCCGCGCGTACCTGTGCGGAGACCGCCATGAGTCCAATAACAGCTACGATGACTTCAGAATGACACTGGGGGGCAACCAAGACTTACCCATTATCTGCGCACCGCGAGGCTCCAGTGATGACCATGACAAAGATTCCCAATTTGGTTTGATTCTCCACACATGGAATCCGAACAAGTCGAACATGAGCGACGCCAAGTGGGCTTTGTATCTTTGGAGACCCGGCTTAACGCATGACTTCGACCAGATTGGTAAAGAGCACCCCTATTATGAAACGTCCAGCGGCACAGAGCCAAGAAAACTGGGAAAACCCCAAAAGCCGGTTGTGGAAACACTCCGGCAGCAGGCGGAACGCTGGGGACTGGACGACGCGGCGGAGTTCTTGGACGCGGAGACAGTGATAGACCAAGGGGAGAAGTGCAGGGAACTCGACACAAGCGCGTTCTATCGGGTAAACGACAGTTACGGCGTGATGTTGCGGGTACTCGCGGCGGGAAAAGCGATTCCAAGGGACAAAGACGTGACGAATATCACGGAACTTTTGGAACACAGTCCCGTCCTCATCGCCGGGAACGGCGGCATGGGCAAAACCACGCTCATGCTGATGACGGCGATTCATTGGGCGCAGTCGGGCGGCGTGGCCGTATGGCTGAAATTGTCCCAGATGGAACAAA
This sequence comes from Oscillibacter sp., assembly GCA_017526785.1. GTDB lineage: Bacteria > Bacillota > Clostridia > Oscillospirales > Oscillospiraceae > Oscillibacter. The sequence goes on along the minus strand of JAFXQV010000017.1, from coordinate 50,950 downwards.
AGATGGACAGCGGCAAGGCGCGGAATTTTATGGAAACGCTGTCGCAATGGGTGGAAAGCGGGCAACGTGTATTGTTGTGTCTGGATTCGCCCGCGTGGGGGCGGGACGCGTTACAGACGCTTCGCGAGGCGTGGCTTCATCAACCACTCTGGGCGGGTCACAAAACTACAAAGGGCGGATATGTACAGCTTCTCATGGCCGAACGGAGCGCACGGTTAAGAACGCTGACGCGTGAAGGTTGCCTCGTCAACTGGTTCGACGGTGCCAACATCGTGGAACTGCGGCGTTCCGGCGATACACGGGTGTCTTTCAGGCTGAACAATTACCAGACTGCTGTCATCACGGAAAATGAGTATTTCCGGAAACGACTGCTCTTGAACACCACGGCATCCTATGTAGCAAACGGCGTGCTTTCACGTCAAAAGGGAGAAATCTTAACGAATAAGGTCGACGAGGTATTGGAGCAGTATAACAGACCTCATGTCAGCTTAGTGGAGCTGATTTACCGTGCCTTGTTGCCCGAACTGAGGTATATGGCAAAATCGGGAAGTATCATTCTGGACTGGGAGGAGTGGGGACGCGTTCTTCGTGAATATCACAGCATCTCGGCCGATGATTTCGCCTTGTACGGCGGGATTGCGGCGTTCAGTCTGTTTGGCTGTCCGTTGCCTATATCGCTGTTCTGTCGCCAATTTGGTTTGGAGGAGTGGGATTTCATCAACCTGCTTCGGAACTGGCGTCTTTCCAGAAAATCCGGCTCTATCGAACCCGTCATTTATACGGACTCCGACGGAACCTTGGAGCCGAAACATGACGTGATTGCCGAGTTGTTCTTCCTTTTTCGTAAGGATGAGGACGAGTTCTACGACGAAAGTTCCATTGACTTCTCAATATCACGCTATCTGGATATCATGTCGGAAACAGAAATTGAACGTCTGTTTCATAACATGGTCAACCGGGAGAATATGCGGCAGTTAAAGCAACGCGACATTGGGCGTATCAACTATCGCGCCTATATGGAGCGTGTGTATAAACGCATGCAACAAGACCCCAATTTTAACTTATCGAAACCGGGACGGATTGACCTGTGTCTTGGCCTTTTGTGGTCGAACGGCGGGGACAGAATCACCCGGTGGGATGAGGACATTCACAATATGCTGAAAGATACCGCGCCCGATGCGGACAGCAGTAAGTCGACAGCTATCCTCTATACGGAATGGGGAAAGTGGCTCTCTAACAACGACAGAGAGTACGAAGCGGAAGATAAATTCCGAAAAGAACTAAACAAAAATCGGGAAGATATCCCATCCCGTACGGAATTGGGCAAACTGCTGAGCAGACGCGTAACGGATAAAGCGGCGTTGCTGGAAGCGGAACACCTGTTCCGGGAAATTCTCTTCTTGGACGAGTACAACATCCATGCCCGCACGGAGTTAGGCAGACTGCTGGTTATACGAGGCAACAAGGCGGAGGCGGAAAAGCTGTTCCGGGAAGCGGTAGCCATTGACCCGCAGAATATCCCGCCACTTCACGAATTAGGGATGTTGTTGGAAGGTACCCGCAGACTTCAAGAGGCTAAACAGGTCTATCAACAAATTCTTCGCATAGACCCCAAACACCACGGAGCGTCACAAGGCCTGAAACGCTTACAGGATCTCGAAACAACATAACGCGCACCCTCTCCCGTTTGCGGGGGAGGGCTTTGCCCTCTATCGCCCCCACTTCACACAGGCGGAAACTTTTCAAAAACGCGGGAACCTTTTCACGGCGGGAGCGTCTAAAGCTACAGAACACCGAGGCACACACAATAAAAAGGAGGATTCCCCATGAAAAGATGGATTTCCCTGTTACTGGGGCTGACACTGGCGGTCGGCGGGGTTATGTCGGCGTTCGCGGAGCCGGAAATCGCCGTTACGGAGCCGCTTCCGGCCTCCGCCGCCGCGCAGGACGAACGCCTTAAGAACGTCACCGAACTGGTCAAGGGTACGCTCGACCTTGACACCGACAAGTTCACGGACTTCAACGGCAGTCTGTCCGAGGAAGAGCTGGGCGTGGCGTGGAACCTGAACTGGTCGGGCAGCGACGCCTCTATGAACATTCAGGCGCTCGACGACGGTACCATTATCTCCTACTGGTACAACGACAATCAGGAGAACTACCGCTACAACCCCTATCTTCCCACGTTCCCGAAACTCGACATGGCCGCCGCCAAGTCCGCCGCGAGGGCGTTTCTTGACCGCGTGCTGGATTCGTCCGTGGAAACGGTCGAGTTACAGGAGCCGCAGACCGCCGGACAGTTGAACAGTACCACGGCGTACTTTTCCGGCCGGATTCAGTTGAACGGACTGCCCTCCCCGCTGTCGTACTCGATAAACGTCCGGGGCGGCGACAATCAAATTACGAACTTCCACCGCGACGCGCCGTCACAGCGCTATTTAGGCGGCATTCCGTCCGCGACGCCCGCCGTGAAGCAGTCCGACGCCGCCGACAAGCTCAAAGGCACGTTAGACCTTGAATTGGTGTACGTCACCGCCAACGCCGACCGCCCCAAGGAGACCAAACACGCCGTCTTACGCTATGTCCCGTCCAACTACGAGGCGCGTTACGTCGACGCGCAGTCAGGCGAACTCACCGGAGCCGAGGACTACTTCTACTACAGCGGAGCCGCGCCAACGGCGGAAGCGGCCGCCGATATGGAGGACGCCGGGGGCGCGAACATGTCGGCGCGGAAGCAACTCAACGAAACGGAACTGACAGGCGTCGAGAAACTCAAAGACGTGCTGTCCACGGAAGCACTTGACGCCCGTATCCGTGCCGAGAGCGCCTACCAGTTGGACAACTATAAAATTGCAACGTCGAACTACCGCATTGTCAAGAACGCCGACGAGACCGAGGACATTTTCTGTACGATTCGCTACACGACCGGGGATAACACCGTCAACGAAAAAGGCATTGTGACCCGCGCCGACCGTACTTTCCGCGTCGACGCCAAGACCGGAGAGGTCAAGTCGCTGGACAGTTACGGCAACTGGAACAAAGACCGCGTCCCGAAAGTCAAGCAGTCCCGCGCCCAGACTATCGCCGAGGAGTTCTTGTCGCGCTACAGCAAGCACGCCGACGCCCTGCCGCTCTACGACGTGTCCGACGAGACCGCCAACGGCGCGCCGTCCTACGGCTTCACGTTCGCCCGCAAGGAAAACGGCTACTTTTTCCCGGAAAACAACTGCGTCATTCAGGTTGACGCCGACACGGGCGCGGTCTGCGGCCTGTCGTTCACATGGGACGACAAGGTGAACTTCGACGGCACGGAAAATCTCGTGTCCAAGGACGCCGCCATTGACGCGTGGATGGACACGTATACCGTAACGTTAGGCTACCGGAGCAAGTCCCGCAAGCTCGACCCGCTGACGGGCGGCGATATCGAGGCGAAACTTGTCACACTGGGCTACGAACGCTTCCAGATTCTGTTTTTGAGTTACGGGCTGGAACGCGAGGAGAATTACCCCGGCATTGACGCCAAAACCGGAAAGCCCGTCGCCCCCGAGGCCGTGGACAATGAAATTGTCTATTCCGACATCGACGGCGCGGAGGCCGCCCCCGAAATCCGGAAACTTGCCGCCTACAGTGTCGGCTACACTGGCGGGGAGTTCCGCCCGAACGTCAGCCTCACGCAGTGGGACGCCGTATGCCTGATTGCCTCCACGCGCGGCTGGCGGCTCAACCCCGACGACGTGACCGACGAGGAGAAGAACAACGTCTACGGCATGGTCTACAGCATGGGCGGCCTGACCCCCGGCGAACGTCACGAGGACGCGGTTATGACACGCGGCGAACTCGTGAAACTGCTGTTGGACTGCGGCGGCTACAAGGCCGTGGCGAACCTCAACGGAATCTTCACTTGTGACTATGCCGACAAAGACAGCATTGCCGCGCCGGATATCGGCTACGCGGCACTCGCGCAAGGTCTGGGCGTCGTACAGGGAACCTACAACGCCAAAGAGACCGTACGCCGTGGCACCGCCGCCGTCATGCTCTGCCGCATGATGGAGCGCGAAATCTGAACCGACGCGACGCCCTCCCCCGGTACCGAGAGAGGGCGTTTTGCTTCATTCTGCATGTTGTCCCAGAGGTCGTCCAGACACTCGATACATCCGCCGCGCAAGGGATGGGCAAAAACGGCCTTTTCCAATGACATACCTTTTCGTATTTGTTGGCAATTGCGTCTTGAAGAAGCGCGGGAAACGCGCTATAATTTGGCGGGGTGATGTTTATGCCAGCAAATGATACGGTAGATATTCTGGGAACACGCGGCTCCGTGGGCGTCGGGGGCGGGGCGTACGCCGTCTACGGGGGCGCGACGACCTGTGTTGTGGCGCGCTTCGGCGGGAACGCGGTCATTCTGGACGCCGGAAGCGGCCTGATGAACCTGCCCCGCGAGCTTTGCGACGCGCCGTCCCTGCCCCTGCTCCTGACCCATGCCCACGCCGACCACCTGCTGGGGCTTCCGCTGTGTCCGTACGCCATGCGGCGGGGCGCGAAACTGGACATCTACGGCAAAACCCGGAACGGCTTGGGCGTGGAGGCGCAAGTAAAGCGCTTCATGTCCCCGCCGCTGTGGCCTGTGGAGCCGGAACTGCTCCCCGCCGAAATCGGCTTCCACGACCTGCCGGACGACTTCGACCTGTCCGGAATCCGCGTCAAGGTCATGGAGGGCGTACACCCCAACGGGGTTTCGCTGTTCCGGCTGGAGCGCGGCGGGAAAAGCCTCGTCATGATGACCGACTGCACGCTTACGGAACAGTTCTGGCCGTCGGCCGTGGAGTTCGCCGGGGGCTGTTCGCTGCTGCTCTGCGACGGGCAATACAGCGACGCCGAGTGGCCGACGCGTTCCGGCTTCGGACACAACGCGTGGAGTGCCGCCGCGAAATTCGCGCGGGAATGCGGCGCGGGGCAGGCGCGCATCGTCCACCATGACCCGTTCCACACCGACGCCGTACTGCGTGACGCAGAAAGCGAACTGGACAAGATTTGTCCGGGCTGTACGTTTGCGAAAGAGGGCGAAGAGATTGCTTTGTGACTGACACGTTTCAGGTAGAAATTTCTCAGGAGGCATTTGTGATTATGAAAGATGGTTTTCTCTCCGCCGCGTGCGGGACGCCCGACCTGCGCCCCGCCGACTGCCACTACAACGCCGAACAGACGTTCACCGCCATGCGCAAGGCCGACAAGGCCGGGGCGCGGGTGCTGGTTCTGCCCGAACTCGGATTGACGGGCTACACCTGCGCCGACCTGTTCTTTCAGGACACCTTGCTGAAGGGCGCGGAAGAGGCGCTTGCCACGGTACTGGAAGCCACGCGCCACTTGGAAGTTGTCGCCGCCGTCGGACTGCCGCTCCGGGTGCGCGGACGCCTCTATGACTGCGCCGCCGTCGTCCAGAAGGGAAACATTCTCGGCCTCGTGCCGAAAAGCGAACTCTCCGACGCCGAAAGCCGCTACTTCACGCCCGCGCCGGAGACTGTCACAAACGTTGACATACTCGGACAGCGCGGCGTTCCGTTCGGCGCGGCGCTGACGTTCCCCTGTGAGACGTTGCCCGGACTGGCGCTCGGCTTCGAGTTCGGGGGCGACCTCGCCGCGCTGACGCCGCCCTCCGTACGCATGGCGCGCGACGGCGCGACGGTCATCGGCTGTCTCGACGCCGCCCCGGCGATAATCGGCATGGACGACCGCCACCGACAGTTCGTCACCGGACAGTCGCTCCGTCTGGTCTGCGGCTATCTCTATACGAGTGCCGGGGCGGGGGAATCCGTCGCGGATTGCGTGTACGGGGCGCACCAGTTGATTTCCGAAAACGGCGCTCTGCTGGCGGAACGCCGTTTCGACGGCGGACTGCTGGTGTCGGAAATTGACCTGTCGCGTCTGGCCTACGAGCGCCGCCGCCACTGGCGCAACGTGTACACGGACACCGACCGCCGCGCCGCCCCGTTCCGGCTGACGCTGACGGAAACGCGTCTGACGCGCTATCTGCCCTCCATGCCGTTCGTACCCGAAAGCCCCGACGCCCTCCGCGCGCGTTGCCGGGAAATCCTCCTGACCGCCGCGTTAGGCCTCAAACGGCGCTTGCAGGACACCAACGCCAAAGCCGCCGTTATCGGCCTCTCCGGCGGGCTGGATTCCACGCTTGCCGTGCTGATTGCGGCGCGGGCTATGGAACTCTCCGGACGCCCGGCCAGCGATATTGTCGCCGTGACTATGCCGGGCTTCGGCACCACCGACGGCACGAAAGATAACGCCGTCCGCCTCGCCGAATGCCTCGGCGTCACGCTCCGTACGGTTCGTATCTCGTCCAGCGTCCTGACGCACTTCCACGACATCGGACACGACCCCGACTTGCACAACGTCACCTATGAGAACGCGCAAGCCCGCGAGCGCACACAGATTCTCATGGACATTGCCAACGACCTCGGCGGGCTTGTCGTCGGCACGGGGGACTTGAGCGAACTGGCGTTAGGCTGGTGTACCTACAACGGCGACCATATGAGTATGTACGCGGTCAACGCCTCGATTCCAAAGACGCTGATTCGGCATATTGTGGCTTGCGTGGCGGAGGATTCCCCGGAACTCTCCGGCGTACTCCGGGGCGTGCTGGACACGCCCGTTTCCCCCGAACTGCTCCCGGCCGTGCAGGGCGAAATCGCGCAGAAAACGGAAGACCTCGTGGGTCCCTACGAACTCCACGACTTTTTCCTGTACTACGTGATTCGGTGGGGCTTCGCGCCGTCGAAAATTCTGCGTCTGGCGGTGGAGGCGTTCGGCGACCGCTACGCCCGCGACATTATCCTGAAATGGCTGTGCGTGTTCTACCGCCGCTTTTTCAGCCAGCAGTTCAAGCGCGACTGCGTGCCGGACGGCTCCAAAGTCGGGAAAGTGTCGCTCTCGCCGCGCGGGGACTGGAAAATGCCCTCTGACGCAAGTCTGGCGCTCTGGCGCGCCGAACTCGAAACACTGTGAATCAGCGTGTTCGCCCCTCCGCCACAGAGTGACGGAGGGGAAAATACATCCTGTTCACGAAATATGCCTTGACAACCGGACGTGATTCCGATATGATACGCACATTATACCACCACAATGAATCTTGCGCGGTAAGGAAAATCATGGAATATCTGCTCACTTTTTTGGAAGGAATCCTTTCTTTCCTGTCCCCCTGCACGCTCCCCCTGCTCCCGGTCTACATCGGCTATTTCGCCGGGGCGTCCAAAAAACCGCTTCCCGGGGCGCTCGCGTTCGTCGCCGGGTTTACGGCCGTATTCTGCGCGCTGGGCGTGTTCGCGGGTTCCGTCGGCGCACTGCTTGCGCGCTATCAAGCCGCCGTCAATCTTGTTTGCGGCGTAATCGTCGTCCTGCTGGGGCTGTCGTTTCTGGAACTGCTCCCAATTCCCTTTTTTCGCGGCACACAGTACCGGGGAGAGGTTCGCAATATCTTTTCGGCGTTCCTGTTCGGCGTGGTCTACTCCGTCAGCCTGACGCCCTGCGCGGGGGCGTTCCTCGGTGCCGCGCTCATGCTGGCGTCCGCGTCCGGTACCGCGCTTCGCGGCGCGTCGCTGTTGTTGCTCTACGCCCTCGGGCTGGGCATTCCGTTTGTGCTGTCCGCCGTGCTGATTGACCAGCTCCGCAACGCGTTCGCGTTCGTCAAGCGCCACTACCACGCGTTCCAACTGCTCTGCGGCGCGTTCCTGATTGCGTCCGGCGTCGCAATGGCCACGGGCTGGCTCACGCGCCTGATGACGTTCTTTTCTTGACGGGAAAGGGGGATTTATGCGTAACCCGAAAATGATTCCGCTGACAATCGTACTGTTTATTCTGTTGCTGTCGCTGGCGGGGATGGCCTACCGCCGTTTCTCCGCTGTCGACGCTCCGACAATCGAACCCGCGCCGACAATCTCCGAAACATCCGAACCCGCGCCCGTGGCCGCGCCGGACTTCTCCATGCTCAACGCCGACGGCGAGACAGTCCGCCTCTCCGACTTCCACGGAAAGCCGATTGTCTTAAACTTCTGGGCGACGTGGTGTCCGCCGTGCCGGGAGGAACTGCCGCACTTCAACGAGGCCTGCGCCGAATACGGCGACCGGGTAACATTCCTCATGACAGACCTGACAGACGGACAGCAGGAAACCATAGAGGGCGTACAGGCGTTTCTCACGGAACAGGGCTATACTTTCCCCGTCTGCTACGACACGGAATCGGAGGGCGCGTACGCCTACGCCGTCAACGCGATTCCAGCGACGTACTTTCTCAACGCCGACGGAACGTTACACTCGTACCAAATCGGCGCGCTGAGCCGGGAACTGCTCTATGACCAGTTGGAAAAACTTCTGGAGTGATACCGCGACACGACGCGTTATCCATATCAAATCAAATGAAATGGGGGAGGATACATGGCAAAAGAGCTGATTCGCCTGCAAAACCTGTGCATGGCGTATGACGGCGAGACGATATTGAACAATATCAATCTTTATATCAACGACAAGGAGTTTCTGACGCTTCTTGGCCCCAGCGGGTGCGGCAAGACGACCACGCTCCGGATTATCGGCGGCTTCACGACGCCCGTTTCCGGCGACGTGTTCTTTGACGGCGTGCGGATTAACGATGTCCCGCCGCACAAGCGGCAGATTAACACCGTTTTCCAGAAGTACGCGCTGTTCCCGCATTTGGACGTTTACGAGAATGTCGCCTTCGGACTGCGCATGCAGAGAGTGCCAGACCCGAACAGTAAGCGCGGCGTCAAGCTGTCCAATGAGGAAATCGACCGCCGCGTGATGGAAATGCTGGAATCCGTCAGCCTGAAAGGCTTCGAGCGCCGCCGCGTCGACGCCCTCTCCGGCGGACAGCAGCAGCGCGTGGCGATTGCGCGGGCGCTGGTCAACCGCCCGAAAGTCCTGCTTCTGGACGAACCCCTCGGCGCGTTAGACCTCAAACTCCGCAAGGACATGCAAATCGAGTTGAAGCGCATCCAACAGCAGGTTGGCATTACGTTTATCTACGTCACGCATGACCAAGAAGAGGCCTTGACCATGTCGGACACGATTGTTATCATGGACAAGGGCAACATTCAGCAAATCGGCACCCCGGAGGACATCTACAACGAGCCGAAAAACGCCTTTGTGGCGGACTTCATCGGGGAATCCAACATCATCGACGGCGTTATGGTCAAGGATAAGGCCGTCAAGATGTACGGACGCCTTTTCCCGTGCCTTGACGCGGGCTTCGCCGAAAACGAACCCGTGGACGTGGTAATCCGGCCGGAGGACATCGACATTGTACCCGTCGAACAGGGACAGCTCACCGGAACCGTCACGAATGTTACCTTCAAGGGCATGCAGTACGACATTATTGTAGACTTCCGGGGCTTCAAGTGGCTGATTCAGACGACGGACCACTCCCCGGTCGGCTCGAAAATCGGTATCAAAATCGACCCGGACGGCATCCACGTCATGAAAAAGAGCGAGTATTCCGGCATGTTCGGCGACTACTCGTCGTTCTCCGACGAGTACGACGAACTCAACGGCGCGGACGACGGCGCGGAGGGACAAAGTGATGAATCGTAAATTGTCACTGCTGGCGCTTCCGTACGCCGTGTGGCTGTTCCTGCTGGTCGTGATTCCGATTCTCATTATGGCGGTCTACGCCTTCACGACCTCGGATTCCGCCGCCACGCTCGAGAACTTCACGGATATGGGCATTTACGCCTCTGTGTTTGTGCGCTCGTTCCGGCTGGCGGCCATTGCCACGCTCATTTGTCTGCTGATTGGCTACCCCGCCGCGTACTTCATGGCAGGGGAGGGTTCCGGCTTCCAGCGCGTGGCGCTGGCGCTGATTATGCTGCCCATGTGGATGAATTTCCTGTTGAGAACCTATTCTTGGATGTCCATTTTGGAGAATAACGGCCTTCTGAATCAGTTGTTTCAGAAAATCGGGCTGTTCTCCCTGCTCAAAATCGAAGCCTTCCAAATGCTCCGTACGCCGGGCGCGGTCACGCTCGGCATGGTCTACAACTATCTGCCGTTTATGATACTGCCGATTTACTCCGTGATTCTCAAACTCGACCGACAACTCTTGGAGGCCGCCCGCGACCTCGGCGCGAACTCCGCCCAAGTGTTCCTGCGGGTCATTCTGCCGTTATCGCTCCCGGGGGTGCTGTCGGGCGTGACAATGGTCTTTGTGCCGTCGGTGTCCACGTTCGCAATCTCGCGCCTGCTCGGCGGCGGAACGCAGATGATGTTGGGCGACCTCATCGAACAGCAGTTTTTAGGCGGCGCGTACAATCCCCACCTCGGCGCGGCCATTTCCATGGTGATGATGGTAATCGTCGTGCTGTGCATGGCGCTCATGAACCACTTTGGGGAGGGCGAAGAACAGGCGGTGATGTTATGAGACAGAGCCGCCGCGCCGGAAGCCGTATTTTAATCGGGCTTGTGTTCCTGTTCCTTTACGCCCCTATCGCGCTATTGATTATCTTCTCGTTCAACGAGGGCGACAGCAGTGCCGTGTGGCGCGGGTTCTCCCTGCACTGGTATCAGTCCATGTTCCGCAACCGCCTGATTATTGAGAGCGTCTATATCACTCTGCTGGTGTCCCTGCTGGCCACGCTCATTTCGACGCTCGCGGGGACGTTCGCGGCCATTGGGCTGTATAGCCTCCCGCGACGCCGCCGCGACGCCCTGCTGACCGTCAACAACATCCCCATGATGAACGCGGACATTGTCACGGGCGTTTCGCTGTGCCTGTTCTTCGTGGCGTTCTTCCAGTTCTGGGGCGGGTTCGCGCGGTGGTTCAACGGCGTGCAGACGGCCGTCGTACTCCCCGAACGCCTGACGCTCGGTTTCGGCACGCTCCTGCTCGCGCATGTCGCGTTCAATATCCCCTACGTGATTCTCAACGTCGCCCCGAAACTGCGCCAGATGGACAGAAACCTCATGGACGCCGCGCAAGACCTCGGCTGTACGTGGATGCAGGCGTTTTGGAAAGTCATGCTCCCGGAAATCAAGCCCGGCATTGTCTCCGGGGCGCTGATTGCCTTCACGATGTCCATTGACGACTTTGTGATATCCTACTTTACCGCGGGTTCCTCCACGTCCACGCTCGCCATGACCATTTACGGCATGACGAAACGCCGCGTCACGCCCGAAATTAACGCGGTTTCAACCATTCTATTTCTGACGGTTCTGGTTTTGCTGGTCATTGTCAACATGGGCGAAATCCGGCAGGAACGCCGGAAGCGGAACCCGTCCGCCCACAGTGTGCCAGTCGGGGAACGTCTGCGCCGCTTCTTCGCCACGCGGGCGGGGCAATATGCGCGCTGGGGACTTGTCGCGGCGGGGTCTGTGGCGTTCGTTGTGACGGTTCTGTTTCTGACAAGGGAAACACAGTCCATCCCGGTCGTGAACGTCTGTAGCTGGGGCGAGTATATCGACCTTGACTTGATTGACCGATTCGAGGCCGAAACCGGTATCCGCGTCAACTACCAGACCGCCGAGAGCAACGAGACCATGTACTCCCTGCTTAAAAACGGCGGCGCGGACTACGACGTGATTGTGCCGTCAGACTATATGATTGCGCAGTTAATCGAGGAGGGCATGCTGTCGGAACTCAACTACGACAACATCCCGAATTTCCAGTTGATTGACCCGCGCTTCAAGAACCTGTCCTACGACCCGGAGAACAAGTACACCGTGCCTTACACTTGGAGTACGCTGGGCATTATCTACAACGCGGCCATGATTGACGAACCCGTGACAAGCTGGGGCGCGCTGTACGACGAGCGCAACGCCGGGAAAGTCCTGCTTATCAACAACTCCCGCGACGCCATCGGGGAGGCGCTGATGTATCTGGGCTACTCCATCAACACGACCGACGAGGCGGAAATCCGCGCCGCCTACGCGGTACTCGACAAGGCGTCAAAGCAAGGCGTCTTTCAGGGCAAGGTCATGGACGAGGTTTTCCAGACCATGGAGGGCGGAAACGCCGCGATTGCGTCCTATTACGCCGGGGACTATCTCTCCATGCTGGAAAATAACGAGGATTTACGTTACGTCATCCCGGAGGAGGGCGCGAACTGGTTCGTAGACGCGATGTGCATCCTGAAGGACGCGCCGCACATGGCGGAGGCCGAAGCGTGGATAAACTTTATCGCTTCCACGGAGGCCAACCTTGCCAACATGGACTATCTCCGCTACGGCTCCCCCAATATGGAGGCGCTGGAACAGTACCCGGCCTATTACGAAGAGCTGTACGGGGAACCCCTTGACCCCGAAATCTACGACATCATCGTGACGCCGCCGGAAGTGCTGGAACACTGCCAGATGTACGAGAACACCCCGCCCGAGACCCGCGCCCTGTACAATCGGCTTTGGATTCAACTGGGCATTTGAAAGACGACTCCCCCGCCCGTCCGGGCGGGGGAAATGAAGAAGGTGAACTTTTTGACAGCGAAAATCGAAATGTCAACGCCGCTTGTGGAAATGGACGGCGACGAAATGACCCGCGTTCTGTGGGCGTGGATTAAGGAAAAGCTGATTGTCCCCTTTGTGGACTTGAAAACCGAATACTACGACCTCGGCCTGCTCAACCGCAACGCCACCAAAGACCAAGTGACCGTCCGCGCCGCCAGCGCCACGAAACATTTAGGCGTGGCGGTCAAGTGCGCCACCATCACGCCCAATCAGCAGAGAATGGAGGAGTACCCAGAACTCACGGAAATGTGGAAGTCCCCGAACGGCACAATCCGCGCCTTTCTGGACGGTACCGCGTTCCGCGCCCCGATTGTGCTTCCGTTCCTGAAACCTGTTGTAAAGACGTGGGAAGCGCCGATTACCGTCGCCCGCCACGCCTACGGCGACGTGTACAAGGCCGTCGACCTGCGGACGAAAAACCCCGGCACCGCTACTTTCACGTTCACCGACCGCGACGGCAACACCATTGACCGCGTAGTGCAGAAAGTCGACGGCGGCGCGGTGTGGCTCTCCCAGCACAACACGGAGGCCAGTATCCGCTCTTTCGCCGAAAGCTGTTTCCGGTTCGCCGTCAACACGAAACAAGACTTGTGGTTTTCCACCAAAGACACCATTTCCAAAGTGTACGACGGCGCTTTCAAGGAAATCTTTCAGGAACTCTACGACACGCGCTACAGGGCGGAGTTTGAGCGCCTTGGCCTGACGTACTTCTACACCCTCATTGACGACGCCATTGCGCGTGTCGTCCGCTCGAAAGGCGGCTTTATCTGGGCACTCAAAAATTACGACGGCGACGTGATGAGTGACATGATTGCAACCGCGTTCGGCTCGCTGGCCATGATGACTTCCGTACTGGTCTCGCCGGATGGCGTGTACGAGTACGAGGCCTCCCACGGCACGGTCACAAAGCACTACTACCGCTACCTTAAGGGCGAAAAGACCTCCACAAACCCCATAGCGACTATCTACGCATGGTCGGGGGCGCTCCGAAAGCGCGGCGAAATGGACGGCCTGCCGGATTTGGCCGCGTTCGGCGACATGCTGGAGACGGCCTGCTTCGACACGCTCAGCAGTGGCACCATGACCGGGGACTTGTCCGGACTGGTCGACCCCGGTTTCCCCGTCCGCGTCGTGGACAGCGAACAGTTTTTAGACGCCATTGCCGTGCGCCTCGGAAAGCTGGTACACAGTTCGTAACAGTCAGCCCTCCCCGCCGGACACGGGCAGGGCTTTCGTTTTTTTGTCTTGCAATTCCCGCCGCGCCGTGCTATGATACACATACACGCGGATTCGACAGGAGGAGTACACACCATGAACGCCAGTTTTCAGCTTTATGAGGGGACAAAGCCCTATATTTTCGTCAGCTATTCGCACAATGACAACATACTGGCACATTCTCTTGTGGAAGCCTTGCGCCGCGCCGGGTATCGAATTTGGTACGACATAGGACTGCAAGCGGGAATCCAATGGGCAAACTCCTTAGCGGAACATATCGCGGGATGTTCCGTATTTATGCCGCTGATATCCGCCGCCTTCGCGGATTCCACCCATTGCCACGACGAAATCACATACGCACTGACAAAGAAACGCGTCATTCTTCCCGTGTATCTGGAAAGAAACGTGGTCTTGCCGCCCGGACTGGAAATGACGCTTTACCGCTTCCGTTCGCTCAGATATCAGGACGCGGATACTTTCGCGCTTATGCTGGACGCCGAATCGGGTTGCGCCTCGTGCAAAGACACGCCGGAAACGCTCTCAGAGGAGGCGTCGTGATGAAGCCTGCCTTTCATCCCTATGAGGGTTCGGAACCATATATTTTCGCGTGGTATTCTCCGGAGGACGCGGAGACGGTCGTTCCCATACTGGACGCGCTCAACCGTGCGGGATATCGGGTCTGGTACTACAGGGTACAGGCCGGACATAGACGTGAGAATATTGTCGCGGAACACATTATTCACTGTTCGGTGTTTCTGCTGTTTCTTTCGCGCTCGTCTGTCAACTCGGAAAATTTGGATGACTGCTACATTGAAAGCAGTTACGCCCGACACAAAAAAAGAGTCGTCATTCCCGTCTATCTGGACGCCGTGGAACTGCCGCCCGGTTTGGAAATGGGACTGCATGTTGTCCAACATATGCGTTTTTCAGATTACAGCGGTTCAGACCACTTCGCGCTTGCCTTACAGTATGAGGAATCATTCAAACTCTGTAAGGCTTCTGAATCTTGACAAAATGGAGGAACCCGCATGAACGACAAGAAACCCAACGGGAAAGCGCTGTTTCCAATACTGGTTTTTCTGGTGCTGTACCTCGGAAGCGGCGTCTGGTTCGAGTACATCCGCCCCGTCGAAGGCCAGATGGGCTTTTATATCATGTCCGTAGTGGTGGCGTTTTCGATTGCGCTTGCCGTGGCACTCGTACAGAACCCGAAACTATCCTTTGACGAGAAAATCCACCTCTGCGCAACCGGTATCGGGGACGACAACATTACTATAATGCTGTTCATTTTCCTGATGGCGGGGGCGTTCGGCGGAATCGCCAAACAGGCCGGGGGCGCGGCCAGTACCGCGAATTTACTGCTGGACATCATCCCGGGAAGTTTCGCGGTGCCGGGGCTGTTCCTGATTGCCTGCCTCATCTCCATGGCAATGGGTACGAGCGTCGGCACAATTACGGTATTAGTTCCGATTGCGGCGGAGGTGGCCAGAAACGGCGGATTCTCACTGCCGCTGTGCGTGGCGACGGTCGTGGGCGGTTCGATGTTCGGCGACAACCTCTCGTTCATCTCCGATACCACGATAGCCGCCACGAAAACGCAGGGCGTCGAGATGAAAGACAAATTCCGCGTCAATTCGCGTATCGCGTTCCCGGCCGCCGGGCTGACACTCGCCGTACTGATTGCCGTCGCCATTACCGGGAACGCCGTCTCGGTCGGCGATTTCGAGTACAACATCATACAGGCACTGCCCTACTTCGTCGTGCTGGCGCTTGCCCTCGCGGGACTGAATGTGCTGTTGGTGCTGGGCGTCGGAATCGGGCTGTTCCTGCTGGCGGGGGCGGTCACGGGGTCTCTGACGTACATCTCCGCGTTCACGGCCATGGGTGACGGCACTACCGGCATGTTCGAGACCATGATAGTGACCATTCTCGTGGCGTCGATAGGGGCTTTAATCCGGGAAAACGGCGGCTTCGCGGCGATACTGGCCTTTATCCGGAGGCGCTTTTCGGGCAAGCGCGGCGGCATGCTCGGAATCGCGCTGTTGACATCCCTAATGGACATCTCCACGGCGAACAACACGGTAGCCATTGTCATGGCCGCGCCGATTGCGCGGGAAATCAGCGCGGAATACCGTATCGAACCCGAAAAGACGGCGTCCCTGCTGGACACCTGCTCGTGTATCATGCAGGGCGTGATTCCGTACGGCGCACAGCTACTGATTGCCGCGTCCCTGAGCGGGCTTTCGAGTATCGCCATTATCCCGTTTCTGTTCTACCCGTTCCTGCTGGCGGTGTTCGTGCTGGCGTCGATTGCGCGGGAGCGCTGACATTCGTTCCGTTGTGACCGCGAGGCCGTCGGCCTTGCGGTCTTATTTTACAAATCTGGTCTGTAATTTTGATTGCGCATTTTGGAAAAACAGTGTATGATAGCGTCGATGAAAAGGAAAAACCCCGTACAACTGCGGGGACATGACAAGGGAGGCGCGGACGTGAGAATCGGGCTTGACGTGGGTTCCACAACTATCAAATGTGTGGTGCTGGACGAGCGCGAAAGGGTTCTGTACAGCACTTATGAGAGGCATTACAGCCACATACTGGAGAAATCGGAAGAGCTTCTCCGGCGAATCGCCCGGAATATCGGGAGGCGCGGACTGCTGGCCATATCGGGTTCGGCGGGAATGGGCATGGCCGACGGCGTAAACGTGCCGTTTGTTCAGGAGGTGTTCGCCACGCGGGTGGCGGCGAACCGTCTCGCGCCGGGTACCGATGTCGTGATTGAGCTGGGCGGCGAGGACGCCAAAATCCTGTTTTTGACGAACGGGACGGAAGTCCGTATGAACGGTTCCTGCGCGGGCGGGACGGGCGCGTTTATTGACCAGATGGCCACGCTCTTAAAGCTCTCCGCCGACGAGATGGACGAGGCCGCCAGCCGCGCCGGACGCACGTACACTATCGCGTCACGGTGCGGGGTGTTCGCGAAAAGCGACGTGCAGCCGCTTATCAATCAGGGGGCGCGGGCGGAGGATATCGCGGCGAGTATCTATCAGGCGGTGGTCAATCAGACAATCGCGGGGCTTGCGCAAGGCCGCCCGATTCAGGGCAACATTCTGTATCTGGGAGGCCCCTTGACGTTCTCCAAGGTTCTGCGCGAGAGCTTCGACAGGACGCTGAACGTACACGGGACGTGTCCGGAGCAAAGCCTGCTGTTCGTGGCGACGGGCGCGGCGCTCTACGCCGACCGCGAATTTGACTTGATGGAAGTCGCCGACCAGTTGGGGAAGCGCGGCGCGGCGGAGACCTACCGGAGCCAGCCGCCGCTGTTCAACGACGGCGCGGAGCTGGAAGCGTTCCGGGCGCGCCACGCGAGGGCGTCCGTACCCCGCGCCGACTTCGGCTCGGACTTCGCCGGGCGCGTCCACATCGGCATTGACTCCGGCTCGACCACGGTCAAAGTCGCCGTGATTGACGACGGCGGGCGCTTGCTCTTCACGGACTACCGCCCGAATCTGGGCAACCCGATTCCGCTTATCCGGCGGACGCTGACGGACATCTACCGCAACCACCCGCACATTACCATTGCGTCCGTGACCACGACCGGATACGGCGAGGAACTGGCACAGCACGCCTTCCACGCGGACTACGGCGTGGTGGAGACCGTCGCGCACTTCACGGCCGCCAAGCACTTTCTCCCGGACGTGGACTTCATTATTGACATCGGCGGGCAGGATATGAAATGCTTCAAAATCGAGGACGGCGCAATCAGCGACATTTTCCTAAATGAGGCCTGTTCGTCGGGTTGCGGCAGTTTCTTGCAGACTTTCGCGCAGGCGCTGGGCTACGATGTGCGGGAGTTCGCGCGGCTCGGGCTGTTCGCAAAGCGCCCCGTGGACTTGGGGAGCCGCTGTACCGTGTTCATGAACTCCAGCGTAAAGCAGGCGCAGAAAGACGGCGCGACGATTGACAACATTTCGGCCGGACTGTCGATTTCCGTCGTAAAGAACGCGCTCTACAAAGTGATACGCTGCGCGTCGGCGGAGGAACTCGGACGCCACATCGTGGTACAGGGCGGCACGTTCTACAATGAGGCGGTGCTTCGCGCCTTTGAGCAGGAAATGGGCGTCGACGTTATCCGGCCGGACATCGCCGGACTGATGGGCGCGTTCGGCGCGGCGCTCTACGGGAGGCGTCACGCCGCCCCCGAACAGACAAGCAAACTTCTGACCCTGTACGAACTGGAAACCTTTCATCAGGAGACAAAGAGCGAGACATGCCAGCTCTGCGGGAACCACTGCCAGTTGACGGTCAACACCTTCGCCAACGGCGAGAAGTACATCAGCGGCAACCGCTGTGAGCGTCCGGTCACGGGCAAGCCCGCCGACGACTCCCGGAACCTGTACGCCTACAAGCGTAAACTGATACAGTCCTACAAGCCGATAGCGGGGAAGCGCGGAACAATTGGGATTCCGCTGTGCCTGAACATGTGGGAGCTGTTCCCGTTCTGGCACGCGTTCTTTACGGAGCTTGGATTTAAGGTGATACACAGTCCGTTTTCAAGTCGGGCGCTGTACCTGAAGGGGCAGGGGACGATTCCCAGCGACACGGCCTGTTTCCCCGCGAAACTCGCCCACGGCCACATTGCTTGGCTCGCCGAACGCAAGCCCGACGCCATTTTCTACCCCTGCATGACCTACAACTTGGACGAGGGTCTCGGGCAGAATCACTACAACTGCCCCGTGGTCGCCTACTACCCGGAAGTGCTGGCCGGGAACTGCCCGGAGCTGTCGGAGACCGATTTCATTTACGACTATGTCGGTCTCCACCGTCCGGCGGACTTCACGAAGAAAATCACGGCGATTCTCCGGCGGCACTTCTCCGGCATTACGTCGCGGGAAGTCCGCAAGGCGTCGGCGGCGGCCTACGCCGAATACGACCGCCACATGTCGCAGTTGCGCCGGGAGGCCGCGCGTATCATGGAACGCGCCAGCGCCGACGGACAGCGGATTATCGTGCTTGCCGGACGCCCGTACCACGTTGACCCGGAAATCAGCCACGGCATTGACGGGCTGATTACGCGTTTCGGCGCGGCGGTCGTCACGGAGGATTCCGTGTCGCACTTGGTCAAGCCGTTCCGGACATCGGTGCTGAACCAGTGGACGTACCACGCCCGCCTGTACGCGGCGGCGCACTACTGTTGCGAACACCGGAATTGCGACTTGGTACACTTGGTGTCGTTCGGGTGCGGCGTGGACGCCATCACGACCGACGAGACACGCGAAATCTTGCAGGAGCGCGGGAAGCTCTACACGCAGTTGAAGATAGACGAAATCACGAACCCGGGCGCGGTGAGAATCCGCCTGCGCAGTCTGTTCGCGGCGCTCGACGAGCAGGACGAAGCCGCCGACAGACAATGACACATATCAAAAGGAGGCACTATGCAGACCCCGTATCCCGTTTTCACGGAGGACATGAAGAAAACCCACAAAATCCTAATTCCCAATATGGCGCCGGTTCAGTTCCGCATGCTGGCGGCGGCCATGGAGCGGAGCGGCTATCAGGTCGAGTTGCTCGGCAACTGCGGCAGTCAGGTCTCGGAACTCGGCCTGAAGTACGTCCACAACGACACCTGCTACCCGGCCTTGCTGGTTATCGGGCAGTTCTTGGACGCGCTCTCGTCGGGGAAGTACGACCTCGACCACACCGCGCTGATTATCACGCAGACGGGCGGCGGGTGCCGGGCGTCCAACTACATTTTCCTGTTGCGCAAGGCCTTGGTGCGCGCCGGGTACGGCAATATCCCCGTGCTGAGCCTGAACTTCTCCGGGCTGGAAAAGGAAAGCAGTATTCCCTTAGACATCAAGTTTTCGCGCATGCTGTTCATGGCGGTGTCCTACGGCGACTTGCTGACCGCCCTGAAAGCCCAGACCGCCCCCTATGAAGTCCGCCGCGGCGACGCCGCCGCCTTACAGGAAAAGTGGCTGGACAAGCTCTGTGACGACATCCGCCACGGGCGGGGCATGTCACAGCGGGAGATGAAATCGGTCATGCCGGAAATCGCGGCGGAGTTCGCGGAAATTCCGGTACGCCGTACGCCTAAAGTCAAAGTCGGCGTCGTCGGGGAAATCTACGTCAAGTATTCCCCGCTCGGCAACAACGACCTTGAAAAGTTTCTGGAGTCGCAGGACTGTGAAGTGAATCTCCCGGGGCTGTTGGGGTTCGTGCAGTATTGCGCGTACAACCCGGGAGAGACAGTCCGGCTTTACGGCGGGTCGTTCATTGAGAAGTTCACGCCGGAGTTGTTCCTGTCCTACCTCGGACACCTCGAGAAGATTATTATCAATGCCCTGAAAAGCGCGGGCTATCACGCGCCGCTACCGTTCCGGGAGTTGCTGAAACTCGCGGACGGAATCATCGGGCGCGGCGACAAAATGGGGGAGGGCTGGCTTCTGACGGCGGAAATGGTGGAGCTTATCCGTTCCGGGTATGAAAACATTATTTGCGCGCAACCGTTCGGCTGTCTGCCCAACCACATTTGCGGAAAGGGCATGATTAACAAAATCCGGGAACTCTACCCGGCGGCGAACATCACGCCCATTGACTACGACCCCAGCGCGACGCGGGTCAATCAGGAGAACCGTATTAAACTCATGCTGGCGGTCGGGCGGGAACGCTTACAGGAGACGCTCGGCGCTGTGAAAAGCGTACCCGTGGAGAGCGTCGCGGACAAGCCGAATGTCACGGAACCGCGCAAAGTGGCGCTTGCGTGATTGAAAAAGCCCTCTCCCGAAAGCGGGAGAGGGTGCTTTGATTATGCGTCACACTCGGCGGCGCTGTACGATTATGCGTCACACTCGGCGGCGTTGTGCGGTTACGCGTCGCACTCGGCGGCGGCGTTGGCTCCGGCGATACGCCCGAACACCACGAAGTCCGCGACGGCGTTGCCGCCCAGACGGTTCCCGCCGTGTACGCCTCCGGTGACCTCCCCGGCGGCGTACAGCCCCGGAATGACGTTGCCGGACTTGTCCAGCACTTGGGCGGCGTCATTGATTTTCAGTCCGCCCATGGTGTGGTGAATGCCCGCCGTGACTTTAATCGCGTAGAACGGGGCAAGGTCAAGCGGCTTGGCGAAACTGGTACGCCCGTAAAGCGGGTCGTTTTTGTTGGCGGCGCAACTGTTCCAGAACTCCATGGTATCGCGGAACGTCTTTGCGGGAACGCCCATCGCGTCGGCGAGTTCCTCGTAGGAATTGCCCTCGACGGTGTAGCCCTTCTTGATGTAGCCCTGAATGATGTTGGAATCGGCGGCCATTTTGGCGTCGACAATCAGCCAGCTAAACGCGCCGGGCTGTGCGATTTCGGCGGCGGACACCTTGTCGCGGGTGGACACCTCGTCGTAGAAGCGGTAGCCGTCGGCGTTGACCAAAATCGCGCCGTCGCCGCGCAGTCCCTCCGTGATGAGGTTGGAAGTGTTGTACTCGACGGTCGGGTGAATCTGGATACGTTCCATGTCGACGGTATCGGCACCGACGGCCACGGCCATGTCAATGCCCTGCCCCTGCGCCCCGGCGGCGTTGGTGGTCGTGAAGCCGTCCAAGTCCTCGCGGAGTTCCACAACCTTGTCATGGTTCGCGCCGAAACCGCCCGCCGCGTCAATGACCACTTTCGCGTTGACCGTGACTTTGTTCCCGGACGCGCCCTCGGCGACAATGCCGACGGCCTTTCCGGCGTCGTCCGTCAGAATTTCGGTGGCTTTGGTGTTCAGGCAGAGCGTGATATTTTCGCGCTTGTTGAGATTGTCCAGCAGAATGGGGATGAGGTACTCGCCCACGGAGACCGTTTTGCCGGATTCGTCCACGGGGCGGTGAATGCGCTTGACGGACGCCCCGCCGAAACTCGAAACGCTTGTCAAGTCCGCGCCGATACCGTGCAACCACTCAATGGCTCCGGCGCTTTCGTCGGCAAGTTTCTTGATGAGTGCCGGGTCATTGATACCGTGTCCGCCGATGAGCGCGTCAAGCTGGAAGAGTTCCACGGAATCAAAGTAGCCTTCGGGGCTTTCCTGATAGGCTTTCCACTGTTCGGCGACAGTCGCGGCGAGTGCCTGAATGGCGGCGTTGTCGGCGTACTCCGCGCCCTTGGCGGCCTCTAACTGCTTCTCGACGCCCGCTTCCTCGGCGAACGCGTTCGCGTCCTGATACGCCGTCTTGGCGGCGTTCATGCCGCCCGTGGAACGGATGGAGTTACCGCCGACCATGGGCATACTCTCCACGACAACGACATTTTTCCCGGCGTCTGCGGCGACTACGGCGGCGGTCATGCCAGCGCCGCCCGCGCCGATAACGACAATGTCCGTGTCGTACGTGACATCCGGCTCCGGTTCGGCGTCGAGCAGGACGGGGGCGGCCTCAAACGCCGTGGCGGCCACGCCCGCGCCCTCTAAGGCGTTGCGGATTGCGTTCTTGATTGCCTCGGAGGTCACGGTAGCGCCCGTCACGCCGTCGACTTGCAGGCTCTGCGCGGCGAGAATGTCGCCCGGCAGTTGCGCAACGGCCAGAGACCCGATACCCTCCGTTTCGCTCTGCTCAATGACCTTGATTTGATAGAGTTTTTCCGGCGTGGCGGTGACTTCTACCGTCACGTCGCCGTTGATTCCCTTCGCGGTTCCGGTGGCGGTCACGGCGTCGGCGGGGATTTCCACTGCGGCGTCGGCGGGTTCGGATTCCGTCGCGGCGGCGTCGGTAGTCTCTGTCGCGCCGTCGTCGGCGGCTGTAGCCTCCTCTGTGGCGTCAACGCCCCTTGTCACGATATCGCCGGGAAGCGCGTCCGCAAGGGCGGCGGCGTCCGCGCCGGAACCGCTCTCAAAAGCGGCCGTCGAAATTCCGGCGGAAGTTAAACCGTTGCGGATTGCGTTTTTAATAGCGGTCGATGTAACGGTAGCGCCGGACACGTCGTCCACGTCCAGACTTTGCGCGTCGTAGATGTTGCCCGGCAGGGACTGCGCGGCAAGTCCGCCGATTTCGGGCGTCTCGTTCTCTTCGACGACCTTAATTTGGTATAGTCTCTCCGGCGTGGCCGTGACTTCCACCGTCACGTCGCCCAGCATGCCCGGCGCGGTTCCGGTGACGGTCACGGCGTCGGCGGGGATATCGGACGTTTTCGCGCCGGCCGCCTGTTTGCCGCCGCCGCCCGCTATGGCGTTGGCAAGCAGCATAATCGCCACGAATACCCCGCAGGCCACGCCCAAGGTATTCGCGTACTTGTTACCTTTCATGCGTTCATCTTCCTTTCGAGTTCCGGGTTCCGCCGGAAAGTGACTGCTACTATCTTACCGGATTATGGGGCAAAAAGCAAGAGGCGCGGCGTGTTTTATGTCAGAAAAAACGAACCGCCGTAAGGCGGTTCGGGATGTTACTGGAAAGCCTGTAACATGCTTTCGGTCAGGCCGTTGGCGTCCGTGATGACCAGTCCGCCCAGTCCGAAGAGTTTGGCGAGGCGCACCCGCGCCAGCACGGAGCGCGAATCCAGATACCATATGACTTCTTCCGGCCGTTCGTCGGCGGCCGGGAGACGTAAATAGGCGCACGCGTAGCGCTCGGAATAGTGGCTCAGTACGCCCTCTGTCTGCAATAACGCTTCCACGTCGGCGGCGCTGACAAGCCCGGTGTTGGTCGAACCCGTCCACGCGCTTCCGGTCGTGGAGAGGAGCAGGGCGCATTTGGCGGGGTCGAGTACGGGCGACACGCCGGGGGTATCGGAGTGGAACAGGGCGCGTAAGGCCTTGTAGACCTCTTCCAGCGGTTCGACGGGCGCGGACGGGAAGCCGTTGACCATGCGCGACTGTCCCAGTACGCGTATCGTGATACTGTCCGCGAGCGCGGCGAGTCTGGCGTAGGGGTAGTTATCTTCTGTCTCCGCAGGCGCGGGGAGAATCAGGTGCAGGGACTTTTCCTGTAACAGGCCTTTCAGGGATTCCACCTCCGAGGCGTCGATGTAGGAGCCGTTCAGTTCCAGCAGGAGGCCGTCGTAGTTTCCCGCCCGAACGGCGTCGGCGACGGGGTGCAGGGCGTTCCAGCGGAGGGCGTCGCCGGAGAGACAGAGCAGAGCGTCCGCGCCGACGGCGGCCACTGTGGCGCGGAGGGACGCCGCCGCGTCCGCGTCTATTGCGTAGGAGATGGGGGAATCCTGCGCCCCGGTCAGCCGCCCGGCGGCAATGGCGACGGCGTCCAGTCCGGCGGAACCCCAGCGGCCGCCGGAGGCGGAAATTATGCCCGTTTTGCGCGGGGCGGCGTAGAGTTTGCGGTAGAGCCGCGCCAAAATGGCGGCGGTCTGTTCCCGGGTGGCGGCGTTATCGGGGAGGAAGCGTCCGCCGTTCCCGTTGATAAGCCCCATGTCGCGGGCGAGCGTGATATACCCGGCGTTGGCCGTGACATCGGCGAAGGGCGCGGGTTCCGCGAGGCCGGACAGCACCGAGTAGCCCAGCGCGCGAACCAGCGTCGCGGCGAGTTCGGCGCGGGTGACGGGTTCCTCCGGCCGGAAAAGCCGCGTCTGGTCTGTGACCACGCCGTGACGGTAGGCCGCCGCCAGTTCGGTGGCGTACCACGCGGCGGGGCTGACGTCCTCATAGGGCAGAATCGCGGGGTCGTCGGGCGTCCAGTGGAAGAAGCGGCTCAGAATGACCAGACAGGCGCAACGGCTCAGCGGCAGTCCGAGGCCGAATCTGGTTTCCGTGACGCCGTTCATAATGCCATGCTCTGCGCACAGTTCGATATCGGCGGCCGCCCAGTGTCCGGCGGGTACGTCGGCGAAGCGCGCGGCGGCGCGGGCGCGCGGCACCGCGCAGAACAGGATACACACGGCCAGTATGGCGCAAATGCGTTTTTTCATAATTTTTGGTACTCCTCTAATGGTTCATTAGGAAGTGGGAATTACCGGGTAATGGTTCATCAGGACGCGGGAACTACCGGGGCGGGCGGCGCAACAGACGCCGGACGACCGTCACGAGTGGGGGGACTGCTTTCTTCAGCAGGCGCAACGGCAACGGCGGCAGGGTCAGGAAGCGCTTCCGGACTTTCTCGAAGGGTTCCAGCGCGTAGGCGGTGAAAAACGCACTCCGTTGCGGCTGCGGGGGCGTCGGGCTGGACAGGCGCGGGTTTCCTTTCAGCGCCTGTTCCAGCGTGGCGGGCTTCCGGACGAGGGGCAGGTGGTCGAACACGTACGCCCCGCGCAGGGTGTTGACCATCAGCAGGCTGATACCGAGGCTTTCTTCCTCCGGGTAGTCGTCCAGCCCCCAGAAGTCGCCGAGGGTGAAGTCTCCGGGGCGGTTGAGGCTCGCGTAGGGGCAATGATGACAACTCCGGCGCAGAAACAAGGCGCGTCCGAAGGCTCTGCCGTACTCCGTTTCGTAGAACGGGCGCGAATCCACAAGGCCGTTTTCGTAGACGGCGGTAAAGTGCGGGAGTTTCCACCCGGCGACTTTGTTCCGGAAGCGCACGGCGCGGAGTTCAAGCCCCTGTTCCCGGCGCAGGGAGGCTACCATGTCCTCCCAGACGCCCGGCGACGGCACACCGTGGCATACGATGTCGCAGGTAATCAGATTTTCGGGGCGCTGGCCGAGGAAGCGGTAAAGCCCGTCGACTTGGCAGGGCGTGCCGGAGAACAGCACGAGGCGGCTTTTCAGCGCCTCCCGCACGACCCGGAACGTCTGCCCGAGGTCGCTTTGGACGTACTTGGAGCCGCGCAGACGCCACAACTCCTCTTTTTTCAGGCACATTGTGTGCCGGACGCGTTGCCGCCCGTCCATGGCCGCGCCGAACACCACCCCGCCGTTTTCCAGCGTGTACGCCGCCAGCGCCGAGAACACGCCCCCCGACGAGGAATCGCGCCGGATAACCGGGTCACGGTTCCACGCCGCGAACACGGCCGGAGCCGGACGCGCTTCCGGCGGGTGCAGAACCGGGCAGACCGCCGCACAGCGTCCGCAACGTACGCACTGTTCCGGGTGGATTTCGGGGAACAGGAAGCCCTCTTCGTCGCGTTCCATGGTAATGGCGCGTTTGGGGCAGGTGTTCGCGCAGGCGGTACAGCCCGTACAATATTCGTGGGAGGCCAGCCGGGGGAGGGGCTTTTTCTCTCTTTGGAGCGCGTCCGCGCCGGAGGAGGGCATAAACACGGCGCCGGACGCGTCTTGTGTGGACAGCGGGTAGAGCGCTTGGCGGAGATAGGACAGGGAAGTTTCCCGTTCGGCGTTCAGGCGTTCCCGGACGTTCTGCCAGTCTATGGGGGCGTCGAGGGCGGCCGTTTTCCCGATGCCCACGATACGGTCTGCCAGCCCCAGCCGGTGGAGCAGGTGATAACTCCGGGATTTTTCCGGCTCGGCCTGTTCGGAGGGCGCGACGGCCGTAAAGAACGGGCGCTGGAACAGCACGGAAAACGCCGTGCCGTGGAAAGAGTTGGTCAGCACAAAGGAGGCGTTGCGGAACAGGCACACGAACTCCGCCGGCCCCGCGTCCAGAATACAGCGCGCGTCCGGGGACGCTTTCCGGCGGGTGCCGCAGAGCTGCACGACCGGGAATTTCAGCCTATCCGACAGCAGTTGGATATAGCGCGTGAGCAACACGGGCGGGTGGATGAAGTAGCAGAGCAGGTAGGAGCCGTTGGGGAACGGTTCCGGCGGAGCCGCGACGGCCGACCACTGCGCGTCCGTACGCAACAGAACCGGGTCGAGGACGACGGGGGCTTCCCTGTCGGTCACGGCGCGGAGGATGTCCCGCCCGGATTGTTCGCGGGTCGAGAGGTGCGAGAACCCCGACAAATATTCTTTTAATTCGGCGTCCATGCCGTCGGGCAGGCGCGGCAGGCCGAACGAGGGCGCGTAGGCGATTTTCCGGGCGTCGGAGAACGCCCCGAAAAACACGGGGTCGAAGCGTCGGTCAGGGAAAATCAACGGGTTCCAAATCTGGTCACTCCCGGAAATCACCACGTCATAGGGCAGACGGGCGTTCCGGAGTTCGTCGAGGCTCTCAAAACGGTGTCCTCTGACGCCGAGAACGTCCCGCTCAAAGGCGTTGAAACGGTCGTAACGGCGTTTCAGGTCGGCGTAATGCGCGGCGGTGTGGATGTCCGATAACGCGCTTGCAAGCCCCGTCGGGCGGCGGAAAAGCGCGTTGTTCTGGTTGACATAGTAGTGGATGATGTCGCAGGAAGCCTCCAGCGCCTCCACGGACCATTTCGTGGCGGCGGCCTGCAACGCCGCGCCGTAGTGGTGGATATGGTAAAATGTGAGCAGTCCTGTCTTGAAATCGCTGTCCATATCGACGCCGCCTCCGTTCAGGTTCCGTCCGGCGGAGGCGGAAGGTCGTCCTCCTCCACCCACTCCGACACCGGCACGGTCACAAACTCCGTCTCCGTGGTGCGTATGACCACCGTCCGGAGTCCGGCGTTGATGACCATCCGGCGGCACATCATGCAGGAAGTCGCGTCGGGCAGAAGCCGACCCGTCCGGGCGTCGCGCCCCACGAGGTACAGCGTGCCGCCGACCATGTCGCGGCGGCTGGCCGATATAATCGCGTTCGCCTCCGCGTGTACGCTCCGGCAGAGTTCGTAACGTTCGCCGCGAGGTACGCGCAAGGCCTCACGCGGGCAGTAGCCCAGCGTCGAACAGTTGGCGCGGCCGCGTGGCGCGCCGTTGTAGCCCGTGGAGATGATTTCGTCATTCTTGACGATAATCGCCCCGTAGACCCGCCGCAGGCAAGTGGCGCGTTCGAGTACGGTTTCCGCGATGTCCAGATAGTAATTCTCTTTACTGATACGTTCCACAGCGTTCCACTCGCTTCCGTCTAAGGTTCCCGGGGACAGTGTACCACAGTCCCGCGCGAATGGCAAGCCCCGAAAGCGTTTATTTGTCGTAAAACGCCCCTCCCGGCACGGGAAGGGGCGTTGTTTACACGGAAAAGCCTCTGCTGGCACAGAATGTGAAAATATCCTGTACGCGTTCATGAATCGAAAGCGCCGGATTATTCGTGTAAAACTCGTAATCACGGTGTCTCTGCGCTTGCGCCTTTTGGTTGGTGTTGACCGCCTGAATGGCGGTTGCTCGTGTTATGGCGTCGTGGACATCCGAAAGCGTGATTCCCCGCAACAAGTCCTTGAAAGCGTCTTCTTTCTTGCAGGCCTTTGCCGAGGGAAACGACGATGCGTAAGCCGTGTTTAAGTCCGTCACATACTGCTTGCAGTTAATTTTCCCGCCGTTGCAGGGCTGTTTGTGCAGAATCATCCACAGTTCAAAAGACAGGTTGCTGTAGCCAAGCAAATATGTCAGATTCTTGTCTTCTGCCGCCGCTGACAGATTGTCTAAGATGGCCTTGAACTGTTCCAGACGGTTCATGCCCGCCTGTTGCGGCACCGGGGATTCGTAGTCGCACACATGCACAACGTTCACATGTTCTCCTCTGGTAATGAACGGCCACGGAATTTGGCGCGGGTCTTTCTGAACCTGAATCGACATGCCAATACGGAACCCCGCCCCTTGCCGTTTCAGTTCGTCATTGACCAGCGTTCGCAGATGTTCCAGATACCATTGCTCCGTCTCGCCCTCCACGGAAAAGTAAAACGTGTTCTCATTGGCGGGTCTCTTCGTTTTTTTCTTCTGTGCCATGTCCGTTACGCCTCCCCCGATTCTTCGTCGCTGTCCGGTGCCATAATCTTACGGAAAACCGGGGTCAAGTCCACGTACTGAATCGCGCCGTAACGGTCACGGAAGTAATTCCCCAAATAGTCCTCGCAATCCCGTTCGGGTTCAAAGTCGGACAGCGCGTAAATTTCGCTGGACTGCGTTTCTTCGTCGCGTTCCACAAACTTGATTTCGTCGCGCCGGAACAGGGAACGGTCTAAGAAAATCGGGTTGTGCGTGTTGAAAATCAACTGCGCGTGGTTGCGGTTAATTTCGGGGTTATGAAAGAGGCTGATAATGTTCATTAGAACCATCGGGTGTAACGACGCGTCGAACTCGTCAAGGACAAGTGTGGAGCCGGTAAAAAACGCAATTAGCAAGAGTGGAAACAGATTAGCAAACCTATAGGTTCCATATGATTCCAATATCTCTGCCGGTATAGCTATATTCTTGGAATTTCGCTGTATTATAGAGGCAAGACGCATCCGTTTTTCCCGCGAGTTATAAATATAACCAATGCGATTATGAGCGCCAATATGTGAAATGGCATCATTTATTATTTCGTCGGCTTTAGATAAACTGTTGCCAATATCCATTACACTCATTACAATAGAGAGTGCATCAGAACGGCAGAAAGCCTTTAACTGTTTTGATAGCCATTCCGCAATGAGTTTATGCAACTCAGGACTAAGCAATGACGAGAAGCCGTTACACAAAAAGAGTTGCTGTCGTTCAACATTCCATCCGGGCAAAATACGGATTGCGTCCAGATTAGCGAGGATATTTTCCTTAAAAAATTCAGGGAATTGCTTTAAGGAATCAGCGTTCGTTGTTACGCCATCTGTCCTCATGAAAATAGGAATCTCATTGACAGACAGACTTTCAGATAAAACTTTTCGGTCATAATCTGTCTGGGAAAACTCTCCTAAATCAGCAGAAAAAGCGTAATCAATCAGTACACCGTTTGTAAAAAAGCGAATAGAAAATTCTACTGGTTGCGGTAGTTCGATTGCATTGTTAGGAATCAGTTCCAGTGTAAAAGAGGCGAGATTACCACTGGGACCGTTTTCGGCGTTGTCAATATTGCCCCGCAGGACAACGCGGCGGAACGTGTCCAGAGCGCTGATGACGTTGGTTTTCCCGGAGGCGTTGGAGCCGTAAACCACCGTGGAGCATAACGCTTGCAACGTCTCCCCGGCGACATGTTCCGTCATGACGCTGTAATCAAGGGCGGTCTCGTCCGGGTCGGGAATCATCGAAAGGCAGAGTTCGTCCTTGAAAGATTTGTAATTCCGGGCTTTAAATTCCAATAACAATTACATCGCCTCCAAACTGACGAATCAATCCGCTTTTTTCAAAGCGGTGTCGTTATTATATCACCTATTTTTTCGTTGTCAAGAAAAGATTGCCCCTCCCGGAACCGGAAGGGGCGCTGTTTGCGCGTTTCGGACGCTTATTTCGAGGCCTTGGCGGCGCGGATAGCCTCTGTCAGCATGGGCGTTACCTTGAACAGGTCGCCGCAAATGCCATAATCGGCAATCTCGAAAATGGGGGCGGTGTCGTTCTTGTTCACGGCAATGATACATTCGCTGTCCTGCATGCCGGCCTTGTGCTGGATAGCGCCGGAAATGCCAAGCGCAATGTACACTTTCGGATGGACGGTCTTTCCGGTCTGGCCTACCTGATGGTCAGCGGAGAGCCAGCCGCTGTCGATAGTGGCGCGACTGCCGCCGACGACGCCGCCGAGTTCGGCCGCGAGTTCTTCGGCGAGCTTGATTCCGCCCTCGACATCCTTGCTGATACCGCGTCCGACGGACACGATGTAGTCCGCGCCGATGAGGTCGACGAGCTTCTTTGCGGCCTTGACGACTTCGGTGACTTCGGTCTGGAAGTCGCTCTCGTTGAGTTCAAACGCGGGGTGTACGATTTCGCAGGCGTCGGCCTTAGCTTGGTCGAACGCGTTCTTTTTCATGACGCCGGGGCGAACTGTGGCCATGCAGGGGCGGAAGCGCGGGCAGATAATCGACGCCATGAGGTGTCCGCCGAAGGCGGGGCGGGTCATTTTGAGGTCGCGGGACACGTCGTGTTTCTGACCCAGTACAACGGCGGTGTCGAGTTTTTCGATACGGTCGGCGGGGAGGGTGGAGGCCTGTTTGAGGAACTCCTTATAGTTGACCATGTCAATGTCAAGGTGCGTGCAGTCGGCGCAAAGTCCGGTGTGGAGGCGGGCGGCACAGCGGGGGCCGAGGTCGCGGCCGATGTTGGTCGCGCCGATAAGGAACGCTTCGGGCTTCAGGTCGGCGATTACGTCGCAGATGACCTTAGCGTAGCCGTCGGTATTGTAGACTTTCAGCAGGGGATGATTGCAGACATAGACCTTATCCGCGCCGTAGCCGCCGAGTTCCTTAGCGATACCGTCCACGTCGTCGCCGAGCAGGATGCCGCAGAGGTTCACGCCTAACTCGTTGGCGAGGTCGCGTCCCTTGGAAATCAGCTCAAAGTCGGTGGGCATGAGTTTTCCTTCGCGCTGTTCGCAGAATACCCACACGTCCTTGAACGCGCCGATATCAGAACTGTTGAAATTGCTGTTCATGGTGTCTCTCCTTCGTCAGATGATGTGCTTTTCAAGCAGAATCGAGGCCAGTTTGTCGCAAGTGGCGCGGTCGTTGCCTTCGAGCATGACGCCTGCGCCCTTCTGGGGCGGGGTGAAGGAGGTCAGAATGTTGGTGGGCGAACCGCTCAGGCCGATGGTGGACTTGTCAATGAGGGGGTCGTCTTTGAGAGCCTCGTAGTCGTAGGTGGTGAGGGGCTTGGAGTAGGCCTCGAACACGCCGGAGACGCTCATATAGCGCGGGGTGTTGAGTTCCTTAATGCAGGTGATGAGGCACGGCGTTTTGGTCTTGATGTTCATGTAGCCGTCCTCTAACATGCGCCGTACGGTGATGGTGTCGCCGTCCTTCTGGATGTCGGCGGCGTAGGTGATTTGGGGGAGGTGGAGCTTCTCGGCGATTTGGGGGCCTACTTGGGCGGTGTCGCCGTCGATGGCCTGTCGGCCGCAAATCACGATATCGTCCTTTTCGACGCCGATACGGTTAATGGCGGCGGCCAGAATCTGGGAGGTGGCGTAGGTGTCGGAGCCGCCGAACTCGCGGGCGGAGGCGATATAGGCCTCGTCGGCACCCATGGCGAGCGCTTCCCGGAGCATTCCGGCGGCGGGGGCGGGACCCATGGTCACGACGACGACCTTGCACCCGGTTTCGTCCTTGATTTTGAGGGCGGCTTCGAGGGCGTTCATGTCGTCGGGGTTGGTGATAGTCTGCATGGAGGCGCGGTCGAGGGTGCCGTCGGGGTTGACGGCGACCTTTCCGGAGGTATCCGGCACCTGTTTAATGGATACGATGATTTTCATAGAAAGTGTTGCCTCCTCTTACTTCACGCCCAGACGGCTGGCAATGACCATGCGCTGAACTTCCGACGTACCCTCGTAGATTTCGGTAATCTTGGCGTCGCGCATCATGCGCTCTACGGGATACTCGCGGGTGTAGCCGTAGCCGCCGAACAGTTGCACGGCGCGGCGGGTCACGTCGGACGCCGCTTCGGCCGCGAACAGTTTCGCCATGGAGGCGTCTATAGAGTAGTCCTCATGGAGTTGCTTCTTGCTGGCGGCGGCGTACACGAGATATTGGGCGGCCTGCATGCGGGTGTGCATGTCGGCGAGCTGGAACTGGGTATTCTGGAACTGGCTCAGGCGGCGGCCGAACTGCACGCGCTCCTTCGTATACTTGATAGCTTCCTCAACGGCACCTTCGCCGAGTCCGAGCGCCTGCGCGGCGATTCCGATACGGCCGCCGTCGAGGGTCTGCATGGCAATCTTGAAGCCCTTGCCCTCTCTGCCGAGGAGGTTTTCCTTGGGTACGATGCAGTCCTCAAAAATCAGGTCGCAAGTGGAGGAGCCGCGGATACCCATTTTCTTCTCGTGCTTTCCGGTCGAGAAGCCCGGGAACGACTTTTCGACGATAAAGGCGGAAATGCCGCGGTTCCCCTTGGTCTTGTCGGTCATGGCGAATACCACGAACGTGTCGGCCACGTTGCCGTTGGTGATGAAGCACTTGGAGCCGTTCAACACATAGTGGTCGCCTTCGAGTACGGCGAGGGTCTGCTGGCCGGAGGCGTCGGTTCCGGCGTTGGGTTCGGTCAGGCCGAACGCGCCGATTTTGCGGCCGGAGAGCAGGTCGGGGAGGTACTTTTTCTTCTGTTCCTCTGTGCCGTGTTCAAAAATCGGGGCGCAGCAGAGGGACGTATGCGCGGAGACGATAACCGCCGTCGTGCCGCACACTTTGGCCAGTTCCTCCACGCACATGGCGTAAGAGAGAACGTCGCCGCCCGCGCCGCCGTACTCCTTCGGGAAGTAGATACCCATCATGCCCAGCTTGGCCATCTTCTCGACGGTCTCCATGGGGAAGCGTTCCTCTTCGTCGATTTCCTCGGCGAGAGGCTTTACTTCGGTTTCAGCGAATGCCCGGTACATCTTGCGGAGCATCAACTGCTCGTTTGTCAGATGAAAATCCATACTTTATACTCCTTCTGATTCCGTCAGCGGCCGCTTATTTGGAATAGTCGAAAATGCCCTTTCCGGTCTTGCGTCCCAGCCAGCCGGCGCGGACGTACTTTTTGAGCAGTCCGGCGGGACGGTATTTCGGGTCTCCGGTCTCGCTGTAAAGCGTGTTCATGATAGCGAGGCACACGTCAAGGCCTACCAAGTCGCCCAGCGCGAGGGGTCCCATGGGGTGATTGGCACCCAGTTTCATGGCGGTGTCGATGTCCTCGGCGGAGGCAACGCCGGTTTCGAGAAGCCCGATAGCCTCATTAATCATGGGGATGAGAATCTTGTTGACGACGAAACCGGGGGCTTCGGCGACTTCCACGGGCGTCTTGCCGATTTCCTCGGAGAGCTTGTAGATAAAGTCGAAAGTCTCTTGGGAGGTGTTCGCGCCGCGGATGACTTCCACCAGCTTCATGGCCGGGACGGGGTTAAAGAAGTGCATGCCGATGACAGGGTGGGTCAGGCCGTTGGCCATTTCGGTAATGGACAGGGAGGACGTGTTGGACGCGAAAACGGTCTCCGGCTTGCACATGGCGTCCAGTTCGCAGAGCAGTTCCTTCTTGGTAGCCATGTCTTCCTTGACGCACTCAATGACGAGGTCGGCGTCAGCGGCGGCGGACTTCTCCTCCACAAGGATATTGTTCATGATAGCGTCTTTCGCGTCCTGCGCCATTTTGCCGCGGGCTACGAGTTTGTCCAGACGCCCGGAGAGTTTGTCCTTGTGCTTCTGGGCGGACGCCACGGAACTGGCGTACATCAGCGCCGTGTGACCCTTCGCCGCGAATACCTGCGCGATACCGCTGCCCATTGTTCCGGCTCCAAAAATCGCTACTTTCATGGTGGTTCCTCCTGTAGTAAATATATCGCCTTAGATTGCTAAAATTCTGACAATCTTTTCGTATTATAGGCCTGTTCGGCGCGATTATCAAGCGAAATTTCCGTTTTCTGACGATACTTTTTTGTATTTTCGCGTTTTGCACAAAAAAGCAATCTATTTTTGTGCAACAAAGCCAACCGCAATCAAAACTTGCTATCGGCCATGCACAAAAGGCGGTTGCATTTCCGGCGCGTTCTGGTATAATCAGGGGGAATCCCCGTACCGCGACAAACAGCCGTAAGGAGGAACCCGCATGAAGTATTTACAGCTTTCCAATGGCCTCTGGTGGAATGGCGTCCTTGACCCCAATCTCCGCGTGTTCGACATCGTCATGCACACGGAATTTGGCACCACCTACAATTCCTACGTACTCAAAGGGACGGAGAAAACCGCGCTCTTCGAGACGAACAAGCTCAAGTTCTGGGACGAGTACAGGGAGAACCTCAGCGCCGTGACGGACATCCGCGCCATTGACTATATCGTGATGAACCACACGGAACCCGACCACGCCGGAACGGTTGAGAAAGTGCTGGAACTCAATCCCCGCGCCGTCGTCGTGGCCACGTCCACGGCCATCAGCTTTCTGAAAGAAATCATCAACCACGACTTCAACAGCCGCGCCGTGAAGGACGGCGATACTCTGTCTCTTGGCGGAAAGACGTTGCGTTTCATGGTTCTGCCCCAGCTTCACTGGCCGGATACCATGTACACCTATGTCGAGGAGGACGGCGTACTGTTCACCTGCGACTCGTTCGGCAGTCACTACAGCCACGAGGGCATTTTGCGCAGTACCGTGACGGACACGGAAGGCTATCTCCGCGCCACGAAATACTACTTTGACAACATCATTGGTCCGTTCCGCCACCCGTTCATGAACGACGCGCTCGACCGTATCCAAGGCCTGAAAATCAACATGATTTGCACCGGACACGGCCCCGTACACGACAGCCACATTGACGAAATCATGGCGCTTTACCGCGACTGGTGCGCCGTTCCGCCGAAAGCGGAAAAGAAACTCGTCGTGATTCCCTATGTCAGCGCCTACGGATACACCGGGCAACTGGCCGAGCGTATCGGCGCGGGTATCGCGGAGGCCTGCGGCGGCAAGGCCGAAATCCGCTTCCACGACATGGTAACGGCCGACGCCGCGACCGTCGCGGCGGAACTGGCCGCTTCCGACGCGTTCCTGCTGGGGACGCCGACCATTATCGGGGAGGCGTTGGCACCCATCTGGAATCTCACGCTGTCCCTGTTCGCGCCCGTCCACGGCGGGAAACTCGCAAGCGCGTTCGGGAGTTACGGCTGGAGCGGGGAGGGCGTCCCGCACATTATCGAGCGTCTCCGCCAACTGCGCATGATTGTTCCCGACGACGGTTTCCGCGTCCGCCTGAAGCCCAGCGAAACGCAACTTCTCGACGCCTACGAGTACGGCTACAACTTCGGCGCGAAACTCATGCGCCCCAAGCCGGAGGCCAAGACGGGCGGACAGGCGTCCGGGCTTGTCAAGTGTCTTGTGTGCGGGGCGGTGTTCGACGCCTCGCAAGATACCTGCCCGGTGTGCGGCGTGGGCAGTGACAAGTTCGTACCCGTGGAGGACACGTCCACATCGTTCCGCAAGGACACAGAGGAGCGTTTTGTCATCATCGGCGGCGGGGCGGGGGCGCATTTCGCGGCCGGAGCCATCCGGGAACGCAACGCGACGGCCAGAATCCAGATTATCACGGCCGAAAAACAGCTCCCCTACAATCGCCCCATGCTGACAAAAGTTCTGTTGCAGGATTTATCGGGCGACCGCCTCGCCATTGAGAGCCGCGCTTGGTACGACGAGCGGAATATTGAACTGGTTTTCGACACGGAAGTGCTGTCCGTCGACACGGCCGAAAAGCGCGTCAGAACCAATCGCGGCACGTACGCCTATGACAAGCTCATTTACGCGCTGGGGGCGCGTTGCTTCGTGGTGCCGATTCCGGGTGCCGACAAGCCCCATGTCGTGTCGGTGCGCTCCGTCGCCGACTGCGAAAAGGTGCAGGCACTGGCAAAGAACGCGACACGCGCCGTCATTATCGGCGGCGGCGTCATGGGTCTGGAAAGCGGCTGGGAACTCAAAAAGGGCGGCCTTGATGTGACTGTCCTTGAAACCGCGCCCGGACTTCTGCCGCGCCAGCTCGACGACGCGGCCTCCGGGATGTTACAGGCGGCCTGCGAAAAGGCGGGCGTCCGCGTCGTCACGGGCGCGAAAATCGCGGAAATCGCCGACGACGCCGTGGTACTCGATGACGGCACGCGTTATCCGGCGGAACTGGTGGTGATGTCCACGGGCATGCGGGGCAATATCGCAATCGGCAAGGCGGCGGGTCTGGAAACAAACGTCTTGATTAAGATTGACGCGCACTGCGCGACCAGCGCGGCGGACGTGTGGGCGTGCGGCGACTGCACGGAGTTCGACGGACAGCCTCACGGATTCTGGGCGCAGGCGGCCGAGACCGGAC
Organism: Oscillibacter sp.; assembly: GCA_017526785.1. Taxonomy (GTDB): domain Bacteria; phylum Bacillota; class Clostridia; order Oscillospirales; family Oscillospiraceae; genus Oscillibacter. The sequence continues at coordinate 14,591 of JAFXQV010000017.1, read as the reverse complement.
GCGTGGCGGGCGCGAACGCCGCCGGGGACAGTATCACGTTCCGGCCGATTGGCTCCGCCATGTCGATTCAGGCCATGGACACGGCCATTTTCGCGCTGGGAACCAACGGCAAGAGCGCCCCCAACACTCTCGAAGCAAATCTGCGTACCGTGGAAATCCGGGACGAACAGCGCGGGAATTATGAGAAATACTATTTCCGCAAGAGCCGCTTGGCGGGCGTAATTCTCATCGGCGACACGTCGAAAATGGCCGCCATGACGAAAGCCGTCGAGGACGGTGCCACGTACGACGAGGTAGCGTTCTAATACCGCTGTCTGGCCGCCTCATTTGTGGGGCGGCCTTTTGCGCTCTACCATACGTAGGTTGTCATTTGGCCGGAGGCGTCGTAGAATGTCGGCACAAGGAGGCGCTGCGTATGAACCAGTACATTACGGGGGCAATCATTAAGAAACTCCGGGAGAGCCGGAAACTGTCGCAAAGCGCGCTGGCGGAGAAACTGCGCGTAAGTGACAAGGCGGTGTCGAAGTGGGAGACCGGGCGGGGCTACCCCGACATTACCCTGATAGAGCCGCTGGCCGACGCGCTGGGCATTTCGGTCATGGAACTGCTGTCGGGCAAGGATGTCACGAACACAAACCGCGCCTGCAAGATGGAGCGGACGCGTTTTTATGTCTGTCCGCTGTGCGGGAACGTCCTGTACGCGACGGGGGAGGCCGTTATCAGTTGTTGCGGCGTGACACTGCCGCCGCTGGAGGCCGAAGCCCCCGACGACGAACACGCCTGCGCCGTGGAGGTGTCGGAGGACGAGCTTTACCTTTCGTTCCGGCACGGGATGAGCAAGGCACACTATCTTTCGTTCGTGGCGGCGGTTCGCGACGGCGGCTGTGAGCTGGTGAAGCTCTACCCGGAGGGCGGCGCGGAAGCCCGCGTCAAGGCCGGGGGCGTCCGGCGGCTGTACTGCTACTGTAACCGTCACGGACTTTTTGAACTGCCCGTGAAGTCATGAAAAGGGGCGTCCCTTGCGGGACGCCCTCTGTCGCTGTTGGTTACTCTGCTTTGCCCTCGTTCGCCCACTCGTCGAAGAGCTTCATAGTGGCGTCGTAGGTCTTTTGGGAGAGTTCGGGCAGCTTGCCGCCCCACGCCTTTTCGGCCTCCTCGTAGCCCTTCTTGAACGCCTCGCGCATTTTCTCGGCCTTGGCGGGGTCTCCGCCCGTCAGCGCCTTGGCGTACTTGATGAAGCGCTCGGAGGTCTTTTCGGCGCTCCAGTAACCGCCCTCGGAAGTTTCCTTTTGCGCGGCGGCCTGCGTCTCGGGGTCTACCTTGAACTTGCCCCCGGCAATCTGCTTCCAGATTCCGTCGCCCTCGGCGACCTTGACGCCCTGCTTGGTCAGCATGTCCTTGACAGAGGTCAGGAATCTGGCCTGCGTCTGGGCAAGGTCGTCTTTCATCTGCTTGATAAGTTCCTCGTCCGGCTTGTAGGACACCTTATCGCCCGACTGATAGGTGTCGACCTGCTGTTTCTGCTCGGTCTTGGCCTCGGCGGTTTCGGCGGTCTCTTTCCGGACGGTCTGCGCCTGCGCGGCCTGTACGGCTGGCGGGTAGCCAACCCCGTTCATGTTGACGCTCATAATATGCCTCCTTCATATCCGCGGCGAACCCGGATTGGTTCGCGTACGGGGATTCCTTTCCCCGCTTTGGCAGAGTATACCATAATATGGGACGCTTTTAAAGAGGTTTTTTAGACTTTTCCCGTAAACTTATTTACTGTCTCTGTCAGAAGCTGGAAATTCCGAACGTGTTCACCATTGCGTCCAGACGCAATTTCGCCTTGCAAAGCGGGCACTCGTGCGCCGCGACGCTCATGTAGTCGGGGAGTATGCTGGAATCGAAAATGGTCGTGACCGGGAATCCGGCGCACTCCGTGGCGCGGGCGAAAATGGAGCAGATTCCGACCGGAATGCCGTTGTAATAGCGCAGTACGTTCACGGCCTCCTGCGCGGTGTAGCCGGTGGCGACGGACGCCGCTAAAATCAGTACGTGCTTGTCGGTAATCATGGGGGAAATGTTCTCGCGGAAAATCAACTGGCTTCCCACGGTATGCTCCGGCGTCACGACGTAAATCGTACGGTTGGCGTTCATGCTGTTGAACCCGCCTCTGGTCAGTTCGCTGGCCATACACGCGCCGATGACCTCCGTGCCGTCCAGACACAGAATGGTGTCAATGATGGTGTTGCTCTCGAACTTGCTGGCCAGTTCGAGGGCGGCGGCGCGCGCCTCGGACAGGCAATACTTGGTCATGGTGAGGTCTACATAGTAGTTGATGTGGCTGTGGTTGGTGGCGAAATGCCCCGCCGCCACCCGGAACGGAATCATACTGTTGCGGTTCGGGTACTCAATGATTTTGACTGCCATAAAGAAGTCTCCCCTTTCCTTGTGTAATTCCTGTGTTCGTGTGCGGTTTAGGAAGTTATTCTACCAGAGAATGGCGGATTTGTCAACTTTGAAATGAAAGTGCGATATGTAAAGGAATCATTGGCAAAAAACGCCCCTGTCCGGCGGACAGGGGTGCATGCTTTTCATACGGGGAACTTCGCGGCCGGCCAGTAGAGGATTTGCACGCCCCGGTCGTCAAGGGAACTCTGCCGCCGGATGCTCTCCATCATAATGGCCTTGGCCAGTTCCTGCGGCTCGTCGCTGTCCCAGCCCGCCAACAGGCTTTGCAGCCACTGGTCTTGCGCGGGGTCGGCGACGCCGTCGCTAATCATCACGGCGAAACTGCCGGGGTCCAAGTGTACGTGGGTGACGTCCGGCTCGGTTCCGGTGTCGCGAAGCCCCACGGGCAGGCTGATTCCCGTAATGCGCCGGACGACGCTCCCCTTTTTCAGGTAACTGGGCGCGGCTCCGTACTTGTAAAACGCGGCGTCGCCCGAAAGCGCGTTGAACATGCACAAGTCCATGGTCGTGAAACTGCCCGTGACCTCTCCGCGCAACGCCATAGCGGAATTGAGTGTACGTAGCGCCGATTCCGGGCGAATGCCCGCCTCTAAAAACTGCCGCAACAGTCGGCACGTCAGCGACGATTCCTCTTTTGCCTCCTGCCCGCTGCCCATGCCGTCGGCCAGCAACAGGCACCAGAGGCCGTTTTCCGTGCGGAACGACAGCGCCGTGTCTCCGCACACACTCTCCCCGCGCTTGGGGCGCAGTGCCGTTCCGAACCTGCATAACGGCTGTTCGTGTTGGGACGCGGGCAAGGCCTCCTCGGCGGCGGCGGCCGTCGCCGACAGCAGTTCCGACAGTTGCGCGTACTGCCTCCGCGCGGCCTTGCGGGTCTCGTCCAACTGCCTCCGGTAGCGCTCCCGCAACAGGTACGCCGACACCTCCGCGTTGACCGCCGCCAGAAACTCCCGCAACCGCACACAGCGCCCCGCGAACGCCTGCGGGAAATCCCCCATCAACGCCCGTCCGCGGTCTAAGATAGCGGGCGTGGCGTTGTTCAGCGCCTGAAAGGTCGTGCCGTACTCGTCCTGCCAACAGCGTTCACAGCGGGCGCAATTCCTGCAAGCGCGTTCGGCGGCGCGGTCGAAGATAATCGCCGGGTTTTCCTCGGTCACAATCGTGTCAAGGGCGCAATTGTCGTACAAGTCGCGGAGTGCCGACGCGGCGCGGTTGAGGCGTTCTTTCAGGCGCTTGGCGCTCTCGGGCTTGGGGGCTTTCGGCAACGCCCGCCGCCTCGGCTGAAAGAGCTTGTCCGGCAACAGCAAAAACAGTAACATGCCAGTCCCGCACTCGACCAGCAGTGGATTCGACGCCGGGTCGCGGGTCGTCAGCAGAATCGCGCACACGCCGCCCAGAAAGCTCAACGCCCCGCGCCAGCGCTGGCCGCGCGCGTGACGCCCGCACAGGAGCGAACCCAGCCCGAAAGCCGCCGTCAGCACACAGTTCCCGTTTCCGGCGCACAAGTCCGCCGTGAGGCCGATTCCCAGCCCGACGGCCGTACCCGTCGCGGAACCGTGGGCGAACGCCGTGCAGGCCAGTAGCACGCTCAACAGCATGCGACCCGGCGAAATGCCCGCGAAGTTCAGGCCTTGCGCCGACAGCAACAGCGTCGCCGTCAGGAACAGCACGCCCTCCGCCGGGTTTCTGCCCTCCTCCGCGTGGAACAGCGGCCAGAAAAACCACGTACTCGCGCCGACCAGTCCGGCCGCCGCCGCGCACATCGTCAGCGCCTCGGACGGCCGCCCGGCGTCGAAAACGTATATCACGCCCACCGACAGGAACAACAGCGCCCCCGCGACGCTCATCACCCGCGCACCCGTCAAAATCCGGTTCCCGCGAAACGCCGTCGACGCCGCCACTATCAGCGTACAGGCCGCCATGAACGGGAGCGCGTCGGCGAAGTCCATCAGGAAGAACGCGCCCAGCCCCGCGCCGCACAGTGCCGCCAGCGCCCCGACGCCCTGTCCCGACGCCGCCACGCAACCCAGCGCGAACGGCGCGACCCCGCCCAAAATCTGATTCCCGGCCAGCGCCGCCGTCAGGAAAAAGCGGATTCCGTACGACAACAGCGGCGCGGCGGTCTGTTCTTTTCGCCGCGTTTTTCTTTTCTGTTTCAAGGCCTGTCCCCCCTGTTTTTCTTCTGGAAGATATTGTAACCCCGCCGTCCTGAAATTTTTGTCGAACCCCCGCGAAACGGTTTCAAATTTCGCGCTTGCCGGAAAAAACAAGCCCTCCCCGATAACGGCAGAGGGTAGCGCAAGGCGCGGACGCCTGTCCCGGTGTCCGCGCCTCGTGTGTTGTATGCTTAACTGTGCGCCATCCATTTCCACAGCGTCCAGCACAAATAAAAACTGCCGATAAAACTGCCAATTATAAGAGCCAGAATAAATTTGCAGATTTTATTCGGCATAGCGTCTCTGTCAAGCCATTGAAAATGGCCTGTAAGAACTCTGTTGCCCGCATGTATAGCCCATATCGTGTATGCGATACCTATAACGAGAACGAGGATATTTTCTCCCATATAACGACATCACACCTTTCATAAATGAAAGCGGGGGTTGCTCCTTCACTCGAACAAGGCGCGGTATAAGGATTCGTAATCCTCAGACCCTCAAAACACATCCCGACCTTTCTGGCAGTTGGTGTCCGGACACGTCCAGACCATCCCTGTCAGAAACAAAACAGGCGGTGCCGAGCGTGAACTCAACACCGCCTGAAATACAATCAGACTATGACACAACGATTCCACACCCATTCCCCTTGTAAATTTCAGGAAAAACGGATATACTATGCCTTACGGTACAGGCACAATCGTCTGTTGTGTTGAGTGCGCTTTTGAACTTGGTCACTCATCATAGGGCTGTACGGTGCTGGGAACACTGCATGGCCTACCGCTTATTCTGCTTCTGTCAACGGACGCCGTACGGCGTTCGTTGTTGCATTGTTATTATGAACGATAGCAACGGAAATTGCAAGAGGTTTTTTCAGATTTTGCCGCAAGAGGGAAAATTTCGTCAGATTATATAAAATCAGGGCTGGATTTTGCCAAAAAGCGAGATACCGCTACACCGTAGAATTTAGAAAAACTTCAAAATGCCTCTTGACAAACGGGAGGAGTTGTGTTACCTTGTATTTAGAAAAACTTCTAAACAGAAAGAGGCGGTGGCATGGGCTTTGGCGCGACATTCAAGGCGCTGTCGAACCCGGTTCGGCGGGAAATCCTGACGCTTTTAAAAGACGGGCAACTCTCCGCCGGGGAAATCGCTGCGCGCTTTGACCTCACGGGAGCCACGATTTCCCACCATTTGGGCGTCCTGAAACAGGCTGAACTCGTGTTTGAGACACGCGACAAAAACTACATCTATTACCAGTTGAACACGTCCGTGTTGGAGGACGTGCTGTGCTGGATTGCGGACTTGAAAGGGGAGGCGACCGATGAAACGTAATCTTCTGCTGACATCTGTCTGTGTACTGCTTCCGGTGTGCGCGGGAATCACGCTCTGGGGGCGACTGCCGGAACGCGTCCCGACGCATTTTGATTTCTCCGGCACGCCCGACGGCTGGAGCGGCAGGGCGTTCGCGGTGTTCGGACTGCCGCTGTTTCTGCTGGCGGTGCATTTGACTTGTGCCTTTGCCGTGTTCCACGACCCGAAGGCCGGGAACGTCAGCGGCAAAATACGCGCTCTGGTACTCTGGATATGTCCGGCGGTGTCGCTGTTCGCGGCGGCGATGGTGTACCCGAACGCGCTGGGGTACTCGGTAGATATCACGCTGTCCGGCATGCTGCTGACGGGGGTACTGTTCGTGGTCGTGGGGAACTACCTGCCCAAGTGCCGGCAAAATTACACGGTCGGTATCAAGCTCCCGTGGACGCTCTCCGACGAGGACAACTGGAACCGTACGCACCGCGTGGCGGGGGCGCTGTGGGTGGCGGGCGGCCTTGTGATGATTGTGGACGCCTTTGTGCGGTTCGGACAGATGTACGTATTTATCGGCGTGACAACCCTGCTTGCGGCCGTGCCGATAGCGTATTCCGCCGCGCTGTACGTCACGCGGCGGAGATAGTCGGCCGAACAGCTCTGACGAGAGAAAAAAGAGAACAGAAAAACCTCCCCATTTGCGGCGATTTGTGCGATAATAATGACCGGAAACCGCGCTTTGTGACGGTTTCCGGTGACGTTCTGGTGACTCGGCGGGGATTCGAACCCCGGACCCACTGCTTAAAAGGCAGTTGCTCTGCCGACTGAGCTACCGAATCGAACAATATGACAATGGCTGGGACGGCTGGACTCGAACCAGCGGATGAGGGAGTCAAAGTCCCTTGCCTTACCACTTGGCTACGCCCCAATATGGAACGCTTCCCGGCATTGTGGGGACGCGTCGGAAAGAAGAAAGCGGGGATTACAGGGACGCTCCCTGCTCCCCGGCTTTCTGTGGGGTGGGTGATGGGACTTGAACCCACAACGCCCGGAACCACAATCCGGTGCTCTGCCAGTTGAACTACACCCACCATATGCGCGACGCTTTGAAGCGTTCCGAAAGGAATGGTACGCCAGAAGGGACTCGAACCCCCCACCTACTGCTTAGAAGGCAGTTGCTCTATCCGGATGAGCTACTGGCGCGGATTTGGAGCAGGTGACGAGAATCGAACTCGCATCCCCAGCTTGGAAGGCTGGTGCCCTGACCATTGTGCTACACCTGCGCAACCCGCCCAACGCGTCAACGCCGCACATTATAGCAGGATTTTCGGCGCTTGTCAAGGACTTCCGCAAATTCTTTTCGTGTTTTTCGCGGCTTCCGGCGGCGCGGGCTTCCGGATACGATAGAATGTCACAGCGCAAGCCTGAAAAAGCGCGGAATTTCAGCGAATTTTACGCTTGACAACGCGGGATTCCTGTATTATATAAAGACACGGGATTTTTTTTGCCGCGCAAAACGGCGCACACCATCCGAAAGAAGGAGCAGACACAACATGGCAATCAAGAAGTATTACGATTCCGACTGCAATCTGGGCGTGCTGGACGGCAAGACCGTCGCCATTATCGGCTTTGGCTCCCAAGGCCACGCGCATTCCGAGAACCTCGCCGAAAGCGGCGTCAACGTCGTGGTAGGACTGCGGGAAGGCTCCGGCCACGCGCAGAAAGCCGCCGATTTCGCCGCGACGCACCCCAATTTCAAGGTCATGAGCGTCGAGGACGCCGCCAAGGCGGGCGACTTGATTATGATGCTTGCCCCCGACGAGCTGCAAGGCGAAATCTATGCGCAGAGCATTGAGCCGTACCTGACCGAAGGCAAGACGCTGGCGTTCGCCCACGGCTTCAACATCCATTTCAAGGTCATCCAGCCGCCCAAGAACGTGGACGTAATCATGATTGCCCCCAAGGGTCCCGGACACATCGTCCGCCGCACTTATACGGAAGGGCAGGGCGTGCCCAGCCTGATTTGCGTCGAGCAGGACTACACCGGGAAGGCCAAGGAAACCGCGCTGGCGTATGCCTGCGGAATCGGCGCCGGACGCGCCGGAATCCTTGAGACCACCTTCAAGGAAGAGACCGAAACCGACCTGTTCGGCGAACAGGCCGTGCTTTGCGGCGGCGTGTGCGAACTGATTACCGCCGGGTTCGAGACGCTCGTTGAGGCGGGATACGCGCCCGAAATGGCGTATTTTGAGACCTGCCACGAAATGAAGCTCATTATCGACCTTATCAACGAGGGCGGGCTTGCCAAAATGCGCTACTCCATCTCCAACACCGCCGAGTACGGCGACTATCGCACGGGCAAGCGGCTGATTACCGAGGAGACCCGCAAGGAGATGAAGAAAGTGCTCTCCGAGATTCAGGACGGCACATTCGCCTCCGAGTTCCTCACGGAGATGTCGCCGAAGGGCGGGCGGCGCGTGAAGTTCCTCGCCCAGCGCCGCCTCGCCGCCGGGCACCTCATCGAGAAGGTCGGCGCGGAATTGCGCTCCATGATGTCTTGGCTTAAGAAGTAAGCGAGGCCGGAACAGTCGCCGTCGGGCTTCCGGCGGCGATTCCTTTTGCATCGCCGATAACAAATGATAACAAGTAAGGATATTCTGATGAAAAAATTATCCGTCGTGCTTTTGACGATTCTGTTTTTGACAATCGGGGCTTACGGAGCCGACGACGCCCCCTGTGTCTATTCCGCGAAACAAGAAGGCGGTACGGTTACGGTACGTTTAAACGCGCCGAAGGGCGGGCTTCTTTGGATAGGCGTTTATGACGCGCAAACACTTCAAATGCGGAGCGTAAAATCGAAAGGCGTCGGAGCCGGGGAAAAAGCTCAGACCGCCACCGTCCGCTTTGACCGGGAAATTTCCGGCGCGGAATTTGTCAAGGCGGTTTTTGTGGAAGAAAATTCCTTTTCGCTTTTGTGCGGGGCAATGACGGCAATTATCCCTGTGGGGGAACTCGATTTCGTGTTAAACGCGAACACGATGAAATTTCATTACGCCTCCTGCCCTTCCGCCGGGACTATTTCCGCAAGGAACCGTAGGGATTATCGCGGAACCAGAGAATCCGTCGTTTCCATGGGGTACGAGCCGTGCAATAACTGCCGCCCGTGAAAACGCGGCTGAAAAAGGAGAAAAGCATATGCGTAGCGACAACGTGACGAAAGGCGCGGAACGCGCCCCGAACCGGAGCCTGTTTTACGCTCTGGGCTATACGCAACAGGATTTGGAAAAACCGTTAATCGCGGTTGTGAGCGCCCACAGCGACATTGTGCCGGGGCATATGAACCTTGACAAGCTCGCCGACGCGGTCAAGGCGGGCATTGAGGCGGCGGGCGGCACGCCGTTCATGGTGCCCGCTATCGGCGTTTGCGACGGTATCGCCATGGGGCATATCGGGATGAAGTATTCCCTCGCAAGCCGGGAGTTAATCTGCGACAGCACGGAGACCATGTTCATGGCGCACCAGTTCGACGGCATGGTTTTAATTCCGAACTGCGACAAAATCGTCCCCGGCATGGTGATGGCGGCGGTTCGCATGGACGTGCCCGCCGTGGTATGTAGCGGCGGCCCCATGATGGCGGGGACTTACGGCGGCGAGGAAGTCAGCCTGTCCAAGATGTTCGAGGCGGTCGGCGCGTACAAGGCGGGCATGATTGACGGCGCGCAACTGGAGGAGTGCACGCAAAACTGCTGTCCGAGTTGCGGGAGCTGTTCGGGGATGTACACGGCGAACTCTATGAACTGCCTGTGCGAAGCGATTGGAATCGCGCTCCCCGGCAACGGCACGATTCCCGCCGTCTACAGCCGTCGCCTGCAACTGGGGCGCATGTCCGGCGCGGCGATTATGGAAATGGTGCGCCGCAATATCACCGCCCGCGACATTATCAACGAGCGGAGTATCCGCAACGCCCTGACCTGCGACATGGCGCTTGGCTGTTCGACAAACACGGTTCTGCATTTGCTTGCAATCGCGCACGAGGCGGGCGTTGAGTTGGATTTGAAGCTGTTCAACGAGATTTCCGCCCGGACGCCGAATCTGTGCCACCTCGCCCCGGCGGGCCCGACGCATATGCCCGACCTCTACAACGCGGGCGGCGTCGCGGCGGTGCAGTCGGAACTGGCGAAAAAGAACCTGCTGGACTTGGACTGCATGACCGTCACGGGGCATACGGTCGGCGAGAATATCAAAGGCGCCGCCAACCGCAACCATAACGCCATCCGCCCCGTCGAGGAGCCGTACAGCGAGACGGGCGGCTTGCAAATCCTGTGGGGCAACATCGCGCCGAACGGTTGCGTAGTCAAGCGTAGCGCGGTGGCACCGGAAATGCAGGCGCACACGGGCCCGGCGCGGGTGTTCGACAGCGAAGAGGACGCTATCGCCGCCATTTACGCCGGGAAGATTGTCCCCGGCGACGTGGTTGTGATTCGTTACGAAGGGCCCAAGGGCGGCCCCGGAATGCGGGAAATGCTGAACCCGACTTCCGCGCTTGCGGGCATGAAGCTGGACAAGACGGTGGCGCTTATCACGGACGGGCGGTTCTCCGGGGCGAGCCGGGGCGCGTCTATCGGGCATGTCAGCCCGGAAGCGGCGTCGGGCGGCCCCATCGGGCTTGTGAAAGAGGGCGACCAAATCGCCATTGACATCCCGAACGCGTCCGTTACGCTTTTGGTGGGCGAGGACGAGTTGGCGAGGCGCAGGGCGGAGTACAAACAGCCGGAGCCGAAGGTTACTTCCGGCTGGCTTGCCCGTTACGCCCGCATGGTGTCGAGCGCCGACGAAGGCGCGGTGTTGCGCTGATGGGCGGGGAAGTTGCCGCGAACGCGCCGCGTCCCGCCGGGGACGCGGCGGCTATGGCGGCGGCGCTGGACTTGCGCCGCCGTTTGGACACGCTGGTTGTATTCCGCGACTTGTTGCAAGACCCGGCAATCCGCGACTTGTCCGCCGCGCTGGGCGAATGCGTAAAGGGGAGGCAGGAACGCTTCTTACGGCGTATCGCGTCCTTTGAGGCGCGGATTTTCGAGGCGGGCGGCGATTGGAGCCGCTACCTGTCCCAAAGGATTTCCGAGAGCGAAAACGCCTGTGTCCGCCAATGCGGGAACGGTTCGCTGAACGCGGCGCTGTCGGGCGCGCTGGAGAAGGAGCTTGATTTCCTGCAACGCCTGTCCCGCCTGAAACTGTCGGACTTGCCCGGCGTCCCGCTGTTCATGACGGGCTGGCTCACGTCCGAACTGGACATTCCCACCGAGTACCGCGAGCGTATGCGCAACGTGGGAACGGCGGGCTACGGCTTGTTCGCCCGCTATCGGGCGTTCACGCTGTCGGATAACGGGGAGCTTGTCCCGGTGAAGCGCCCCGACCCGCAGACGCTGGAACAGTTGCCCGGATACGAGCGCGAGCGCGAGAAGATTATCAGCAACACGGAGGCGTTGTTGAACGGACAGCCCGCGAATAACGTCCTGTTGTACGGCGACGCGGGGACGGGAAAATCCAGTACGGTGAAAGCCCTTGCCAACGAGTACGCGGGGCGCGGCCTGCGTCTGGTGGAAGTGAAAAAGAACCAGCTTTACGAACTGCCCGGACTGATGGAGACGCTTTCCGACAACCCGCTAAAGTTCCTGATTTTCATTGACGACCTGAGCTTTACCGTCAACGACGACAACTTTGCCGCGCTCAAAGCGATACTGGAAGGGAGCGTGGGCGGGCGCGCCGGAAACGCGGCGGTGTACGCGACGAGCAACCGCAGGCACCTTATCAAAGAGACGCTTTCCGACCGCGAGGGCGACGACATCCACGCGTCGGACACGCGGCAGGAGCTGATGAGCCTTTCGGCGCGGTTCGGGCTGACGGTGACGTTCGGCGTCCCGGACAAGGAGCGGTACCTGTACATTGTGCGCAAGCTGGCGGAGCAGTACGGCGTGGCGCTGGGCGAAACGGAGCTTTCCGTAAGGGCGGAGGCGTTCGCAATCCGCGCCGGGGGGCGGAGCGCGAGAGTGGCGAAACAGTATATTGAGCTCTGCAAGGCGGGCGTGTTGCAATAATGTCCCGCCCTTATGGGGCGGGAGGGTTGAAAGAAAGCCTATTGAATTAGGGGCGGGAAGGGGCTATAATAGCCCCGTTCCGAGAAAATTTGAACAAGCGGAGGAAATCTTATGGTGAACATCACGAAAGACACGGTCATCGGCGACATTCTGGACATCGCGCCGCAGACCGCGCCCATTTTCATGTCGATTGGTATGCACTGCTTAGGCTGTCCGGCGTCGCGGGGCGAGACCGTGGAGGAAGCCTGCTACGTGCACGGAATCGACGTTGACAAGCTGGTGGAGCTTGTCAACGAGGAAGCCAACCGGAAAGAGGCGTAAGCGTTCGCGGGGGCGGCGCGCCAAAGGCGTCCCGTCTCCGCGACGCCGGGACGAAAGCGGGGCGAGCATGGGAAAACAACTGGAATTAACGCCCCGTCTGCAACTGTTGGCGGACTGGGTTCCGCAGGGCGCGGCGTTCGCCGACATCGGCTCCGACCACGCCCTGTTGCCCGTGTGGTTAGTCCTGCGCGGACGCCTGCGCGGGTGTATCGCAAGCGACTTGCGCCCGGAGCCCTTGCGCCGCGCTAAGGCGACGGCGCGTCAATGGGACGTGCGCGGGATACAGTTCCGCCTCTGCGACGGGCTGTCCGGCATTCGCCCGCAAGAGGCGGACGTAATCGCAATCGCCGGACTGGGCGGGGAGAACATCGCCGCGATTTTAGCGAAGGCGCCGTGGACGAAGGACGGAAAGCGCGTCCTGCTCTTACAGCCCATGACGCGGGCGGAAGTCTTGCGGCGTTTCCTCGCCGATAACGGCTACGCAATCCGCCGGGAAGCGTCGGCGCGGGAGCGCGGCATTCTCTATCCTGTGATGGAGGCTGTCGGCGGGGAAATGTCGCTGACGCGGGGGCAGTCCTACGGCGGCGCGAAGCTGTCGCGTGACCCGCTCGGCGACCGCTATCTGATAGAAACGATACTGCGCCTTCAAAACGCGCTGGCGGGACTCAGCCGGGGCATTCGCACGGGGCGGGGCAGTCCCGCCGACGCGGAGCGGGCGGACGAACTCCGCGACGTTTTGACGGAACTTTACGCGATGAGGGAGGAGTGGCGACATGCCAACCGTCCGGGAAATTGAGGCGTTTTTGTACGGGTTCGCGCCGAAGGAATTGGCGGCGGACTGGGACAATGTGGGGCAGTTGCTGGGCGACCCGGAACAGGACGTGCGGCGCGTTCTGGTTGCGCTGGACATCACGGAGACGGTAGCGAAAGAAGCCCTTGACGGCGGCTGTGAGTTAATTGTCGCCCATCATCCGGTCATGAACTGCCGCTGGCGTCCGGTGCAGACCGTGCGCCGCGATACGCCGCAAGGGCGCCTGCTCATGAAACTGCTCTGCGGCGGCGTATCGTGTATTTGTATGCACACAAACCTTGACGCGGCGCCGGGAGGCGTCAACGACTGCCTCGCGGCGGCGCTGGGGCTGTCTAACGTGGAACTGTTGCCGGACGGCGGCGGAATCTGCCGCATGGGGGAGCTTGCCGCGCCTATGCCGTTGCGGCAGTTTGTGCGGCAGGCGTCGGCGGCTTTGGGTTGCGGCGGCATACGCTACGCCGACGCCGGGAAGGACGCGTTCCGGGTGGCGGTAGGCGGCGGGGCTTGCGGCGAGTACGCCGAAGCCGCGCTTGGCGCGGGTTGCGACACCTTCCTGACGGCGGATGTCAAGTACCACGGCTTCCTTGACGCGGCGGCGGGGCTGAACCTCATCGACGCGGGGCACTTCCCCACGGAAGACTTGGTTTGTGAAAAACTGGTTTCGCTGTTGCGGGAGGAGTTTCCCGATTTGCGCGTATGGAAATCGGCGTTGCACCGGGATGTCATACGCTACGGCGCGGAAGAGTAAGAACGGGAGGAGACTTTATGTCCGGACATTCCAAATGGCATAACATTCAGAAAACAAAGGGCGCGGCGGACGCGAAGCGCTCGGCGGCGTTTACGAAAATCGCAAAGGAAATTATCGTTGCGGTGAAGGAGGGCGGCGGCTCCGGAGACCCCAACAACAACTCCCGCCTCGCCACGGTTATCGCCAAGGCGAAAGCCGTCAACATGCCCAACGACAACATCAAGCGCACGATTGACAAGGCGCTCGGCGCGGGAAGCACGGAGAATTTCGAGTCCGTGACCTACGAGGGCTACGGCCCCGGCGGGGTGGCGGTCATCGTGGAGGCGCTGACCGACAACCGACAGCGCACCGCCCCCGAAGTCCGGCACGCGTTCGACAAGTGCAACGGCAACCTCGGCGCGATTGGCTGCGTGAGCTGGTCGTTCGACCGCAAGGGCGTCATCGTTATCGACAACGAGGACGGCGACTTTGACGAGGACAAGGTGATGGAGGACGCGCTGGAGGCGGGCGCGGAGGATTTCGAGGCGGACGGCCCCGCGCTGGAAATCACCACAGACCCCGATTCCTTCAACGGCGTTGTGAAGGCGCTGGAGGAAAAGGGTTACGCGTTCGTCACGGCGGAAGTGGAAATGGTTCCGCAGAACTACGTCGCGCTTTCCGGGGAGGGCGACATTAAGAACATGGAGAAGCTCATCGACATG
>JAFXQV010000016.1 GCA_017526785.1 Oscillibacter sp. | reverse complement strand
TACTTTGTGGTCAAGTCCGTTGTAGACCACGAAATGGTCTCCCGGCGTGAAATTCAGCGTGACTTTTTTCGCGTCGGTGTCGATTTTCAGCAGGTCGTCTTCCGCGTGGTTGAACGAGCTGAAATCCGTCAAGCCCGTGAGTGTTTGCTCTGCGCTCAGAGTTGCGAAACCAACGCTTTCCGCGTCGTCCGTCTCCGGCGCTTCCACGGGTGCCGCGACTGTTACTGTGTCGGCGTCGTCAGCCTCTGGTGCCTCCACGGGTGCCGCGTCCGTGACTGCTTCGGCGTCGTCAGTTTCCGGCGCTTCCACAGGTGCCGCGACTGTTACCGCTTCGGCGTCGTCCGCCTCCGGCGCTTCCACGGGTGCCGCGACTGTTACCGTGTCGGCGTCGTCAGTTTCCGGCGCTTCTGCGGGTTGCGCGTCCGTTTCCTCTGGTACGGTTACAGACACTACAGCCTTTTCCGCGCCGTCTGTCTCCGCCGCGAACCCGTAAGGCACGCTACAGGACAGAACCATGACCAGCGACAGGAACAACGCCGCCAGCCGCTCGGGAAGTTTAATTCTCATGCTGTTTCCCTTCCTTCTTATAATTTTACGCCCATAAAACGCCGCAATTACGGCATTTCAAGGCCGTATTTCTCAACATCCATGCGCACAATGCCGCCGTCAGCCGCAAAGCTGATAACGTCGGCGGATTCCGGCGCGCATAGCAACAGGGACGCCGCCTGCTCCCCGTCGTTGACAAAAAGCTCTAAACTGTGCCTGTCCATGATAAAACGCAGTTTCAATTTTCCGCTTTGAGGCCGCGCAAGGAATTGGCGTACATGGGGCATTTCATACGGCGCTCCGCAACGGCTCCGGTCAATGGTAATCACGCCGGATTCCGGCGCATACTGTACGACCGTTTCCCGTTCGCCGTCCTTCGCCACGCGGATTTTGAAGCAACGGTATCCGCTTTCGGAAGTCGGCGCGACGGAAACCGTCATGTCCAGCACGCGCCCCCGTACGCCTCCCAGACTGATTTCCTCCGTTACCAGAATGTCGCGGTATATGACCGGGTTCACGCGGTAACGCTCCAACTCCCGTACGGGATTCTGTATCAGAAGGCCGTCGCGTATGGAGAGTTCCCGCGGAATCGTCATTTCCCCGAAACAGCGGATTCCGTGCGGCTGACAGGCAACCGTCGCCCAATTCTGCATCCACGCAATCATAACGCGGCGTCCGTCGAGGGTTTCCAGCGTCTGGGCGGCGTAGAAGTCGAGGCCGTAGTCCAGCGAACGCACACTTTCCCGCGAAAACGCGCCGTCGTAGCGCCCAATCATGCAAACGGTTCCGTAACCTGTGTGGAACTCCAAGCCCATGGGACGCATTTCCATGGGGCTGACAATCAAGACCTGTTTGCCGTCCAGCGGGAAGAAGTCCGGACACTCCCACATAGCGCCGTATTCGTTCCGGCAACGTGCAAGGACGCTCTCAAAGCGCCACGAAAAGCCGTCGTCGCTCGCGTAGAGCAGAACCGCGCCGCCGTCCTCCATGAGCGTGACTGTCACCGCGTGATAGGTTCCGTCCGGCTCGCGCCAGATTTTCGGGTCGCGGAAATCGTAAGGGGACGCGCCGCCGGGGAGATGTTCCGCCGTCAGAACCGGGTTTCCCTCGTACTTCTGATAGTCGCGCCCGTCGCCGACGGCCAGACATTGCGCCTGATAGGCGATTTCCACGCCGTTTTCCTCTTGTGTCCGGCGTCCGGTGTACATCAGAAGCTGACGCCCGTCCGGGAGTTCAAGCGCGCCGCCCGACCAACAGCCGCCGTTGTCATAGTCTCTGTCCGGGGCAAGCGCAACGGGAAGGCGTTCCCATTTCAGGAAGTCCTTGGTTTTCAAATGCCCCCAGTGCATGGGTCCCCAGTGCGTGGAATAGGGGTGGTACTGATAGAACAGGTGGTACTCTCCCCCGTAGACGGAAAATCCGTTGGGGTCGTTCAGCCAGCCGACGCCAGCCGTGACATGAAAGAGCGGACGTTCCGTTTCCGGGACAAGCGGCTCGTAAGCCGCCTCAAATTCCCGCGCTTTCCGCAGTTCCTCACTTATCATAATAACATTCCTCCCAATCATAGCGTAATTATAATGGGACGCCCGGAAAACATTCCGGACGCCCCTTAGAGAAAGAAAGGGAGTTGTCACTTCAAGCCCGGAATTTAGAAAATGAACGCGGTTTCCGGATTACGCGTAGTAGGCGTCGAGATACTTCTGGAAGATGGCCAGATAGTCGCTCAGGCGGTACGCCTCCAAATCGGCCTGCAACTGGTTCCAGTCGGCGTCGGTGAAGCCGTTCATAACCCAGTCAGATTTCGCGGTGTTGATTCTGGTCGAGATGTCCGCCTGAAGGTTGGAAATGGTCTTGGTGTCGTCGGCGTTCATGAACACGTTCGGGAAGACGTACTTGTTGTTCATGTACGGAGTGTAGATGTCCTTAATCCAGTCCAAACGGTACTGCGCGTCATCGGGACAGGTGACATAGACGCCGTAGTAGGAATCGAGAATGGCAAGCGGTCCGTTGACAGATTCCGCTTCCCGGACTTCCACCGGGGACGCGTCACCCAAAGGCGCATGTTGAAGCATAGGCTCTCCGGCGTCATTGGTTCCCAGCACGAAAATGTCGAAATCATCGTCTTCGCCGTAGGTTCCCCAGTTGTTCTGCGGGGACTGGAACGGGTCGTACATCTGGTCAAGCCAAGTGCAAATCAAAGCGGGGTTCTTGGCGGCGGCGGTAATGACGCAACGACCACGGTCAAAGCCGGACGTGAAAGAGCCGTTGGCGGGCGTGATGTTCTTGGTGTCGGCGGCCAGCGGGGGCAGCGGAGCCCAGCCCTCAAGGGTGGCGATGTTGGCGATATCCCAAGAGAAGCAGCAGCCGTAACGCCCGGACTTGCCCTTAGCGACATAGGTTGACCATTCTTGCGTGAACGCCTCCGGGTCAATCAGACCTTCGGCGTAGAGCTTGTGCAGCCACTCAATACCCTTCTTGAAGCCCTCTTGCGAAGCGGTGCAGACTACTTGACGGTCATCATTGACGGCGATATGGCGTCCGCGGTCGGGGTCGCCGATACCCTCTCCGAAACCGTTGATGAGAATGCACGGGTCTTGGTCGCCATCGTTCATGATACAGGACATGGGGATAATGTCGCCCTGAATGTCAAATTGGGCTTTGAGCTTGTCGGCGTTGTCGCGGAACTGAATCAGGACGTTCTCGAACTCGTCAACGGTGGTGGGCATATCCAGCCCGAGGAAGTTCAGCCACGCGGT
The DNA here is from genome assembly GCA_017526785.1 of Oscillibacter sp. Classification (GTDB taxonomy): domain Bacteria; phylum Bacillota; class Clostridia; order Oscillospirales; family Oscillospiraceae; genus Oscillibacter. The sequence goes on along the minus strand of JAFXQV010000016.1, from coordinate 39,678 downwards.
ATTAATGAAGCTCATGTAGCCGACGGTCTGAATGGCGGTCTTCTCGTAGCCGAGCTGTTCAATCCACGGAAGCGCCCAGATGTGACCGTCCTCATCGGTACACATCGTGCGGTATTCGGGAGCCTGTTCAAAGACCTTTAACAGGTTGGGCATATAGTTGTCGATGTACTCTTCCAGAGAGATAATCGCGCCCTGCTTGGCGTACTTCAAAAGGTCGGTGTCGCTGAACTGCGCGTTGAACACAAATTCCGGCAGGGTTTTCGCGTTCGCCATTTCCAGCGAAATCTTGTCGCTCCACTGGTCCATCTGAATGGTACGCCACTCGACATGAACATTGGTGGCCTCTTCCAGACGCTTGAAAATGGTGCGGTTGTTGGGTTCGGACTCCGACCCGGCGGGGAAATTCGTCAGGCCGTAAATGGTGGCTTTTTCGGCGAGGGGCAAGGTCAGCGATTCGGGGGAGACCTCCACGGACGCGCCGCCGCCGTCACTGACGGCGTTGCCGCCGTCGCTGGCGGTATTGCCGCCGCCGCAACCGACGAGCGTCCCGGCGAGCATCAGCAGACACAGCGCCAAGGCCAAAAGACTACGCTTACTTCTTTTCATCAAAAATCCTCCTTAAAATGAAAGTACGGTGACACAAAGGGAAATCGTCCGCCGACGAACCGGAAAGCCTGTCAGCCCTTGACGGCTCCCGCCATAATGCCGCTGTCAAAGTATTTCTGGAAGAACGGATACATGACCATCAGCGGCAGACTGGAAATAATAATCGTGGCGTACTTGAGCAGTTCGGCCAACTGCGCGCGCGCCGCCGTGGACTGCATGTCGGACACCATGCCCGGCTCCGGCTGGTTCTGAATCAGGATAGAGCGGAGAACCAGTTGCAACGGCTGTTTTGAGGCGCTGTTCAGGTAAATCATCGCGTCAAAATAGCTGTTCCACATGCCGACAAACTGCCACATAGCAAGCGTTGCGATAATGGGCGTACAGACGGGCAGAAGAATCTTGAAGAAGTAGACCATTTCCGTGGCACCGTCGATTTCCGCCGCCTCCTGCAAGTCACGCGGGACGCCTTGATAGTACGTCCGGGCAATAATCATGTTCCACACGCTGAACGCGCCCGGAAGCACGACCGCCCACATGCTGTCTAACATGCCGAGGTTGCTAATCAGCAAGTAAGTCGGAATCAGGCCGCCGCCAAAGAACATCGTGATAATGAACATGGTATTGAACAGGCCGCGCCCGCGGAAGTCCGGCCGTGACATCGGATACGCCGCTAAAAGCGTAATCACAACCGACAGCACGGTGAACACCACCGAATAAATGATAGCGTTCTTGAAGCCTATCCAAATTTGCGCGTTGGAAATGACGCGCTCATAGGCCATCAGCGTCCACTTGCTGAAATCGAACGTCAGGCCGCTGTTCTGTAGCGTGACGGGTTCGATGAACGACGCCAGAATGATATAGGCCATGGGGAGAAGAATCGCTACGACGAACAATCCAAGCAGAATATAGCCCACAATGAGAATGGCCTTATCCTCTGCGGGATACTTTGCGAACTCGCTTTTTTTCTTCATTCCACGCACCCCCGTCAAATGCCCTTGCCCTCGTTCATCCGCTGTACAATCTTGTTCATAGAGACCAGCAGAATCACGTTAATGACGGTGTTGAACAGTCCGACAGCGGTTGAAAATCCGTAGTCGCCGTCCAAGATACCTTTCTTATAGACGTAAGTGGAGATGATTTCCGACGCGTTCAGGTTCAGGTCGGTTTGGAGGGCGTAGGCCTTTTCAAAGCCGATGCTCATGACGTTGCCCACCTGCATGATGAACTGAATCAAAACCGTGTCCTTAATCGCCGGCCACTCGACCGCTTTAATTTGCTGAATCAGGTTCGCGCCGTCAATGACAGCGGCCTCTTTCAAGTCCTTGCTCGCGTTGGAGAGCGCCGCCGTGTAGATAATCGACGCCCAGCCCGCGCCCTGCCAAATGCCGCTTGCGATGTAGATTGTACGGAACGCCTGCGGCATGGTCATAAAGTTGGCGGAAGTCCCCAGAAGGGAGTTAATCATGCCCGTGGGCGAAAGCAGAATCCGCACAATACCGCAGAGGACGATAACGGAAACGAAATTGGGCATGTACAGAACCAGTTGTATTTTCCGTTTAATGCCCTTGCTCAGAATGCGGTTGAGAAGGAACGCCAGCAGAATCGGGACGGGGAATCCCCACAACAGGCCAAAAACACTCAATTTCAGCGTGTTGGCCAGATAGCGGAGAAAGTCGGGGGATGTCAGGAACCGCTCGAAGTGTTCAAAGCCCACCCACTCGCTGCCCAGCAGTCCCCGGAACGGGTTGTAGTCCATGAAGGCAATCAGGACGCCGCCCATGGGGATGTACTTGAAAATCAGTGTGAGCAGAAACGCGGGCAGAATGAACAGAACGTACAGTTGCCAGTGCTGGCGCATATACACAAGCGTGTTGTGGATAACGCCGCTTTTCCCCGGACTTTGCGCCGGAGAGGTTGAATTGTTCATAATATTCCTCCCTGTCTGACGTATTTGCTTCTCCGCCGGAATGCGTACGCAAGCGGGAAACATAACGATACGGATTATAGTGCAAATGCACATGTTTGTCAACAGATTTTGACAACAAAAATCCATTTTGTAACATTTTGCAAAAGCACATTTCAAAATTGTGTAAAAAAGAGAATTTGCGCTGGAGGCGCGTTTCTTGAATCCGCTTTGCGTACTTTTCCGTCTTTTGATTTGACAAATTTTTGTTTCATGGTATAATGAACGAAGATTATGCCTGTGAAGTCAGCGCATGACTTCATTTTTCATTCTGACGGGCGTAATTTTCGTGACATTTATCCGGAAAAGGAGGCGACCATGAAGAAAAAAGTGACGATTCAGGATATTGCGGACGAACTGGGCGTCTCCAGAAACACTGTTTCCAAGGCAATCAACAACGGCACCGGACTGGCCGACGCCACAAGAGAGAAAATCCTGCAAAAAGCCGTGGAAATGGGCTACAAGCAGTTCTCCTATTTTCGCACCGTATCCGGCATTGCCGCGCCGCTGGACTTCCCCCGCGAAGCGGACGGCGGACGGGAAATCTCGCTCTTAAGCGGGGAGTTTTTGAACCATTCCCACTTTGCGTCTCCCATGCTGGACAATTTTCAACAGGAAATTTCGGAATTGGGCTACACCATGAACACGCACCGGATACGGGAGGAGCATTTGAAAAACCGCATTCTCCCCGCCACGTTCCGCCCGGAACGCGCCGCCGCGATTCTCTGCGTTGAGGTCTTTGACCGCCCTTACGCGGAAATGATTTGCGGCCTCGGCCTTCCCACGCTCTTTGTCGACGCGCCCGCCGTCTTTTGCCAAGGCGTCCTGCCCGCTGACCACCTCTACATGGAGAACATAACGGAAATCGGCAAGTTTGTCGGGGAGATGTTGCGCCGGGGGAAAAGGCGTATCGGATTTGTGGGGAACTACTGCCACTGCCAGTCCTTTTTCGAGCGTTACGCCGCGTTACGCCTCGCCATGCTGTTGAACGGGACGCCCGTCGACGAGGCGCAGTGCGTCAAGAGCAACGAGCGGGAGGAGATTCAGGCGCAAATCCGCGACATGAACGAATTGCCGGAGGTCTTTTTGTGCGCCAACGACTTTATTGCACTGCACGTCCTGCAAGCCTTGCGGGACATCGGAAAGTCCGTGCCGGAGGACGTGTGGCTGTGCGGCTTTGACGATTCCCCGGAATCCCGGATAATTTCCCCGCCGCTGACCACTGTCCATATCCATACGCAGATTATGGCCTTTTCCGCCGTACAGCTTCTGCTCTCCAGAATGAAGGAGCCGAATCTGGACTACCGGACGGTGACCACCCAGACAGACCTTATCTGGCGGGAATCCACGGGCGGAAAACCGGAGGACAATCAAAAATGAAGTTCTTTTCCTATGAAAGCCCGTTCAGTCAAACCCTGCTGAAACTCGCGTACAGTTGCTATCTGAATCTGCTGTGGTTCGTCTGTTGCGTCCCGGTCTTTACCGTCGGAGCCTCTACCACGGCTTTGTATTCCGTGACGCTGAAAATTGTTCAGGAACGGGAAAACAGTCTGACGCGGCAGTTTTTCAAGGCTTTCCGGGAGAATTTCCGTCAGGCCACCGCCCTTTGGCTGATTCTTCTGGGCGCGGGATTGTTTTTAGCGGGAGACGCCTATATCCTTTATCACCTGTTCCGCGCCTCGCAGGGTGCCGCCGCTGTGTTCTGGACGCTGGTTTCCGCGCTGGTCATCGCCGCCTCCATCGCTTACGCCGTTGTCTTGCTGTACGTATTCCCTCTGACGGCCAGCGTCGTTAATACCAACTGGGCAATGTTGAAAAACTCCTTTTTCATCGGGACGCATTATCTTTTCTGCACGATTCTGACCGCCGCCATTCATTTTGCCATGTTTTATGTCGCGGTCGCGCTGTTTACGCCTGTCCTGATTTTCGGGGAAGGCTTATGCGCCCTGCTGAGTTCCTATCTGCTTGCGGGGGTAATCCGCGCCTGTTCGTTTGACCCGTCGGCCGGACAAGACGACGAAAGCGACGGGGACGGTCAAGGCATGGAAAGCGACGGGGAAACGTCATGAATCTGACAGCGCAAGAACGCGCCGACAGGCGGGAAGCGTTCCGCCGCATGAGCGCGGCGCAAAAAGCGGACTATATCTTCTCCTATTACAAACTGCCAATTGTTTTGACGCTTCTTTTCGCCTACATTCTGTGCTACGGACTTTATCGGCATTTCTCCCGAAAGGAAGTCCTGCTATATGTCGCCTGCGCGAATGTGGTTATCAGCGAAGATACGGCGGAGGCTTTGTCGGGAGCGTTTGTCCGTGATTCCGGTAAAGATGTCCGAAAGTGTGAGGTACTCTTATACCGCAATCTTTACCTTTCCGATAATCCCACGCTCGCCAATCATCAATACGCGTACGCCTCGCGTTTAAAATTGCTGGCTATGATAGACGCGGAACAAATTGACGTTGTCCTGATGAATCAAGAGGCGTACGACTTTCTTGCCGAAAATGAATACCTCGCGACAATCGCATACGGGACGAACGCGGTGAATGTTTCACGCTTTCCTGTTTTTCAAAACGCTGATTTTACGGACTCCGTTTTTTTAGGCGTGATTCCGAACAGTCCGCGCATGGCTTCCGCGCTGGAATATATCGCATATCTGGAATCCGGTCGTTAGCGTTTGGGAGTATCCTTCCAGCGACATGGATTTTGTAACGCCGGTCGTCCGTGCTGAATTGAACCCCAAAATCTGCTCTTTTATGCCGTTTTCCAGTTTCCAGTTCCTTAACAAAGTGACACCGACAGGGCAAAATAACCGCTTGCAAATTCGCCGAACATCCAGTATAATGAAGCCTCCAAGGGGAAACGCCGTGCGATATGCAAAGGAGGAACAATATGAGAGGCGTACACAGCGCTGTGGACGACATCCGCAGAAGCGTATTTAAGGAAGTGGCACTGCTGGCCTACGAGGGCGGCGACCTTTCGCGGGTCAACATGATTCCCTACAAGCTCATCCCCGGCGAAGTCGCCAAGCACCGGAAAGACGTGTTTCTGGAACGCGCCATTATCAAGGAACGCATCCGCCTCGCGCTGGGTCTGAACATGCAGGACCCCAACAACCAGCTCCCCATCAGCGCGACTATCGACGAAATGGACGAAATGGGCGACGCCGCCTCCAAGAAGCACTTTGAAAAGCCGCTCGTCAATATCATTCCTTTTGCCTGTAACGCCTGCCCGCCGAAACAGATTCGCATTACCGACAGTTGTCAGGGCTGCCTTTCCCATCCGTGCCAGAACGTATGCCCCAAGGACGCGATTTACCTCGACGAAAACAAGCACTGCCACATCGACCAGAGCAAGTGTATCAAGTGCGGCAAGTGCTTCATGCAGTGTCCGTACCGGGCGATTTCCAAGATTGAGCGCCCCTGCGCCGCCGCCTGCGGTATGGACGCCATTCAGTCCGACGAATTGGGACGCGCCAAAATCAATTACGACAAGTGCGTAAACTGCGGCATGTGCATTGTCAACTGTCCCTTCGGCGCGATTGCCGACAAGAGCCAGATTTACCAGACCGTCCGCGCCATTCAGCGCGGCGAACAGGTGATAGCCTGCGTCGCCCCGGCGTTCGTGGGGCAGTTCGGCAAGGAGGCCACCCCCGGCAAAATCCGCGCCGCCATGAGACTGCTGGGCTTCAGCGAGGTCGTGGAAGTCGCAATCGGCGCGGACTTGTGTACCGTGCAGGAGGCGCACGCGTTCTTGGAGGAAGTCCCGGAGAAAATGCCCTACATGGGTACGAGTTGCTGTCCGGCGTGGAGCATGATGTGCAAGAAGCTCTTCCCGCAACAGAGCGAGTACATTTCCATGGCACTGACGCCCATGGTCATCACGGCGCGTATGGTCAAACTGCTGTATCCCGACAGCAAGGTAGTCTTTGTGGGGCCTTGCGCGTCCAAGAAGTCCGAGGCCAACCGCCGCACGATTCGCTCTGACGTGGACTTCGTGCTGACGTTCGAGGAAATGCAGGGCATTTTCGACGCCAAGGACATTGACTTCACCAAAATCGAGGAAGACCCGGAAGAGAAACTGGAGAACGGCACCGGGTACGGACGCGGCTTCGCGGTCAGCGGCGGCGTGGCGGCGGCGGTCGCCGAGACAATCACGCACCTTGCCCCCGAACGCAAAGTGGAAATCCAGCGCGCCGACGGCCTCCGCGAGTGCCGCAAGATGATGATGATGGCCAAAGCCGGAAAGTACAACGGCGGTCTGCTGGAAGGCATGGCGTGTCCGGGCGGCTGTGTGGCCGGGGCGGGGACAATCTCCCCCGTGGCCATGGGTACCGCGAACGTCGAGAAGTTCAAGAAGGCCGCCGCGTTACAGAGCTGCACGCAGACGCCGTATCTGACGAGTTTGAACGACGTGGAAATGGCACATCTCGTCACGCCGCCGGGCGGGGAGACAAAATCCTATCCCGTCACGCGCCTGACGGAAGCCGAAACCAAAGCGTAACGAGTACAAGAGGCTGTCTCAAAACAGGCCGCCCTAATACACGCAGGCGATGCGCTCAAATTCCGAGACCAGCGCCCGCGCCATATCCGCGATTTCCTGCCGGGACGCGCTTTCCATGCAATCCTCCGGGTGTCTGTTAGGTATTTATCCGCGCATTCTGATTCGTCCCAAGAAAGGAGACAACCGCGCTTGACAACGCGAAACGCACAAAATTTTCAGCGTTTGCCGCCGCGATTCTGTGCGGACGGACGAAAAACGCGGCCGCGCATTGACAACCGCTTTCCCGGCGTGTATCATGCGGGGAACACTTGACGGAAAGCGGGGATTCTCCCATGAGACGCTACAAAAGTTTCCTCCGGCGGAAAAATATCGTCTTTTCCGCGCGGCGTTACGGTATCGAAGCCCTCGGCGCAATGGCGCAAGGCCTCTTTTGCTCCCTGTTAATCGGTACCATTATCCGCACCCTCGGACAGCAACTGCACATGTCCTCTCTGGCGGATATCGGGACTTACGCCATGTCGGTATCGGGGTCGGCCATGTCGGTGGCTATCGGGTACGCGCTCAAAGCCGACCCCATGGTGCTGTTCTCTCTGGCGGCCGTCGGGTACGCCGCCAACGCCGAAGGCGGCGCGGGGGGACCCTTGGCCGTGCTGGTCATTGCGATTGTGGCGGCGGAGTGCGGCAAGGCCGTCTCGAAGGAAACCAAAGTCGACATTTTAGTGACGCCCGCCGTGACGATTCTTGTGGGCGTGGCGCTGGCGAAACTTATCGCCCCGCCAATCGGAACCGCCGCGCAGGCGTTCGGCGCACTGATTGACCGCGCCACGCGCCTGCAACCGTTCTGGATGGGCGTGGCGGTGTCGGTACTCGTGGGCGTGGCGCTGACGCTCCCCATATCGTCGGCGGCGATATGTCAAGTGCTGACGCTTACGGGCTTGGCAGGCGGGGCAGCCGTGGCGGGATGTTGCGCCCAAATGGTGGGATTCGCCGTGATGTCGTTCCGCGAAAACCGCTGGGGCGGTCTGGTCAGTCAAGGCCTCGGCACGTCCATGCTCCAAATGCCGAACATCGTACGCAATCCGCGCATTTGGATTCCGCCGACGCTCGTTTCCGCGCTGACGGGGCCGCTCGCGACTTGCGTCTTTCGCCTCGAAATGAACGGTGCCGCGATTAACTCCGGTATGGGGACATGCGGCTTATGCGGCCCTATCGGCGTCTGGACGGGCTGGATTGCGCCGTCTGCCGAAGCGGCCGCGAAAGGTGCCGTAGCAGTCACGCCCGGGGCGTTCGACTGGCTTGGACTGTGCCTGATTTGCTTTGTACTCCCGGCGGTGCTCACGCCGCTGATTTGTGACGCCTGCCGCCGCGCCGGGTGGATTCGCAACGGAGACTTGACGCTGTAATATACGAAAAGCCCTCTCCCGACAGCCGGGAGAGGGCTTTTCTGCTCAGGACAAGTCCATGAGTAACAGCGTGGGAACCGTCCAGAGGAACAGGAACAACAGCAGATTCAGCGGCGAGAGCAGATAATACTTGGCCTGATACACCAGATAGAAGGCAAGCAGTGTCCCGACGATACTGCCGAACAGCGCAAGACTTGTGGCGCGGCGTACGCCCCCGCAGAGCCGCAGACTCCCGGTCATGATTTCGGCGTAAGGCGACAGCCCCTCCCGGAACAGTAAGCCGCGCGGGAGTTCGCGGTTTGTCCGCGCCGCGCTCAGGGAAATGCGGTTGTTCAGTCCGGGGTACTCCACATCCACCCGGCGGCGGAATACGCGTTGCAGTAATTTCGGGGTCAGGTTCGGGTCACGCGCCGCTAAAATCACGGTGACGCGGTTCCGGCGCATCACGCGGAGCGCGAAGTTTACGTTTTCCATGGCCTCGTATTTCAGGGCGAACGTGGCGATAAGTTCGCCGTTGACGGACAGGTAAAGCCCCGTCGGGAAGTAGAAGTCACCCGGGAAGCGGACGGACATTTTCCGCAGGAAGGACGACGTTCCCAGCAAAATTTTGTCCTCCCCGACGGTACCGGAAAATCCGCCGTCCTCGTAGAAGTGGAAGTCCCGGACGGGCATGTAGTCGCCGCCCTCGCTCTTGAGCAGGTCGTCGAAAACGCGTTCCAGCCCGCACCCGGATTCCCGAATCATGCTGGCCGTGACGGAGGCGACGGCGGGCATTTCGCCCTCGTAGACCCGCACATCTTCCAGACGCACCGCACCCGGCGGGAACAGGTCGCTGTCGGTGACAATCATTTTCTTTTTGCGCGACATCCGCGCCGCGCCGCGCCAGCCGGCTATGGCACAGCCGGACTTTTTGAGCCGTGACGCCAGCCGCGCCCACGGCAGTCCCCAGCAGAAGGGGAGGACGAGTGTCGCCCCGGCGGCCAGAATCGCCGACCAGTTCAGGAAGAAGTCGCCGCCGCGCTCGATTCCCACCGAACTGAGCGCCGCAAAGACAAGGCTTGCCGCCAGCGTCACGGGCATGGAGAACATCTGCCAGCGCGTGGAGAAGTTCTGCGCCAGCGCGGCCGTGTAGAACCCGGTGACACTGCCGCGCCGCTTGCAGGTGCCGTATACGGTATCCGTGACGAGGTACGGCGGATTCCGGTCAAGCGCGGCCGCGTGGAAGGTGTCATAGGTGCCGTGGCTTTCGAGACTGGAACCCAGTTTGGCGGCCAGCAGTGCCAGACACGCCACAGCGCCGTAAGGCTCGGCCATGCTCCGCCCGGACAGAAACGGCATGGTCACGCAGTCCAGCGCGGCCGCGACCCCCGACACCCCACACAGGAATGTGGCCGTACAGCGGTTGTCCGTGAACACACTGCGGCACAGCCACAGCGTAACGCACAGACAGCCTAACAGCAACAGCGGACGTAAAACCGCGCCGCCTGTCAGGAACGGCAGGCGCAGGCCTAATGCCTCCAGCGAGAGAACCAGCAGGGGCAGAAGCGCGGGAATCAGCGCGGGAAGAAGTCCCTCCACGCGCTTGACGTACTCTTTGCGCGCCTCCTCGGCGGCGGTTTTCAAATCGGGTTCGGGGCCTATGACCTCGGTATGGGCGGGTTCAGGAAGCTCGTCCCCGGCGTCCTCCAGACGCCGCCGCGAGAACAGGGAACGCTTCGGCATGGCGTCGGCCTTGACGGCGTCGACGGTGTTGCCGACGACCTCTTCCAGCGACACAGAACGCGGTTCGGCGGCGTCGGCCTCCCTGACATTTTTCGCGGGCTTGGAACGCCCGAATATCCGTTTCCAGAATGTGGGCGGGGACGCCGTTTTGTCCCGCATACGCGGGAAAGTCCGCGTGTCGGACAAATCTTCCGCCGCGTCCGCGCTGACAGCTTCCGTCACAGTCCCGGACGGCGTTTCCGCGACGGCTTCGGATGCTGTTTCCGTGACGTTCTCCATTGTCGGCGCTTCCGTGACGGCTTCCGCGACAGTTTCGGATATTGTTCCCGCGACGGCTTCCGTTGTCGGCGTTGCCGTGACGGATTCCGTCACGGTTCCGGACAGCGTTTCCGCCGCGACGGCTTCGGACGCTGTTTCCGTGAAAGTCTCCGTTGTCGGCGCTTCCGCGACAGTCTCCGTTGTCGGCGTTGCCGTGACGTTCTCCATTGTCGGCGCTTCCGTGGCGGCTTCGTCCGCCATGAACTGGTCAAAAAAGCGTTCCGCCGCCTCTTCCGTGGAAAATGTCTCCGACACGTACTCCGGCATTTCGTCCGCTTTGGAGATATCCGGCAGGCGTTGCGCGGGTTCGTCCACTGTGAGATGTTCCGTGGGTTCGTCCGCCGGACGCTCCGCGCCTTCGTCCGCCGCGAACAGGTACGACAGCCGCTCCACAATCTCCGACGGCTCCGCAATCTCCGGCGGCTCCGGCGCGACGGCTTCGCCCGGCTCCGGAATGTCCGCAAAGTCCATGTCGGCGTCCTTGACAGGCTTTATCCCCTCCGCCGCCTGTTCAAGCTCCTTGTTCGCCCGGAAATCCGCCAGTATCGAATTGAGCGTGAACGTTTCCCCGTTCTCCGATGTCGCGCCCACTCCCGGCACGGAATCCGCTTTTGCCCTCTCGGCTAACTGACGCTTCCGCGCCCGCCGCTTGCTCTTGACTGACATACAGCACCACCTTACTTTTCGCCGCCGCGCTGGCGCATGGCCTCATAGAGTAACACCGCGCAGGCCGCCGACGCGTTCAGGGAATTGATATGCCCCTTCATGGGAATCTTTACCATAAAATCGCACTGCTCGGCGGCAAGACGCGTCATGCCCGCGCCCTCACTGCCAATTACTATCGCCGCCGCGCCCGTCCAGTCGGTTTCGTACAGGGAAGCACTCCCGGACGCGTCCGCGCCGTAAATCCACAGCCCGCGCTTTTTCAAGTCCTTCAAGAGCGCGGGAATGTTCGGCACCCGCGCCACCGGGAGATGTGCCACGGCTCCCGCCGACGCCTTGGCGACGACCGCCGTCAGTCCGGCGCTCCGGCGCTTCGGGATAATCACGCCGTGCGCCCCGGCACACTCCGCCGTCCGGATAATCGCCCCCAGATTGTGCGGGTCGGAGATTTCGTCGCACACAACTAAAAGCGGCTTCTCCCCGCGCTCCTCCGCCACTTGCAACAGCTCCGCGACCTCGGCGTACCTCTGCGCGGCCACGGACGCGATAACGCCCTGATGTGCGCCCGTGACGCTCATGCTGTCCAGCTTGCGGCGGTCGGCGTCGGCCACGACCGCCCCGGCCGCGCGCGCTGACGCCGCGATTCTGCGTAACGGGGCGCTGTCCTCCCCGCGCAACAGCCACACCTTATCCACAGGCACGCCCGCCCGCAGTGCCTCCGTGACGGCGTTCCGCCCCTCTATCAGTCCGTTTCGTTCTTCCATGGTCAATCCTCACATCAAGCTCGTTGTCCGTCCCGCGCCGGGACGGCTTCGGTCACGCTATTATACACCACGGCGGCGCGTCTGGCAAATAGGGAAACGCGGAATTTACAGAAACTTTACCAAAAAAGGAAAGTCCCGCTTGTCAGCGCCCCGGAATTGTGTTATACTCTCCGAACGCGGACATTTTGCGAGTGAAAGGAGACTCCCTTGCATGGACAATCGGAACAACCGCGGCAGTCAGGGCGGCGGAGGGAATAATAACAAGAACCAAAACTTTCGGAGTGTGGCACAACTCGTCATGATTGCCATTGTCATTTCCGTGCTGTTCAACTACGGCACGTCCTATATGACCAACTCCAGCCGCCGCGCCTCGTCGCTGGAGGTCGAGTACAGCGACTTTCTCAAGATGGCGGAGGCCGGGGAGGTGCAGTCGGTCGACTTCGACAACCAAGAGGATATTTTGCTCATCGTCCCCGTCGACGGCTACGTGTACAGCGGCGACGGCGAGACCGCCTACACCAAGGAGACCGACGCCGACGGGAACCCAAGTTACGCCTTCACGGGTCCCGGCGGCCACGAACTACACGCCAGTCTCCGCCTGTTCACGGTGCAGGTCGAGAGCAACGACGCCACGGTGGCCTTTCTGCGGAACTGCGGCGGCAATATCCGAATCAACGAGGACTACCAGCCGCCGATGAGTCCGGTTCTGGTGTTCTTCATTAACCTGTTGCCGTTCATTGTGGTGCTGTTCAGCATGTCGCTGTTCATGAACTGGATGGCGTCGCGTGGCGGACTGGGCGGAATCGGCGGTATTGGCGGCGTGGGCAAGTCCAACGCGAAAGTGTATATGGAACGCTCCACGGGCGTGACGTTCCGGGATGTCGCGGGGCAGGACGAGGCCAAGGAATCCGTCACGGAAATCATCGACTTTCTCCACAACCCCGGGAAGTATACCGAAATCGGCGCGAAACTCCCCAAGGGTGCCTTGTTAGTGGGGCCGCCGGGTACCGGGAAAACACTGCTTGCGAAAGCCGTCGCGGGAGAGGCGGGCGTGCCGTTCTTCTCGATTTCCGGCTCCGACTTCGTGGAAATGTTCGTCGGCGTGGGCGCGAGCCGCGTTCGTGACCTGTTCAAGGAGGCCAGCAAAGTCGCGCCTTGTATCGTGTTCATCGACGAAATCGACACCATCGGCAAATCCCGCGACAACCGCATGGGCGGCAACGACGAGCGCGAACAGACGTTGAACCAGCTTTTGGCGGAAATGGACGGCTTCGACCCGACAAAGGGCGTAATCCTGCTGGCCGCCACGAACCGCCCGGAAGTCCTTGACCAAGCCCTGTTGCGTCCGGGGCGCTTTGACCGCCGGATTACGATTGACCGCCCGAACCTTGCCGGGCGTATCGCAACACTGGAAGTCCACACGCGGAACATCAAGCTGGCGGAGGACGTGGACTTGAAGAAAGTCGCGCTTGCCACGGCCGGAACCGTCGGCGCAGACTTGGCGAACTTGGTCAACGAGGCCGCCTTGCGCGCCGTCCGCAAGGGGCGGAAACTGGTCACGCAGGAGGACTTGTTAGCGGCGTTTGAGCTTGTCATCGCCGGAACAGAGAAAAAGGGAAGCGTGCTGACCGAGTTTGAAAAGAAACTCGTCGCCTACCACGAAGTCGGACACGCAATGGTGGCCTACCGCCAGAAGAACACGGAACCCGTTCAGAAAATTACGATTGTCCCGCACACGCAGGGGAGTTTGGGCTACACACTCCTTATGCCGGAAGAGGACAAAACCGAGTTGCGTACCCGCGAAGAGCTAATGGCGAAAATCACGGTCTCCATGGGCGGACGCGCCGCCGAAGAGGTCGTCATGAACACCATGACAAACGGCGCTTCACAGGACATTCAGGAGGCCACGAACGTGGCGCGAAACATGGTCGCCATGTTCGGCATGAGCGAGGAGTTCGGCATGATGGCCTTAGCGTCGCGCCGGACGCAGTTCCTTGACGGCGGCTACGGCATGGACTGCGCGCAGGACACCGCCGCCCGCATGGATGAGGCCGTTAAGCAGATTCTGGACAAATGCTATCAGACCGCCGTCGAGACAATCCGCGAGAACCGCGACGACATGGACAAAGTCGTAACCTATCTGCTGGAAAAGGAGACGATTACAGGCGCGGAAATGGTGGCGATTATCGAAGGCCGCGACCCGTCGACGGTCGAAAACCCGTACGCGTCGACGAAACAGGACGGTTTCCGGCCGTCCGCGCCGGAGGAAATCGAGGCTCCGGCAAAGAAAGTCCACATGATTTCCGAGAAAATCGAGCCTCCCGCCGACGCGCCCGAAGTCACGGAACCGGACACGCCGGAAGCAACGGAACCGGACACGCCGGAAGCCGTGGAACCGGATAACGTGCCGGACGAGACCGAAACCCCGCCAGTAAGCCTCAATAAAGACGAACCGGAAGCATAACGCATACCCCCTTTCAGGGGGGACTTGCCGTAATTTCACTGATTTTACGTCTCAATTATCGTCCCCCGCCCCTGAAAGGGGAGGGGGACAGGTGGCGGGGTTCTGAAACACTTAACGATAAGGAGAGCGCAAAATGTCAGCTTACGACCCCAAAAGTCTGGAAAGTGTATTGCTTTACATGCGGTACGAGTTCGGGGCAAGCGTGTTCCGTGACGCGAAGCGTATGCACGCGATTATCGGCGACCTGTCGCCGGAGCTGAAAGCCTACGCCAACATTCTGCGGCAACTCGCGGAGCGCGGGACGCTGTCCGAACTGGAGAACGCCGCGCCGGGCGATGAACGCGCCGTCATGAAGGCGCGGCATATTCTCGAAAATGAACTGCTGTTAAGTGCGGAACCCGTTGAACGCCTGATAAACGCTCTGCGGACGCTGTACGGTATCGCCGCGCCAACGCCGCAACCCGCGCCAACGCCCACAACAACGCCGCAACTCGCGCCAACGCCCACAACGCCGCAACCCACACCAAAGCCGCGCCCCGTGACACTGCCGCCGCAACCGCAACCCGTGCGGATTGTCAAGAGCGGCAACTGCGGGGACAATGTAACCTATACGCTGGACGAAAACGGCGTTCTGACAATTTCCGGCACCGGGGCTATGTGGAATTTTGAATACGATTCCGAAACATATACCTATGACACGCCGTGGTGGAACGAACGCGCAACGATTACAGAAGCGAAAATTCAACACGGCGTGACGACTATCGGAGAGCTCACTTTCTCTGGTTGCGCGGGGCTGACAAGCGTCACGATTCCCGACAGCGTGAAGACTATCGGAGCGCACGCTTTCTTTGGTTGCGCGGTGCTGACAAGCGTCACGATTCCCGACAGCGTGAAGACTATCGGAGGTTGGGCTTTCAGTGGTTGCGCGGGGCTGACAAGCGTCACGATTCCCGACAGCGTGAAGACTATCGGAATTGAGGCTTTCCGTGGTTGCAAAGCGTTGACAAGCGTCACGATTCCCGACAGCGTGAGGATAATCAAAGATGGGTCTTTCTCTGGTTGCGTGGGGCTGACAAGCGTCACGATTCCCGACAGCGTGACGGAAATCGGTTGGAGGGCTTTCTCTGGTTGCGTGGGGCTGACAAGCGTCACGATTCCCGACAGCGTGAGGATAATCGAAGGTAGGGCTTTCTCTGGTTGCGTGGGGCTGACAAGCGTCACGATTCCCGACAGCGTGACGATTATCGGAGAGAGCGCTTTCTTGGGTTGCGCGGCGCTGACAAGCGTCACGATTCCCGACAGCGTGAAGACAATCAAAGAGAAGGCTTTCTCTGGTTGCGTGGGGCTGACAAGCGTCACGATTCCCGACAGCGTGACGGAAATAGAAGAAAATGCCTTTATGGATTGCGACAACCTAACAAGCGTCGATGTTCCGTTGTATACGAAATTTGCGTCCGGACTGTTCAAAAGGACATTTCCGCGTCGCACCCGCGTGACGCGCAGAGTGTGAAACAGACCGCCGGAAACCGTAACGCTTTCGGCGGCTGATTCGTTCAGTGAATACAGGGGCGTTAAAGCAACTCTCCACAAGGGGGAAATTTTTTTGTCTTTCCCTACAATTTTACTTGGAAACTTCGGTGAAAAATATGTAGAAATTTTCCGAATTAACACTTGTAATTTGAAAAACGCTCTGATATAATTATAATGAAGGAAATTCGGAAATTTGCAAGCTCAGGAGGCGTTGTAATGGATTATCCGGCAATTTTCGTCATTCTTATGGGTTTGGGCACAGTCTTTTTCGGGCTGATTTGCTTGATTGTGCTGACAATGACCATGGGACGCGTACTCTCGCGCACAGCGCCCCCGGCTCCCGAACCCGCCCCGCCCGTCGTTCTGCCCAAGTCGCCCTTTACGGGTCCCAATGTCCCCGAAATGGTGGCCGCCGTCTCCGCGGCAATCGCCGAGGAACTCGATACCGACGTAACCGGTATCCGTATCCTCTCCATGAGAAGACTGTAACTCCCCACAGGATTAGAAAAGGAGAACATCTATGAAAAAGTACAGAGTAAACGTCAACGGCACCGCCTACGAAATCGAGCTGGAGGAACTCACGGGCGACATGCCGTCGACCTCTTCGGCACCCGCTCCGGCCGCGCCCGCCTCCGACGGCGACGCCAGAGGCGAACGCGTCACCGCCCCCATGCCCGGCACGATTGTCTCCGTCAACGTCAAGCCCGGCGACATGGCCACGCGCGGACAGGTTCTCATGATTCTGGAAGCCATGAAAATGGAAAACGAAATCCTCAGCCCGCGTGACGGCAAGATTCTGTCCGTGGATACTACCAAGGGGGCTACCGTGCAGTCCGGCACGCTGCTTTGCGTCATTGACCGGAGGTCGTAAGCATGGAGGCGTTATTTGATTTTCTGCGCGACACGGGATTTTATCTCGTGACGCAGGGGGACGGCTGGAAAAATCTGGTGATGCTCATCATCTCCTGTTTCCTGCTCTATCTGGGAATCGGCCGGAAGTTTGAACCCCTGCTGATGGTCACAATCGCCTTTGGCATGCTCATGACGAACCTGCCCGGCGCGAACATGTACCACGAAATCTTCTTTGCTGGCGGCCATATCCACTGGGATTTGTTCGGCGGCGCGCCCGTTACCGCGCGCTTCCTCTCCGAAATGAAGTCGCTCGGCGTCGCGGAAGCCGTGTTACAGCAGGTTTCCGTCGGCGAAGTCATCACGCCGGGTCTCGTGGACGTACTCTATCTGGGCGTCAAGCTGGGCGTGTACCCGTGCCTGATTTTCATGGGCGTGGGCGCTATGACCGACTTTGGCCCCCTGATTGCCAACCCGAAAAGCCTGCTTCTTGGCGCGGCGGCGCAACTGGGAATTTTCATGACCTACGCCGGGTGCCGCGTCATGGGCTTCACGGGCAACGAGGCCGCGTCCATTGGCATTATCGGCGGCGCGGACGGCCCCACCGCGATTTTCGTCACGGCGAAACTCGCCCCCGCCCTGCTCGGTCCGATTGCCGTTGCCGCCTACTCGTACATGGCGCTTGTCCCCGTGATTCAGCCCCCCATTATGAAGGCGCTCACCACGGAAGAGGAACGTAAAATTGTCATGCGTCCGCTCCGCGAAGTCTCCAAAGTGGAGAAAATCGTATTCCCCATCATGGTGACCATTTTCGTGGCGTTTCTGGTGCCGTCGGCGGGGCCGCTGATTGCCTGCCTCATGCTCGGGAACCTGTTCCGGGAGTGCGGCGTCACGGAGCGCCTCAGCAAGACCGTGCAGAACGAACTTATCAATATTGTCACGCTGTTCTTGGGCGTGTCCGTGGGCGCGACGGCGACGGGTACGACGTTCCTTTCCGGCCGGACGCTCGCCATTATGGCCATGGGCATTGTGGCCTTTGGCTTCGGCACGGCCGGCGGCGTACTGCTCGCCAAGTTCATGAACCTGTTCCTGAAAGAGAAAATCAATCCTCTGATTGGCTCCGCTGGCGTGTCGGCGGTGCCGATGGCGGCGCGCGTGTCCCAGCAGGTCGGGCAAAAGTACAATCCCTCCAACTTCCTGCTCATGCACGCCATGGGGCCGAATGTCGCGGGCGTTATCGGTTCCGCGATTGCGGCGGGCGTTCTGATTTCCCTGTTTGGCTGATTCGGGAGGGCGATTATGGAAACAATGGAATTTTTAAATAAGGCTCCCCTCCGCATTACGGACACGATTCTCCGTGACGCGCACCAGTCGCAGGCGGCAACCCGTATGCGCGTTGAGGATATGCTTCCGGCGTGCGAACTGCTCGACAGCGTGGGCTACTGGTCGCTGGAGTGCTGGGGCGGCGCGACGTTCGACGCCTGCATGCGCTTTCTCAATGAAGACCCGTGGGAACGCCTCCGCAAACTCCGCGCCGCGCTCCCCCATACCAAACTGCAAATGCTCTTTCGCGGCCAGAACATCCTTGGCTACAAGCACTACGCCGACGACGTGGTAGACCAGTTCTGCCGCAAGTCCATTGAGAACGGCATTGACATTATCCGCATTTTCGACGCCCTGAACGATGTCCGCAATCTCGAACAGGCGATTAAGTCCACCAAGAAATACGGCGGCACGGTCGAGGGTACGCTGAGCTACACGATTTCCCCCATTCACAACGAGGATTACTTTGTCAAGATGGCGAAGGAACTCGAACAGATGGGCGCGGACGTTATCTGCATTAAGGACATGGCGAACCTCCTGCTCCCCATGCACGCCTACTCTCTGGTCAAGCGCCTGAAAGAAACGGTCTCCATTCCGATTCACCTGCACACCCACAACACGACCGGAACGGGTGACATGGTTTACCTTATGGCGGCCTACGCGGGCGTGGACATCGTGGACACGGCGCTTTCGGCCATGGCCAACGGCACCTCTCAACCCGCCACGGAATCGCTTGTTGCCACGCTCAAAGGCACCGTCCGCGACACCGGACTTGACCTCAACAAGATGAGCAAGGCGGCCGCGCACTTCCGGGGCGTCGCCAAGCGCCTGCAGGACGAGGGATACCTTGACCCGAAGGTGTTAAGCGTCGACACGAACACGCTCTTGTATCAAGTGCCGGGCGGCATGCTCTCCAACCTCATTTCCCAGTTGAAGCAGACCGGGCGCGAGGATAAGTATTACGAGGTCTTGCAGGAGGTGCCGCGCGTCCGCAAGGACTGCGGATACCCGCCCCTTGTCACGCCCACAAGCCAGATTGTCGGCACACAGGCCGTTATGAACGTGATTCTCGGCGAGCGCTACAAGGCCTTCACCAAGGAGACAAAGGCCATGCTGCGCGGCGAGTACGGCAAACTTCCCGGCCCCGTGGACGAGTTCGTGCTGAACAAGGCCGAAATCACCCCCGACCAGATGATTGACTGCCGCCCCGCCGACCTCCTCAAGCCCGAACTCGACAAGTACCGCGAGGAGTACAAGGACATCGCCAAGTGTGACGAAGACGTGCTGTCGCTGGCGCTGTTCCCGCAGGTCGCGCCGAAGTTCTTAAAGTGGCGCGACGCGCCGCCCCCCGCCCCCAAGAAACAGCGCGACCCCAACGAAGTCCGCGAGTTGTATGTAGAAATGAAGTTCTGATTTCCGTGTCCCTCCCCGCCGACGGGGAGGGATTTTTTTATAAAGTTTCTGTGAAATTTCTTGTATTTTCCCGGCACGGATATTATAATGCCGGATAGAGATATCACCCCCGCATACATAGAGGAGGCGTTCCCATGCAAAAGACCATGACGGAACAGGAAATTTTAAGCGGTTTTGACGACGCAATCCGCGAAAATCAGATTTTCGCGTGTTACCAGCCGCAGTACAACCACTCCACCGGACGAATGACAGGCGCGGAGGCGCTCATGAGATGGAATCACCCCGCGTTCGGGCGGCAGTATCCCGCCGACTTCATCCCGGTTCTGGAGAAGAACGGCCTCATTCAGCGCGCGGATTTGCACGTCTTTGAGACCGTGTGCCGCTTCCAGAGGGAGTGTCTGGACGCGCAAATTCCGGTCGTGCCTGTCTCGTTCAACATATCCCGCCACGATATCTTTGAACGCGACTACATCGGAGAAATTGAGAAAATCCGCGAGAAGTACGACATTCCCGTGAAGTACCTGCGGGCGGAGATTACGGAATCCTCCGCCGTCGGCGGCACAGAGCTTGTGTCGTCCGCGATACGGCAGCTCCACGACGCGGGCTACATCGTCGAAATGGACGACTTCGGGAGCGGCTACTCGTCGCTCAACGCCCTGAAAGACCTTGACGTGGACATTATCAAGCTCGACATGAACTTCCTAAGCGGCGACGTGGGCGGACGCGGCGGCGCGATTGTCAGCGCCATGGTACAGATGGCCAAGTGGCTCAAAACGCCGACTATCGCCGAGGGCGTCGAGACCGTCGAACAGGCCGATTACATGAAAAGTATCGGGTGCAACTACATTCAGGGCTATCTCTACTCCCGCCCGGTCACCGGCGAACAGATGATAGAGACCCTGAAGCGTACGAATTTAGAGCCGACCGCCCCGGCGCTCAAACTCCTGCAACCCATGGACGCCGAAAAATTCTGGAACCCGGATTCGTTGGAGACGCTGATTTTCAGTAACTACGTCGGCGCGGCCTGCATTTTCAGTTACGAGAACGGCCACATTGAGATGTTGCGCGTCAACCAGAAGTATGTCCACGAACTGGGCATGAACACCACCGAGAAGGAAATCATTCACTCCAACCCGTGGGACAACGTAGGCCCCGAAAACCGCGCCCTCTATGAAAAGACTATCCGGCGGGCGATTCAGTCCAGCGACGAGGAAAGCTGTGAGACGTGGCGGACATTCTGCTCCAAGTGCTGCGGCGAGGACAAGGTCTGTATCCGAACCCACATGCGGGTCATCGGCAAGGCCGGGAACCAGTACATTTTCTACGCCATGATACAGAACGTCACCGCCGAAAAGCGGAATTACGCGCTTCTGTTCGACAGTGAGCGCCGCTTCCGGTTCGCCAGCGAACAGGCCAACGTATACGCGTGGGAGTACGCCTTCGGCACGAAGCAAATGCGGCCTTGCTTCCGCTGTATGCGCGACCTGCACCTCCCGCCCGTGCTGGAGAATTACCCCGACTCCGCCATTGAGATGGGCATTTTCCCGCCCGACTACGCCGACATGTACCGCGACTGGATACGGCAACTCGAAGCGGGCAGGGAACATATCGAGGGAATTATTCCGCTTACGGTGGGGCGGGTTCCGTTCCATGTACGCTATACGACGGAGTTCGACGAGAACGGCCGCCCGTTGAAGGCGTACGGTTCGGCGACGATGGTCGTGGACGGCGAAAGAGCCAAGAGCGCGTAGTCACGGCATGCGGTCGAGAATCCGGAACGCCCGGACGTACAGGAAACTTTGCAGGTAGGCAATTACGGCGAACACGCCGAACGCCCACAGGAACACGGCCGTATTGAGCGCGGCGGGGTTCAGGAAAAACGACAGGTACACCGCCGCGACGCCGATTCCCAGCGCGCACAGCGTACACGGCAGGGCGGCGGCGCTTAACAGCCACGCCGTTTTGAGCGTGTACGAGACAGACGCGCCCCGCGTACGTGCCTGTAGCGGGAAAACGTACTGGCCGCCCGCGAGGAACACGAACAGCAGGACAAAAAATGTTACCCTGTAGAGGCGTTGCAGGTCTCCGGAGAGCGCGTCGACGGCGCGGGCGTACGCCCACAGGAACAGCGCACACCCCAGCAGTACGAACCATAACGCGGTGGCGCGCCGGAAATTCCGCCGGAACGCGTTCCAGAACCGCGCCACAATCGACGAGCCTTCCCGTTGCTCCACAATGGCGAGCGTACAGTCATAGAGCGCCGCGGCCGACGCCCCCACGGTGAACAGTGGCAAGGACAGCAGGCAGAATAGCACGTTGCAAAATACCAAGTCGCAGAGCGTACCCAGCGCCGACATGAGCGGGCTTTCCGGGTCAAGCAGTTTCATAGTAATAACATGCCTCCTTTCAGGCAAAGGAAATCCCCCTGTTCTCCGGAACGGGGGGATTTGCCGCCGCAAGGCGGCAGAGGGCGGAACCGTGACGCTTACTTGACCGCGCCCTCCACCATGCCGCTCATAATCTGACGCTGGGCAATCAGGAAAATGACAATCATGGGAATCATGGCCAGTAACGCGGCGGTCAGAATCAAGTCCCACTGCTTGACGTAGGAGCCGACAAAGGCCTGTACCGCGACCGGGAGCGTTTTTACCTTTCCGTTCTGCCCGAGCATGAGCGACGGGAGCAGGTAGTCGTTCCAAATCCACATGCCGTTGAGGATAGTAACCGTCACGACCGACGGGCGCAGAAGCGGGAAGATAATCCGGAAGTAAATCCCCTCGTAGGAACAGCCGTCGATGGACGCAGCCTCCTCCAAGTCGTAGGGAACCGTTTTCACCATGCCCGTCAAGATAAACACGGTCATAGCCCCCCCGAAGCCGCAGTAGGCGAACACAATGCCCGGAATCGACTGTAACATGGGAATCCCGACGAAGTTGCCCACGTCGCGGAACGTCGAAATCAGCGGAAGCATGACCACCTGAAACGGGATAATCATGGACGCGATAAAGACCATGTAAATAGCGTTACTCCAAGCGGTTTTGTTGCGGCAGATGACCCAAGCCGCCATGCCGCCGAACAGCGCCAGCAGGATGAGGGAAATAATCGTAATCAGCGCGGACGTGCCGAACGCGAACCAGAAACTGAAATTCGAGTTGTTGACGACGTTCGTCAGGTTCGTCACAAGCTGGTTGAAACTCGCCCCGGCAAGCGACACCGGGTCGGCCACAATGCCGTTGGCGTTTTTCAGGACGTTAATGCAGACCAGAAAGAACGGTGCCAGCGTGTACAGCGCCACGACAACGGCGATTGCCATAATCGTGACGAAAGTCGAGGTCTTGAGTTTGGTTTTCATCACAGCTCAACCTCCTTGCTGTTGGAAATCCGCACCTGAACGAGTGACACGCAGGCGAGGATTACGAAGAACAGTACCGCTTTCGCCTGTCCGAGCGCGTAACTGTTTTTGGAGATGGCGGTATTGTAGATGTTGAGGGCGAGCATTTGCGTGCCGTTGGAGAGATACTGCCCCATGAAGTCCATAACGGAGCCTGTTCCGTTCGTCAAGGCCATGTTCACGTCGAACTGCTTAAAGGCGGAAGTCAGCGTCAGGAACGTGCAAATGGTAATCGTGGACGCAATCATGGGAATCTTAATGCGGATAAGCGTTGTGAACGCGTTCGCGCCGTCGATTGCGGCGGCCTCCAGCACGTCGCCCGGGACGGTCACAAGGCCGTTGACGTAAATCAGCATGATATATCCGGCGTACTGCCAGATATAGACAATGATTATCGCCGCGAACGCGGACGAAGTTTTCGTCAGCAGGGAAGCGCCCGTCACTTTCACAAGGACGTTGTTGAAAACGAACTGCCAGACGTAGCCGAGGACGATACCGCCAATAAGGTTCGGGAGGAAGTACGCCGCCCGGAAGAAGCCAACGCCTTTCAGCCGACTTGTACACAACAGCGCCAGCGCGAAGCCCACCAAGTTGACAAGCACCATGTTGAACACCACGAACAGCACCGTAATGAGCAGTGACCAAAGGAAGCTGACTTCATGGAACATCTGGGCGTAGTTGGCAAGCCCGACGAACTGCGTATAGCGGATACCCGTCCAGTCGGTCATAGAGTAGAAGATACCGAGTACGAGCGGGATAATGACCGTGACGCCGAAGGTGAAGAGCAGCGGGAACAGGAAGATAACATTGACAATGTCGCGGTGGTGCGTCATGGTCGGGAACAGGTACAGCCCCAAGAAAAACGACACAATGCCGATAATCAGGACTGCGCCGCGGTACTGGTATATTGCGCCGCCGCCGCCCATGCAGTCCATGGCCAGCGACGCGCCCAACAGTGCCACTCCCGCCACGAGAAGCAGCAGAGACGCCGCTTTTTTCATCGGGTTGACGGAATCCATAGCCTTTTACCCCTTTCCAGTGCAAGAATACGGAAGCGGGCAGAGACTGCCCGCTGTTACGCTACAAGGCCGTTATGCGTTATCCGCCGTAGGCGGTCGCGCAAACCTGCTGCATGACCTGCACGAAGCGGTCGGTGTCGAGGTTGCCCTGCGCGTAGTCGTTAAAGACCTGTCCGGTGTAGTTCTGGGCGAGGCCTTCCTTGTTGCCGAGCCAGTGCCAGCCGGAGGTCTTCCCGGCGTTCTGGTAGTCGACGATGGTCTGGGCAAAGGGGTCTGTGGCGACATAGGTGCTGGAATTGAACGGGCTGATAAATCCGGCCTCCATGACGAGGACTTCCTGCGCGGCGTCGGTCGTCAGCCACTGCAGGAACGCTTTCGCGCCCTCCACGTTGCCGTCCTTGTAGACCGCCCACCACGACGGGGAGTTTGTCAGGATGGTGTCGATACCGTCTTGGAACGCGTACGGAGCCATACCCACCTTGAAGTTCCCGGCGGCGGCATAGGCGTCGGCGTCGTCAGAGGTCATCGTCGCGCCAATCCACGAGCCTTGCGTGACAAAGGCGTACTTCCCGGAGGCGAAATTCAAAATCTGCTGGTCGTAGGTGCCGGAAATCATCATGCTCTGGTCGGCGTACTGCTGGAGCAGTCCCACGAACTTGGCAAAGTCCGTGAAGCGGTCAACGTCTAATTTTCCGCCGTCGCTGAGCATGTCAAAGTAGGTGGTATCGTCGCGCGCAAGTCCGGCGTCCTCGTAGTTGCCGAACAGGTGATTACCTGTCGACCAGTACAGGTTGACGGGTTCCGTATAGTAGCCGACGACGGCGGTCAGCCCGAGTTCGTCCTTCATGCCGTCAATCGTGGCGAAAGCGGCCTCATAGGCGGCGGGGCTTGTCAAGGTCGCGGGGTCGACCCCGGCCTTTTCGAGAATGTCGGCGTTGTAGGCAAGGCCGATGGCCTCCACGGTGTACGGGAATCCCACCGTGCCGTCCTCATTGATGTAGGCGGCGTCGGTGTCGGCCGCCCACGCCTCGCCGCTCATGTCGGCGCACAGCCCCGACCAGTTGGCGAAGTCGGACGCGCCGCCGTTGACGAAGATATCGGGCATGTTTCCGGCCTGATAGTAGCCCTTCAGGGTGCCTTGAATGTCGATTCCGCCGCCCATGGACTCAATGCTGACATCGACGCCGGTTTCCTCCTTGTACATCGCGGCCAGTTTTTTCAGGGGGGCGTCGACCTCAATTTTGCCGTTGACAAGGCGGATTGCGTTCCCGGACGCGGCGGGCGCGGCACTGTCGGCGGAACCGCCGTCAGCGGGGGCGGACGTACCGCCGCCGCCGCCGCACGCGGCGAGGCTGAGTGTCAGCATGGCCGCAAGGAGCAGAGACAACCATTTTTTCATTCTTTCACGCTTCCTTCCAAAAAATTGGTTTGCCAAAATAGAGTTTTCGGCAAAGAGTTTTGACGGACAACCGTCTTTCCGACACATTATTTTACAAAAAAACGCGTCTTTTTGCAATGCCGCAACCTCTACAAAACAATACGCGAAAACTGTTCATAATGACGATAATGCCGGGGCTTGATTTTTGTCCGCGTACTGGTTATGATGAATGCGCAAACAAATTCCTTGACACATCAAAACTCGCGGAAAGGGAACACATTATGAAACGAGAAAGCGGCATTTTACTTCCGGTGTTCAGTCTGCCGGGGGCGCACGGAATCGGGAGCTTTTCGCGCCACGCCCGGAACTGGGTCGACTTCCTGTCGGCGGCCGGGCAGTCCTATTGGCAGATACTCCCGCTGGGTTCGACCGGGTACGGGGATTCGCCGTACCAGTCCTTTTCGACCTTCGCCGGGAACCCGTATCTGATTGACTTGGACGAACTTGTACGGCGCGGCCTGCTCTCCGAAAGTGACATCCCGCCCGTCGATTCCTCCGGCCGAATCGACTACAGAGCGCTCTACGAGACCCGTTTGCCGCTCCTGCGCCGGGCGTTCGCGGACGGCGAACCGCTCGACGACGCGGACTACCGCGCCTTCCTCGACGGCAACCGACACTGGCTCGACGATTACGCGCTGTTCATGGCGCTGAAAGGCAAATTCGGCGGCAGGCCGTGGACGGACTGGCCGGAGGAAATCCGCCTGCGCCGCCCGGACACCCTGAAAGCATGCCGCGCCGAACTGGCGGACGAAATCGCGTTCCAGAAGCGGGTGCAGTGGGAGTTTTCGCGGCAGTGGGCGGCGCTCCGGGCGTACGCGCGCGGGAAACATATCCGCGTTATCGGCGACGTTCCGATTTATGTCGCCATGGACAGCGCCGACGCGTGGGCGAACCCGGAACTGTTCCAACTGGACGCGGACAACCGTCCGACAGCGGTTGCCGGGTGTCCGCCGGACGGCTTCTCCGCCGACGGACAGCTCTGGGGCAATCCGCTTTACGACTGGGACTACCACAAACAGACCGACTACCAGTGGTGGGCGGAACGCCTCAAAGCGGTTTTCGCGCTCTGCGACGTGGTGCGTATCGACCACTTTCGCGGCTTCGACGAGTATTACGCCATCCCGTACGGCGAGACGACGGCCGTCAACGGCCATTGGCGCAAGGGGCCGGGGCTGGACTTCTTCCGCGCCATGGAGCGCCATTTGGGACGCCGCGAGGTTATCGCGGAGGATTTGGGATACGTCACGGACAGCGTACGGCAACTCGTCCGGGACACGGGCTTCCCCGGCATGAAGGTCTTGCAATTCGCGTTCGACTCCCGCGACACGGGCGCGGCCGTCGACTACCTCCCCCACAATTACCCCGTCAACAGCGTGGCCTACACTGGGACGCACGATAACGAAACGTCAGCCGGGTGGCTGGACAATATCAAGCCGGAGGAACTGCGGCAGCTTCGGGAGTATCTCTGCGACTTCTACACGCCCGACACGGAACTTGTCAAGCCGTTTGTGTCGCTGGCGATGAGCAGTCCGGCGCGGCTGTGCGTGATTCCCCTGCAGGACTATATGGGGCTTGGCAACGACTGCCGCATGAATCGGCCGTCGAGTGTCGGCGGGAACTGGCGCTGGCGCGTCCGGGAGGAGGAACTGTCCGACGCACTCCGCAACGAAATCGCGGCCGTTACGGCGCGTTACGGCCGGACGAACGCCGACGCTTGACGCGGCCTTGCGGGATTGCAGGCCAAAACGCGAAGATACCCGCCTGTTAGGCGGGTATCTTTCATGGAGCTAGTGGGGTGACTCGAACACCTGACCTGCTGATTACGAATCAGCTGCTCTACCGACTGAGCTACACTAGCGCGGTTCCAATTGACAGGGCGGATTATAGCACACTTTTTCCGGCGCGTCAACACCTTTTTTGAAAAAAATCGCGGATAGTCCGGCGCGGGACGGGCAAACTGAACGCGGGGGCGATACTATGCTGAATTACGCGGACTTATCCGCGCTGTTACGCGCCCACGCGGGCGCAAGAGGCTATTACGAGGAACTCCCGGCGGCCATCCGCGCCGCGTTGCGGAGGCAGAGCGATATCGTGACGTTCGCGGAACTGCAGTCTTTTGTGTCGGACGAGCGCGAGCGGGTGTAAGGAGACAGCGGCATGGAATATTTGCGGGCGTTCGTATGCGGGGGGATTCTCTGCGCCGTGGGACAGGTACTCATCGACCGGACGCGGCTTTCCCCGGCGCGGATTCTGACGGGCTACGTCGTGGCGGGCGTGCTTCTCAGCGCACTGGGGATTTATGAACACGTCGCGGCGTGGGGCGGTTCCGGGGCGGCGGTGCCGCTGACGGGCTTTGGACATGTTCTGGCGAAAGGCGTGCGGGAGGCCGTGGCCGAACGCGGCTGGCTGGGCGTGCTGACGGGCGGACTGACGGCGGCGGCCGGCGGCGTCACGGCGGCGGCGGTGTGCGGCGTACTGGCGGCGCTCTTGTTCCGCCCGGGTACGAAACGCTGAAAACAAACTCCCCGAAACCGACACGGAATCGGGGAGAACAAAACAGCGTTCGGAGAACGGCCGTTACTCGTAGTGTGTCCACATCGCTATGATTTTGACCGTTTTCCGCTCCTCATCGACCATATAACAAGGCGGTGTTGCCGATTCAATCGGCGCGAATACGCGCCTTTGAAATCCGCTTGCAGTTTTTCATAGGGCGGCGTCTGGAAGGGATTCTCCCGCAGGATTTCCAGCAGTTCTTCGGTCTTCCTTATTCAGGGCGGGAATGGCTCTGACTTTTTCCTTGTCCTTTTGGGCGCTTTTCGTGATGACAATCTGGTACTTACCATGCAAAGTCGTCACACTCCTCAATCGGCGTTTGCATGCCGTCCAGCAGTTTTTCTTTCATGCCGGGTATGCGGGTCAAGCGCACAGTTTCCAACAGACCCCGGTAGGCTTCACCGCTCATGACAACGACATCGCCGCCCTCCCAGTCAACGCCGATAACTTCCGCGCCCTGTGAGGCCTTTTCCAGAAAAACGGAAAGATTCCGCCGAAATTCCACCAGATTTGTTACCGTCATGACCATTGCCTCCTGTTCCAGTACCCACACCCACATTTTGTGACATTGTAGCATGGCGGCGGCGGGCTGTCAATGAAAAATCGTGGGATTACGACCATGCAGGGGACTTGGCGACAGAAATCAAGGGTTGTCCCGCAGCCACGCCAGAAGCGGGGTATATACGGGGTATCGCGTCCAATATTCCATCTCCCGCGCCTTGACTTGCTCCATATCGACGCCCGCTTCCGCGAACGCCTCACGGATTGCGTCCGCCTCCGCCTCCATGCCCAACAGACGGAAACAAATCAAAAAGGCGTAATTTAAAGTATATGCTCTATACGGGTCATAGTCGCTGTCCCGCCGCGCGTTGTCTGTTGCCCGTCGGATGTACTCCGCGCCTTGCCTGTATTCTGACAACAGTTCCCGGCCTTTGTCGTCTTCCTGATTGGCAATCGCCAAGCAGACCGCGTTTTGTAACAGCGTCACGTTATGACTGTTCCGATAGCCATTCTCCGCAATCCATTCGGCGCTGTATGGCGTATCAAAGCCGCGCAAACGGTTCGGAACGGTCAGCTCTAAATTTGACCACGCTTGCCATATTAGCGCGACGTTTGGGGCTTTTAAGGTTCCCTGACGGTAAATCCATCGGGCGGTGTTTTCGTCCTTACAGGACACGCCGAGGTTGTCTTCCCGTTCCTTCAACGCTCCCCACGCTAACCACAAATGCGGGGCGGTGGGGGCTTTCAAGGTTCCCTGACGGTAAATCCATCGGGCAGTGTTTTCGTCCTTACAGGACACGCCGCCGAGGTTGTCTTCCCGTTCCTCCAACGCTCCCCACGCTAACCACAAATTCGGGGCGGTGGGGGCTTTCAAGGTTCCCTGACGGTAAATCCATCGGGCGGTGTTTTCGTCTCTACAGGACACGCCGCCGAGGTTGTTTTCCCGTTCCTCCAACGCTCCCCACACTAACCAAATTGAGGCGTCAGTAGCTTTCAAGGTTCCCTGACGGTAAATCCATCGGGCGGTGTTTTCGTCCTTACAGGACACGCCGCCGAGGTTGTCTTTCCGCTCCTCCAACGCTCCCCACGCCAACCACAAATTCGGGGCGGTGGGGGCTTTCAAGGTTCCCTGACGGTAAATCCATCGGGCGGTGTTTTCGTCTGTACAGGACACGCCGAGGTTATCTTCCCGTTCCTCCAACGCTCCCCACGCTAACCAAAGTCCGGCTTCTTCCGGCGTCCGTCTCACGCCCTGATGATAGACCCATTGCGCGGTGAATGGTTGCGCGATGTCCCCGGTCTGTTGCCGCTGCTCCTGAACTTTGCCCCATTTGAGCCAAAATTGTGCGTATCCGCCGCCGCGTCCGTTCTGAAAATGCTTCTCGTAAAACTGGCGGCAGAGCCTGTCCAGCCATGACGGGTCTTTGACCACGTTCAGGAAAGGCATAAGCATATCTTGTGGCGGCTGGGGGAGTTCCGCGAACAGGCCGAAAATATAGTCAAATGTCGGGCGATATTCCACGCAGGCACGCATAGCGGCCTTGATAAGCTCCCGCGCCTCCGAATTAGACAGGAACTCCTCCGCGCATGCGCCGAGGCTTACGGAGAGAAAGTCCGATAACGCCGCTTCCCTGTCGAAAAAGTACGTGTCTTCGATGTACGCCGCGAACAGCCCGGAAATAACGGGGTGACGCGTTTCCACATAGCCGCCCACCGTCCGAATTTCCCGCTCCACGCGCTGATTGACCTCCAGCGCGTTCAGGCCGTAGCGTTTGAGCAGTTCGGCATACATTCGCTTGGGCATTTTCAGTCCCAGTGATTCCACCATGCACAGACACGCGATTTGTTTCATAATCGGCGGGGGTTCCTCGCCGTAGTTCTGCGGTTTCTCGATATTCCACAGAATATCCCCGGCGATTTCCTCCAACTGCTTGCCTTTTATGGTCATCAGCATGGCGGCGTAGAAAGAACCGTTGCTTTTCTCCAGAAACAAAGTCCGGGTTTCGGCTATGGCTTCGGGCGTATTCGCAATCCGTCCTGTGTCGGTCAGATATTGCGCGAACGCGTCCGCCTCCGTCGATGTGGTCGCTTCGGTCTCCAACTCGGTAATGTTGCGTCTTGGGATTCTGTTTTTGCGCTCGAACTGGTTCCACTCATTTTTCCGTCCCGCCACGAGAACGCGTTGCCCCGCGCCCGCCGTCCGCAGAAACGCCCCCGAATCCCTCCGGAACGGCACATTGTCGACGATATAGAGTGTTTTCGCACCCGCTTCGGCTGGCGGCACGGGGAAAAGTGACGGTTCCTCTGTGTCCGGGTCACCGCTGTTCGGGGCGTCGTCATAGAACACCGTCCAACCCTCTTGCGACATGCGGACGGCGGCCTGCATAAGCAGGGTGGTCTTGCCCTCGGCACCGGGTCCAAGCAAGGCCACGGCGTTATGTGTCCGGAGCGCGTCAAGGAGCGTGTCCAGCATGGGGCGATTGACTATTTTATCCTGAATGACCAGTCCCCATGTGCAATCCGCGCCTTCCAGATAGTTCGACAAGTCGTAGTCTTCCACGTCCTGATGTGTGTCGATGAAGTCCGCGTCAATGCGTACCCAGCGGGAAGCGGGCGGCGGGGGCGGCGGCGCGGACGGATAAATGTTGATGTCATGCCCCGCCTGCATAACGTCTTTATGGGACAGTCCGCCCACGGACTGGCTGATTTTTTCACCGTGCAATTACGCCACCTCCTTATTGTGCGGTTCCGGGGTTATTGCGGCTTATGGAATACGTTATCACGTCCGGCCTGTGAAATGTGGCTGTTTTTATTGCCTGTGACGCGCTGTCCGGCGATGTCGAGCTTGGCGGAGTTTCCGGAAATCCCAACCTTGACATTTTTCTGAATGTCCGAAACCTTCCACAGCGCGATTAAGGACACAAGGAACGACAGGATTCCGCAAATTTCATTCAGGGTATGGATTGCGCTCAAAACGTCAATGGTAATCATGAAGATGTCCTCCGCGTGATGAAATTTATTCATAGAGTATACACACTTTTCCGTAGACTGTCAACCGACACGGAATCGGGGAGTTTGCCATGCAGGCGGGAATTTGACAGCGAATAAAACTCTTGCTATAATGGCGAAAACCGACACGGGAGGCGATACCCATTTGAAGCTGATACATCTTTCAGACCTGCACCTCGGGAAGCGGCTCAACGAACACAACCTGATTGACGACCAGCGCGACATTCTGCAAAAAATTCTCCGCGTTGTCGACGGCGAGAAGCCCGACGCCGTGCTGATTGCCGGGGACGTGTACGACCGCTCCGTACCGCCCGCCGAGGCCGTCCAGCTTCTGGACGACTTCCTGACGCGCCTTGCAGGGCGTAATCTGCCGACGTTCCTTATCAGCGGCAACCACGATTCCCCGGAGCGCGTATCGTTCGGGGCGTCGCTCATGGAGGCCAGCGGCATTCACATCGCGCCGCTTTACAGCGGAAGTGTCACGCCCGTGACGCTCTCCGACGAGTTCGGAAGCGTCAACGTTTATTCGCTCCCGTTCGTGAAGCCCGTCCATGTGCGGGAGTGCTTCCCGGACGCGGAAATCACGTCCTACACGGACGCGCTCCGCGTCGCCGTCGAACAGATGAACGTTCCGGCGGCCGAACGTAACGTGTTAATCGCGCACCAGTTCGTCACGGGCAACGGCGGCGCGGTGACGCCCGAACTGTCCGATTCCGAAAGCGTCAGCGTCGGCGGGCTGGATAATGTCGACCTGTCCGTGTTCGCGCCGTTCGACTACGTGGCGCTCGGACACATCCACAAGCCGCAGTACGTCGGGCGCGAATCCGTGCGCTACTGCGGAACGCCGCTGAAGTATTCGTTTTCGGAAGTCCGCCACGAAAAGTCGGTCACGGTCGCGGAACTCGGCGCGAAGGGCGTCTTGAAACTCCATACTGTCCCGCTGGAACCGCTCCACGAAATGCGCGAGTTGCGCGGCACGCTGGCCGAAATCCTGTCGCGGGAACGTGACGACCCCCGCGCCGACGACTATTTCCGCGTGATTCTGACCGACGAGGACGAAATCCCCGACGCAATCGGCAAACTCCGGACGCGCTGTCCGAACGTGTTGCGGCTGGAGTACGACAACGCCCGTACGCGTGCCGCCGCGCGTCTGGACGCCCCCGCCGCGCTCGACGGCCGGACGCCCGTTGACCTGTTCGCCGCGTTCTACGAACAGCAGAACAGCCGCCCCATGCGTGACGAACAGCGCCGCTTCTGCGAACACATCATGGAGGAGATACAGGAGGCGACGGCATGAGGCCTGTAACATTGACGCTTTCGGCGTTCGGCCCCTACGCGGACAAGACCACGCTACAGTTAGACAAGCTGGGCGGGCAGGGGCTTTATCTGATAACGGGCGACACGGGCGCGGGGAAGACGACGCTTTTCGACGCCATTGCCTATGCCCTGTACGGCGAACCCAGCGGAGACAGCCGCACAAAAGACATGCTCCGGTCGAAGTACGCCGACGACGGCACCTTGACGGAGGTCACGCTGGAATTTCTGTGCGACGGCAAGGCGTACACGGTCACGCGCTGTCCGGCGCAGACATGCCGCGGAAAAGAGAAAAAGGCGTCGGCGGAACTCCGCTGCCCCGGCGGCCGGATTGTCACCAAGGCAAGGGATGTCACGAACGCCGTACGCGACATTTTGGGACTCGACCGCGAACAGTTCTCACAGGTCGCCATGCTCGCGCAGGGCGGTTTCATGAAGTTTCTGCACGCCAAGACCGATGCCCGGACGGAGATTTTCCGCGAAATTTTCAAGACGGGGTGTTACGAACGCTTGCAGGAACGCTTGAAGGACGAGGACAGGGCGTTAAAACAGCGTTGCGACGAAGCCCGCGCAAGTGTGCGGCAGTACATGGACGGCACGCTCCGCGACGCGGACGAGGCCTTGTCGGCGGAGATGGACACGCTTCTTTCGGGGGCGCTTTTGCCGGACGACATCGAACGTGCGGCGGAGATTCTCGACGCGCTGATTGACAGAGACGCCGCCGCCGAAGCGTCGGCGGAAGCCGAAAAGGCCGATATCGAACAGCGGTTAGACGCCGTAAAGGCCGAACTGCGACGCGCGGAACGTCTGGAAGCCACCCGGAAGCGCTTACAGGAGACAAGAACGCGGTTCGCGGCGCTGGAACCCGATTTAAAGCGCCGCCAAGAGGCATTGGACGCCGAAACCGCGCGTCAGCCGGAATACGAACGCTTGGGCGCGGAGGCCGCCGCGCTCGAAACGCGTCTTTCGGAGTACGCGAAGCGCGAGGCACTCAAATCAGACTTGTCGCGGCTGTCGCGGACGCTGAAACACCGCCAGATAGACGCCGAAGCCGACGCGGCCGAACGCGCGGAGCTGTCCGGGCGGCTGGAGGCGTTCCGGGAGGAACGGGCGGCGTTAGAGGACGCCCCGGCGCGTCTGGAACGTCTCAAAGCCGCCCAGCGGGACGCCGACGCCCGGAAAAGCGACCTGAACCAGTTTCAGGCCGATATCGGGGCGTATCACAAGTTAGAGCAGGATTTCACGAACGCCCAAAACGCGTACCTGCAAGCCCGGGACACGGCGAAGCGCTTACAAGCGGAATATGACACGCAGAATCAGGCGTTTTTAGACGAACAGGCGGGGATTTTGGCGGAAACGTGCCTGAAACCGGGCGCGCCGTGTCCGGTGTGCGGCTCGACGGAACACCCGCGCCCGGCGTCGAAGTCCGCCCACGCCCCGACAGAGGCGCAACTGAAAAAGTGCAGGCAGAACGCCGACAAAGCGCAGTCCGCCGCGACGGCCGCCAGCACGTACGCCGGAAGCCTGAAAGGGCAGTCGGAATCGTCGCGGGAGGCGTTGCGCGGACGCGGGGCGGCGTTGTTCCCGGACTGCGCGACGCTGGACGACATGGAGGCGGGGCTTTCCGGCGCGTTACGAAGTGCCGAAGCCGAAGCGGAACGCGTACAAGCCGGGGCGCGGGAAGTGCGGGGACTTGTCAAGCGCCGGGAGGAACTCGACGCGGAAATACCCGTACGGGAAGCCGACTTGCAGGAACTCGAAACGCGTATCCAAGAACGCGAACAGCAAACGACCGCCGACAGTACGCGCTTACAGGAACTCACGGCACAGCTCCGAGACCTTGACGCCGCGTTACAGTACGACAGCGAAGCCGCCGCGCGGGAGAAAATCAAGACGCTGGAACAGTCCCGCGAGACGATGCGCGACGCACTCGAACGCGCCCGGAAGGCCGTGGAGGACGGACAGCGCGACGCCGAACGTCTCCGGGGCAGTATCGCGCAACTGGAAGAGCAGGTTTCGGCCGAGGACACGCCCGACCGCGAAGAACTGGACGCCGATTTCTCGACGCTCTCCGGCCGCGCCGGACTGGTCATGAAACAGTTAAAGGAGTTCAGTACCCGCGCCAGCGTGAACCGCGCGGCGGCGGCCAACATCCGCGCGGGCGGTGACACCCTGCGCGCCTTAGAGGACAAGTATACATGGGTTCACGCGCTGTCCGTCACGGCCAACGGCAACCGGGGGCGCGGCGTCAAGCTCGAAACATACGTGCTGATGACCTGTTTCGACCGCATTCTGTACCGGGCGAACCGGCACCTGAAAATCATGTCGGATGGGCAGTACGAACTCCGGCGGCGGGACGCCTCCGAGGCCAAGCAGGGTCTGGAACTGGACGTGATGGACTTCTACAACGGCACAGAGCGCGACGTGAACACGCTTTCGGGCGGGGAATCGTTCCAAGCGTCGCTGGCGCTGGCGCTGGGGCTGTCGGACGAAATACAATCGTCGTCGGGCGGCGTCCGGCTCGACACGATGTTTGTTGACGAAGGTTTCGGTTCCCTCGACCCCGACGCGTTACAGCAGGCCATCCGCGCCCTCAAAAGTCTGGCCGACTGTGACCGCCTGATTGGCATTATCTCCCATGTCGACGCCCTCAAAGAACAGATTGACCGTCAGATTTTGGTCACGAAGCGGAAAAGCGGCGGAAGCGCGGTCTCTATCCGTGTCTGACGCGAAACGCCCTCCCCCGGTGACAGGGGAGGGCGCTTTTTAGAAATTGCAACTTCTAACGGGTTAAACGGTCGCTTCCAGCGGAGCAAGCAGGGGCGCGTAATCCGTGCCGAAGGTCAGTACCCGGACTTTCGCCGTGCGCTTGTCGGAGACGCTGAACGACACGGCGGCGGCACCCGTTTTCGACTGCGTTTCGGTCATTTTCCCGGCGCTGTCGTAGCCCACGACAAACACAACGGCGCTTTCCGGCGCGGAGAATTCCTGTGAAAGCACCGTCCGCCCGTCGGGCGCGGTCACGACCAGCTTTGCCGCGCTGCCGTAGTGCATGACCAGTTTTGTGTTCCCGGACGTGCCGATGTTGTCCACGCCGCCCCACTGCGCCTCCGTCCCGGCGTAGTAGACATGGAGCGTCGCGCAGTCATGCAGGGCGGCGTAGTCAATGCGCGTGACGCTCAGCGGGACGGTCATGCTTTGCACGCGTCCGCAACCCCGGAAGGCACTGTTGCCGATACTCGTTACGCCCGGCGCGATGTCAATGGATACGTCGTGGTCGTTGTAGTAACAGCCGGAGTACCACGGCGTCCAAGAGTAACTGTTCGAGAAGTCGGACATTTCGCCCGTCCCGGTGAACGTCACATGGCTGACGCCACGGCACCACGCGAAGGCGTTGTTGTCCAGCGTGATATTCGCCGGAAGCGTCACGTCGGCCAGCGCGGAACAGCCGTTGAAGGCGTCCTGCCCAACGGTCTTGACGCTCTCGGGGAGCGTGAGCGTTTGCAGGGACGAACAGCCGTAGAACGCGCCCGCCGAAATCGACGCCACGCCGTCCTTGACCGTCACGGCACCCGCCGCGCCGGAACAGTTTTTAAAGGCGTATTCCCCGATTTCGTCGGCGTAGCGGGCGAAGGATACGCTTTCCAGCTTGGAACAACCCTCGAAGGCCGACGCGCCGATTTTCTTTACGCTCTCGGCGACGGCCGCCACGGTCAGCCGTCCGCAACTGTGGAACGTGTGCGCCCCGATACTCGTTACGCCCGACTGGATTTCAATGGTCAGGTCGTGGTCGTTGTAGTAACAGCCGGAGTACCACGGCGTCCATGTGTAGCTGTCCGTGAAGTCGGACATTTCGCCATTGCCGATAAACAGTACGTGGCTGACGCCCCGGCACCACGCGAAGGCGTTGCCGTCCAGCGTGACGCCCGCCGGAATCGTCACGTTTGCCAGCGCGGCACAGCCGTTGAAGGCGTCTTGCCCAACGGTCTTGACACTCTCGGGGAGCGTGAGCGTTTCCAGCGACGAACAGCCGTAGAACGCCCCCGCCGGAATCGACGCCACGCCGTCTTTGACCGTCACGGCACCCGCCGCGCCGGAACAGTTTTTGAACGCGTACGCCCCGATTTCGTCGGCGTACTGGACGAACGACAGGCTTTCCAGCTTGCCGCAACCCTCGAACGCCGACGCGCCGATTGTCTTTACGGTGTCGGCGACGGTCGCCACGGTCAGCCGCCCGCAACTGTGGAACGTGTGCGCCCCGATACTCGCCACGCCCGGCTGAATGGTCACAACCAAGTCGTGGTCGTTGTAGTAACAGCCGGAGTACCACGGCGTCCACGAGTAGCTGTCCGTGAAATCGGACATGACCGTTTTCCCCGTTCCGGTGATGGTCACATCACTGACGCCCCGGCACCACGCGAACGCGTTGGTATCCAATGTGACATCCGCCGGGAGCGTCAGCGTTGCCAGCGACGAACAGCCGTTGAACGCGTCCGCGCCCACGGCCTTGACACTGTTGGGGAGCGTGAGCGTTTGCAGGGACGAACAGCCGTAGAACGCCCCCGCCGGAATCGACGCCACGCCGTCCTTGACCGTCACGGCACCCGTCGCGCCGGAACAGTTTTTGAACGCGTACGCCCCAATTTCGTCGGCGTACTCGACGAAGGACAGGCTTCCCAGACTGGAACAGCCCTCGAACGCCGACGCGCCGATTGTCTTTACGGTGTCGGCGACGGTCGCCACGGTCAGCCGCCCACAACTGTGGAACGTGTGCGCCCCGATACTCGTTACGCCCGATTGAATGGTCACAACCAAGTCGTGGTCATTGTAGTAACAGCCGGAGTACCACGGCGTCCATGTGTAACTGTCCGTGAAATCGGACATGAGCGTGTCCCCCGTCCCGGTGATGGTCACATCACTGACGCCCCGGCACCACGCGAACGCGTTGGTATCCAGTGTGACGTCTGCCGGGAGCGTCAGCGTTGCAAGCGCGCTACAACTGTTGAAAGCGTTCTCCCCAACGGTCTTGACGCTGTTGGGAAGTGTCAGCGTTTCCAGAGAGGAACAATTATAAAACGCCTCCGCCGGAATCAACGCCACGCCGTCTTTGACGGTCACAGCACCCGTCACGCCGCAGTTCTTGAACGCGTTCGCCCCGATTTCGTCCGCGTACTGGACAAAGTACAAGTCCGCCAGCTTGCCGCAACCCTCGAACGCCGACGCGCCGATGGTCTTTACGGTGTCGGGGACGGTCGCCTTTATCAGACGCCCGCAACTGTGGAACGTGTCCGCCCCGATACTCGTCACACCGGACTGTATCTCAATTTCCAAGTCGTGGTCGTTGTAGTAGCACCCGGAGTACCACGGCGTCCATGTGTAGCTGTCCGTGAAGTCGGACATAGCGCCCGTTCCGGTGAACTTCACATGATTGACCGAACGGCACCACGCGAACGCGTTGGTTTCCAGCGTGACGCCCGCCGGGAGCGTCACATCTTCCAGCGCCCCGCAGCCGTTGAACGCGTCCGCCCCCACGGTTTTCACGCTGTCCGGGATGACAACGCGGGTGAGCTTCGAGCGGTCTTTGAACACGCCCTTTCCAATGGCGGTGACAGGCACGTCCCCGACTTTCGCCGGGATGATGGCCTCCGTGACAGTCGTCGAACTGGACACCACCACGCCCGTAGCGCTGATGGAAATCTGCCCGCCGGGTACCGTGTAGTCCGACGTGGCGGACGCCGTCCGCGCACTCATCAGCAGGAGAAAGACGAGCGTCAGAATACCGAGCAATTTTCGTTTCATTACGTACGCCTCCTGATTCCATATTTTGGCGGGAAAGGGATGGAACCCCCGCCAGTTTGATTATAGCATAGAAAAGGCGCTTTCGGTGTTACGTTTATCTTACAATTGCGATGCCCCGTCCCCGGCTCCGGGGAGACGGGAACGGGGCATTTTCATGGCGGAGTTACGGAAAACCGGATAAATTACCAGTCTTTATCCTGATAGGGGGTGGACTCGAAGCCGTCGTCCTGCAAATTCTGCACAAGGCCGTCGAGCTTCTCGCGCCAGAAGTTCCGGAACCATTCGGCGTCGCCGAACAGGCGCACAAGCGTGGGACTGGTGGCATAGTAGGCCTTGATGAACAGGCGGCCGTACCAAGTCTGGCCTAACACGTCGTCGCGGAATCTGCGGAGCGTCCAGACCTCCGGGGCGTCATAGGAGCCGTACACGGAAGTTGCGATATAGCAACCCTGTTGCGGGGGCTTTACCACGAACGTGGCGGAGACTGTGGCCTTTCCGGCGGGCATTTTGAACGTAGTGCCAGTGACCGCCTCGCCGTTGACGGTGAGCTTGTCGAGCTTGTAGCCGTCGTCGGGTTCGACTGTCACGGTGACCGTCGTATCGGCGGCCGCTTTCGCCACGCCGCTGATTTTGCCGTGCTGGGCGCTCTGGTACGTGATATCGTACTCTTCGACTTTCTCGAACGTGGCGGAGACCGTGGCCTTTTCGGCGGGCATGGTGAAGGAAGTTCCGGTGACGTCCCTGCCGTTGACGGTCAGCTTGCTGAACTTGTAGCCCGCGTCGGGGGTGGCCGTCACGGTGACCGTCGTATCGGCGGCCGCTTTCGCCGCGCCGCTGATTTTGCCGTTTTGCGGGGTCACGTACTCAATATCGTACTCGGTCACGGGGGTAGTACCGCCACCGCCGCCGCCGTCGACAACGAACGTGGCCTCAACTTTCGCCTTTTCGGCGGGCATTTTGAACGTGGTGCCAGTAATCGCGTTGCCGTTGACGGTGAGCTTGTCGAGCTTGTAGCCCGCGTCGGGTTCGACTGTCACGGTGACCGTCGTATCGGCGGCCGCTTTCGCCGCGCCGCTGATTTTGCCGTTTTGCGGGGTCACGTACTCAATATCGTACTCGGTCACGGGGGTAGTACC
>JAFXQV010000033.1 GCA_017526785.1 Oscillibacter sp. | reverse complement strand
CCGGCTGTTCGTGATTTCCTCCGAATCGGAAACGCTTCCGGCAACCGCGCCGATTTCGGAACAGCCGTCTCCCGCCGTCAGCGTTCCCGTCGCGTAGCCGTTGACAACGGAGGTCGCCTCCAGTCCGCCGCACAGGATTCCCGCCTTTCCGGAGTTGTCGGGAAGGACGATATTCGCTTTCGCGGAACAGGAGTCAATCAGGCTGTTTGTCGCGCCGCCGATAACGCCGCCGATGTTTTCCGCCCCTTCGTCCGCGCTTTCGTGTCCGACGATGGCATTAGCGCCGTCAGGGAAACGGCGGTCAGGCGGGAGTTGTAAAGGAAGAAAAAATGATGGAGCAAAAATAATTTCGATGAAAAGCAAAAAATATCTTGCGTTTGCCAAATATTTGTGATACACTTTCATTAGAGGTCGTATTTGAAAACTGATTGCACAGTTTCTAAGGAGAATGCACAATGCAAAAGAAAAACGATACAATTGTAGGCAATATATATGAAACTTATGATTACGAGCAGTTCAAAACACTGCTTGGCAACAGAGACGTTGAACCGGAACGATTCAAGAAAATTGAAACTGCTATGCGTATCAAGCAGTTGCCTATCCCTATTGTCGTGAATGAAAAAATGGAAGTCATTGATGGTCAGGGGCGTCTTGCTGTGTGCAAGAAGCATGGCTTTCCCATTAGCTATATTATTTGCGATGGGTTGGGCATTGATGACTGTGTAGCGGCGAACTTGAACTCTACCCAATGGAGTAGCAAGGACGTTGTGAAACGGTATGTTAAAACGGGAGGATTAGATTATCAGCGTCTGTTCGAGTTGATGGAGACATATCAGGTTAGTTGTGACGATGTCTTCAACGCCGCCGGAAAATCCAATACCGAAAAAGGGAAGCGGGAAAAGGTGCGCCGGGGGGAACTCGTATTTACAGAAGATGATTATGACAAGGCCATGCAACGCTTAGAATATGCAGAAGATATTTTCCGCGCTATCGCTGATAGCGGAAAAACGGTAAAGCGGAAAAACATTCTCCGCAACTGCATTATTAAGTGTGCAAAAACCGCTGGATATGACCACAAAAGGATGAAGAAAGTCTGCGCTGACAATGCAATTTCATATCGAGATGCAAGCAATCTTCCTGATATGTTAAAGCAACTTGCTTTCTTCTATAACAAAGGAAAAAGGGATAAGTTCATGGATACTTATGGAGCAAGGTCCAGTCTTGTAATTGTTTTCGATGAAAAGATAAACAAACACAAGACGCTCTAATGACTATCTATTCCGCTCTGCGTCCCTTGCGCAGGCGTATTCGCGGTAGGCTCTTGTGTACGCGTAGGCGTCGCCAAATACGTTGACCGTTGCTGCGTACAGTCTTGGCTCGTACTTTTTCGCCGCTCCCAGTTCCGCCTCAAAATTCCGTCCGAACGGACAGCAGGCGCAACCCGTTCTTGTCAGGCCGTAAACGGAGTAGCAGTCGGAATGCGTGACGCCGAACGCCCGGTCGTAGGCGTCCCTGTCCGAGTCTTTCAACCAGAATACCGGGCGGAAACGGTTCGGTTTTCCGCAGTTCTCATCGAAGCATGAACGGTACGCCGACGCTCTCGCGCCTCCCTCCGACTTTCGCACTCCGGTAACGGCCAAATCCGGACGAATCTCCTTTTCCAATTGCTTCGCCGTCGCCTTTTTCGCGCCCTCGCAACATCTGTCCGAGATAGGGAAGTCCGGAGGGTTTTCCGCCATAAATTCCCTAAGCCAGCAGCGGCGTTGGATGTTCATCCGGCTGTTCTTTCCCCATGCGTTACACCACCAGCGCAGCGCCGATTCGCAACGGGGATATTTGAGCCGCAGCTTCTCAAACGGCTCCATTTCCCATTGGAAACCGTGCAACCTCAAACGATAAAGATAATCGCTGACCTTCTTGCTTAAAAAGGGAACGCCGAAGCGCCTCACACCCAGCGGAACGGGGACTTTCGCCTTCCGCCGCTCAATGCTGACGCCGTACTTATCTTCCAGAAAGGCGAGATGG
Source organism: Oscillibacter sp. (assembly GCA_017526785.1). Taxonomy (GTDB): domain Bacteria; phylum Bacillota; class Clostridia; order Oscillospirales; family Oscillospiraceae; genus Oscillibacter. The sequence continues at coordinate 40,725 of JAFXQV010000033.1, read as the reverse complement.
CGTTTTGTCGCCTCGAACTCAAGGCCGGAATCGTAGAATACGTAATGAACCTCACTGAGCGGATGTCCGATTCGCTCTATCATGTCCATTGTGACGTCGCTGTCAGCCCCGCCGCTAATTGCGGTCAAGACGACCGGGTACATTGTCCAGGGCTTTCCGTCGTCGTTCCATCCGTGGATTTTGCTCCACGCTTTCAGGAACGCGCTCTGGATTTCAAAGTTGACGCCGTTATCTGGACAGCTTCGCAAAAAGTCGTCCAGCGTGTTAAAAAGCTCCATTTTTCACTCCTTTAGAACGCAAAAAGCCCGGTCGGGCGTCCTTTTGGGATACCCGACCGGGCCGTACTGTCCGTTTCCCGCTGTTCGCTTCCTCACGGCGCGTTCAGTTCCATTCCGCAGACCGGACGCCGTCTCCGCTGTCCGCGTCCTCTCCGGCGTCCGCGCTTTCCGCGCTGTCGGCCTCCGCCGTCTCTTCGCCGTCCTCTCCGGCGTCCGCAGGGGCGTTTTCCGCGCTTTCCGCACTGTCGGCCTCCGCCTCTTCGCCGTCCTCTCCGGCGTCCGCGGGGGCGTTTTCCGCGCTTTCCGCGCTGTCGGCCTCCTCCGCCTCTTCGCCACCCGCTCCGGCGTCCGGGCAGTCCGCATCGGGTTCATACCGGGCGTCAGCCTCATCAGGCTGTCCCGCCGCCGTTTCCTCCGTCCGGGCGGCTTCCCGCTCCGCTTCCTCCAGAGCCTGTTCGATAAGCCCCACTACGAAGTCGCGTTGCGTCAGGCGGATTCCGCGCCGTCTCGATTCCTTTTCCAGATGCTCTTTAATGCGCTGGAACAGCTCTTCCGGGATCTGGAAGGCGAGCGTCCGCGTGTTTTCGGCTTTCCGCGCCATGATGTTTCCTCCGTTCTCTTTCCAGTCATAGTATTCGGTCAGGACTTGCGTGACGTAGTCGTTCGTGTTCAGTCCCGCTTCGGCGCGGGCCGCCGAGACCTTTTCGTGGAGCGCAATCGGGATGTGAGCGCAAAGATTTTTTCGTTCCGTCATTTTTCCGGCCTCCTTTGCCGTCCTGATGTCCCGCGAGGGATTCCCCCGAAGGCAGGGCAAAGGATACCAGCAAAGCGTTCCAAAGTCCATTCATCAAAAGCGACAAAGAAAGCGCCGAAAACGTAGCGAAAGCAACATTTCCGGCGTTTGAGGGAAAGAAAAAGAGGCGTTCTGTCAGAAATTTCTCCCGGTCGCCGGAGGCGTCCGGCTCTCACTGGCGAAAGGGGCGGTTTCCGCTTTCAAAAGGGGGTTCAACTCTCCGCACCTCCCTTGAGGGGTGTTTTCGCCTGTTTTTCCCATTTGCATCTCCCCTGTCGTGAAAAAAATTTCACGGAACCCGGTCTCGAAATTTGCAATTTTTCAAAAGCAAAAACCCCGATTTTCGGATTAAAAAATCCAAAAATCGGGGTTTTTGACCTCAAAAAGTTGACTGCATCTTTTTTGTCAACACAATATGGTGGAGGTGGGGAGAGTCGAACTCCCGTCCGAAAACGCTTTAACAGAACTTTCTCCGGGCGCAGACGGTTATTGTGGAAGTCTATCTTCCCGTTCCCCTCCCCGACGGCAAGCCGCCACGCCGCCGGGTCAGGTGAGCTTCATAATTTATGGCACGGGCAAAGCTTACCGTACGCACATTTACCGCTAAATCACGCCCTTCCCGGCTCGCGGTTCTTCCGGGGCGGACGGTCGCCGCAATCAGGCGGCGACAGGCAGAGAATAACTGTCGTTATTTGATTTATAAGTTGCCCGTTTTAAGGCGGTCAGGCACCGCCGCCCGCTTATTCTGCCTCCACATCCCCGTCGAAACCGATACACCCCCATATTCCGCTTGGCGGCGGAGAGGGGGATTCGCGCAAAGAAAGGGAGACAGACTTACTTTTGACGTTTGTCCGGCTCCCTTTGGTGGACAGTAAGGGATTCGAACCCTTGACCTCTGCGATGCGAACGCAGCGCTCTCCCAACTGAGCTAACCGCCCAAATATACAACCAACGTGGAAATTCAAGGCTTTTGAGCCTTTGCCGTCTTATCACTACGCCTTCCCGTTCAACAAGGAGCATTATAACACAGTCTCTGGCGTTTGTAAAGCCCCTAAATAAAAAAATTTTTGTAACTATTCAGTCGCGGGGAGAAAGAACGGTAAATTGGAAAAATACAGAAATTTTCCTCTTGGAAAATATTCTGTCAATAACCTGTGACAACGCCCTCCCAACGTGGGAGGGCATTTCGCTGTCGAACTTGTGTCAAAAACTGCCACTGCGGCCGGAATGGCCGCCGCCGCTGTGGTGGGAACTCCCGCCGCTGTCGCTGTCACTCTCGACCTTGACGCGGCTTTCCGTGACGTGCGTAAAGCGGTCGGACTTCTTGCGGATGTCCAGTGTGTGCGGGAGAACGTACGCTTCCGCGCGCGTCGCCTCTTGGACGGAATCCATTTCCCCAATCAGCACTAAGGCAATGACTATCGTGATGGCGGCGGGAATGCCGATTGCGAGTACCCAGTCAAACAGCCCCGGCGCGTCGTCATCGGGGTGATAGTCGCCGTACTCCTCCCAGCCGTAGGGAGTGCCGGACGCCGCCTCCGATAACAGATACTCGCTCCAGTCCATGTACTCCTTGAAGCCGCCGTACCAGTCATTATCCCGGAAGCAGTCCAGCATGTCACTTTCGAGGCGGTCGCGCCCGCCCTCCGTGAAAGCGGTGTCCCCGTAGCCTGTGTAGACTAACGCGTATTTACGGTTGCTCATGCTCATGAACAAGAGTTCGCCGTCGTGGGCGTCGCCGAAACCGAGTTCCGATTCCTCATAGAACGCTACCGCGCAGTCGTAGACCTCATCGAAGCCGTAGTCCGTGAAGTCGTTCACAGTGACGATGTACACGGGGAAATTGTAGGTTTCCGCCATGGCGGCGGCTTGATTTTCGAGTTCCTGCGCCTGTTCGTCGGAGAGTGTCCCGGCGTCGTCGAGTACGTACGCGCCCTCGAACGCCGCGACGGGTACCGTCAGCGTCAGGCAGAGAAGCAGGAGCAGTCCGAATAAACGTTTCATATTTCCCGCCCCCTCTCACGTCAGGAAGAACCAGTAGGACGCCGCGAAGAGCGGGGCGAAAATCCCGGCGCATGTCAGCCAGAATTTCAGCCAGTTAATGGGCAGGTCGCCCACCATTTTTCCGCTCTGCGCGTTCATGGCGAACAGGAAATTTTTCCCGTTCCACTTGGTAGTCAGCAGCCACACGGGCAACAGGGCGTAATGCACTTTCCCGCGCTTCAGGTTGACGGTTTTCGATTCCATGGAGCAAGTCGTGTAACCTGTCACCGTGCTTTCGAGCATATCCACGACCGTGTTAGAACACCGTTCATCGGCGCGGCGGGCGCATTCCTCCACGGAAACGTCGTAGCGGTCGGCCAGAAATCCGGGCAAAAATGCCATTGAGAACTTTTTCAGCTCTCCGTAGTCGAACGGTTCGATAGAATCCATCATATCATCGGGCATACGCTTGGAGGCGTCGACGGGTACGCGCTCAAATTCCACGCTTCCGGCGCGCTGTACGTCGTAGTGACGCGTTGTCGTGACCTCATAATCTCCGTCCCTGTGGGAACTCTCCCGCGTGGCGTGGAAGCGCACGTCGGCGTCGGCGGTGCCGTCGAACAGCCAGAACGGGACGTAAACGCCCTGCACTTTCTCAATATGGTTGTGGCGCGAAAACGTTCTTGGGAGCAGATACTTTCCCTTGTAATGCTTTTCGAGCGCGGCGACGGCGGCCTTTTTGTCGAGCTTGAACGGCAGGACGTAATCGGGTTTCAACGCGCCTTTAAACTGTCCGGGGACAACCGTATTATTCCCGCAGTAGGGGCAACTGGTGGCGGCGGTTGTGGCGTCGCAGATGAGTTCCGCGCCGCACGACGGGCAGGAATAGGTTTTCATGCCGTCGGCGTCCGCGCCCCAGCTTTCGCTCATGTCAGAGGTATCCCACGAGTCGCCGCCGGAGTTCTTTTTGTCGAACGCTTCGGCCGCGTTTTCGTTGGCGGCCTGCATGCTCTTCTCGAACTCCTTGACATCGTAGGAACTGTCGCAGTAGTCACACTTTAACTTTCCGCTGTCCCCGTCGAACCGCAGAGAGCCGCCGCACGCGGGGCATTTGTAGTTGGTGATTTGGGAGGCCATACAGGAGTCACTCCTTCCCGGTAGTTATCGCGCCGCCCTCCCCCGTTGCCGGGAGAGGGTCTTTGACGCCATTAGAACGCGTTGCCGCATTCGGGGCAGAACTTCGGGGGCTGCGCGGGGTTCGGAACCGTCCAGCCGCATTTCGGACAGGCCGTGACGGTCTGCGGCTTCTGCGCGCCGCACTCCATGCAGAATTTCCCCGTGTTGACGTGGCCGCACTTCGGGCAAGTCCAACCGTCGGCGGCCTGCGGCTTGGGCGCGCCGCACTCGGTACAGAATTTGCCCTGCGCGGGCTTGCCGCATTTCGGACAAGTCCACGCGTTTTGCGCCGCACTGGCAGAAGCTGTGGGCGTCGCGGCGGGGGCGGGTGCCTGTTGCGGTGCCATCTGGTAGAGCTGGGCGGGGTTCATGCCGCCCGACTGCATGGCCATATTCATGCCCATGAAGCCCATAGCGGCACCCCCGGCGTTTCCGGCGGCGGTACGCATGGCGTCGGCCTGCGCGCCAGTTAAGGCGGCGGCGGCGCGGCGCGGGTCCATGTAGGCGGCGTCCTTCTGCATGGCCTTTAAGGTGGCCTCGTCCTCCGGATTCGCCGTGACAGACGACACGCCCACGCTTACGACCTCAATGCCGCGCAAGTCGCGCCACTTTGCCGACAGCGCGTCATTCATGGCCTGCGCCATTTCCATGGTATGGCCGGGCAGAGCCGAATAGCGGATTCCCATTTCAGAGATACGGGCGAACGCGGGCTGTAAGGCCGTCAGAAATTCGGTCTTTAGCTGGCTGTCCAAGTTGTCGCGGGTGTACTTGTCGGAGACGTTCCCGCAAACGTTTTGGTAGAACAGCATGGGATTGGTAATCTTATAACTGTATTCGCCGAAACAGCGCACGGAAATGTCCATGTCAATCCCGGCGCGCTCGTCGACGACCCGGAACGGCACCGCGTTCGGCGTGCCGTACTTGTTGCCGATGATTTCCTTAGTATTAAAGTAGTAAATGCGCTGGTCTTTGGCCTTGGTGCCGCCGAACTCGAGACGCTCCTTGACGCCCGCCAGATAGCTTTTGAAGCTCTCGCCCAGACTTCCGGCGAGGAAAGACGGCTCGGAGGAGGCGTCGTACTGATAGTATCCGGTTTCGGCGCAGAGTTCGACGACCCTGCCCTGCTCGACAATCATCATGCACTGGCCGTCGGCCACGCAGATGACGGAACCCGCCGTGATAACGTTGTCACTGCCCCGGTTGAACGAAAAGCCCTCCTTGCGCTTGACGCCCTTCGCTACCAGCACGTCGGCGGACAGCGCCTCGCAGTAGAAATACTCCTTGAAGCGCTCGTTAAATTCCCCGATTGCGGTTCCGGCTACAGCACCTCCGACTACCGCCGCCGCGCCAGTGGCAATCGTTCCCAGCAATTTCAGCATGTTGCAAGCTCCTTTCACATAGAGAGCCGCGCCGCGCAATCCGGCGCGGCATTATGGCACCGGGCTTTGTTGAGAAGCCCGGGAACCTGACAGAGTTGACCGCTTATCCGGCGTAACTGAGGCCGTCGAAGATTACGTACTCTTCCACGCCGTTGATTGTACGCGGCCACTCATCGGGGTTATTGTAGCAGAGAGCGAAGATAAAATCAACGTTTTTCGTGAACTCCGCCGACGATTCCAGAACGCGGAAATAGGCGGATTGAGACGTGTCGGCGGCCATCAGTTGCACTTTCGTCCCGGCGGGAAGCGTGAAGTCCTCTTCCATGGACAAAGGCCAGTAGTCAGAGGCGCGGCGCGTCACGGTCAAGTCCTGATTGAGCGTCAGAACGTATTCGCCCGTAATATAGAGCAAGTCCCACATGGATATCAACTGGAAGCCGTCGGCCGTCAGACAGTACGCGCCGGAACCCGTCCACGTCCCGAAGAGGTCAAAGCGCGTGCTGAGGGGCGTGTCATAGGGGTCTGTCAGCGCCCGGCGATAGCTGTCGTAGTCCGACCAGTCGATATCGTCCGTATTTTCGGGCAGTTCGGGATACGTGAACGCCGTGGGGCTGGTCATGTTGAGTGTCTGCGCGAGTGTGCCGTCCGCGCGGTAGACGATAATTTCACTGCCATCGTCCTCCATGGACAAACTCGCCAGCACGTAGTCCCCGGCGGGGATGTGCGCGTAATAGAAGGTCGCGCTGAAATAGCCCGTCCGGTCAAGGATGATGTTCCGCCCCTCCGGAGCCATCCAGTCGGTTTCCTCGTCCTCCAGCGTGATACGCTCCGCCCAGCGGCCGGAATCCTCCGGGGCGTCGAACTCAATGCCGAATCCGCTGTACCAGTCGGAGTAATCCTTCAGGATGACACTCCACGCCTCCACGGTGCGGAACGCGTCGCCGCTTGCGAAGCGGTACGGCGTTTCGGTGCCGATTTCCACAAACCACGCTTCGTCCTGCCCCTTGTAGTCGGGCTTTAACATGTCGGTGTCGCGGTCAAAGTAGAGCTTCGCGGACAGCACGCCGTCGGCGTACGACGCGATTTCATAGGGGTTGAACCAGAACGTCACGCCGTCCGGCTCCAGCGAGAATGTGTAATCGTCGAGCAGGTAGTCGGCAAGCATATAGCCGAGGGCGATTTCCGTGTAGAGCGCGTCGAGTTCCTGCCCGAGACGGGCGTTGATGGTCAACTTGCCCTCGTCGGTCAAGAGGTCGTCGAGCGTGATTTCCGCCCCGGAGGCGGTGTCGAAGTTCGCCGCGCCGTAGCCGTAACTTTCATGCGCGCCGCCGGAGTAGTCCCGCCAGTAGTTCAGGACGCTGACGGCTTTCGCGTCGGCGCGGCGTATCATCGAGTGTACTTCCCCGCCGAGTGCCTGCACGGCGTCCCCGGCGTCCATAATGTCGGGAAGCGCGGCCTCCCGCTCCTGATAGGCGGCCTTGGCGCTGGCAAGCGCCGTATCACGGAATTTGTCCAGCGCGTCGGCGAGTTCCGGGTGTTGCGTACGCGTCGCGGCGTCCACGCCGGGAAGTTCGGCCTCCATGCTGTTGACAATCGCCTCGCGGTCTTCGTCGTAGTGGTAATCTACGTCGTAAGTCAGCCCCAGCACAGGACGCACGCCCGCAAGCGGCAGAGTTTCGACCTCTTCCGGGGCGTCCGTGACCTCCGGCGACAGGCTTTTGTCGGGGGTTTGCGTGGTAGTGGAACCGCCGCCGCAAGCCGACAGCAGTACCGAAACCGTCAGCACCGCCGACAGCAGGACATGCCACGCCTTGCGTTTTGCAATTTTTTCCATGGTATCAACTCCCCATGTCCTTTAGTACGCTCCATGATAGCACAAAAAGGGAGACTTTGCAATGGAAATATGATGCCGCCGCGTTCCGGGTCTGTAAAATTTTCCCGCGAAATGGGAAAAAACCTCTTGACAGGGACGTTTTTTTCGGCTATACTGCATAGGTCTGCTTGGGAAACAAGCGGCACGCGATGAACCGGGAGATTGCCCGCCGCAGGCGGGGTAACTTCCGGGGAGTATGTCCGAAGCAATCGGGCGACTGGGATACTGTGCGACGCGCCACGTCACGCGCCGCGACATTCTTTACCGGTCGGAGTAGCTGTGTCCGTCCGGCGTTTTTGTTGGCCGGAATGACACGCACGGGTTAGCGGACAGATTTTCCCGCCGCGCGGACATACTTTGCTGTACAAATCAGGGAGGAATCACAACATGGCACAAAAACAGTTAATCCGTATCCGTCTGAAGGCCTACGACCATCAGGTGATTGACCAGAGCGCGGAAAAAATCGTGGAGACGGCGCGGCGTACCGGGGCGGAAGTCTCGGGGCCGATTCCCCTGCCGACGAAAAAAGAGGTTGTCACGATTCTGCGCGCCGTCCATAAGTACAAGGACAGCCGCGAGCAGTTCGAGCGCCGCACCCACAAGCGTCTGATTGACATCACCAAATCCACGCCGAAAACGGTCGAGGCTCTCATGGCGTTGGAACTCCCCGCCGGGGTCGAGTTCAACGTCAAGCTGTGACGGGCGTTTGACATACAGCCACCAATCGTCCCACGCGGACGGGGTCATGTCGGTGGGGAACCCATCGACCAATAACCTTAGCAAGGAGGAACAGCGATGAAAGCGATTATCGGCAAAAAAGTGGGGATGTCCCAAGTTTTTGACGAAAACGGCAAAGTGATTCCCGTGACTGTCATTGAAGCGGGGCCGTGCGCCGTTGTCCAGAAGAAAACCGAGGAGAAGGACGGCTACAACGCCGTGCAGTTAGGTTTCGGCGACGTGCCGGAACGCAAGCTCACCAAGCCCGAAATGGGACACCTTAAAAAAGCGGGCGTCGGCCCCAAGAAGTACCTGCGCGAGTTCGACCTTGAGAACGCCGCCGAACTCAACGTGGGCGACCTCGTGAAAGCGGACACGTTCGCGGAAGGCGACTTCGTGGACGTGACCGGAACGAGCAAAGGTCACGGCTATCAGGGCGTTGTGAAGCGCCACGGGGCGCACCGCCTCAAAGAGACGCACGGCAGCGGCCCCGTCGGACGCCATCCCGGTTCCATGGGACCGTCCACAGACCCGTCCCGCGTGTTCAAGGGCAAAATCGGAGCCGGGCAAATGGGCGTCGAACAGGTCACCGTGCAGAATCTCCGGGTTGTCCGGGTGAACGCCGACCTGAATATGCTGGTTGTGTGCGGCGCGGTTCCCGGCCCCAAGGGAAGCCTTGTCACGGTCAAGTCCACCGTCAAGACGCACAAGGCCAAGCAGCTTGGCGCGGACATCAGCCGCAACCCGCAGAAGGCCTCCGGGCGCAACCCGCAGAAGGCCTCCGCGAGAAAGTAAGAAAGGGGTGTGTCTCAATTGTCTACCGTGAATGTTTTGAACATGTCCGGCGAGCAGGCCGGAACCGTGGAACTGAACGACGCGATTTTTGGGATTGAACCCAATGAGGCTGTCGTGCATATGGTCGTCCGGAATCATCTGGCGAACTGCCGTCAGGGAACCCAGAGCGCCTTGACCCGCGCCGAGGTGTCGGGCGGCGGAAAGAAGCCGTGGCGGCAGAAGGGTACCGGACACGCCCGGCAGGGCAGTACCCGCGCCCCGCAGTGGACGCACGGCGGCGTGGCGTTCGCGCCGAAGCCGCGTAGTTACAAGTTCCATGTCAATAAGAAAGTGCGCCGTCTGGCGTTGAAGTCGGTTTTGTCGGCGAAGGCCAAGGAGGGCAATCTGCTCGTTATCGACGCCATCAAGCTGGACGAAATCAAGACCGCGACGTTCCGGAAGTTTCTGGAAGCGGTCAAGGCCGACGGCAAGGCCGTCATCGTGACGCCCGCCGTGGACATGACCGTCTACAAGAGCGCACGCAATCTCCCCGGCGTGCTGACCACCCCCGCCGCACAACTGAACGTGTACGACGTTCTCAACGCGCGGTATCTGGTAGTGGACAAAGCCGCCCTCGCCAAAATCGAGGAGGTGTACGCGTAATGGCTACCGCCTATGACATCATCATCCGCCCCATCATCACGGAACGCTCGATGAGTTCCGCGCAGGATAAGAAGTACGTCTTTGAGGTCGCGCCGGACGCGGGCAAGATTCAGATTAAAGAGGCCATTGAGGAAATCTTCGGCGTGAAAGTCGCCGACGTGAACACAATGAACGTACGCGGCAAGCACAAGCGCGTCGGCGCGGGGCGTCCGGGCATGACAAAGAGCTGGAAAAAGGCCTATGTCCGCCTGAAAGACGACTCCAAGACCATTGAGTTCTTTGAAGGCATGGTCTGACGGGGAAGGAGTGTAAAAACCGATGTCCATTAAGAGCTACAAGCCGACAACCCCGTCACGGCGGCAGATGACCGTCTCCGGGTTTGACGGTATCGACAAGCACGCCCGCCCGGAACCGTCGCTGACGACCACGCTGAAAAAGAGCGCGGGGCGTAACAGCTACGGACACATCACCGTCCGGCACCGCGGCGGCGGCAACAAGCGCAAGTACCGCATTATCGACTTTAAGCGCGACAAGCACGACATGTTCGCGACGGTCATCCGTCTGGAGTACGACCCCAACCGGAGCGCGAATATCGCGCTTCTGGAGTACGAGGACGGCGAGCGGCGCTATATTCTGGCACCCGTCGGGCTGAACGCCGGGGACAAAGTCGAATCCGGCGCTTCCGCCGACATCAAGCCCGGCAACGCGCTTCCGATTGCCAACATCCCCGTGGGTACCGTTATCCACAATATCGAAATGCACCCCGGCAAGGGCGCGCAACTCGTACGCTCCGCCGGAACCTCCGCGCAGTTAATGGCCAAAGAAGGCCGTGACGCCCAAATCCGCATGCCGTCCGGGGAAGTGCGCATTGTGCGTATCAACTGCATGGCGACTGTCGGGCAGGTCGGCAACATCGACCATGAGAACATCAACCTCGGCAAGGCCGGACGTAAGCGCCACATGGGCTGGCGTCCGACGGTGCGCGGTTCCGTGATGAACCCCAACGACCACCCGCACGGCGGCGGCGAAGGCCGCGCCCCGGTAGGCCGTCCGGGTCCCGTGACCCCGTGGGGCAAGCCGGCACTCGGATTCAAGACCCGCAAGGGCAAGAACCCCACCAACAAGTTCATCGTCAAGCGCCGTAACGAGAAGTAAGGAGGCAAGGAACAATGAGCAGGTCAGTCAAGAAAGGCCCGTTTGTAGCCCCGGAGCTTCTCAAACGGGTCGAGGAAATGAACGCGAAGAACGAGAAGAAAGTCCTGAAAACGTGGAGCCGCGCTTCCACGATTTTCCCGGCGTTCGTAGGCCACACCATCGCCGTACACGACGGGCGCAAGCACGTTCCCGTCTACATTCAGGAGGACATGGTAGGCCACAAGTTAGGCGAGTTCGCGCCTACCCGCACCTTCCGCGGACACAGGAAGGACTCTTAAGGGAAGGAGCCATAGGATATGGAACACAACGAAGCCAGTGCGTACCTGCACTATGTCCGCATCTCCCCCCGGAAAGTCCAGATTGTGTGCGACCTGATTCGCGGCAAGGACACCGGAACGGCGATGGCGATTCTCATGCAGACCCCCAAGGCCGCGTCCGAACCGCTTCAGAAGCTCCTCAAAAGCGCCGTGGCCAACGCGGAGAACAACTTCAACATGGACCCGGAAAAGCTGGTCGTGTCGGAGGTGTTCGCCACGCCCGGACCCACGTTAAAGCGCATTATGCCGCGCGCACAGGGACGCGCCTACCGTATCAACAAGCGTACGTCCCACGTCACTTTAAGCGTCGCGGAGAAGGCATAAGGGAGGCAGTTTTATGGGACAGAAAGTGAATCCGCACGGATTGCGCGTGGGCGTCATCAAAGACTGGGATTCCCGCTGGTATGCCAGTGAAGAAAAGGTCGGAGACCTTATCGTAGAGGACCAGAACATCCGCAAGTTCCTGAAAAAGACCCTCTACAGCGCGGGCGTCCCCCGCATTGAGATTGAGCGCAGTAACGACGTGGTGACGATTTTCCTGCACTGCGCCCGCCCGGGCATGGTCATCGGGCAGGGCGGCAAGCAGATTGAGGAATACCGTCAGGCACTCGAAAAGATGATTGGCAAGAAAGCCCGTCTGAACATCGTGGAGGTCAAGAACCCCGACATGGACGCGCAACTCGTCGCCGAGAATATCGCCCAACAGCTCGAAAAGCGTATCAGCCACCGCCGCGCCATGAAAAACGCGATGGCTCGCGCCATGCGCGCCGGGGCGAAGGGCATTAAGACCTGTTGCTCCGGCCGTCTGGGCGGACGCGAAATCGCCGGTGTCGAACACTACCACGAAGGCACGATTCCCCTGCAGACCATTCGCGCCGATATCGAATACGGCTTTGCCGAGGCCGCGACCACGTTTGGCCGTATCGGCGTCAAGGTCTGGATTTACAAGGGCGAAGTCCTCTCTCAGACGCTGCGCACGACCCCGCGCACCATGGACACCAGCAAGCCCTATCAGGAACGCCGGGAACGTCGCCGCCGCGACGACCGCCGGGGCGGCGGATTCAACCGTGACCGTCAGGGCGGCGGGTTCGGCCGTGACCGTCAGGGCGCGCCGGGCGGCACCGGGTTCAACCGTGACCGTCAGGGCGGCCAAGGACAGGGCGGCGGGTTCAACCGCGACCGTCAGGGCGCACCGGGCGGCGGATTCAACCGTCAGGGCGGCCAAGGACAGGGCGGCGGATTCAACCGCGACCGTCAGGGCGGAGGCTTTAACCGCGACCGTCAGGGCGGCGGGTTCAACCGCGACCGTCAGGGCGCTCCGGGGCGTCCGGCTGGCCTGAACCGCCAGATGAACCCGCCGCGCCCGGCTCGTCCGGCTCCCGCCGAGGGTGCCGCCCCCGAAGCTCCCGCCAAGGAAGGAGGGGCAAACTAATTATGTTAATGCCTAAGAGAGTGAAATACCGCCGCGTCCACCGCGGGCGCATGACCGGAAAGGCCACGCGCGGGAATACTATCAGCTACGGCGAGTTCGGCCTGCAGGCCACGGAACCCGGCTGGATTACCAGCAACCAGATTGAGGCCGCCCGTATCGCCATGACGCGCTACACCCGCCGCGGCGGTCAGGTGTGGATTAAGATTTTCCCCGACAAGCCCGTGACCAAGAAGCCCGCCGAAACCCGCATGGGTTCCGGCAAGGGTTCCCCGGAATTCTGGGTGGCGGTGGTGAAGCCCGGCCGCGTGATGTTTGAAATCGCGGGCGTTCCCGAGGAGACCGCCAAGGAAGCCCTCCGTCTGGCAAGCCACAAACTGCCCATCAAGACCAAAATCATCCGCCGTGAGGACATTGCCGTGGAAGCGGCGGTCACGTCCGTGGAAGCAGGTGAATGAGAATGAAGGCAAGTGAATTTCGCAAGATGACCAAGGAAGAGCTGGACGAAAAACTGGTCGGCTTGAAGAAGGACCTCTTTTTCCTGCGGATGCAGCACGCCACGAACCAGCTCGACAACCCCCTGAAAATCCGGGAAACCCGGCACGACATTGCCCGTGTCAAGACGGTTCTCGCCGAACTGGCCGCGCGGCACTGATAAGGAGGAATTGACATGAGTGAAGAAAAACGGACTTCCTCCCGCAAGACCCGCGTTGGCAAGGTCGTGTCCGACAAGATGGACAAAACGGTGGTCGTCGCGGTAGCGGATCGCGTCGCGCACCCGCTCTACAAGAAAATCGTCGGGCGCACGTACAAGCTCAAAGCCCACGACGAAAACAACGAGTGCGGCGTAGGCGACCGCGTGCAGGTGATGGAGACCCGCCCCCTGTCGAAAGACAAGCGCTGGCGCGTCGTGAAAATCATCGAGAAGGCGAAGTAATAAGGAGGCGCTGAAAGTTGATTCAACAGGAAACGTTTCTCAAAGTCGCCGATAACACCGGGGCGCGTGAGATTAAATGTATCCGGGTTTTAGGCGGCTCCACCCGGAAATACGGCAACATCGGTGACGTGATTGTGGCGTCCGTGCGCAAGTCGACGCCGGGCGGCATGGTCAAGAAGGGCGAAGTCGTCCGCGCCGTCATTGTGCGGAGTGCCAAGGGAATCCGCCGCGCCGACGGGACTTATGTCCGGTTCGACGACAATGCCGCCGTGCTGATTCGTGACGACAAGAACCCCAGAGGCACCCGTATTTTCGGGCCGGTGGCGCGGGAACTCCGCGACCGGGATTATATGAAAATCCTGTCTCTGGCTCCGGAAGTGATTTGAGGAGGCGCGAGAATGGTACTGAAAGTCAAGAAGGGCGATACCGTGCGCGTCCTCTCCGGCAAGGACCGGGGCAAAGAGGGGAAGGTCATGGGAACCCTGCCGAAAGAGGGCAAGGTCGTCGTGGAAGGCCTGAATATGGTCACATGCCACGTCAAGCCCCGCAGACAGGACGAGACGGGCGGCATTATCAGCCGTGAGGCCGCCATGCCCGCCTGCAAGGTGCAGGTTGTGTGTCCGAAGTGCGGCAAGGCAACCCGCGTCGCCTACAAGATTGAGGACAATAAAAAGTTCCGCGTCTGCAAGCACTGCGGCGCGGCGCTGTGAGAGGAGCGGGAACATGGCAAGACTGAAAGAACGCTACAAGGCCGATGTCGCCCCGGCTCTGATGAAGCAGTTTAGTTACAAGAGCGTTATGCAGATTCCGCGCATTGAGAAGGTCGTCGTCAACGTCGGCTGCGGCGAAGCCCGCGAGAACGCCAAGATTCTGGATAACGTCGCCGGAGACATCGCCAAGATTACCGGACAAAAGCCCGTTATCACCCGCGCGCGGAAGTCTATCGCAAATTTCAAACTGCGCGAAAACATGCCCATCGGCGCGAAGGTCACGCTCCGGGGCGACAAGATGTGGGAATTCCTCGACCGCTTGTTTAACGTGGCTCTGCCGCGTGTGCGCGACTTCCAAGGCATTAACCCCAACGCGTTCGACGGACGCGGCAACTATGCCCTCGGTATCCGCGAACAGTTGATTTTCCCCGAAATCGAGTACGATAAGATTGACAAAATCCGCGGCATGGACGTGGTCATCTGCACCACCGCCAAGACCGACGAAGAGGCTCGCGCACTGCTCGCGCAGGTCGGCGCGCCGTTCGCCCGCTGAGGAGGATTGACATGGCCAAGAAATCTATGATTCTCAAGCAACAGCGGCCCGCGAAATACTCCACGCGCAAATACAACCGCTGTAAACTCTGCGGACGCCCCCACGCGTATCTCCGCAACTATGGCGTCTGCCGTATCTGCTTCCGTGAGTTAGCCTACCACGGGCAGATTCCCGGCGTCCGGAAGGCCTCCTTCTGAGACACCACAAATGTTCGCTCCGAATGTAGACACCGGCTCCGGGGGCTGGTGTCCCCGGACGGCGAAAGGTCACGGATACCGGCGGGAGAAGGCGAACCCGTCCGGGGACGCCTGTTAAGGTTTCTGTGATACCTCGCCGCCGCAGCGGCCACGACGCCGCCACCCTTATGTAAGGAGGACTTATTATGCACATCACCGATCCGGTCGCGGATATGCTCACCCGTATCCGAAACGCCAACGCGGCAAAACATGACAAGGTGGAAGTCCCCGCCTCCAACATGAAAAAAAGCATTGCCCGCATTCTCATGGAAGAGGGCTACATCCGCAATTACCAGATTGTGGACGACTGCCCCCAAGGAACTATCCGCATTACGCTGAAGTACAACACCGGGAAAGAGCGGGTCATTACGGGACTCAAACGCGTCTCGAAGCCCGGCCTCCGCGTGTACGCCGGGGCTGACGAACTCCCCAAGGTGTTGCGCGGTCTCGGTATCGCTATCATCTCCACGTCCAGAGGCGTCATGACCGACAAGAAGGCGCGTGAACTCCACGTCGGCGGCGAAGTTCTGGCGTTCGTGTGGTAAGGGGGTAGAACCATGTCTCGAATTGGCAGAATGCCCATTACCGTCCCGGCCGGGGTCACGGTCGACATCGCGGAAGGCAACGTCGTCACCGTCAAGGGACCCAAGGGAGAACTGACGCAGGCTCTCCGCCCCGAAATGAAAATCAAGCTCGACGGCGCGGTGCTGACCGTGGAACGCCCGTCTGACGACAAACTCCACCGCAGTCTGCACGGCCTGACGCGCTCCCTGCTCCACAACATGGTCGTGGGCGTGACGGACGGCTACAAGAAGGAACTCGAAGTCAACGGCGTGGGCTACCGTGTCGCCAAGGAGGGAAACAACCTCGTCATGACGCTGGGCTACTCCCACCCCGTTACCGTGGCGGAGACGGACGGCATTAAGATTGACGTACCCGCGCCCAATAAAATCGTAATCAGCGGCTGCGACAAGCAGAAAGTCGGGCAGTTCGCCGCCGAAGTCCGCGAGAAGCGCCCGCCCGAACCCTACAAGGGCAAGGGTATCAAGTACGCCGACGAAGTCATCCGCCGCAAGGTCGGCAAGACCGGCGCGAAGAAATAAGGAGGCGCTTTGACATGATTAAACGTCCCAACACCAACGCGCAGCGTATGAAGCGCCACAAGCGCATCCGCGCCAAGATTTCCGGCACCGCCGAAATGCCGCGTTTGAACGTGTTCCGCAGTGAGGCCAACATCTACGCCCAAGTCATCGACGACAGCAAGGGCATGACGCTCGTTTCCGCGTCCTCTCTCGACAAGGAAATTGAGGGCTACGGCGGCAACAAGACGGCGGCCGAAGCCGTCGGCAAGCTCGTCGCCAAGCGCGCCCTTGACAAGGGGATTGAGACCGTGGTCTTTGACCGCGGCGGATACCTGTATCACGGCCGCGTCAAGGCGCTGGCGGAAGGCGCCCGCGAGGGCGGGCTGAAATTCTAAGGGAGGAGGAACGACACAATGCCCAGATTTGAACGCGAACAGAGCGAGTATATCGAAAAGGTCGTTTCCCTGAACCGGGTCTCCAAGACCGTCAAGGGCGGTCGCGTGATGAAGTTCTCGGCGCTGGTGGTCGTGGGAGACGGCAAGGGGAAAGTCGGCTACGGTCTCGGCAAGGCCGCCGAAGTCCCCGAAGCCATCCGGAAGGGAATCGAGGCCGCCAAGAAGAATCTCATCACGGTGACGCTCTCCGGCGACACGATTCCCCATGAAACCATCGGCGTATCGGGAGCCGGGCGCGTGCTGATGAAGCCCGCCGCCCCCGGTACTGGCGTCATCGCCGGGGGCGCTGTCCGCGCCGTCGTCGAGGCCGCCGGAATCAAAGATATCCGTACGAAGTGCCTGCGCTCCAACAACCCCAACAACGTGGTGGCCGCCGCGTTCGAGGGTCTCATGAGCATGCGCGGCCCCGAAGAAGTCGCCCGTATCCGGGGCAAGAGTCCTGCGGATATCGTGGGCTGAGGAGGCCACTGTCATGGAATATAAAATTACGCTCGTCAAGAGCCTGAACGGACGCCTGAAAAAGCAGATTGCCACGGCGCACGCGTTAGGTCTGCGCCGTATCGGCGACACCACGACCCAGCCCGACAACGACTGCACACGCGGCAAAATCGCCAAAATCGGCTATCTGCTCCACGTCACACAGGAAGAAGGAGGCGCGAACGCATGAAGCTGAGCGAGTTGTCCCCGGCGGAGGGTTCCGCCCGTTCCGCGTACCGCAAGGGTCGCGGAGCCGGTTCCGGCAACGGCAAGACCGCCGGGCGCGGCCACAAGGGTCAGAAAGCCCGTTCGGGCGGCAAGGTTCGCGCCGGGTTCGAGGGCGGCCAAATGCCGCTGGCGCGTCGCGTGCCGAAGCGCGGCTTCAACAACATCTTTGCAAAGCCGCTGGAAATCATCAACCTGAACGCGCTGGACGCGTTCAACGACGGCGATACGGTCACGGCGGAAGCCCTGCTCGAAAAGCGGATTCTCTCGTCCTGCCGCTACGGCTACAAGGTTCTCGGCAAGGGTGCCGTGACGAAGAAAGTCACCGTACAGGCCAACGCGTTTTCGGAGTCCGCAAAGAAGGCCATTGAGGAAGCCGGAGGGAAAGCCGAGGTGCTCTGATGATTCAGACCATTCAACGGGCGTGGGCAGTCCCGGAACTGCGGCGGAAAATCGTCTTTACGATGCTGATTCTGCTGATTTTCCGGATTGGCAACGCCATCACCGTGCCGTATATCGACACCGCCATTTTGAAAGACCAGCTCGACGCCATGGGTACCACCTATTTCGGACTGCTGAACGCCATGAGCGGCGGCGCGTTCCAAATGGCGACCGTGTTCGCGTTGAGCATCCAGCCCTATATCAACAGCTCCATTATTATCCAGCTTCTGACGGTCGCAATCCCCGCCCTTGAACGCCTGTCGAAAGAGGGCGGCGAGGAAGGCCGGAAGAAAATCCAGTCCATTACCCGCTACACCACAATCGCAATCGCCGTGCTGCAGGCCGTCGGCTACTACTTCATGATGAAGCGCTACGGCATTCTGCAAGAGGGCGGAACGGGTATCTGGCCGGCGCTTGTGATTATCGTCACGCTGATTGCCGGCTCGTCGTTCGTGATGTGGATGGGCGAGCAGGTCAACGAGTTTGGCATTGGCAACGGAATTTCTATGATTCTGTTCGCGGGCATTCTGTCGCGGGTACCCAGCATGATTACCGGACTTGTGGAGGGCGTCCAGACGTGGGCGAACCTCCGGAGCGGCGACATGACCCTTGACACCCTCAAAAGCGCGGGTTACACCGACGAGAGCGCCCAGCGTCTGATTGATTCCGCCATTGCTCCGTGGGGCGCGGTTCTGCTGGTCGTCGGCATGCTGGCGCTGATTGTGTTCATCGTCTTTATCAACGACGCCGAGCGCCGGATTCCGGTGCAGTACGCGAAGCGTCAGGTAGGCCGCCGCATGTACGGCGGACAGTCGACCAACCTGCCCATGAAAGTCGGCATGGCCGGCGTACTCCCGATTATCTTCGCGCAAAGCATCGCCTCCCTGCCCATCACGGTGTGGAGTTTCATTGGCATTCCGGAAGAGGGAACCGTGTCCTATGCCGTTTACAAGGCCATTGACGCGCAGTCGTTCCTCTACATGGTGGTCTACTTCATCATGATTATCGGGTTCAGCTACTTCTACGCCACGATTCAGTTCAACCCGGTCGAGATTGCCAACAACCTGAAAAAACAGGGCGGCTTCATTCCCGGATTCCGCCCCGGCAAGCCCACGATTGACTTTATCAAGCGCGTTCTGAACCGAATCACGTTCTTTGGCGCGATTTACCTTGGCATTGTGGCGCTCTGCCCGCTGATTGTGGGGAAAGTCGTGCAGAACAGTTCCGTGTCAATCGGCGGCACGTCCGTCATCATCGTGGTTGGCGTGGCGCTGGAAACGGTCAAGGCGTTGGAATCCCAGATGTTAATGCGCCAGTACAAGGGATTCTTGGAGTGAGAGAAGGAGAGCTCATGAAACTGATTCTGTTAGGCGCTCCCGGCGCTGGAAAAGGCACGCAGGCGGAGATTCTCTGCGACCGCCTGCACATCCCGACCATTTCCACAGGAAACATCCTCCGGGCGGCCGTCAAGAACGGCACCCCCACGGGCTTGAAGGCGAAAGCCTTTATGGACGCCGGGAAACTCGTCCCGGATGAGGTCATCATTGGCATTATCTCCGAGCGTCTGCAAGAGGACGACTGCAAGAACGGCTATATTCTGGACGGCGTGCCGCGTACGCTCGCGCAGGCGGAGGCGCTGGAAAAGGCCGGAATCACGTTTGACGCGGTGGTGTCCATCGAGATTTCGGACGAAACCATCATGGAGCGCATGGGCGGACGCCGCGTCTGTGAATCTTGCGGCGCGAGTTACCACGTAGTGGCGGTTCCGCCGAAAAAGGAGGGCGTGTGCGACCGTTGCGGCGGGAAACTTGTCCAGCGCAAGGACGACGCCCCCGAAACCGTCAAGTCCCGTCTGGACGTGTACCATCAGGAGACGGAGCCGCTGAAAGTCTTTTACGCCAAGCGGAACCTTCTCAAAACGGTGGAAAATCAGTCCACGGTGGAGGCCACCACGGCGGCAATTCTCAAAGTCTTGGAGGCGTAAAGCGCATGACGCCAAATCCATTCCGCCTGAAAGTGTCCGCCGGACAGAAAGAGCGGATTGTCATCAAGTCCCCGCATGAAATCGAACTCATGCGCCGCGCCGGGCAAATCACGGCGGCGGCTCGCGCCCTTGCCGGAACGCTGATTAAACCCGGCGTCACCACGCAGTCGATTGACCGGGAAGTGTCCGAGTTCATCCGCGGACAGGGCGCGGTGCCGTCCTTCTACCACTACAACGGATTCCCCGCGAGTGTCTGTATCAGCGTCAACGAGGAAGTCATACACGGCATTCCGGGGAAGCGCCGCCTCAAAGAAGGCGATATCGTCAGCGTGGACGTGGGCGCGTTCATCGGCGGTTATCACGGCGACTGTTGCGCCACATTCCCTTGTGGCGCGGTCTCCCCGGAGGCGCAAAACCTGATTGACGTGACCCGCCAGAGCTTTTTCGAGGGTATCGCGCAAGCAAGAGAGGGAAACCGCCTCTTTGACATCTCCGCCGCCGTGCAGGCGTACGTCGAGAGCCACGGCTATTCGGTCGTCCGGGAGTACGTCGGACACGGCGTCGGAAGTCATCTTCACGAAGCGCCCGAAGTCCCGAACTATGTACCCGACCGCAAGGGCGGCAACCCCCGCCTTGTGCGCGGCATGACCATCGCCGTGGAGCCTATGGTCAACGCGGGTCAGCCGGGCGTCAGCGTCCTTGACAACAAATGGACGGTCGTCACGAAAGACGGTCAATGGGCCGCCCATTACGAAAATACCATCCTGATTACCGACGGGGAGCCGGAAATTCTGACTGCCCCGGCCATTTGAGCAGGTAACGGCATGGACATTGAGAAATCGAACATCGTGCGCTCCGGCGCGGGCAGGGACAAGGGGAAACTCTTTGTGGTTCTGGCGGTGAACGGGGAATATCTCCTCTTGGCCGACGGGAAGTCCCGCAAGCTGGAAGCGCCGAAACGCAAAAAACGGCGTCACGTCTTGTTTGTCGCCGCCGCCGACGAAAACCGGCTCTCCAAAAAAATCAGAGGTGAGGAGAAAATCACCAACAGCGAACTCCGCAGGGCGCTGGCGGCCTACCGCGACGCCCATACGGAACAGGAGGGATAACGCTTGGCAAAATCCGACATGATTGAGGTCGAGGGCGTAGTGGTGGAAGCTCTGCCCAACACAACCTTTCAGGTTGACATCGGCAACGGGCATAAAATCCTTGCCCACATTTCCGGAAAACTCAGAATGAATTTCATCAGGATTCTGCCCGGCGACCGGGTCACGGTGGAAATGTCCCCCTATGACCTCACCCGAGGCCGAATTACGTGGCGAAGCAAGTAGGAGGCTGAACAGCTATGAAAGTAAGACCGTCCGTCAAGCCCATGTGCGAGAAGTGCAAAATCATCCGCCGCAAAGGCCGCGTCATGATTATCTGCGAGAACCCCAAGCACAAGCAGAGACAGGGCTGATTATCTTCTGGAGGTGTAACGCAAATGGCACGTATTGCCGGTATTGACCTGCCGAAAGAGAAACGAATCGAAATCGGCCTGACCTATATCTACGGCATCGGCAGAAAGAGCGCGCAGGACATTCTGTCCAAAGCGGGAGTAAACCCCGACACCCGCGTGAAAGACCTGTCCGACGCCGACGAACAAAAACTCCGTGACGCCGTGAACGAGTACACGGTGGAGGGCGACCTCCGCCGCCAGACCGCGCTTGACATCAAGCGTCTGGGCGAAATCGGATGTTACCGCGGCATTCGGCACCGCCGCGGCCTGCCCGTCCGCGGACAGCGCAGCAAGACCAATGCCAGAACGCGCAAGGGTCCCAAGAAGACCATTGCCAACAAGAAGAAGTAAGGAGGGAGTAACCGTATGGCAAGCGCGAAATCCGGCGGAAAGAAAGTCGTCCGCCGCCGCCGTGAGCGGAAGAACATCGAACGCGGTCAAGTCCATATCCGTTCTTCGTTCAACAACACTATGGTGACCGTGACGGATACGCAGGGCAACGCCATTTCGTGGGCTTCCTCCGGCGGGCTGGGATTCCGGGGAAGCAAGAAGTCCACGCCGTTTGCGGCGCAGACCGCCGCCGAGACCGCCGCCCGCGCCGCGCAGGAACACGGCCTCAAGACCGTGGAAGTGTATGTACGCGGTCCCGGTCAAGGACGTGAAGCCGCTATCCGCGCTTTACAGGCTGTCGGCCTCGACGTGACCATGATTAAGGACGTAACCCCCATCCCCCACAACGGATGCCGTCCGCCGAAGCGCCGCCGCGTGTAATCAAAGGAGGATTCAGCGATATGGCAAAGAATATGCAGCCGGTCGCCAAACGCTGCAAGGCGCTGGGCATTTCCCCCGCTGTCATGGGCTATACCAAGAAGACCACGAACCGCAACCCCGGCGGCCAGATGCGCCGGAAAAAGAGTGACTACGGTATCCAGCTCAACGAAAAGCAGAAGGTCAAGTTCATTTACGGCATTCTCGAAAAGCAGTTCCGTTCCTACTACGAGTCCGCCGCCGCCGCGCCCGGCCGTACCGGCGACAACCTGCTGATTACCGTCGAGCGCCGTCTGGACAACGTGGTTTACCGCATGGGATTCGCCATGACCCGCCGTCAGGCGCGCCAGCTTGTCACCCACGCCCATTTCACCGTCAACGGGAAGAAGGTCAACATCCCGTCGTATCTGGTGAAGGCCGGCGACGTTATCGAAGTGGAGGAAGCGAGCCGTTCGTCCGTGATTTTCAAGCGTCTGACCGGACAGGACGCCCCCATTTTCCTGCTCCCCGCGTGGATGGAACGCGAAAAGAACGCGCTCAAAGGCACGATTACCCGTCTCCCCGCCCGGGAAGATATTGACGTGCCTGTGGAAGAACACCTCATCGTCGAATTGTACTCCAAGTAACGGAACGCATCGGCCTCGCGCCGCAATCAGATGATGAAGGAGGGTTATCCGCGTGTTTGAAATTGAAAAGCCCCTCATTGAGTTCATCGAAACTCCCAATGACCCCACTTATGGACGGTGCGTTGTGGACCGTCTGGAGCGTGGTTACGGCACGACGCTCGGAAACGCGTTGCGCCGCGTCATGCTGTCGTCCCTGCCGGGCTACGCCCCCACCATGATTTCCATTGATGGCGTGCAGCATGAGTTTTCCACGATTCCGGGCGTCAAAGAGGACGTGACGGAAATCGTATTAAACGTGAAGGGTCTGCTGACGAAACTGCACGGCGAAGGCCCCCGGAAGGTGTTCATTGACGCCACCGGCCCCTGTGAGGTCACGGCACGGGATATCAAAAACGACAGTGAAGTGGAAGTCCTGAACAAAGACCTCCACATCGCCACGCTCGACAGCGGCGCTTCACTGAACATGGAAATCACGCTGGACTACGGCCACGGCTACGTCAACGCCGACGCCAACAAGCCCCAGCAAAAGAAAATCGGGGTCATCGCGGTGGACTCCATCTACACCCCGGTCTACAAGGTCAACTACACCGTGGAGCCGACCCGCGTCGGCACATCCAGCAACTTCGACAAACTGACGCTTGAGGTCTGGACGGACGGCACGATTTCCGCGCGCGACGCGGTGTCGCTCGGCGCGAAAATCCTCTGCGACCATTTCGCGCTGTTCATCGACCTTTCGGAGACCATGAGTTCCCGCCCGACCGTCGTGGAGAAGGCCGAAGCCCAGCGCGACAAGGTTCTTGAAATGACCATTGAAGAGCTTGATTTGTCCGTCCGGAGCTTCAACTGCCTGAAACGCGCCAATATCAACACCGTTGAGGATTTGATTTCCAAGACCGAAGACGAGATGATGAAAGTCCGGAACCTGGGGCGGAAATCCCTCGAAGAGGTCATGAACAAACTGGAAATGATGGGTCTGCACCTCGCAAACGAGGACGCCCCCTCGTGACATCCTGACAGGAAAGGAGAGATTGACATGCCTGCCAATCGAAAACTCGGCAAGCCGACCGACCAGCGGAAGGCCATGCTCCGCCAGCAGGTCACGGATTTTCTGGACTACGGGAAAATGGAAACGACCGTACCCCGCGCCAAGGAAATCCGCTCCCTCGCCGAAAAGATGATTACCCTTGGCAAAAAGAGCGATTTAGCGGCCTACCGCGCCGCACTGCGTTTTATCACCCGTGAGGACGTGTGCAAGAAGCTCTTCAAGGAAATTGCGCCCACGTATCTGGAGCGCAACGGCGGTTACACCCGCATTGTACGCACGGGCGTTCGTCGCGGCGACGCCGCTGAAACCGCTGTCATCGAGCTGGTTCGCTGAAAATGCCGCCTTCCGTATCCGGGACGTTTCCCGGCGCGGGGGGCTTTTTCATGAAAAGACGGCTGGCGGAAATTTCCGTCAGCCGCTTTCTTATATCACGCGAAACGCCGCGCCTTGGAGCGTTTCTTATCGGTGTACATGTTCTCGTCGGCGCGTTGCAGTACGGATTCCACACCTTCATCTTTTTCCGGGTCATAGACCGCCATACCCTTGGCAATGTGTACCTCCTCCCACGGTTCCGTGGCGTCAAGGTTCATCTGTTCCGTGTAGACGTCAAAGCGCGTCATAAGGTCTTTCCGGTCGTCGTAGTCGTCGTGTTGCAGAATGACGGCGAACTCGTCGCCGCCCATCCGGAAGACCGGACTGTGTGTGAATACCCGGCAAATCAATTCACAGGCCGTTTTGAGGTAAATGTCGCCCTTCTCATGCCCGTACTGGTCATTGATTTTTTTCAGATTGTTGCAGTCGAGCATGACAATGGCAAACTCGGGTTTCGCGCCGATACGCGAGAGTTTCACGGCGTCGTTGAGCATACGCGCCGAGACATTGTACGCGCCCTTGTTCTTGACCCCCGTCAAGGCGTCTTGGTAGGCGCGGCTGTTGAGGTCGTTAATGTAAACGCGGAGATGTTCCACCAGTTGCTCAAACGCCCCGGTCAGTATGCCCACCTCGTCGTTGCCGTGATAGTTTAGATTTACCTCGTAGTCGCCTTCGGCCAAGTGCTTGGAGGCCGATGTCAGGCGGCGGAGCGGTTCCGTCAGGTGCGTTGTGGCGACGACCATCAGGGCGCTGAACAGAATCACAATGGAGAAGCCCGCGAAAGTGATTCTGTAGATAAGTTTCATCGCGGAGGCGTGAATTTCGGATTCCGGGGCGACGACGAGCAGACGCATATTGTTGGCCAGCGTGTTAAAGTACATCTGTTTTTTCACGCCGTGATAGCTGTACCGAATGGGGTTAGAGCCGCTGTTCTTTTCGGCAAAGCGCTGTACGGCGGCGGCTAAAGTCGGTTCGATATCGGCGATATTCTCCCCCTTTGGGATTTCCGGATGATAGACAATCGTGCCGTATTCGTCGGTGAGGAGGGCGTAACCGCTGTCCAAAATCCGCAGTTCGCTAATCTGGCTGACCAGCGTGCTATAGTCGATATCCATGCCGACGACGCCGATAAACGTGCCGGCCTTGTAAATGGGCGTCACATAGGAAAGCATCTCGATGCCCAGATTCGCGTTGTAGTAGGGGCCAATCCACGAAGGCCGCCCACGCTGGAGCGAAATGTAGTACCATCCGACATGTTCCATGTCGTCGGGGGGATACATGAGCAGATTGGTCGGCGGAAATTCGGAAAAGGAAGAGGTTCCGATTTTGGAAAACAGGAAGCCTTCCACTTCATAGCTGATTTCCGGGTTAATCCGGTAGTAATAGGCAATGACGCCGTTGGTATGGTTTGCCACACTGCGGAACACCGTCCGCACCTGTTCGACATGGTCGAACAGGTGGGCGTCAAACTCCATCTGCCGCGCGGAGGTTTCGCCTCCGTTTTGGAAACCGCTTCCCCCGCCAGACGCGCCGACGACGCCCCCGCTTGTTAAATCTTCTATATCGAGCGTCTCGCCGACATAGCGTGTCACCATGTCCACGGACTGTTCCACGCTGTTGAGGTAGGCGTTCAAGGTTTTGCGGCAGTTGTCACAAATCAGGCTCATGTACTGCGCGGCGTCGCGGTCGCCCTGCGTTTTGACCGCGAAAATACCCAGACTGCCTATCGAAAGCAGGCTGACCAGCAGGGACGTAATGGTGATTGCTGTTAATTTTGTGCGGATTGAGTGCATGTTTCATCCCTTCCTGAATCCGTCACGAGTTGACCGCGACATCGCGGTAACTGTTGCTCGACCAGCCGTTCCAAGAGACCCGGAAGCCGTCCACGCGGTCGCTGACAACAAAAATGTGTTCTTTGGAAAACAGGGGAATCCATGCGGCGTCCTCCTGTACGATTTTCCGCTCCAAGTCCTGATACTCTTTGATTCTGGTCTCGGCGTCCACCATGGCGCGGGCGGCCTGTACGCGCCGTATCACGCCGCCGTCGGCGTAGCAGAGACTGCGGGAGAGCGTGTTGGCCTCGGTGCCGAAAAACGTGTAGATAAAATTATCCGGGTCGTTGAAGTCGGCCGACCACGTACTGGAATAGCAAGCCATTTGACCGCTTTTTCGTTGCGCGAGGTACTCGTCCGCGGGGACTTCGAGCAGGACGGGGCGCACGCCGATTTCCCGCCACATGGACGCAATCAGCGTTGTGAGTTCCCGCAGGGACACCGTGGCGTCGTTGGGATAGCTGATAGAGAGGCTGAATCCGTCGGGGTATCCGGCCTCCGCCAGCAGGCGGACGGCCTCCGCCGGGTCATACGGGATTTCCGGCAGGTTCGGATTGAAGCCAATCAGGCCGCGGGGGAAGATACCGTTTTCGAGCGCCCCGCGCCCGCTGTAGACCGCGTCCAAGAGAAGCTGGCGGTTCAAGGCCAGTTGCAGGGCGCGGCGGACGCGCACATCTCCCAGCGGTTCCACACTCGCGTTGAGCGCGATGTAGGCAATCCCGACGCGGGTACCCTTGCGGAGCTTGTCCCGATAGATGTCGCCGTGTACGAAGAACTCCGCTTCACTGCCCATGTTGTCAAGGTCTAAAATGTCCAGCTCCCCGCGCTCGAACAGAAGCCTTTGCGTCTCGGAGTCGGACACCAGTTGAATGTCCAGCCCGGCGCAGCGCGGCGCGCCAGCCCAGCAGTCGGCGTTGGCGGAAAGCAACATCCGAAGTCCGGGCTTCCACTCCTGAAAGACGAAGGCACCCGTTCCAATGGTCTGTTTTGGGTCTTGTCCGAACGCGTCCCCGGCCGCCGACGTGCTTTCCTCGTCCAAAATGGACGCGCCCGGCGTGGACAGGCACGCCAGAAAGGCCGCGTAAGGCTGCGCGAGCGTAAAGGAAAAATCGTAGTCGCCGTAGGCCTGAAAGCCCGCCAGAGATTCCGCCTCCCCGCGCATGAGTTCCTCTGCGCCCAGAATCGCCGTCGCGATGTCTTGATTGCAGGCCTTGGGATGTGTCAGGAGCCGATGGAACGTGAAGCCCACGTCCGAGGCCGTCAGCGGGGAACCGTCGCTGAACGTCACGCCCTCCCGCAGGTGGAACGTGTAGGTCAGGCCGTCCGGCGAGATTTCCCACGATTCGGCCAGAGACGGCACAATTTCACTGCTTCCCTGTTCGGCGTCCGCTTGGACTTCCACAAGGCGGTCAAACACGTTCAAGGCGATGGTATAGTGTTCGGAAGTACATTGCGGGTCAACGATATCCGGATTGTCGGTGGCAAGTTTCAAAAAGCCGTCCGTGTTGATATAATCGGCACGTTCCGGCACATATTTCGCGCTTTCCCGCGCCGGCGTCGCGGCGCAGGATGTCAGAAGCAACAGCAGAATGGAAAATATAGTCAGACTTTGCGCTTTCTTTTGATTCATGCGTACCCCTCCCCCTGAAAAAAATAGGAAAAGAGCGAATTTTCGTTATTTTTATGAAAAATCGTCACTTTTTATCGTATCACACGAGCGTCCGGATTTCAATAACAGTACAGTTAAATTTTTGTTACAAACATCATGTTTTCCGGAAACAATGATTTTATTATTGTAGCGAATACGAAAAGGAAAGTCAATTGTCTAATTGTTAAAAATTGTGACACGCCCGATAGTTTTTTCTCTACTCCGGCGCGTGAGCGGCGTTTTTTGGAAATCAGCGGCGGATTTCCGACGATTCCTTGACGCGTATGGATTGCAATCACGCCGGATTTGTGGTATACTTTTCCGGAAAGGAGGGGGAACGTTACGGAAAAGAAGAGTATCAAGCAGGTTGCCCGGAATCGGAAAGCCTATCACGACTACTTTGTGGAGGAGCGTTACGAGGCGGGCATTTCTCTGGCCGGCACAGAGGTCAAGTCCATCCGCGCCGGGACGCTCAATCTCAAAGACGCGTACTGCTCCGTACGTGACGGGGAACTGTTCGTTCACGGCATGCACATCTCCCCCTATGAGAAGGGCAATATTTTCAATAAGGACCCGGTGCGGGACAGACGTTTACTCATGCACAAGCGCGAAATCCGCAAACTGCACGCCTTAGTCCGCGAGGACGGCTACACGCTGATTCCGCTGAGCGTATACTTCAAGGACGCCCGCGTTAAGGTGGAAATTGGCCTCTGCCGTGGCAAGAAGAACTACGACAAACGCGCCACCGTCGCCAAGCGCGACGCCGAGCGCGAAATGGACCGCCACAGAAAAGAGTGGAACCGCTGACACGGCGGGAAAGGAGTAAGAAAATGGCTGACACGAGAAACCCCATTGCGACAATTACCATGGAGGACGGGCAGGTTATGCGGGCGGAACTCTACCCCGACAAAGCCCCCAACACGGTGAACAACTTCATTTCGCTGGCGAACAGCGGCTTTTATGACGGGCTGATTTTCCACCGCTGTATTCCGGGGTTCATGATTCAGGGCGGGTGTCCGAACGGCACCGGAACCGGAGGCCCCGGCTACGAAATCAAGGGCGAGTTCTCCGGCAACCGCTTCGCCGGGAACGACATCCGCCATACAATGGGCGTGCTGTCCATGGCGCGGACAATGAACCCGGATTCGGCCGGGAGCCAGTTCTTTATTATGGTCGGCTCCGCCGAGCACCTCGATGGGCAGTACGCCGCTTTCGGCAAGGTCATTCAGGGTACGGACGCCGCCGTGAATATTTCCCGCGTCCCCCGCGACATGATGAACGACAAGCCCAAAAAGCCGCAGACGATTCAGAGTATCCGCGTGGACACGTTCGGCGTCGACTACCCCGAACCCGAAAAGCGCTGACCGCACACAAGCCACAGTCCCAGAAGCGGCAGGAAGTCCTCGACGGGCGCGGGCAGTTCCGGTAACGGGATTTCCTGCGGCTCAATCACGCCGCCGCCCGGCGCGGGCAATGCCCGTTGTACACACAAAACGGGTTCCTGCAGGCTGGAAAACGTGAGGCTGTCACGCGGCGAAAGCCCGTAGGACGCGGCGCGGCCTGTCCGGAGGCGCGGCAACTGTCCCGCTGGACAATTCCCCGGTATCAGGAGCAGTCCGCAGGACAGTTCTGTATATCGCAATTTCCGGCACCCGTCGGGCGTGAGCGCCAGCGCGTCCCACGCCCGTTTCCGGACGCCGTGGCGTGTCCGCACGCGCCGCGCCCCCGGCGGAAGCCATGCCGCCCAGCGTGCCGGACACCCGTAAATTCCGCTTTCCATGCCACCACCCCGCAACAGGGTTCCCCGTTCCGCGCCCGTGTATGCGGACATCAGAGAGGAAGTGTCGGCCTTGCTACACCTTTTCGCGCACTGGAAAACCGTACACCGGCACCGGAAACTTGTCCGGGCGGCCTGTTTCCGTCTCGGCCTCTACTGGCAGGGGCTGACACATGACCTGTCGAAGTACGCCCCGGTCGAATTTCTGGCGGGGGCGCGGTACTATCAGGGCGACCGAAGCCCCAACGACGCCCAGCGCCGGGAGTACGGTTACAGTGCCTCTTGGCTCCACCACAAGGGGCGCAACAAGCACCATTTTGAGTATTGGACGGATTACGGCCTCGACGGGCAGGGTATTTGCGGCGTGGAAATGCCGAAAAAGTACGTGGCGGAGATGTTCTGCGACCGCGTGGCGGCGAGCAAGGTCTACCGTGGCGACAAGTACACCGACGCCGACCCGTACGAATTTTTCCAGCGCGGCAAGGCGAAACGGCTGCTCATGCACCCGGCCACGTCCGATTTAATTGAATCCATGCTACTGAAACTCCGCGACGAGGGCGAGGACGCCGCTTTCGCGTACATCCGCCGGGAAATCTTGGGGAAAAAGCGCTGACATTCGCCGTATGCCCGAAAGCGGCTATCGGTCAACTTTTTCAGAATTTCACAAAAAACCTTGCTATTCCCTCCGAAAGCGAGTATAATACCCCCCGGACTGTCCGGCACGGACTTTCCCCCCCACAAAATTTCCATATAATGGAGGCTTTCACCTATGGAAACCTACGGTCTCGAAAAACTCGGCATTATCAATCCATCGGCTGTCTACCGGAACCTGAACCCGGCTCAGTTGACGGAACACGCGCTCCGTCGCGGCGAGGGTACGCTGTCCCGTACTGGCGCGCTGGTCGTCAAGACCGGCAAGTACACCGGGCGCAGTGCCAAGGACAAGTTCATCGTGGACACGCCCGCCGTCCATGACGAAATCGCGTGGGGTGATGTAAACGTACCGATTGAAAAAGAGAAGTACGACGCCATCTTTGCGAAAGTCAAGGCCTACTTGCAGGGTCGTGAAATCTTCATCTTCGACGGCTTCGCCGGGGCTGACCCCAAGTACAAGCAGAATTTCCGCATTATTAACGAGCTGGCGTCCCAGAACATGTTCATTCACCAGCTTCTCCGCCGCCCCACCGCCGACGACCTCAAGGACTTCGCCCCCGATTACACGATTATCGCCGTGCCGAATTTCAAGTGCGTTCCCGAAATCGACGGCACCCGCACGGAAGCGGTCATTCTCGTGAACTACGAGGAACACATGGTGCTGATTTGCGGCAGCCAGTACGCGGGCGAAATCAAGAAGTCCGTCTTCTCGGTCATGAACTACGTTCTCCCGAAAATGGGCGTGTTCCCGATGCACTGCTCCGCGAATATCGGCAAAGCGGGCGACGCGGCGGTATTCTTCGGCCTGTCCGGCACGGGCAAAACCACGCTGTCCGCCGACCCGAACCGCGCACTCATCGGCGACGACGAACACGGCTGGGCGGACGATTCCGTATTCAACTTTGAAGGCGGCTGTTACGCCAAGTGCATTAACCTCACGGAAGAGGGCGAGCCGGAAATTTATCACGCAATCAAGTTCGGCGCGCTGGTCGAAAACGTGGTCATGGACCCCGATACCCGGGAATTTGACTTCTTCGATGACAGTCTGGCCGTCAACTCCCGCGTGGGCTATCCGGTGGACTATATCCCCAACGCGGAACTGTCCGGCATGAGTACGAGCGTACCCAAGACCGTCGTGTTTCTGACCGCCGACGCCTATGGCGTCATGCCGCCGATTTCCAAGCTCAACCGCGAGCAGGCCATGTACTACTTTGTCTCCGGCTTCACGTCCAAGGTCGCCGGAACCGAAATCGGCATTGAGGAACCCGTGCCGACGTTCTCGACCTGCTTCGGCGCTCCGTTCCTGCCGCTTGACCCGTCCGTATACGCCAAAATGCTGGCGGAGAAAGTCGAACACTCCGGCGCGAACGTCTACCTTGTCAACACGGGCTGGAACGGCGTCCACGACGAGAACGGCAAGCAGAAGCGCATGAGCCTGAAGTACACCCGCGCCATGGTCACGGCCGCCCTGAACGGCGACATCGAAAAGGGCGAGTTCTTCACGGATAAGACCTTCGGCGTACAGGTTCCCAAGGCGATTGAGGGCGTGCCGTCCGAGATTCTCGACCCCATCAATACGTGGGAGAACAAGGACGAATATCATCACCGTTGCGAAATGCTGGCCAAGAGCTTCCGCGAGAACTTCGCAAAGTATACCCACATGAGCGCCGACGTGGCCGCCGCCGGTCCGCGTGTCGACTGAGACTGAAACACAGCGCCGTCCGGAGCAATCCGGGCGGCGTTTCCGTTATCGGGGGGAAAATTCGCGGAAAACCTCTTTTCTTTTGCGCGGGAAAGTGGTATACTATGCAATGTCCGTGGCCGTACGCCACGGCAAAACGTCATATGTCAAAATTTCTGTCTGGCCGCGTCCCGTGGGGAACTTTACGGACGGCGAAAGCGTCTCAATGACAGTCCCCTGTAGCGCGGGGCGTTCCAACAACTTCTTGACACACACAGGAAAAGAGGGCAGTTATGCGGAAAAAGCAAATTATCATCGGAGCGGTCGCGGCGGTCGCGGTTCTGCTTCTTGCCGTTGGCATCACGCAGTGGAGGCGGATTAAGACCGCGGCCTCCGTGGCGAAGAGCGTCACCATGGACGAGGAGCAGGTCACGGCGAAAAGCGCGGAGAACGAGCAGATTACACAGGAACTCCAAGGGGAATACCAGATACCCACACTCGACTTGACGCCGGAAATGCAGGCGGCGATTGCGGACGGTACCATGACACTGGAGGAAGCGGCGGCGCAGCTTTTGGGCGGCGGAACCGTGACGCCGGACGCCGACGCCGTATCCGAACCGGAGCCGGAAGCGGAACCCACGACGGAGCCGGAAGCGATAGCGGAGCCGGAACCCGCGCCGCAGGTGTCCGAACCGGAGCCGGAACCCGTGCCGCAAGTGACCGAACCGGAACCCACGGCGCAATTATCCGGCGAGAGGGGCGAATCCGAAGCGGAAGCACAGGCCAAAGCCGAGCAAGAAGCCGCTGAAAAGGCAAGGGCGGAAGCGGAAGCGAAAGCCAAGGCGGAGGCCGAAGCTAAGGCGAAAGCGGACGCTGAGGCAAAAGCCAAGGCAGACGCCGAAGCCAAGGCGAAAGCGGACGCCGAGGCCGCCCAAAAGGCCAAGGAGGAAGCGGAAGCGGAAGCGAAGGCGAAAGCCGAAAAAGAGGCGAAGGTACAAAATCTCTTTGCGCAGTTATACGTTTTGCAAAGTTCCTTTAATACCAAGTTGGACAATGTCATACAGGAATGTATCACGGAATTTCTGGCGCTGGAACCCGAACAGCAGACCAGAACCGCGAAAATCCGCATTGTATACGCCCGTATGGACACCATCAGCGACATGGAGGCGGACTGTGACGCACAAGTAGAGAGTATCGCCGCCCAACTCGACGAGCTTGACCCCGAATTAGGCGCGAAAGCCCGGCAGTATTACAAGAACGAAAAGGAACTCAAAAAGGCCAATCTCATTGCGCAGTATGGCAAATAAAGGCAACGCGTAATCATCCGCCCGAGCGCAAAAGACCCCGGAACGGTTTTCTGAACTGTTCCGGGGCGTTGTGTCACGCGACTTTGACCAGCCAGCGCAGGTCGTACGGCTCAAAGATGACCTTCTCGTAGGCGTCCACATCCAGTGGGACGCCCGTCCAGTCGGAGTGAATGTCGCCGTTCTGCTTGATGAGGATGTCGTAGAGGATATCGTAAGTAACGCCGTCCACGGGGTCACGCTCGACGATAGTCGAATAGGGCAGGGTCTTGTGATACGTCAGCTCCATGCCCTTGTAGTTGAAGTGGAAGCCGCAACGCATACGGCAGCCGTCGAGGCCGGTATAGTACGCGATTTTCCGCAGGTCGTGCAGGATTTTGTCGTGTTCCTCGTCGTAGAGGTTTTCGGGGGTCGTGGCGGTGTAGTCGAAGCGGAACTGGATGGACGCGCCCGGAATCGCCCGGAACCGTTCCAGATACGGCACAATCTTCTCGGCGGGGTAATTCTTGTACAGCACGCAGTTCACGCGGAACGGCACGGGCAGACGCGCTAACAGGCTGTCGTTGGATTCCACGACATACTTTTGCATATGGCGGGAAACATTGATACAGGTAATCTTGTGCCGATTGCGCGCCGCGAAGGCAAGCACGTCTTCCTCTGACTGGAACTCCGACACGGGAAGCGTCGTATTAATGAACACGCGGTGGGTTGTCGGAATCTGGTCAAGCATGATTTGGAGCGAATCGAGTTCAGAGAACGGTTCGCCGCCCGTAAACACGAAATCACAATACGGGGTAATGGCGTCCATGCGGCGGATACTCTGGCAGATTTTCTCCAGCGAGAATCCGGTCAGGTCGGCATATTCGCCCTTGTTGATACAGAACGGGCAGTGATTCTTACAGTCATAAGGGACAAAAATCGTGACAGTCGCGCCGCCTTGACGGGTCTTATAGGGATGTTCCATGATTTCAATCTGCCTTTCGGTACCCGGCGCGCACCGTCCGCCGCCGGGGGATTCTGCAATACACAATGTGTTATTGTAACCGATTTTCCGCGCGAGGTCAAGAGAGAATCCGAAAAATGTACAAAAATGATTTACGTATTTTTCCATGCGGGAGGCGAATGTATGGAGACTGTCCGCTGCGGGTGGCGTTACATGCTCTGCGGGGTACTCATCGGCGCGGGGGCGATTTTGCCGGGAGTTTCGGGTGGGGTGCTGGCGGTCGTGTTCGGAATCTATCGGCCGTTCATGGAACTGCTGACGCGTCCGGGAAGCGCGGCGCGGAAATACTGGCGTCTGGCGCTTCCGCTGGGCGTGGGATGGGCGCTCGGCTTCCTGCTGATTGCGCGGGGCTTGAACGCGGTCATGGGGTCGTCGGAGACGGTCTGTGTGTGGCTGTTCATAGGGCTGATTGCGGGAAGCGTCCCGGCGCTGTTCCGGGAGGCCGGGAGAGAGGGACACGCGTGGGGCTGGTTCTGGCTGTGCGGGCTGGCGATGTGCGCGGGCTTCTGGTGTGTGCGGCATGTCTTACACGTACAGGCCGCGCCCAATTTCTGGTGGTACAACTTCTGTGGGATACTCTGGGGACTGGGGACGGTGCTTCCGGGGTTCAGCGCGTCCCCGGTTATGATGGCGCTGGGACTGTACCGACCTCTGTTGGAGGACTTGTCCCGCATGGACATTGCGGCGTTGTCAGCCTGCGTGCCGGGGGCGGTACTGTCGGCGGCACTGTTTGCCCGGCTGATGAATCGGCTGTTCCGAACGCGCCACGCCGCCGTATCGCATGGGATTCTGGGCATTGTCTGCGCGTCCGCGCTCTTCATGGTGCCGTTGCGCTACAGTGGCGCGTGGGAAGTGTTACTGTCCGGGCTATGTTGCGGAGGCGGCTTCCTGCTGGCCTCGCGCTTGGGACATGTGGAACCGACAACTTGATGAGCCGCCCGAAAACCGGAAGCGGCTTTCGGGCGGAGCGCTTTATTGTGTCGCAATCGTATGGTATACAGAGTCGAAAATCGCGCCGCAAACGGCGTAATTGCCGTTTTTGTCTCTGGCACCGCTGGCACCGACTGTCAGCACGACCACGCCGTCCCCGGTCGCGGGGTCGTAGGAGAAGCCGTTGAACACGCCGTAGGCGCTGCCGGTATGGTAGTAAATGCCGCTCCGGCCGTAGGCGTTGGCACGGTAACGAAGGGGCATGGCCTGATAGAAGCCGTCGGACACGCTCTGACTTTCGTAGGTCTCCATAAGGCGCACGGATTCGGGGCTAAGCAGTTGCAAGCCCTCATAAGCGCCATCGTTGGCCAGCAGGGCGGCGACTTTTCCGAGGTCTCGTACGCTGATGACCAGTCCGCCCGCGAACACACTGCCGTCGCCGCACACGCCGGGGTTGTGCATTTGTCGCTGTGCGGACAGGGAACGCGTCACGGAGCCGCCGCTGTAGAGCGTGACCAGTTTCGAGTTGTCGTCGAGGTCTCCGGCGTAGAAACCGGCGTCGATGTCCATGACGTTGAAGAAGTAGCGGTCGAGGAGATTGTCCATCGTGGCGTCGGCGACGCGTTCGAGTGTCAGCCCGAGGACGCCGAAGCCGTAGTTACTGTACTCCCAGTAATTGAGGGAACCCGGCACGGCGGAGGTATAGCCGCGCCCAGAACTCAGGCGGGAGCGTACGGCGCTGGCGCTCAGGCTTCCGTCGATGAGGGAGGATGTGTGCGTCAAAAGGGTTTTCAGCGTGACGGGGGTATCGGGGTGTGCGGGATTCCGGAACGTCTCGCCCCAGTAGGTGCCGAGGGGTTCGTCATAGTTGACGAGGCCATCCTGCCGCATGTGCGCCGCCGCCATGCCGATAAGCACTTTGGAAATGGACGCGATACGCATTTTGTGGGCAGGGGTCATGCGGTCGTCGCCCTTGGTAGCCCAGCCGTAGGCGAAGGTATCGGTAAGCTGTCCGCGTTCAATGACGGCGACCTGCACCCCGGTCGCGCCGTAGCGCTCCCCGGCGTTGTTGACGGTCGCCTGTATGGTGTCGTGGAAGTCCCTGCTCCTGCTGACGAAGAAGGGGTTGGAGGCTTCCCGGGTAATCTGCACGGCGACGGGTTCCCCGGTGCCGTCGGCGAGCAGAGCCGTGAAGATGAGCGCCGCCTGTGCGCGGGACACCGGAAGCGCCGGACACAGTTTGTCGACGACGACAGGCCGATACAGGTCATGCTCCATAACCCACGAGTAGGGGACTTTGGCGTAGTCGGGGACGGTATCGCCGTCGGGGCGAAGCGCCAGATTGCCCGTGCAGGCCAAATCGTACCCGGCGAACGACGCGAAGCGGTAGAGCAGTAAGGCGAACTGTGCGCGGGACAGGGGTTCTTCCAGTCTCACGGAGACGCCTTTGCCGTAGAGCGCGGCGAAATTCGGCGTGCCGTCCGGGTTCTCGGTCACAAGGGACGCGCCGTCGGGAATGTCCCAATACTCGACGAGTTCCTGCGTACCGTCCTCGTACTCCGCCAAGACCTGCGCGTTTTTCGGGCGGAACGTCATCCGGAAGCCGTCCGTTTCCGGCGAGAGCAGTTCGACGGCGCTTGCCCACTCGATATCGGACATGGTATCGGAGCCTGCGTCCAGTTTGGTATACGCGGCGACGCGCCGGAGAATACGGAGCGCCTGTCCGGCGTTCAGGAAGTTGTCGGGATGAAAAAGGCCGTCCTCGAAACCGGACATCAGGCCGCGGTAGGCGGCGTAGCTGACGGCGTCGGCGGCTTTCTCGGGGCTGTCGGGGAAAGAAATTTCCCGGACGCGTTCCAGCGTGACGGTTTCGTGTTCCTCCACGGCGATATTGACGGGTTCAAGGGTATCTTCCGGCGTCTGAACGTCCGCCCCGCCGGGGGCAATCGACATCCAGAGAGCCATAATTCCACTGAATATACGTTCCAGCATTGCGTTCACCTGTCCTCTTTCGTAATCGGATTCGCGCAGACAAAAGAGTACAGGAATCGACCGCTTCTGTCAAGGTTTTTTCCTCTGATTCCAGAATTTTCTAACGGGCTGAATTTGTGCAAAAAGCCCTCTCCCGTATTCGGGAGAGGGAACGCAGAGGTCACAGCAGTGGAATTTCGGCCTCTTCGCAGGCCTTGACGGTTTCGGTGTCCCAAAGTCCGGCCTGTACTTCGCCGATATGGCAGGCTTCGAGCAAGAGCATGCACAGCCGGGACGCGCCGATTCCGCCGCCGATGGACTGCGGCAAGTCGCCATTCAACAGCATTTGATGGAAGAGCCGGAAACGCACGTCTTCACAGTTCGCGGCGGCCAGTTGACGCCGCAGGGCGTCGGCGTCCACGCGGATACCCATTGTAGACAGTTCGCAAGCCTGTTTCAGAATGGGGTGCCACATGAACAGGGTGCCGTTCAAGTCCCAGTCGTCGCAGTCGGGAGCGCGTCCGGCGTGGGGTTCGCCGGAGCGGAGCGCGGAGCCGATGTTCGTTAAAAAGACAGTCCGGTGCAGGCGGCAGATTTCGGTTTCGCGTTCCGCCGGGGAAAGGTTCGGGAAACGGTCCTCTAACTCTTGCGCCGTCAAAAAGTACACGTCCCGGTCGGGGTGGAACGTCAGCGCCGGGAACGCCCGCCGCAGTGCCTCCGCCGCGTCACAGATACAGGTCACGATATCGCGCACGGTGTCGCGCAGATATTGCGTGTCGCGGTTTTGGGGGTCGATGTGCTTTTCCCAGTCCCACTGGTCGACGTATACGGAGTGCATGTTGTCGGTACGCACGTCGGGGCGGGCGGTGTGTACGGAGGCGTAAAGCCCCGTGCCGAGCTTAAATTCATAGCGTTTGAGCGCCACCCGCGCCCATTTGGACAGGGAGTGGATGAACTCCGCGTGAACGTCGATATCCGGGATGTCGAACGAGATGGTCGGAGCCTCCGCGACGGGGGTCTCATTCAGGCCGCTGGCGCGGTCGACGAACAGCGGGGCGCGGACTTCGCGCAAGTTCAGGCACGACGAGAGGCGGCGCGGGAACTCTGCGCGGAGCAGGGTAATGGCGCGCTGGAGTTCACTGCTTGTCAGGCGCGGGCGGTAGCCCTCCGGGATGATAAGATGGCTCATGATTTCCTCAACTTCCTTTCCCATGACAGGCGTTCAGGATTCGGACAGTTTCGCAAGGCCGGATTTCAGGCGGCGCAGCGTTTCCGCTTTGCCCAGAATGTGACAGATTTCCACGGCACCGCCGGGCGTGACGGCTCTGCCGGAGACGGCAATCCGGACAGGCCATAACAGCGTGGCGTTCTTGACGCCCAGCGACGCGGCGAGCGGGAATAACGCATCGTGTACGGCGTCCATAGTCCAGTCGGCGACGCCCTCCAGCGCGGGAACGGCGGCTTGGAGCATGGCGCGGGATACGTCTGGATTGGTTTTCGACTTCTTGTTTGTGAACAGCGCGGTATCGTAGTCGGGGAGCGCGTCGAAAAAGTCGACTTTCTCCGGGATGTCGGACAGCTTCTCACAGCGCGCCTGCAAGAGCGCCGCGATTTCGGCCGCGCTGATGTCCGTATTTTTGACGGCCTGCCGGATATACGGCTCGGCCGCGTCCGCGAAGGCCTCCGGCGTCATGGCGCGGATGTAGGACGCGTTAAAGTAGGTCAGTTTCCCGATATCGAAAATGGCGGGAGATTTGGAGATACCCGCGATGTCGAACGCGTCCGCGAGTTCGGGGAGCGTGAAGAACTCCTTTTCGGCGAGTTCCCCGCGCGGAGACCAGCCCAACAGCGCGACATAGTTCAAGACCGCCGCCGTCAAATAGCCCTGCGCGATAAGGTCCTCATAGGACGGGTCGCCGTGGCGCTTCGACATTTTACTGTGGGCGTCGCGCATGACCGGAGAGCAATGGACGTATTCGGGGATTTCCCAGCCGAACGCCTCATAGAGGAGGTTGTACTTCGGTGCGGAAGCCAGATACTCACTCCCCCGCACTACGTGCGTAATGCCCATTAAATGGTCGTCCACGACGTTGGCGAAATTGTACGTGGGCAGTCCGTCGCGCTTCAGGAGCACTTGGTCGTCCATTTCCCGGTTTTCCACGGTGATGTCCCCGAAAGACACGTCATGGAAAGTCGTGGAACCCTCGCGGGGGATTTTCTGCCGGATGACGTACGGCTCCCCGGCGGCGGCTCTGGCGTCGGATTCGGCGCGGGAGAGGGTACGGCACGGGTCGTCCTCGCGGTCAAATTCGCCGCTGTCCTCCCCGGACGCGCATTTCTCGCAGAAACAGCGGTACGCCGCGCCCTTGTCCACTAACAGATTAGCGTACAGTCCGTACAGTTCCCGCCGCTCCGATTGAACGTACGGCCCCACGGGGCCGCCGATATCGGGGCCTTCATCGTGGTCAAGCCCACACTCCCTCATAGTCCGGTAAATGACTTCGGTCGCGCCCTCCACGAGACGGTTTCTGTCGGTGTCCTCAATGCGGAGAATGAACGTGCCGCCGCTGTGGCGGGCAATCAGCCACGTATATAGCGCGGTACGCAGGTTTCCGACGTGCATATATCCGGTAGGGGACGGCGCGAACCGCGTGCGGACTTTCCCGCGAGGGATACGCGCTTCGAGTTCTTCCAGTGTCATGGCGGTTCCTCCCTGTAATGCTCTTATAACTCTATTATCCCTGTTTTTGCCGGATTGTCAAGCGTGAAATTAGCAAACATTTGTTTGCATTTTCGCCCGGACGGTGCTATAATGTCACGGACAGCAGACACAGGGACAGGTCGTTATGATGGAGGGGCTTATTATGAAACTGACCGCCATGCAGCGGAAAATCTATGATTATCTGCGGAGTTATCAGCGGGAACACGGCTATCCGCCCGCCGTACGCGAAATCGGCGCGGCGATGAATTTGAAATCGTCGTCGACGGTGCATTTCCACCTGAAAAATCTGGAAAAACTGGGCTTGATTGCGGTAGACCCCGGCAAGGGACGCGCCATTACACTGCTTGACCCGGCGTCGGGCGGAAAAAGCCGGATTCCGGTACTCGGCACGGTCGCGGCGGGCAGTCCGATTCTGGCGCAGGAGTGCGTGGAGGAGTATTTGACGCTGGATTCCGTGGGGCAGGGCGGCAACTATTTTGCCTTGCGGGTACGCGGGGAGTCCATGCTGAACGCGGGGATTTTGCCGGGCGATTACGTGATTGTTCGGCAGCAGCCGGAAGCGAACAACGGGGAAATTGTGGTGGCGCTGATTGGCGACGAGGCCACGGTCAAGCGCTATCTGTCGCGGGACGGGAAAATCTGGCTTCTGCCCGAAAACGACGCCTATCCCCCGATTGACGGCACGGACGCGCAGATTTTAGGCCTTGTGACGGCGGTATTCCGGGCATACGAACATATCTGAACGAGCATATCTGAAATTTGTTCAGACAAATTTTGTGGCAGGTATTCAAGGAAGCGCAGTTGTTTATACAAGAAAGAAAACTTGTCTAAACATGAAAAAACGTCCTCCCCACACGGAGAGGACGTTACATTTTGAAAGCAAAACGCGATTCGCTTTCACGAACCGCGTTCTGTGTTGGCATTACCTGTTTTTCCGGGCCGTCGCCAGCCAAGTATCGTGGGCGGAGATGAGCTTAACTACTGTGTTCGGAATGGGAACAGGTGAACCCTCACCCCAATCAACGCCAACTGTATCTGTATCCGGACTGACCGGAGTACATGCTTTGTAAGGAACCCTTTTTCGGAACACGTTCCGAAGTCGAACAACGCTCTTTGTGGTGACCCGTACCGGATTCGAACCGATGTTAACGGCGTGAGAGGCCGCTGTCTTAACCACTTGACCAACGGGCCGTTGGTGCGCCTTCACGGACTCGAACCGGGGACCCACTGATTAAGAGTCAGTTGCTCTACCAACTG